>NZ_AP043951.1:3742500-4223230 GCF_055379185.1 Virgibacillus kimchii | reverse complement strand
ATATGGCGGCTGCCCTGGCATCGAAACCAACCAATTCCCCTTTTGCTATAACATAAAAGCCCATTAGCCCCAAACCTACAACCCCGGCGGTTGTTAAAACTGCTATCGATAATGATACGGCTGCCACTGCGAGCAAAAAGAATACAAATAATATGTTTGTTACATAATCCGAACTGATCATGATCAATAACGCCACAGACCCCAATGCTAAAACAGCAATAAAGGGAATCGATTTCTCGTACATCTTTTTATAACGGAAGATCCCTATGACAACTAAAGCAATTGAACCACCAATACTCAATGTCAACAAATTTTCCGCCGGTGCCCCTAATATGATTTCCGCTCCAACACCAAAAAACAAAGAACAGAGCAGTATGTAAAAAAGAATACTGTTTTGCCTGTCATTTATTGATTGCTTCTTTTCCATTAAGTTCCTCCATCCCTCTTCATCAAAATAGCCCTGCCTACCCTGGCAGGGCTCAATTAGAATTGCCTTTCTGTTTCTTTTTATTTCGCATACTTGCAGAATTTTGTTTATCCCCAAATTGATTTCCAAACAAGTTCATTACTCTTTACACCAAGGGGAGTAATATTTGCCCATTATTCCCAAATAAACTGTTTATAGGCTTCACTTAATTCCATGAATAATTTCCTGTCGCCTGTTTTAAGTGCATGATTAATTGCAGCTTCCAGTTTTTCTTTGTTGTAATTAAAACATAATTCATCCAGTTCCAGCCGGGAAGCAAGCTGCAGTTCAAAAGCGACTTCTCTCCTGGCAGGAATGGCTTTTCCTGTATAACGATAGTATTTTAAAATTTGCTTTTGTTTTTTCATGGAACATGCCCCCTTGTTCCTCTTTTGACTATTATACTAAATTTTTAGAATAATTTCAATAGGTAAGCTATAAAAAGTTATATTTGCATAGATCAGCTTTCTTTTACGGGACAATTTATAAAACAAAAACGCAGGAAGCATGCATTATACTGAACCTGCGTTTTTCTTATATGAATTATTTAGATGGATAATAAAAATACTGCAGCAATGGCACCAATTACTACTAATATAACATTTAGGCCAATATAGGCTAAAACAACAGCAACAAGTCCGCCTGCCAGTCCGATATGCGGTTGATCTGGCTGAACGGTAAGTACTCCCGGAAAAATCAAAGCCCCAAGTGCTGCATAGGGAATAGCGTTTAACCAACGGTTTACCCAGTCGCGAAATTGTAATTTATCGACAATGAAAGCCGGAATAATGCGGGGAATCATTGTTGCTAAAGACATGCCGATAATAATTAGAAGTATCATGCTTTCTCCCCCTTCAACAAGTAAATTCCACTCATCCCGCCAAAAATAGTACCCATTACAATGGCCCAGCCTGTACTCATCCCCAATTGAACGCATAAAGCATTAATTAGCATGGCAATAAGGGCAATAAGGCCAACCCTCAACTCTTTTTTCACGGAAGGTATGAGTAAACCAATAAACATGGCATAAAGAGCAATTCCCATACTTTGACTGAGCCTTTCAGGGATGACATCTCCCAATACACCACCCAAAAATGAGCCGAGTACCCATGAAGCATACGCGGTTAAAATGAGTGCGGTATAAAACAAAGCCCCTTTTTCCATTTTTGCTTCTTTTGGATGAAGTGCCGACACAGCAAATGTCTCATCCGTTAAACCAAGTGAAAGTGGCGCTTTCCAGCGTAATGGCACACTGCGAAGTCGATTCATAAAAGAAAGACTCATAACAAAATGGCGGAAATTCAAAACAAAGGTGGCAATAATTATTTCCAGAGCCCCGGCTCCCACCGCTATCATATTTGCCCCCATTAACTGGCTGGCTCCGGCGAATACCATGACACTCATTAATGTTAATTCTGTTAAGGTCATTCCAGCCTGCTGCGCCAACACACCATATGTAATTGCAATCGGCAAATAACCGAGCATGATGGGGAAACCGGCAGCAATACCCCGCTGCACCATTTGCACGGATGGTGATTGATGTTTTTCTGCTGTTTTTGTCTCCATATTCTGACGCCCCCATGAAGTTATAATTAGATTATTATAGCTTAAACGCATAGAATAATAAAGGGACCAAGCTTAGAAATTTGTTTAATTATTATAAAAAGGTTGATAGTGACCGGTTTTTATCATCAAAAGGAGGCTTCCATCATGTTTTCCATTCATCCTGAACATAAGCCATCCCTGGCTGAATCAATAGTATTATCCATTCTCATCATTTGCACCATCAGTTATTTTATAATAGGACTCGAAACTTCTCCCCATGTTCCTATTTTGCTGGGGATTTTTCTGCTTATTGCATACGGTGTCCTAAAAAAAATTACTTTTAAAGTTTTGCAGAACAGTATGATTGAAGGGGCAAAAACCGGTATGGGTGCTGTCTTTTTGTTTTTCCTTATCGGTATATTGATCAGCAGTTGGATGATGAGCGGGACGATTCCAATGTTAATCGATGTCGGCTTTTCCCTTATCGGCGGCACATGGGTTTATGCTGTTATATTTGCAGTAACTGCGATTATTGGTGTGTCATTAGGAAGCTCCCTGACGACCACTGCCACGATCGGAGTCGCCTTTATTGGCATTGCAGGTGCTCTTGATGCCAACCTGGCCATTGCAGCCGGGGCTATTGTTTCCGGTGCTTTTTTTGGAGATAAAATGTCACCCCTGTCGGATACAACAAATCTTTCCTCTACGATAGTCGGAGTAGATTTATTTGAACATATTAAACATATTAGTTGGACAACGATACCGGCCTTTATTATCTCTTTTATCCTGTTTGTTATTTTGTCGCCCGGTCAGACAGTTTTAACCCAAAATGGAAATGATTATCAGGCAGCCCTCCAGGCAACCGGACTTATTCACTGGACGTCCTGGATTCCATTAATCTTGTTGATTGTATGTACCATCTTTAAAATTCCTGCTTTCATTGCCCTTGCAATAAGCAGCTTAGTCGCTGCCGTTTCGGCTCAAATTATACATCAGTTGCCTCTCTCCGATATTGGTAACATTTGGTTTAATGGATATACAGCATCCACGAATTTCCAGCCGGTTAATGAGCTGCTGACAAGGGGCGGAATCAACAGTATGCTATTTACAATATCACTGGTTATTTTAGCTTTGGGTCTGGGAGGGCTTCTATTTGTAACCGGAATTGTTCCGAGCATGCTGGAGGCATTGCAAAAGAAGCTGGAAAAGGTCCGTTCCATGATTATTTCAGCTGCTGCCACAGCTATCGGTGTCAACGTCGTAATAGGAGAGCAATATTTATCCATCCTGCTGACCGGAGAAACGTTCAGGGGGATGTATGAAAAAGCCGGATTATCAAGAAAGGCACTTTCCAGAACATTGGAAGATGCCGGCACTGTTATCAACCCATTAGTGCCATGGAGTGTGTGCGGAGTGTTTATCGCCGATGTACTTGGTGTTCCGGTGCTCATGTATCTGCCGTTTGCTTTCTTTTGTCTGTTAAGTCCCGTGATCACTATCTTATTTGGGGGCAGAAGGCTAAAATACAATACGTGAGCACATGAAATATGCTGTCCGTGAAGTACATAGTTCCGGACAGCATTTCCTATGTGTATATTTATTGGTCCTGATCAGTTAATAGCAATGGTTCATCTTTCGTAATAACAATCGTATGTTCATATTGGGCGGATCTGCCCTCGTCTATTGTTCTGGCAGTCCAATTGTTGGCATCCATCTTACTGTGCCAACTGCCTTCATTGATCATTGGCTCAATCGTAATGACCATTCCTTCTTTTAAGCGCAGCCCTTTATTTGGCAGGCCAAAATGGGGAATATGCGGGTCTTCATGGAGTGTTGGTCCAATACCATGTCCTGTAAAGTCACGTACAACAGAAAATCCTTCCCCTTCCGCATACGTTTGAATTGCGTGGCCAATATCTCCGATGCGGTTTCCCGCCCTGGCCTGTTCAATGCCTTTATAAAGTGAGTTCTTTGTTACCTCCATTAAACGACGCCCTTTTTCATCCACATTTCCCACAGCGTACGTCCAGGCTGAATCTGCCAATCCACCATCTTTATTTACGACCATATCAATCGTCACAATATCTCCATCCTGCAACTTCTCATCTCGAGGAAAACCATGGCAGATTTCATCATTAATGGATGCACAGGTTGCAAATTCATATCCGTTATACCCTTTTTGTTCCGGTGTCGCTCCATGTTCTTTCATAATTTTCTCCGCTAATGCGTTAATTTCCATCGTAGTAATACCGGGCTTTATTATTTTGGCGATTTCCTTATGGCATTTGACCAGAATGTCGCCCGCTTCCTTCATTTTTTCAATTTCTCGTTGACTCTTCCTTGTGATCATTCCGTTCTTCCTTTCATTTACACTTTTAAATTATATATGAAAATAAACTAACACGAGCATGAAAAATTTCAACATACAACATAAAGTGTATCACATCTACGTTTATTCAAAAAGCATTTAGCAAGGGGGTCTGACCCCTCAATTGGCAATTTTCAAAATATAAACAGAGGCTGGCTGCCTCTGTTATATGCGTTTTGTTAATAACTCCCATACCTGCCTGTATAGGCTGTGCCAATAATGATTAATAAAATAAACAGTACGACTATGAGCGCAAACCCGGAACCATAACCAACCGTCTCTTTGCTCATCCAATCCCCCCTCGTATATTCTCCATTTCAGCTTATGCAGGGAAGGGATGCTTTGGGAAAAAATAACTAGCGTTTCCTTTCCATAACTTCTAAATCATCAAAGAATACCTTGCCTCTCCCTTCCCCGCCGCTCAATTTAACATAACCTTAATAAACAAAAATATAATACAGGTATTGACTATATACTCTATAGCTGTTACGGTTATACACATGAGTATATAACCGTAACACTGTATTACCATAAAACTATAATAAAGAATAGTGGGAGATAATCATGAGTAACTCTTTTGATCAGGATAAACCGATTTATCTTCAAGTTCGTGAAAAGATTGAAGATCAAATTATTAACCATCAACTTAAAGAAGATGAGCAAGCACCTTCCACCAATCAACTCGTTAATTTTTACAAAATTAATCATGCAACGGTAGCAAAAGGTGTAAATCAGTTAGTGGAGGAAGGTATTTTGTATAAGAAAAGAGGGATTGGCATGTTTGTAGCTGCTGGAGCCAGAGAAAAATTAGTGCAAAAACGCAAGGAATCATTTCTGGAAGACTATGTTGTAAAAATGGTTCATGAAGCAAATAAGTTGGAAATTACAGAGGATGAAATCATTCAATTTATCAAAAACGTAAAGGGGCGAAAAGCAGAATGAATGTAAAAGCGGATCATTTAGGACTCCATTTTGGAAAACAGAAAGCACTTCAGGAAGTTACTTTTGAAATAGCCGAAAAGAAAATATACGGGCTGTTGGGCAGAAATGGGGCAGGGAAAACATCCCTCCTTTCCATTTTGGCATCATTTCGTGAACCAACAGCTGGAACAGTAACCATCAACGGAGAAATACCGTTTGAAAATGATAAAATTATGCAGCAAGTAGCATTTTTATATGACAAAGATTATCAGGATGAAACAGGTAATGTAATTAATGTGCTTCAAGGTATACAACATTATCGTCCGTATTTCGATATGGCCTATGCAGAATATCTTGTAGAACGATTCAAACTCGACAGAAAGAAACCAATTAAAAAGTTTTCCAAGGGTAAGCAATCTGCAGTTAATGTCATTACCGGTTTAGCGAGCAGAGCACCGATTACGATATTTGATGAAGTATATCTCGGCATGGATGCACCAGCAAGAGAAATCTTTTATAAAGAATTATTAAATGAACAGGAAAATCATCCCCGGATTATGATTCTGTCAACTCACCTGGTATCAGAAATGGATTATCTATTTGATGAAGTCATTATTTTGAAACGCGGAGAATTTTTACTTCAGGAGGATTATGACTCCCTTACTTCAAAGGGCGCCAGAATAACTGGTAATAAAGAACTCGTCGAGGCGTTTGTTCAGCCAAAAGAGCAGCTTAGCGAGGAACAATTAGGCAGCACAAAGTCGGTCATGATTTATGGTGAACTCTCAGACGGAGAAAGAAAAACAGCATTGGATCAAGGGCTTGAAGTAGGACCTGTCTCACTTCATGATTTGTTTATTCATTTAACAGAGGAGGAAAATGCGGATGAGAAACTCTCCTAAAATAGCAGCAGATATGTTTTTGACCCTGATGTCATGGACATTTGGATTTCTTGGTGTCATGCTCATCATTAACATTATTCAAAGGATAGCTAACTTCGTACAAGGTACTGAAGTAGACGGCGGGTTCTATGGCTCATTAATGATCGCTTCCAACATTTATATGCTTATCATTGGATTGATTACCATAACCTTCCTCCCTTATTTTGTAGAAAATGGAGTAACGCGAAAAAATTATTTTGAAGGGACGCTTCTCGCTTCTATTGGAGTATCCATTGCGATTCCTATTATTACACTTTTGATTTCTATCGTGGAACGATTTATTTTAATAAATTGGTTAAACATGAGTTACAAAGCACAGGATTTAAATGAAATTTTCAATGACGTATTAATAGATATTGATAGCGGTCTGGGCAGCATCATTGGAGATTTAATTCTTTCTGTTATTTTAAGCCCCAACATGGATCCTTCCAGTAATTGGGTGTTGGCAATCATTATATTTGCTTTGAATATTTTTATATTTTATTTGCTTGGGTGGCTGATCAGTGCAGCCTTTTACAGAGGCGGTACCATCATCAGTATAGGGTTTATTGCCATCGCGATTACTTTAAATATATTGAAAGATACGCTATTAAGAATCGCACTGGATTTCCCGATTTCCGCCCGGTTTTCGGCATTAGAGCCTTTCTCATCATGGGTTGCCGTTGCAGGCATTTTGATATTGATTCTATTTGTTATATCGGTTATCCGATTATTAACAAAAAGGATGCCTATTGATATTTAGGTTCGTAAATACCAAACAGAAAGAGCATATTATTGTTATGTTGCTGTTCTTCTATTTCAATAATATGTGAAAGGGAGCTTAGTAATGAACATGGCTAAAGATAAGAAAAAATATCGTAAAATTTCTTTCTGGAGGTTTTTTAAACTTTTATGCTTAACAGCAGTTATTCTGATTGTACTGGCCGTTGTTAGCGGCTTTACCTATTATTATGCAACGATTTATTACATTTCAGACGAACAAGGAGGCTACCTGGCGCTTACAAATGCGACCGTACTCGTCGGTGAAGAGTTGGAACCTTATAGTGATAGCACAATCCTGATTGAAGACGGTATGATTGTAGAAGTAGGTGAAGATATTGATATACCAGGCACTGCAACCGTTAAGGACCTGAATGGAAAAACAATTATGCCCGGCCTCATTGATATGCATGTACACTTGGGAATGCTTGAACTCGAAGAAGGTGAAGAGTTCGGAATGTTATCGTTCCCAAAAATGATTGCTGATTTTGTAAGATTCACTCCGGAAAAGAGAAATAATTTTTTAGAACATGGAGTCACAACGATTCGCAGCGTCGGAGATGAACATGAGTGGATCATGGAATTTCGCGACCTTGTCAACGATCGAGAACTTGAAGGACCGCGCCTTTATGCTTCAGGATCATTATTTACAACATTAGAAGGTCATCCTATCGCAACGGTCGGCACCGACCCACATTCCGAAGTCGTTCTTTATCCTGATACACCAGAAGAAGCTCGGGAAAATGTACAACAGCTGGCTAATGACGGTGTCGACTTGATTAAAGTAATCCAAGAGAGAGGTCCCGATGACTCTCAGTTGGAACCCATCGATGAAGATGTTTTACAAAGCATCGTAGACGAAGCTCACGCTCACAATATACCGGTATTCGGTCATTGGGGGAGAATCGACGATTTGGAAGACCTACTCGCGGCGGGCGTCGATGGCTTAGAGCATATTGGTGCCGGGGCTGTTAGAAATGGCTGGGATGATGATTTACTAGAAGAAATTACTGAGCAAGGAGTATCGATGACACCAACGTTACTTGTCGAAACGTTGAACAGTGATCCAGAAATGAAGTACGCTCAGCTTGAACGAGTAAAGGAGTTTCATAATGCAGACGGCCTAATTCTGGCAGGCAGTGATGCTGGGATGCCCGGTGTCTTATTCGGTCCAAGTATGCACGAAGAATTGGAATTACTCGTTGAAAGCGGCCTTACACCTAAGGAGGCACTTCAAGCGGCAACGTCTCACGCTGCCGTTGCATTACAAAGCAACGAAATTGGCATTATTGAACAGGGAAGAGCAGCTGATTTAGTAGTTATAGATGGAGACCCTTTACAAAAGATAAAGGATATTCGAAATGTGAGCAAAGTATTTCGAGATGGAAGACTTGTGGTTGAAAATTAATGACGAGAAAACTTTTGGTTCCGAAGTGATGTATACACTAATGAGTGATGTCGAGATGGTTGCTGATATGCTGGAAGCGCAAAACATGTCTGAAGAAGTTGCAAAATTTATGGCATGAATGACGGAATTAGGAATTTAAACCAGCGATTATATCAGCATTACATGGGACAGAAGAAAATCAAAAACGAAGGCTATTGCGAAAGCAAAGGATTTTTAGCAAAGAATCGTTGATATCGGTATCAGAAAAGATATGGGACCCAGTGAAGTATCGAGGGCATCGATGTTTGCTTTAGTCCAGGATAAGTAAGGTGTTGACTGGATGATCAGTGCAACAGAAAAACATAAGAGGCGAGATGGGATACACTTTTTAAAAGAAGTCACATTCAAACGTTATCCAAACAACACCCCTGGCATGTACCAGATGTTTGCTAATCTTTTTGCTCGGTGTTAAATATTTACGAGTTAGAAATCAGTAGCTAACAACCGATATGTAATGAAAAAAAGCCGAAACCTTATCCTACCAGGGAAGTTGATGATAAGAAGTACATTAACAATCCTTTTTAAAAGTCATTAAAAATAACCCCTTTTCCTATTAAATAGTGATTATCTCTTTGCTGACGGAAGGTAATAAAAAGCAAAGGGGCTGTGGCAAAACCCTTTCAGTAAACAGTAATTCGAACAACCTTAAATTTGTACTTAAAACCCACTCCGGTAATATACTTCACTTTCACCTCCGGGTACAAGTGCGACATCGCTCAAACTTCCTCTGGTCTTTTCAGAGTGACTTCTTTACCGCGAGCAGCTTCAGCAGGAATTTACGGATATTTACGAAGCTAATATGGTAGATTGTTCTCCTTTTGAATGCTTACTTAGAGTTCTGTTCCAGCCTCTTAATATTATTCCTTTCCCTTTTAAAAAAGGCCGATTTTTTTCTGTACTTTTACACATACTCATTCACATAATATATTTTCCCATTCTTCAATTTTTCATCTGTCAAAATATCAACAAGCACCTTTCCAACGATGGAAGGGTCTTTCAGCAGATTGTTTTCTTTATACCCTTTAAAGGTTTCTACATCGGCAAATTCCGATTCTGAGCTTTCCCTGATCCTGCCTTGCATCGGGGTGTCCATGATGCCTGGGCTGAATGCAATGACCTTATTCTTCGTATTTAACTGATCCTGTTCCAGGGCAGCTGTTTCTGTATACATATTA
Organism: Virgibacillus kimchii; assembly: GCF_055379185.1. Classification (NCBI taxonomy): domain Bacteria; kingdom Bacillati; phylum Bacillota; class Bacilli; order Caryophanales; family Bacillaceae; genus Virgibacillus; species Virgibacillus kimchii. The sequence continues at coordinate 4,213,608 of NZ_AP043951.1, read as the reverse complement.
ATGCTCGCCTTGGTGCTGCAGTAAGCACTCCAACCGTAAATCGGTCTTTCAGCAGCACCTGAAGTAACTGTCACACCGACAAATGGCACACTTTCCTGGTCGGCTTTGTAAAGAAACTTATTCATGAATACCATCGGAGCCGTCGCATTTACTTTTATATGATAGTCCAGATCTTCTGCTTTAATATTCATGGATTGATCCACAGGGTCGATGACAGCTGCGTTATTGACCAAATACAGCTTCGAAACTTCCTGCCCAAACACAGCTTCACTTATTTGCTGAAAAGTCTGCTCCAAGGCAGACAGATCACCAATATCACACGTGTAATGATCATACGAAACATGGTTTTTTTCGGCAACAGACGGCAATTGATCATTTCCTGACCTTGATATACCAAGCACATGAATCCCTTTTTCCATCAGATTCACCGCAGCAGCCTCTCCAAGTCCCTTGGAAACACCTGTAATAACGGCATATTGCATAAAAGAAAACCTCCTAATCCTACTCTAAATATGCTTAATTACTATTTACCTCATTCCAGTAATACACTAACGTCTCCATCCCTTTATCAAAACTGTCCAATGGAAAACTTTCATTCGGGGAATGCAGCCTGTCATCCGGCGTGCCAAACCCCAGCAATACTATTGGGATATCATAAATATCATCGATCCATTCCACCACGGGGATGGAACCACCCATTCTTACATACACGGTTTTTTTGCCGAATGCCTTTGTATAGCTTTTTGCCGCTTTTTCAATTAATGGATGACTTGGCTCCACTTTATACGCTTTTGCCGAAAGCTTTTCTTTTTTCACTTTTACAGTGACACCGGAAGGCGCTGTCTTTTTAATATGGTCTTCCAGCAATTGCTGGATTTGCTCCGGTTCCTGTCCCGGCACAAGACGGCAGGTAATTTTTGCTGTAGCGGAGGATGGGATAATTGTTTTGGTACCTTCTCCTTGATAACCGCCATAAATACCGTTAATTTCAAAAGTTGGCCTTGCCATTGTATGCTCTTTTGCTGTATAGCCTTTTTCAGAAGCCGTTTCATTTACTCCGGTTGCTTGCCTATAGTCCTCTCCCTGCACCTGCTCAATTAATTCACGTTCTTCTTTCGACAGTGGTTCTACCCCATCATAAAAACCATCCACCGTGATCACTTCATCCATATTTTTCATGGAGGCAAGAATATGGTTCAACGCCATAATCGGGTTTCTAACAGCGCCGCCATACATGCCGGAATGCAGGTCATGGTCCGGACCGGTAACAGTAATTTCGATTCCGGTAAATCCTTTTAATCCATATAAAATCGTAGGCTGGTTTTTGGCAACCATTCCCGAGTCGGATATGACTGCAAAATCGGCCTCGAATTGATCTTTTTTCTCCTGTAAAATATCATATAAATTTTCGCTGCCGATTTCCTCTTCCCCTTCAATACAAACTTTTACATTGAGCGGCAAACGTCCTTCTGTTTTCATAAAAGCTTCAAATACGGCAAGATGCATAAACACCTGCCCTTTATCATCACTCGATCCCCTTGCGTACAGTCTTCCATCCCTTACCTCCGGTTTAAAAGGGTCGCTATCCCATAATTCAAGCGGGTCCACCGGCTGAACATCATAGTGACCGTAAAATAGAACCGTAGGCGCGTCTGCTCCCGCGCCATTATACTCCGCATACACGAGTGGATGACCGCCTGTAGACTGTTTTTCCACCTGTTCAAATCCAATATTTTTTAAATATGTAACAATAAAATCAGCTGCTTTTTCCACATCCTTTTTATACTCACTGTCCGTACTCACACTTGGAATAGTCAAGAAATCATATAATTGGTCCAGCAACCTGTCCCTATTTTCGTTTAAATAAGCCAACACTTTTTCGCTCATCTGTTCATCCTCCAAAACATTCATATTTATAATACATTTTATCATACCATATAGAAAAGGACAGTTGAGAAAAACATGGCTTTAAAACCGGGTAATCAATGTTTCTCTTTCTTTTTTAATACCCTCCAACGTCTTTTCGTTTTGATCTTTCTGGTACTTCAAATCCGTTATAATTCGGTTTACATTCTTTTCCTGATTTTTGGCCTGTTCCAATGAATCCTTTATCTTACCTTGAACCAGCCAGTCGGCAATAATTCCATCAAAGAAAAAATCGGCAAACTTTAATAGGCCGGAAATGTCAACTTGCACCTCTGAATTTCCCTCCAGATCGAGTAATTCCTTTTGGAAAGTCCTCATTTTGGATTGTGCCACATGAATATGTTCTTCGGCTTGATCAATATGATTGTGTTTCACCAGACCAGCAATTGCGCCTCCGCCAAACATATCGAATGTTCCCCACCCTTCTGCCTTTTCCAGCGAACTCACCGCATCTGCAAGCGCCATTTTAACAATTTCGCCTGCTTGAATGGCTTCCTTTAGTTCTTTTATATATGCCTGAATATCCCCCTTTTTTTCAATCACTTCGAATAATTGTCGGGCAGAAAAGGATTTGCTTTCGGTTATTATTTTTTCTTTTTCTAATAATATGCTGTCATACTCCTTTTCTATATTTACCACATCTTGTAATTTATTTTTAACCTCTTGTATAGCTTGAACAATTTCCTTTTTGGTTTTATTGGCTTCCTTCAGTTTTAATTGGACAGCGACTACTTCCTGCTTCTCTTTGTTCAGCTTTTCTTCTTTTATGCCGAGAATTGCTCGAAATACGTTTGTAAACCCTATTCTCTCCAACTTTTTAACATCTTTCATTTCATCAGTGAGCTGATCTTCCAACCCGGAAATCATTTTTTCCACATCGCTTAATTCCGCTTTATAATCTGAAAGCTGCATTTCCCATTTTCGCTTCTTTTTCATTCTTTCACTTATTCGTTCAAGTCGATCATTAATGTCCCCTAACATGTATACCCCTCCGGTGATTAATATTCATCAACCAATAATATAGTTACCACTGTCTAATACGAAGAAAGTACATGAAAGTTTCACTCAATCCCTTAACATTACTAATTCTGCTTGCAGCTGTTTACTTTTATTCGGTCACTTATTTTACGTAAAAAAAAACGACCGGGCGGTCCAATCGTTTTTTTTGCTTATTCAGCTGTATTCAATTCACCTAAATCCTGATCCGGCTTTATGCCAGAGCCATTTTCAAATCATCTATTAAATCATCTGCATCCTCAATGCCGACAGAGACACGAATAAGTCCATCAGTAATTCCAAGCTCATTTCGACGTTCACGAGGAATGGACGCATGGGTCATTTTGGCCGGTATGGAAATTAAACTTTCCACTGCACCAAGGCTTTCCGCCAATATAAAGTATTTAACCCGTTTCAATACTTCATCAGCCTTCTCTTCACTGCCGACGTCAAAGGAAATCATGCCGCCAAATCCATCTGCCTGATTTTTGGCAGTATTATGGCCCGGATGACCCTCCAAACCCGGATAATAAACCGCTGAGACCTGCGGATGTTTTTTTAGAAATTGTACAATTTTCTTCGTATTTTCTTCAATAGCTTCCATTCTCAACGCCAAGGTTTTGATCCCGCGCATCAGCAGCCAGGAGTCCTGCGGTCCAAGCACTGCTCCGACTGAGTTTTGGATAAAATGAAGCCTTTCCGCCAACTCTGCTGTTTTCACCACTACCAAGCCGGATACCACATCACTGTGCCCGCCGATATATTTAGTTGCACTATGCAATACGATATCTGCCCCGAATTCAAGTGGTTTTTGCCAGTAAGGTGTGGCAAAAGTATTATCGACGATGAGAAGCAGGTTATGCTTATCAGCAATTTCCTTCATTTTTTTCAGATCTGTTATTTTTAAAAGTGGATTTGTCGGTGTTTCTATAAATAAGGCTTTTGTATTTTCCTGAATTGCTGCTTCCACTTTTGCCGGATCACTTGTGTCAGCAAAGGTGTGTCCCAGGTTGAATCTGTTCAATACATTTGCGAACAGGCGGTAACTCCCGCCGTATACATCATCGGTCATGACAATATGGTCGCCTGTTTCAAATAGCATCATGACAGAAGTAATTGCAGCCATGCCGGATCCAAAGGCAAAGCCGGCTTCTCCGTTTTCCAGATCCCGAATCACGGTTTCCAGTGCACGCCTGGTCGGATTTCCCGTTCTGGAATACTCGTAGCCATCCCTCAGATTCCCCACACCATCCTGCTTATACGTACTTACTTGGTAAATGGGAACAGAAACCGCGCCTGTTCTTTCGTCACCGGTAATTCCGCCATGAATCATTTTTGTCTTATCCCGCATTTGCTTTCCCCTCACTCTGCAGTATAAATATTTTTGCTTAAATAACGATCACTGCCATCCGGAAAAACGGTAACAATATTTGTTCCGGGCTGGGCAGATGTTGCTTCTTCCAATGCCGCATACATGGCAGAACCTGAAGAGCTTCCCACCAGCATCCCTTCTTTTTCCGCCAGTTCTTTCACAAGCCTGAATGCATCATCATCAGTTACTGTATAAACTTTATCCATGTGATCCGATTCCATATATTCCGGCAGAAACTCCATGCCAATTCCTTCTGTTCGATGCGGGCCTGGTTCACCACCGCCAATAATAGAGCCCTCCGGTTCCACAATAACGGTTTTTACGTTCGGATTTTTTTCTTTAAAATATTTGGCACTTCCTGTAAATGTCCCGCCGGAACCTGCTCCGGCAACGAACACATCCACTTTTCCGTCCAGATCTTCCCAGATCTCGGGTGCAAGGGTGCGGTAATAGGTTGCCGGGTTTGCATCATTATGGAATTGCTGTGGTGCGTAACTGTTTGGAATGTTGTTTACAAGTTCTTTGGTTTTCTCAATTGCTCCAACCATTCCCTCACTTTTCGGCGTGTGTACAATTTTTGCACCAAGTGCTTGCATAATTAACTGTTTTTCCCGGCTGAAATGTTCCGGCACACAAAAAATGACGGAAAGGTTTTTATCCATTGCAGCAAGGGCCAACCCAATGCCGGTGTTACCTGCAGTAGGCTCAATAATTGTCCCACCTTCTTTCAGTACACCTCTTTCCAGCGCATCTTCAATTAATGCTGCGCCGAGCCGGTCCTTGACACTGCCTCCGGGATTAAAAAATTCCAGTTTTGCAAATAAACGCACCCCCTCCGGAAGAGGAAACTTCCTCAGTTCCAGTAAAGGGGTATTGCCGATTAATTCATGAGCTGAATGATATAATGTCATGTTCTCTCCTCAAATCCGATTCATACTTAATCAAAACACCTCATGCCAGCCATCTTTTTTATCCAGCATGTCACGGGCGATTTCTTTTGCGCCTTCCAAACTATGATTGGCTGCCCAACCGCATTGCACTTCATTACATGCAGGAACTTCATCTGCTTCGAGGACATCATTCAATGTTTTCTCCAGTGCTTTAGTTACTTCTTCATAGCTGTCATTATTTAAAATAGATAGATAAAATCCTGTCTGACACCCCATTGGTCCAATATCCAATACATTATCCATATGGTTGCGGATATTCTCCGCCATTAAATGTTCAATGGAATGCAAACCAGCCATTTCCATATGTTCTTTATTCGGCTGTTTAAAACGCAGGTCGTATTTATACACTTTATCTCCGTTCGCACCCTCTGTTACACCAACAAGCCGAACATATGGAGCTTTTACTTTTGTATGATCCAAATTGAAACTTTCCACATTCATTTTCTCTGCCATGTAAATCCTCTCCTTATTTTTTCGTTGCCACGACAAGCCAGGCAAAATAATTCATCTGCCTAAATGTTACATCAAAACCATGCGAAGTAAAAATATTACGCAACAAATCAATGTTTGGGTAATACTCCCGATCCAAATCCACAGCCAAATCAAAATGCCCGTTTTCTTTTGCCTCTTTGATGACAGTCATTCTGTGTAAATCCGAGGTAAACATCGTATCCCCAAAGACCACTTTGCCCTTTTGTGTGAGAAGACCTGCAAACTTTTTGATAGCAACCTCTTTTTCAGAATCAGTTAAATGATGAAATGCAAATGTGCTGACAATAGTGTTTACATCGATTTCAAACTCAGGGTAATCGAGAAAATCCCCTTCGTATAATGTTAGCTCCGGCAGCTTTTCTCCTGCTACCTTTCGCATTGCCTCGGAAGGTTCAATTCCAATTACATGGTATTCAGCCCGGAGGAGCTTTTCCGTTAAGTTTCCTGTGCCCACTCCAAATTCAAGAATGGTTCCTGGATTTGCTTGTTCCACGACTGCCCGCAGAATCTTTTCGTAGTTTTCGAACACTTTAGAGTATTGTTCATCATGGCCTGCTACACTGGCATCATACGTATCCGCCCATCCATCAAATATATGCAGAAACTCCCTGCCCATTTTACTCAACTCCGCTTATTTATTTAAACATAGTATTTTACTATGGATAGTATGAATTATATGTGTAATCATACCATATGTTACTGAAATTTAAAAGGGGTCAGACCCCCACCGCATTAACGCGTTAACGCGTTAATATGGTGGGGGTCTGACCCCAAGGTTATTATTATCTGTTCTGAGGAAACAGGCGCTCGATGGCGTTGCCTATTTGATCAAAGAAGCCTTCAATCGGCTGTCCGCGGTTTACATCATCAGCGTAGTTATTCGTTAAATCAAAAAAGTCGGGATTGGTTGTTACATAAACATTGTCAATATCATTATCAACGGACTGTACAATCTCGGAAATTTCTTCTTTTACATCATCGGATAACTGATCGTCAAAGCGCTCGTTATCTGTTCCATCAGGAGTATTTCTTCCCATATTATCTGTTCCGAAATCATTGCCCTGACGGTTTTGATTATTTGCCGTTCCCTGGCCGTCACGGTCATTTCTGTCCGATTGGTCAATATCAAGTCCGGCAGCTACATAAGCATTATTTTCCGTGGTAAGCACATAAGCACGATCAATTTCATCCACCTGCTCGGTTATTTTTTCTGCTGCCTCATCAGCAACCTCGTAACGGGTGTCATTATCCGTGTTACGTGCAGTATCATTACGTTCCTGCTCCCGCTCGGAACCCCTTCTCATTCCATAATCCCGTTGGTCATCCATCCCGCGGTTTGTATCGTTATAGCGGGTTGGTTCAACATTATTTCCACCCATAGCTCCATCATCAGTGTTATTGTTATTGTCCATTGTACAACCCGAAAGCGCGATCACCAGCACAGTTAACACACTTAAAAATTTCCATTTCATAAGATTTTGCCCTCCTTACGATTTTGGTTTTAGTATGCAACTGCGCCTTAATATTATGCTCATGTAAAGAAAACCTTTTTATGGTAATAACACCATATTTGTTCCAGACAATATATATAAATTTGGGGAGACAATATATAATGACCCTTATTTTTAAGGAGGGGAAAAATGGATATACCTGATTATGATAAAGCGTTGTATTATACACTTTGGGGCCAATGGGATGATTTACTCGTATTAATGGTTCGCACGAATGATGATTTGCTTTCAAAAAAAATACAGTACTTTCTGAATGCATATCACTATTCCCTGGATCAAAGCAAAGTCATTGATTCCCACGATAACCTCCTTTTTTATCTGGATCATGCCATGAAACAGGATTCAGCAAATATGGTAATGAAGATATAAGTACAGAAGTCAGCTCTCCGTCATCTTAAATGACAGAAGCCGGAAAAAGTAAAGTTTCATTATCTAACTTCTGCAACTAAAATAAAGAGGATGATTTTTACCATAACACTGGGGGCGGGGACAAATAATCTTATCACCAAAAAAACTATACCAACTAACATGCGGAGAATTTTTTAAATGTATTGATGAGATCCCTCAGGGCGCCACACGCCCAAGGGATCATCATCTGCCAGTGGCAATGAATTCACGAAGAATTTATGCGCAGTCCCAATGTGAAATGAAGTTTTGGTAACACCTCATTCGTTCAAATTTTATCCAAGCTTTGTCCCTGCTCTTTTCTGATCAACTTTATTCTCCTACCCCTTTTAAATAATCGAGAATATAAATATAATCTCCATCCAGAACAACAAAAACCGCCAAAATAAATTTTCTGTTTCTTTCCAATGTTTTTTTGCTTACTTTTACTTTTTTCAATAATGCTTTGATTGGAAGTTTTTTCTTTCGATATACATATGTACGTAGTTCATGATCCTTATAAAGAACTCTCGCGGTATAAACAGCTGAATCACGTGCATCCCGATGTTTTGGAGCATGTTCGGGAAGTTCGGCTAATGATATTTTATACATACCAAGCTTCTCTTCATATTCCAGCAGCTCTTCCTGAAGATGTATCCAGTCCTGTTCCTGTGCATACTTTCGTTTTACCGCTGAAATTTCTCTCGGGTTTTCCATTTTCTCGGCGTCATACGTCTCATCCAATGAAAAAAATGGCTGCTTCCGCTTAATATATCGAATATAATCAATGACCTTTCGTTTGACAACCAGCTTTGCAAAAGATAAAAAAGAACATCCCCGTTCAGGAGTATAGGACAGAATCGCTTCATTAAAAGCCCATAGTCCTATACTAAATTCATCATCTTTCTTTGGATCTATAAATCGTTTGCATACTTCAGAGACACAGGTAGCGATAAACGGCTGATAGGAGCGTAATAAAAAATTCTGAATGGAACCATCACCCTGTTGTGCCGAAATAATCAATTCCTCCAATGAAATGCCTCTTAAAGGTTCACTTACCGCCATGAGAATCACCTCCGGCTATCTTGATATATCTATTTTTTCTCTTTTTCCAGATAAGCTTTGAACCATGAAGAGTTCGTATGGACTGGTTCAGCTTTGATATAGCTTACCTTACAATGAACGTGGTTTCCATCACAATTGGTTAACAATTTGTTTAAATTATATTTACCTGAAGCGTAAAAACTGAAATATAAGTAATGAAGTTGTCACCTGGGAATTCGCCAATCTTCTATATCCAAGGTTTCCATTCATGTACTGTATTCGGTAACCAGCTTTATCTTAAGATCCTCACTATATTCAGCCATAAAAACACCCCTGAAAGTTAGTTTTCTTACTCTAACTTTCAGGGGCGATACCAAAACAGTCTTTTCTCTTCTCTATATATTTTCCAAGATTTCATCACGGTTATAATAAAACTTTTTTTTACGAACTGAGGTGGTTCCCTTCACGTAAACATCCCTTTCATTCCAATCAACAGTCTCAATATCCGTTGAAGGGCATAATATATATTCCTCCTCCGTGAAATTTTCACTGTTTTGAATCACAAGATACCTTAATTTCCAATACTCGGTATCAAAAACAATATCTTTCACCTGGCCAAGTTTTCCATCATCACCATGAACACGGCAATCAATCAACTCGCCCTCACTGCGGAGCTCTGATTGTCTTTCTTCACTTGGCACTGCATTTTCCTCATTAACCTTTCTTGGTTCCGGCTGTGTATTAAACGTAGCTAAAGGCCTGTCTTCCGGTCCCCATAGCATACTGCCCATCCAGTATCTGCTCCAGCCATAATAGCCAATTAGCGTATTTTCGGTATCCCGGGTAAATGCTTTGTTTTCGGGTACAGGCGGGCTGTTTCTTACCGTTTCCTTATCATATCCAACATACATAATTTTATCTTGATCATCTATTTCCTTAAATGATCCCGGAGATAAAAGAACCTTTCTGCCGGGAAGCCATTTTCTCGTGTCCACGATCGCATAGCGGACTGCCCATTTGTGGTCGTCAAAATACAAATCCTGTACCTTACCCATTCCACCATCTGTTGCTTCAATATTATATGTTTTTAAATCAGAAGTGAATGCAAACATTATTTACCGCCTCCCTATAGACGTTTATATAATATACATACCCTCTGATTTTCGGGTGTAAACGACCACCCTTCAGATTCATTCCCGGGCATAATAATAATCAATCGGAACGAACAGCCCCACTCTGCCTTCCACATCATGCGTCAAAGTAGCAAAAATAACGCCAATCACTTTACCTTCATGATTGATTACCGGGCTCCCACTGTTCCCCCTGTAAACCGGGGCCTGGAGCATCACCACAGATTCATCCCAACTGCTTAAACCAGTATAGCCGGCAATCGTCCCTTCATTAGCGATCCCATTAAACATTAACGGATTTCCAATAAAGTAAATATGTTCACCTTCCTGAAATTCAGCTTCTTCTGCCAGTGTTAAATAAGGAAAAGCTTCTTCGCCCTCCACTTCTAAAACGGCCAGATCAATATCCGGGTATTTTTCAATTACTTCCGCTTGAAATAAACCAATCTCCGGAAAAGCAACAGTGACTTCCTCTTCTCCTTCAATAACATGATGGTTTGTCATAATCGTTCCATCCTCTGAAATAGAAAACCCTGTACCCCTGGAATCCATCGTTTCCACTACTACGACTGATTCTTTATACGTTTGGATATCATCCTGCGTGGAGAGTCTTGCAGAAGTCTGCAAAAAGTCAATAGCAGGGATGGAAAATGTCTGTGGAATTAATGCAAAAATATTAAACACCATGGCAATGGCGATGAGCCAAAATATCCATTTTGGAAATCGTCGTTTTGGCATCGGCTCTTCTTTTTCCCGTCTTGCCCTTTCAAGTGCTTTTTGTTTCTCCTCCTGGACCAGCTCATAAAGTTCTTCATCATCAAATTCCTCATACAAATCTTCATCTATAATATCATGGTCTTTCTGATCATCTTTATTTTGCATATGTCACCCCAGCTTCAGGCATTTAAACAGCAGACGCAGCCTCCCCTGCTGCAGACAATAATCCGTTTTGTTTGGTATTACCTTTCTCCCTGTATCATACCACGTATCAGTGCAAAAATAATACCAGCCTGCTGTCCTGCATATAGTCGTGAGCTTACGTGCAAATCACATACAATATAGAGACAAGTTTTATTTTTATAGAACTGGTATATAGAGAACCTCTGGCCTGCCTAATATAAAAAAGAATGACCTGTCACTAATGGTCATTCCTATCTATAATACGATCAGTCCTATAGTTTTCTTTAACATATTTTAAGTATATTTCTTATATCAGTTCTTTAATTCAACACCCAAATCAATCATCTTTTCCACTTTTCCAATAGGCACGTTTGTTGAATGGGATATATCTTCCATAGAAACGAGTGGATTTTTTCTGGTAAAAGTCTTGACTTTCTCAAAATCTGCAAGGCAAGTCATACACAACATAAACGGGCTGCGCTCCATTGGTTGTTTACACAAACGGCAATTGCGGATTAATTCTACCATATCTCCACTCCTCACCTATATTGTATAGCTATTATACAATATTCAACAAATACAAACAATGATTTTTTATGAATTTTTTGATAATAGTACTTTTGTCACAAAAAATGAGATTGCAATATGATAGTACAAGTTCACAATACATCAACCTGTATATAATTTATCCATTTACAAGCTGTTTCCTCGTCATATTGACAATTAAACAGCCAAGACTGAACAGAGCCAGGAGAATAAATCCGAGAAAATAGGCTCCGGTCATATCTCTCACAACCCCTAACACAATTGGTGGGAAGAATCCCCCCAAACCACCTGCTGCACCTACTATACCCGTAACCGCCCCAGTATTCGCGGGTGATACAAGTGGAACCAGCTTGAAAATAACACCGTTCCCCATTCCTGCAAAAGCTGCAAGAAGCAGACAAAATATAGTAAATAAGAGAATACTATTCGAGAAAAAAGCAATGAAGGTTGCACAAACAGCAATAACGGTAAAGACAATACTGATGAGCATTTTTGGATTGAGCCTGTCTGCAATCATACCGCCAAGCGGGCGTATGAACGTCGCCAGAACGATAAATCCTGCCGTCCGCTGTCCGGCATCAACTGCTGTCAGACCATATAAATCCTGGAGAAGTGTAGGCAAATAAATTCCCATAGCCACGAACACGCCGAAGGTTAAAAAATAGAATACGGATAACAGCCAAGTCTGCCCAAATTTCAGCACCTCCATAGAATCCTTAAAGGTTTTATTCCCTGCCTGCTCCCTTTCTTTTGTACCAAAATAAAATACAATGGCCATCACTGCTACACCGATAGCAACAATGCGAAATGCCCAGGGAACACTATATGTAGCCACGAGAACCGGCACGAGAAAGCTGGCCACAGCTGTACCTATATTACCGACCCCGGCTATCCCCAATACAAGCCCTTGTTTTTCTTTCGGATACCATCCTGAAACATACGTGATCGCTATGGCGAAAGTAGTACCACCCATACCAATAAAGAATGCAAAAAATATTAACATGGCATATGTTTCAGCAAAACTTGCTCCGATTAACGGTAAAACGGTAAACAGCATCGTAAGTGTGTAAACTTTACGCCCACTGTATTTATCGGATAAAATACCGAGCGGAATCCGCATAATCGAACCGAGAATCACCGGGACGGCCAGGAGTATACTAGTTTGCGTTGCACTTAGCCCAAACTGCGCTTCCACTTCCTGTGCCATTGGATTTAGTATCCCCCAGGCCGTGAATGCGAAAATCATTGCCAGTGTCGAAAATACAAGTGCTGCGGTTTGTCCTTGTCTCTTTTCCGTCATGTTTTTCGCCTCCTTATAAATCTGGACCTTTACTTTTCATTTCATATTCAATTATTATTCTTAGAAGAATGCTGTTTTATACGTATATAAATTTAGTTACCCCATATATTAAGTAAATATGCTACTTATTACCAGTTTTATTTATATTCAAATATTTCCGTGTAACTTTCTATTAACAAACCTGCTACCAATAGACTTAAGCAATCCTTACAATTTGATGTTAAACACATCTAAAAGTATAATCATGGAAAAGGATTAGAAAATATGTGCATGCTAAACACTAAACAGGAGTGTACATACTAACATGATTTGAATTTTCTGAAGAAAGGGTTGTAAAATAATGCACCTGGAAGAAATGCTTGCCTTTAATAAAAAATTTGTAGCAGAGAAAGGATATGAAGCCTACAAAACGGATAGCATACCGAACAAAAGAATGGTAATTTTCACCTGTATGGAATCAAGACTGATTGAATTGCTGCACCGAGCGTTAAATCTACAAAATGGTGATGCGAAAATAGTAAAGAATGCCGGGGCCATTATCCGAAAGCCTTTTGACAGTGTAATGAAGAGTATCCTGGTTGCTATTTATAAATTAAAGGCTGAAGAAGTAATTGTGATTGGTCATCATGACTGCGGTATGTCCCAAGTGGATGTTAATGCATTAACCGAAGAGATGGCCAGTCGAGGAATTTCGGATGACACCATAAAAACTCTCACACGCGCAGGAATTGATTTTGAAGATGAATTTCATGGATTTGAAACTGTGGAAAAATCTGTAGAGCAAAGTGTTGATATCATCCGAAACCATCCACTATTGCCATCCGAAGTAAAAGTACACGGGCTGGTAATTGACCCGGGTACAGGTAAAGTGGACGTGGTGACAAAGGATGAAAATAACGAAACCCATTAAGATTACCAGTATTCATAAACATTCTATGATGTACATTTTAGCAGATGTTTTCCGGTTGGTTTGGCCGTGAGAACACTTGTCAAGGACATTTCTGCACGATTTTACGACTGGTTTGGTCGCGAGATTGCTTCTCAGGGACATTTCTGCACGATTTTACGGCTGGTTTGTCCCTGAAACCACTTCTCAAGGACATTTCTGCACGATTTTACGGCTGGTTTGGCCGTGAGATCACTTGTCAAGGACATTTCTGCACGATTTTACGGCTGGTTTGGCCATGAGACCGCTTCTCACGGACACTTCACCCGAAAACGCCAGCTGGTTTGGCCGCGAGACCGCTTCTCAGAGACATTTCACGCTCGGTCTCCAGCCACTTGGCCCAGAAAAACTTAATAAAAAAATAAGACTGTTCCCCCTGATAGGAACAGTCTCAATAAATTATCCGTTATATTCTTCCGTCTCTTCTACTTCCTCGGAAACTAAGCCCGATAGTACGTGTACGCGCAGAATAATTCCCAGTAATTTTCTGTTATCATCAACGACTACTAATGGTAAACTGGATTCCAATGCTTTTGGGATCAAATCATTCACATATTCATCCGATTTTACTGAGGTAATCTCCTGGTGCATAGTTTCTTCCAATGTCTGTTTTTCTTTTATTCCTTTCACCGCATCATCTATCGTTGCAATCCCTTTCAGACGCCGGCCCCGATCAACAACGAACACACTGGACAAACCGTTTTCTTTCATTTCTTTGACAGCCACATTTAAACCGTCCTTTATGGAAACCAGGGCGTTTGGCTTAATCATAATGTGCTCGGCCTGAAAAACTTTTGATCTGTCAATGTCTTTAATAAACTCGGATATATAGTCATTTGCCGGTGCTTCGATAATCTCCTCCGGTGTTCCCACCTGCACTACCCGACCATCCTTCATCACTGCTACACGATCGCCAAGTTTAAAAGCCTCATTTACATCATGGGTAATAAAAATAATCGTTTTCTGCAAACGTTCCTGCAGGTCAAGAAGCTCCAATTGCATTTCACGGCGGATCAGCGGATCCAGAGCACTGAAAGGTTCATCCATTAACAAAATATCCGGGTCATTGGCAAGCGCCCTTGCCAAGCCAACACGTTGCTGCATTCCCCCTGATAATTCATCGGGAAATTTATCCTCATACCCCATTAACCCGACACTCTCAATATTTTTCCTGGCAATTTTCCGTCTTTCTTCCTTGGACACACCACGTATTTCAAGTCCATATTCCACATTTGCCAAAATCGTCCGATGGTTGAATAAACCAAAATGCTGGAAAACCATCGCTACTTTTTTCTGCCTGAATTCTTTTAGCTGAGTGGAGGAATATTTCACAATATCCTCGTCATCCACAAAAATAGAACCGTCTGTAGGCTTATTCAGCATATTAAAACAGCGGATTAATGTGGATTTCCCACTCCCGGAGAGACCCATAATGACAAATACTTCGCCCTTTTTTATTTCAAATGAGGCATCATACACGCCAACGGTATGGTTTGTCTCCTCTAAAATTTCAGCCTTGGTTTTACCTTCTTGAATCATTGGTATGACGGACTTTGGCCTTGGACCGAAAATTTTAGATACATGCTGTAACTTTACCTTTGTGGTCATGCATTAACCCCCTCTCTTCTTTTGCAGTTTCTCTACAATTCCGTTCGTAATCCTGTCAATAATTATCGCCAAAAATACGATACTGATTCCTGCTTCAAATCCCAGGGCAATATCAATTCGATTAATGGATACCAATACCTGCTCTCCCAGCCCTGAAGCACCTACCATGGATGCAATAACCACCATCGCCAGTGCCATCATGGTTGTCTGGTTTACACCCGCCATGATGGTCGGGACTGCCTGGGGAAGCTGAACTTTTTGAAGTATTTGCCATCTGGATGAACCAAATGATTGTGCTGATTCCACCACTTCTTTGTCAACACCCCGTATGGCCAATTCCGTCAGTCGTATCACGGGGGGCACTGCATAGATTAATGTTGCAAATATAGCAGATACATTACCTAAACCAAAGAAAAAGATAGCGGGTATCAAATATACAAAACTCGGCATCGTCTGCATCGCATCCAAAAGTGGCCGCATCACCGTGGAAAATCCTTTGCTCATAGCCATCCATACACCAAGAGGGATACCGATAATTAAACAAATAATCACTGCTGTGATAATAATCGCAATGGTAGTCATCATATCCAGCCACAGGCCAAATGTACCAATTAGAAAGATAAAAAAGCTGTAAAGCAATCCTGCAAACACCGATTTAAAGTACCATCCCAGTAAAAAGATAAAGACAATGAATAACCACCATGGGAGCCATACAAGGAAATCGTCAATCATGTTGATGGTACGTGAAGCAATAAAATAAATAAAGTCAAAAAACCGTGCAAATGTGGTATCAAGAAAACTGACAAAATCATCTACATAATTTCCTATTTGTGTCTGTATATCGGGAAATGTATTCATATACCGACCACATTTTTATATGGTCTTTTCACCTCCAAATTCAGAAAGCAGCTGGACTGCCAGCTGCTTTCTCGTTACTGTATAGCCTCTTTTACATCTTCAGCTACTTCTTCAGAAACCCAACCAGTCCAAATATCTTCATGTTCGTTCATCCACCAGATCGCTGCTTCTTCAGCGGAAGCATCATTTTCGTCCATATAGATGAGCGCTTCTTCCGTCAATTCAGTACTTGTTTCATAATTGCTGAGAAATTCCACCACATCCGGTGCTTGATCAGGCATATCTTTGTGAACTGCAACTACTACATCATTCGGTGGGAATTCAGTAGCTCTTGTTTCATTCCATACTTCTTCATCATACGGGTCTTCTTCCAGCAGTGTTAAGTCAAATTCCGCCGTCACCCAGGTTGGGGACCAATAGTAGCCAACCCATGCCTCACCATTGTCATAGGCTGATGCCAAGTCCGCAACAATGGCAGCATCAGAACCGGGCATAAAGTTATTTAATGTTTCATCAAGCCCGTATACGTCAAATTTATCATCTATATGATCGGCAACTGCCCAGCCGCTTGGCGCGTTGATTACTCTGCCGCGGTCTGGATCTTCCGGATCTTCAAATACTTCCGGATAATCTTTTAAATCCTCCACTGTTCTTAAATCCGGCGCCATTGGTTCAATACCTCGCTCAGGATCGCCTTCAATTACATATGTCGGAACATACAGCCCCTGATCATTATCATCAAAGTTGGTGGAAAGAACCTCAATATCCCCTGCTTCAACGGCTTCCTCATAAGCTTCTCTTATGTTATCAGTCCAGATTTCCGTATAAGCATTTATGTCACCATCCCGCAACCCTTGAATTGTAGCTGGTGTTGAACCGGCAGTTACATCTGTATCATATCCAAACCCTTCCTCAATAATGGTTTGCGCAATACTGTTATGGACTCTGATACTGTCCCATCCGGCATCAGCAAACACGATGGTATCTATGTCTCCTTCTGTTCCGGAATCACCACCGCATGCAGCTAGTACCATTAGAAGTACTGCAGAAAATGATAATAATATCTTTTTCATTTTTTTACTACTCCTTTTCCTTGAAATATCTACGTATTCATAAAATTACTGCCCTGTATAAAAATTTACATGATTGAAAATGTAACACGAGCGGAAGCAAAATTATAGAAGGCATGGGGAGAAAAACTTGTAATTTTTCTGTAACAAATTAATTCTAATAAAAAAATCCTATATAATCAATTTGGTTAAAGAGCAAAATAATCTTGTAACTATGCTAATACAACAGTCAATTCAATATAATCCCCGGTTATTAGCAATATAGTCTAAATAACTTCCGAATACGCCAAATGAATCGATAATCCCATAAAATTTAAATTTATTTTCATGACTTTATTCTCAAAAAAAATAACCCTCTGCATTTATACAGAAGGCTGATCTTCTATTTTCTCACTTCCCGAATGATTTCCATCACCCGTTCACGTGCCTTTTCACTTTTATATTCTTTCATTTTATCAATCATGACAGGCGCACGTTTTTGCAGTTGGTCCAACTCTGTCAAAAGTGTTTCTTCCGACAAATCCTCTTCCTGCAGAACGCGTGCATACTGTTTTTCTTTAAAAGATCTTGCATTCACAATCTGGTCGCCCCGGCTTGCTTTTAAGGATAAAGGAATAAGCAGCATGGGAATACGCAAAGCAAGAAACTCAAAGATAGCATTCGCACCTGCTCTGGAAACGACTAAATCTGTTGCAGCAAAAATGTGCTTAAGTTCCTCATTTATATATTCAAATTGGGAATACCCCTTTGTACGAATTGACTCATCCACGTTATCTTTACCGCAAATATGAATGATTTGAAATTTATTAAGTAATTCCTGCAGATTCTCTCTTATGATACTGTTCAGCTTTTGAGAGCCGGCGCTGCCGCCCATAATTAACAGAATCGGTTTATCTTTTGAAAGTCCGGCGAGCTCCAGGCCTATTTCCCTGCTTCCCTGAAAAAGCTCCTCCCGCATGACAGCACCGACATATTCTCTTTTCTTCTCAGGCAAATATTCCATCGTTTCAGAAAATGTCGCCAAAACTTTCCGGGCAAAAGGAATTGCAATTTTATTTGCCAATCCCGGTGTATAATCGGACTCATGAATGACAGCAGGTACCCTTTGCATCTTTGCTGCAAGCACTACCGGCACCGAAACAAAACCACCTTTTGAGAATACAATGGAAGGTTTTTTCTTTTTTAATATTTTTCTTGCCTGCATCGTCCCCTTTAGTACTTTAAAAGGATCCTTTAAGTTTTCTCTGGAAATATACCTTCGAAGCTTTCCCGTTGAAATGGGATGATACGTCACTCCCTCCAACTGCTCAATAAGATTTCTTTCAATACCATCTATAGAGCCAATATAATCAATTTCCCATCCTTTATCCAAATACTCAGGTATTAAAGCAAGATTAACCACGACGTGTCCGGCGGTTCCCCCACCTGTAAATATCATACTTTTTTTCTTCATCTAATACTTCCTTTCTTTCCTATACCGAACAAAACTGTTCCATCTCTATCCTATTAGAAAATAATAAAAAAAGGAAGTGCAGATGTAAAGCAAATTTGTTTATTATTGACTCCCATCTGCTTACATAAACGTATCCAGGAGAAATGAACTATGGACAAACTCCTTTATTCCTGTTTCGGTACACACCCACCTGGCTTTGTATCAGGTTGTCGTTACAAAGCCTGGTAGTGTAAGCAGTCAATTAATCATTTTCCCTTACAGAAAAAGTCCAACTATCGTCGCAGATAATATGGAAGCCAACGTAGCACCGACCAGCAACTTCATCCCAAACCCTGATACGCTGATTGCTTTTTCACTGTCAATCCCTTTTACGGTACCTGCAATGATCCCGATAGAGGAAAAGTTAGCAAAGCTTGTAAGAAAGACAGTAACGATACCTACCGTCTTTTCTGATACCTCATTCATCATAGGTTGGAAGTCCAGCATCGCGACAAACTCATTTGTAACTATTTTCGTTCCCATCACAGAACCTGCCCGGATGACTTCATCCGGAGCAATCCCCATTAATATACCAATCGGCGCCAGAATATAGCCCAATATCTCCTGAAGCGTAACGCCTGCAAAGATCAACTGAATTAAACCATTTACCAGTTCCAGAGAAGCAATAAACGCTATTAACATCGCAGCAACGATTAATGCAATTTTACCGCCTTCCAATGCGCCATTACCCATCGCTTCAAATACACTTCTGTCATTGGTTACATTTTTTATATCCACGACATCTTTCTCTTTTGGTACGCTTACCGGTGCAATGATGGAAGCGATAATAAGTGCACTGAACATGTTGAGTGGTAATGCCAGCAAAACATAGGATGCTGGCAGCATTTGAATATAAGCACCCACGATGGAAGCTGAGACGGAACTCATCGCAGACGCACTGACAATATATAGCCGGTTTCTGTTTAAGTGATGGAATTGGGTTCTAATGGCAATCAAAGCTTCAGATTGTCCAAAAAAGATACTATTTACAGCATTGAATGATTCAACCCTTGGCAGGCCGGTAATTTTCGAAATAATACCCCCGATATATTTAATGATTGTCGGAAGTATTCTTAAATAAGTAAGTACAGAAAGAATGGTAGCAAAAAAGATAATTAAGAGCAGCACATTAAAGAAAAACACGCCACCCTCATCGATGACAAAACCCCCAACTACAAATTCTATACCGACCGTGCCGTACTCAATCAATTGATTAAAACCTGCAGCTATACCATTGATAATATTTTGACCAATCTGGGTGGAGAACATAAACCACGTAATCAACAACTGCAAAATAATCATAATTCCAATACCTTTATAGTTTATGTTTTTTCTGTCATTGGAAAGTAAAAAAGCGATTCCTAACACAACAAGCACAGCTAAAATCCCGAGGAGGATTCCCATAACACAACGCTCCTTTACGTTTTTTCAGTAATTTTAAATAACCATGCATTTTTTATATACCCTAATTAGTTGTTCCCTTATAACGGATTTACTAACATAAAAAAAAGAAAGTCCCGTCATTTTTACAGGACTTTCTTTTTTCATATTAATGTGCAGGAAAGAAGATCATTTGCAGCACAAAGACTACACCAAAGAAGTAAATAATCCAATGAACATCTTTTCCTTTGCCACTTACCAGTTTAAGCAGCGGGTATGTGATAAACCCGATCGCTATACCAGTGGCAATACTGGATGTTAATGGCATGGTCAGAATGATGGCAAAGGCCGGAAATGCTTCATCAAAGGTTTTCCAATCAATCCTTGCCAGCCCCTCCATCATAAAACAACCGACAATAATCAGAACAGGAGCAGTGATGGCAGGCAAATCTGCAATCTTTCCAATAATCGGCGTAAAGAAAATGGATAAAGTAAATAATACGGCAACAATAAGCGATGTCAGCCCTGTTCTTCCACCTGCAGCCACCCCAGAGGATGATTCCACATAAGCTGAAGAAGGGCTTGTCCCGAACATCGCACCTACCGTGGTGGAGGTGGCATCTGCCATCAATGCTGATTTTGAGCGGGGCATGGTTCCATTTCTCATCAAACCAGCCTGCTCCGCAACTCCGATCATGGTTCCTGTTGTATCAAATATTGTAACGAGTAAAAAGGCCAGTACAACAGTATACAGACCGTGTGTAAAAACACCGGAAATATCCATATCAAAAAATACCGGAGCAGGCGGAGCAGAAACATAACCTTCATCAAAATACAGATATCCCGTCAGCATAGCTATCAGACCTGTGGCAATCATTCCTAAAAATAGCGCACCTTTTACTTTCCATGCAAATAATATGAGTGTAATGAACAGGCCGGCGATGGTAAGCTGTGTCATCGGATCATGCAAGTCACCAAAACCGACAATATTTTCCTCATTCGGCACCACGATCCCTGCCATCCTCAATCCAATAAAAGCTATAAAAAGGCCAATACCTGAAGTAATGCCAAACTTTATAGAAGAAGGGATAGCAGTAATTAAAGTCTCCCGCAAATTCGTTAAACTCAGTAAGATAAATATAACACCTGCCAAGAAAACTGTCCCCAGAACTACTTGATAAGAGACTCCATGAGCAGCAACTACTGTGGCAAAGTAAGCATTCATCCCCATCCCGGGGGCAATGGCAATTGGATAATTGGCAAATAACGCCATATATAATGTTCCCACTACAGCTGCAATAATTGTAGCCATAAACACTTGGTCAAATGGAACCCCTGCTGAAGACAATATGGCCGGGTTTACAATAATTATGTACACCATGGTGAGAAATGTGGTCATCCCTGCAACTACTTCTGTTCGGATATCCGTATTTTTTTCTTTAAGTTTAAAGAAGTCTCGCATGTTTACACCTTGCTTTCCGAATAAATTGAACAACATACAATATAGTATTTGTTTTCCATTCGTATTGCAATAGGTAAACAACATTTAACTAATTTTGTGGCAGCTAAAAATTAAAGACCTCGTATGGGAATTTACTCCCAAACGAGGTCTCTGCCATTTTCTATTCCTGTTTATCCTTCCAGCAGCAGATCATATGGATCTTCCAGCATTTCCTTGATGCGTACAAGGAACTGTACTGCTTCTTTTCCATCAACGATACGGTGGTCGTATGATAATGCAATATACATCATTGGGCGTACCTCAATCGTATCATCAGGCATCACCATCGCCCTTTTTTGGATATTATGCATTCCCAATATACCTACTTGCGGTGCATTCAGAATTGGCGTTGATAGCATGGATCCAAAGATACCTCCATTTGTAATAGAGAAAGACCCGCCTTTCAAGTCATCCAATTTCAGCTTATTATCACGTGCTTTTTTACCTAATTCGCTAATTTCACGTTCAACACCGGCGAAATCAAGGCGATCCGCATCCCGTACTACTGGAACAACTAAGCCATCATCTGTAGATACAGCGATACCGATATCGTAAAATTTCTTTTTGACGATTTCATTCCCCTGAATTTCCGCGTTTAACAGCGGGAATTCTTTAAGCGCACCAACTACTGCTTTTGTAAAGAAAGACATGAAACCGAGCTTTACACCATGTTTTTCCGCAAATTTTTCTTTGCGTTCACTGCGAAGTTTCATGATATTCGTTAAATCCACTTCATTAAAGGTAGTTAACATGGCCGCTTCCTGCTGTACACCAACAAGATTCTTGGCAATAGTTTGGCGGCGTCGTGTCATTTTAACACGTTCTACCGGTTTATCAAATTCGGTCTTCTCCGCTTCTTTCGTTTCTTTTTTACCAGAAGACTTCGCACTTGCTTTTTCTCCGGATCCTTTGGCAGCAGCATCGACATCTTCAGGGCGTACACGTCCCAGCGGATCACGCGGACTTACTTCTGATAAATCAATATTCAGCTCTCTTGCCCGTTTTCTTGCAGCTGGAGAAGCAATGACATCCGTTTTTGAATCACCAACAGGTTCTTCTGTTTTGTCCTCTTTTTTCGGAGATTCAGTCTTTGTCTGCTCCTTCTTTGGTTCCTCTTTTGCTTCTTCTTTTGGTTTTTCTTCCGGTTCAGCTGGAGTGCTTCCGGCTTCAGCAGTTTCATCCACTTTACCAATTACATCTCCTACTTCTACATCTTCCCCTTCACCTGCTGTAATTTCAGCAAGCACACCGGAAACTTCAGCGTTTACTTCCACATTTACTTTGTCTGTTTCCAGTTCTACAACCGGATCCCCTTTTTCGATTTTTTCTCCTTCTTTAACAAGCCATTCCGCAATAGTGCCTTCTGTAATTGATTCTGCCAGCTCTGGTATTTTAATTTCCTGCACCAGAATCTCCTCCTTTTGATGGATTGATTGCTCTCTCTACTAGTTGTGCCTGTTCTGTTTTATGCACGTTCGGAACTCCTACCGCAGGGGATGAACGATCCGGTCTGCCTACATATCTCAGTTTCTGACCTTCTTTGAGCATATCCCTTAAATAGTTATCCACAAAGTCCCAGCTCCCCATGTTTTTCGGTTCTTCCTGTACCCAGACAACTTCTTCCAGGTTAGGGAGCTCATCTAATTTCTCTGCTAATGCTTTTTTAGGGAATGGATAAATCTGTTCCAACCTTAAGATTTGCAAATGATCGTAGTTTTTCTCCGAATTATCAATGGCTTCTTCAATATCCACCATCACTTTTCCGCTGCCGATCAGCAGACTTTTCGCTTTTTTCTTATTTACTTCAAAGTTCGGCTGGTTGCGCAATGGTTCAAACTTTCCGTTTGTAAATTCTTCAGCCGCCGATGCTACTCGCTGATTCCGGATCAAGCTGCTTTTTGGCGTCATTACAACCAACGGTCTGGATTCTTCCCTGTCACGTAAAGCAGCCTGCCTTCTGAGCAAATGGAAGAACTGCGCTGATGATGTTGGGTAGGCAACAATCCAGTTATTTTCTGCTGCCATCTGCAGGAACCGCTCCAGACGCGCACTGGAATGCTCCGGCCCCTGTCCTTCATACCCGTGCGGCAATAATAGAACCATGTTCGACTTTTCGCCCCATTTTGCCCGGGCAGCCGAAATAAATTGATCAAACACCACCTGTGCGGCATTGGCAAAGTCACCAAACTGCGCCTCCCATATTACCAATGTCTCTGGAGACTGCACGCTATATCCGTACTCAAATCCCAATACACCCGCTTCCGATAACGGGCTGTTGCGTATATCAAATGCTGCATTTACCCCGTCAAAACCATGCAGTGGACTGAATTTTTCATTTGTTTCCACATCATGCAAAACGCTGTGGCGATGTGCGAATGTACCTCTTTCCGTATCCTGGCCGGTTAATCTGATAGGGATACCATCCTCTAAGATCGAAGCATAAGCCAATGCTTCCGCTGTACCCCAATCCGCTTTATTTCCTTCTTCCAGTGCATCTGCCCGGCGTTTTAAAATCCGTTCTACTTTCTTAAAGCCGTTAAAGCCTTCCGGACGCTTCAGTAAACTTTCATTTAAAGCTTTTAATCTGTCGAGATCCACAGCTGTGTCAAATTGACCAAGACCGTTTGTGAGCGCAACCGGCATATTTTCCGCTTCTGCGTCCACCGTTTCATTTTCTTTCATACTGTTATAAATAGAGCGCAAGTGGCTTTCCACATCACTCTTGATCTTGGTAAAGGCTTCCTGATCCAATGTTCCCTTATCTTCCAGTGTTTTTGCAAAAACATTTGCTGCAGAAGGATGATTGTCAATTTCTTTATACAATAAAGGCTGGGTACTTCTCGGTTCATCCATCTCATTATGTCCGTAACGACGGTACCCTACCAGATCTATTAAAATATCTTTATGAAATTTCTGCCTGTAATCATAAGCGATTTTCATTGCAGATATACAGGAGATCGGATCATCCGCGTTGACATGGATAATCGGAATTTCAAAACCTTTGGCCAAATCACTGGCATATCTTGTCGATCTTCCATCTTCCTGATTTGTCGTATATCCGACAAGGTTATTTGCAATGATATGAAGTGTTCCGCCTGTACGATATCCAGGCAATCCGCTCATGTTCAGTGTTTCCGCTACTACACCTTCCCCGATAAATGCTGCATCTCCATGAATTAAAACTGGAATAGCTTTATTTACGTCCTGTTCAGGGTAGCCGGCTTCCGAACGATTATCCTGTGCCGCCCGGGCAAACCCTTCAACAACCGGGTTGACAAACTCAAGGTGGGAAGGATTATGCGCCAATGTGATACGTGTTTGGATTTCATCGTCTTCTTTCACTAATTTTTTCGCACCATAGTGATATTTAACATCACCTGTCCATCCATAGTTAATCCCCATGGAACCTTCTGATGGCATTAGCTCTTTATCCGGTGAATGGTGGAACTCGGAAAAGATTTTATCATATGGTTTCCCAAGGACATGAGCAAGGACAGCAAGTCTCCCCCGGTGTGCCATCCCCATCATGATATTATCCACTTTGTCTTCAAGTGCAGATTCAACAACCTGATCAAGCATCGGAACCATTGCTTCCAGCCCTTCAATGGAAAAACGCTTTTGACCAACAAATGTCTTTGCCAAAAATGCTTCGAATCCTTCCACATGGGCCAGACGTTCCAATAACTGTTTCTTTTCTTCATCGGATAAATCCATGCGGGCATTGCCTGATTCTATTAAATCAAGCAGCCACTGGCGTTCTTCGTCATTATTTACATGATCATATTCAAAAGTAATGGTGCCTGAATAATATTTTTTGAGCGTGTTAATAACATCCCAGCCGTTCTCCACATTACCGGAAGATTTTTCCCATAGCCAGGAGGCCGGAATATTCTTTAAGTCTTCCTCCGTTAATCCGTACGTTTCCGGTGCCACGAGTTCAGATACCCGCTTTTTTTCCAATCCTACAGGATAGATGTCTGCTTCCAAATGACCGAAACGACGAATAGCCTCAACAAGTTTCATTGCTGAGGTAAGTTTCTTTACATTGTCAATGGATGTCTCTTTTGTACCTGATGGCTGTGGATGCTGTTGTCCTGTAAGCCATTCCGGTGCTCCATGCCGGTCGAACATTTCTTTGATTGTCGGGTCAACCGCTTCCCGATCCCCTTTGTACAATTCATATTGCTCTTCAATATACCCCATGTTCGGACCATGAAAATCCGACCAGAATCTTTGGTGAGATTCTTCACTTTGTGCCACCTTTTATACCCCCATTAGAAGTTAACTATTTCCGTATATGTAACGGCGTCTTACACTCTTTTTTCATTATAAGACTGTGGATGTACTACTTCAACTAATATACCTTATTTTACGTCAGTATACAATACAATGTGACATGTGTTTTTATTGATGAAATTTTCATATGATTTCGTTCATAAAATATACTTATATCATTAGTTCACATAACAGGCATTATTAGGTATAATAGGGGCATATTAAAGAAATCTTGTCTAGGAGGATGACCGTATGAAATTGTTAATGATATTAGGAGTAATTGTGATATTCTTTATATCATTTTTTACTTCAGGCTACGAATCAAAACCTGGTGTCCCGAAAAAAGATCAAATGCTTTCCTAATTCAGTGGGGGGATACTCTACCTTTACATCGTTATTCATTAAATCACATATACATTGTGATATATGACAAAGCACGGAATAAATGATTCCTCTCATCAGCAAATAGAGCCGCCATGATTCAATTCATGACGGCTTTGCTTATTCCATCCCGGGAAAACCCTGTTGCCGCAGCACTTCATAAATAATAACAGCCGCTGTGTTGGATAAATTCAGAGAACGTACTTTCTCATTCATGTGAATGCGCAGACACCTGTCTTCCTTCCCTTCCAGCAAGTGATGTGGAATACCATTTGTTTCCCGGCCAAAGACAAAGAACAAATCTTCCTCTGTATGACTAAAATCAATATCCGTATATTTTTTATTGCCAAAGTTCTCTATATAATAAAAAGCTCCCTTTGGATACTTTGCATAAAGGGCTTCAATAGAATCGTATTCTTGGATATCCACATTTTTCCAGTAATCAAGCCCTGCTCTTCTCAACATTTTATCATCCGTGGAAAAACCAAGCGGATGAATTAAATGGAGCGTAGTATCCGTAGCCAGACAAGTTCTGGCGATATTACCGGTATTTGCCGGAATCTCCGGCTGATATAAGACGACATGTAAACTCACTTTCTCATTCTCCTTCTTTTTAACTCCACTTTCACAGACAAAATAAAGGGAAATTCGTGCATAAATGTCCTTGACAAGCAGTTTCATGGACAATACAGACGGAATTCTTGCTGATTTGTCCTTGACAAGCGGTCTCACGGACAATACAGACGGAATTCCTCCCTGAAATGTCCTTGACAAGCGGTCTCACGGACAATACAGACGGAATTCCTCCCTGAAATGTCCTCCTGATTAGTATACCATTAACCATTTCCTATCCTGAAAAATTTGTATTCAATATTTGGTGTCCATGCTGTTGAATCTTCATATGACCAGTAGCGATTCCGGCTATTCACTGTATGTGCATTAACGAGAGGCATGCCATTTGCATCCTTGGCCACTACGATGGTGTTGTGGTCATATCTTCCATCTCCTTCAAAATCATAACAAATAACATCGCCAGGTGATAAATCAGAAGCTCTTTCCACTTCAATTCCCTGCAGCCCTTGCTCAGATCCACTTAAATACCAGCGGAGTGAATGAGCAACAGCCCAGCTGAAACTCCAATTATCATCTCCATACCACCAGCCCCGCTCCCTATTCGGAGCTCCCCACATTGGTGCTCCACCTGCATATAAACATTGGGAAACATAATTCGTACAATCCACATCAAACTTTCGAAATTCCGGATTGTAACTATTCCACCAACGTTCCGCATATTGTACGGCAGTATGTCTGTCATAGGCAAAACGATTTTGGGAAGCCTCCCCCATCATATCTTCCGGTTGAATGGCTGCTTTTTCATTTTCAGCTTGAATATCCATTTTTCGATGTTCTGCCACTTCCCCATTTTTTAGCCTGAACTGGTAAGGTATCACTGTTTCCTCCAAATAAAAATGATCCCTCTGTTTGATTAAAAAAGCAAGATGAAGAAAATAATGATGTAATGTTTTATGATCATAGCGTAATGTTCGGTGAATATGTCCATTTCCTTGAATACTGACAATATCAGCTCCCCGGTCCTGACATAACTTTTTCTTTCTTCCCCACCAGTCATCGGAAAAATGTTCATCCTGAAAAAATTCAAGCCACTGTTTTTTTAGTTTTTCCATAAAAAATCCCTCCAATGCTATTACTATATGGAGGGATAGCTTGATTCAGTTTAAAATTATGGTTTTCACAACTAATTATCATAATCAGGACAGAACCTTGTCAAAATAAAGGCGGCCAAACAAGGAACCACCTATTACCGAACCGGGACATGGTGATGCCTGAATTCCAGACCTTTTTCCATTTCCGCCACTACTTGTTCATCCTCTTCTTTTTCCATTGCTTTTTCAATGGCGGCGAAAGCTTCTTCCGTTCCAATTTTACCGAGCGTCCATGCTGCTGTTCCACGGATCATCGGACGTGGATCATGACGAAGTACAGCAGTGATTTCCTCCACAGCTGTCTTATCCTTAAAATGGCCGAGTGCAATTAAAGCATTGCGCTGCAACGGTTTTTTTCCTCTCCAGGCGCCGGCAAGATGTCCGAACGTTTCCTTGAACTCCCGATTGGAAATACGGAGCATCGGCTTTAGTTTCGGCTTTTCCGTTTCGTTATCCGGCTCAAATTCCGGGTGGATATGAAAATCAATCCCCTTATTCCTTGGACAAACCACTTGACATGTATCACATCCATATATCCGATTGCCTATCTTTGAACGGAATTCATCCGGCAGGAAATCCTTCGTTTGGGTTAAAAAAGAGATACAACGCTGTGCATTTAACTGTCCGCCCTGCACGAGCGCTCCAGTCGGGCAGGCATCAAGGCACTTCCGGCAATCACCGCAGCTGTCTTCCACCGGTTCATCCGGCACAAAGGGGATATTGGTCATCAGCTCCCCCAAATAGACAAAGGAACCAAACTCTTTTGTAATGATTGCTGCATTTTTACCGCTGAAGCCTATGCCGGCACGTTCTGCCACTGCCCGGTCGGACAATTCTCCTGTGTCTACCATGAGTTTGGTGCTGGCATCCGGTACTTTTTCTTTTATAAAGTTTGCCAGTTTCTCCAATCTGTCACGTAAAACAACATGATAATCCGTGCCCCAGGAAGCACGGGCAAAAATCCCGCGCCTTTCTTCTTTTGTCCCTTTCGGCGGATTGACCATTCTGGATGGATAGGCCAGCGCAATGGAAAGAATCGACTGGGCTTCCGGCATGAGACGTTGCGGCTCTGTACGTTCTTCAATGCTTCCTTTTTCCAAACCTGATTGATAGTTCAATTCCTGTTGGCGACGAAGCCTTTCCTTCAATTCGCCAAATACATCTGCAGAGGCAAAGCCAATTTTATCAATGCCGATTTCTTTGCTGTAATCGATAATTTCCTGTTTAAGCCTGGCAGTATTCATTGGCTGCCCCTCCTTTCTATTTTTGTGTTACTTTCGCTGTTCTCATGCGGTTTAATACAGCTGCGATCTCATACCTTCGCGGCCTTGCAATATCCCCCGGATGCTGATCTTTGAAGCCGGTAAAAGAGGCGAGACCTTTTTGGTCCATCCGATTTTCCACTTCATCCAGCAATTCATGTAAGGTTTTATCTTTCAGGCCTTCCGAATTATCGAGGAACTGTATAATCTCTGCAATCATTCGTGTTTGCGACGGATCGACAAGCTGCTCGGTCGCATCAAAAGCAATCTCTGTTTTTCCCATGAGGATCTTTGTTAATCCCTTTGCCTGGGTTTTGTTCCGTTTTCCTTTTTTCGTTTGCAGTGAATTTTGCTGGAAACGGCGATCGGCAATTTTTCCAAAACCCACTTCAGCTAGTGGCTCCCGCTTAACCGGGTCATTTTGCATAATTTTATTTGCTTCTTCCGTAACATTATATGGAATATAATTTTTCATCATAATTACTGTATCTGCAACTGCAAAATAATCGCCGGATCCCCCCATGACAAGTACGGTGGATACTTGATGCTGATCATCCAGCTGTTTTACTTTATCAATAAAAGGAGTGATTGGTTCCTTATCTTTGGTCACAAGCTGCTGCATCCGGTGATCACGAATCATGAAATTTGTCGCACTCGTGTCTTCATCAATAAGCAGTGTAGTCGCACCTGCTTCCAGTGCTTCCATCACATTTGCAGCCTGGGATGTGCTGCCGCTGGCATTCTCCGTGGAGAAAAAATTCGTATCTTTTCCATGGGGCAGATTGGATATAAATGGAGATATATTCACCCCTGTTATCTGTCTCCCATCCTCAGAACGGATTTTCACAGCATCACGGTCTGTAAGAACAAACTCACGTCCGTCTCCCTTCGTATGGGAATAAACACCCCTTTCCATCGCCTGCAGCAGTGTACTTTTTCCGTGGTAACCACCACCGACAATTAGCGTAATGCCTTTTTTCACGGCCATACCGCTGATTGGCTCTTCCTGATGCGGAATCTTCAGCTCTGTTTCATTTTCTTTCGGACTTTGGAAAGCCACAGCATTTTTCAGCGGCCGATTGCTGACCCCGCTCTCCCTCGGCAAAACAGCACCATTGGCTATAAAAGCAATCCAATCATTTTCTTTCATTTGCTTTCTGATTTCGTCCTGCTGATCGGCTAATTTTATTGCATCATTTATTTCTTCATCTTTTATGGTAAGAACGGAACTTTGAATAATCGATGGCACCGCATCAATTAATAACTTCTCCGCTTCTCTTCCGTTAATTTTCCTGCCATTGGCCGGCAATCCGACAGACAGGCATACAGTGATGGCGGCAGCATTCAGCTGTACAGCACTCCGCTCCATTACTTCCTGCCCCGGAGCATCAAAAAGAATCAATCCGCTTTTGCCCGATCCTTTAATGGCAAAACGCTGACGCTGAACAGACTTGCCGACACTTCGCGCAAAAGCATCTGCTGCGGCAATTTTTCTGCTTTTCGTTTCCAACCAATCATTTTTGACGGCACGGGTTTTTTCAGGTATGACAATGCGAATTTTGGAAGGCGCAGCAAATGGATCTCCCTGCACATAATCTATATATAAATCAAATTCCTGAAATTTGTAGTGACCCTGAACACTTTTATATGCTTTATACCCTTTATTATTCAATTGTTTGAGTTGTCTAATTAACGTATCCATGAAATCCCCTTAAAAATAAAACTTTTGATTCAAGAATACAATGACAAAACATCTCTTTCAAGTGAAGCGCCGAAGAACAAATGACGCACAGGCATTTTTGTTACTGTTTTTTGCTTATTTGGACATTGGATGGCTTGCCATTGGAGGGCGCTATCGTAAGTCATTTGGAAATTTAAACTAATGAGGCACCATAGATAGGCTCTATATGTCGTCATCTTATATTTCACACTAGATGACGGACCTTTGGTGAGCGCTATCGTACGTCATTTGGTCAATTTAAACTAATGACGTACTTTAGAACAGCTCTATGTGTCGTCATTTTATATTTCACACTAGATGACGGACCTTTGGTGAGCGCTATGATACATCATTTGGTCAATTTAAACTAATGAGGCACCATAGAACGACTCTATGTGTCGTCATCTTATATTTCACACTAGATGACGGACCTTAGGTGAGCGCTATCGTACGTCATTTGGTCATTTTAAACTAATGAGGCACCATAGAACGGCTCTATGTGTCGTCATTTTATGTTTCTCACTAAATGACGGACCTTTGGAGGCCGCTATGATACATCATTTGGTCAATTTAAACTAATGACGGACCATAGAACAGCTCTATGTGTCGTCATTTTATATTTCACACTAAATGACGTACCATTGGAGGGCGCTATCGTACGTCATTTGGAAATTTAAACTAATGACGTACCTTAGAACAGCTCTATGTGTCGTCATTTTATATTTCATACTAAATGACGTACCATTGGAGGGCGCTATTGTAGCATAGATATCTCTCTATTATATTTCTGAATGAAAAACACTGTCTGCTCGTATCTTCATTCAACTAGCCGTAAATATTAAAAACGCAATACTTCGTAGCCGATCTACGAAATACTGCGTTAAGACATGTATGTATGGAGCGGGTGAAGGGAATCGAACCCTCGTCATCAGCTTGGAAGGCTGAGGTTTTACCACTAAACTACACCCGCATGGTATTATGATATATTCAATTAGATTTACTTCCGCCCAACATGCCCCTGCATCTGCAAGAGTAGTCAAAGATGTTTCGTGCTTCGGGGCAACTCGAAGCTTATTCGGTGGATGCATTGCTCGTGGCTGAGGTTTTACCACTAAACTACACCCGCATGGTATTATATTATATTCAGTTAGAGTCACTTATGACTAAGTTCCGGTCGATACCTGTACGATCATTAGCTATGCAGCAAGTGGTTAACTCGTGCTTTTCTGAAATAACAGTTTCAATTATAGCAAGTCATTTAACTGAAATCAATAGGTTTTTTCACTTTTTTCGACAAAAATGAAAAGAACGGCTTCCTGAACCCGAAAAAGATAGAACTTTACACTTGGGACTTAACATGAAAACTCAGGTACAAATGAAAAATTTCCAGCAAAAACAGGAAGCAAACAATTAAAGCTTCCTGGTTATTTTCAAACATTCTATATTACACAGTTTTCCACACCACAGTACTCACAGGCCAAGAGCTTTTTAAAATAATCCATGTCTTTAATAATATAAAATTTATTATTGTTGGAGATAACACCTTGTTCTTTCCATTTGCTGACGACCCGGCTTACTGTTTCTCTCGAAATTCCGATATGCATGCTGATGTCTCTGATCATGATCGGCTCGGTTAGACGTACTCCTTCTGTTGTCACAATCCCATTCATATTGGAATATCGTACAAATACGGATGCCACTGCTCCTTCTGATCCAAAGGAAATATAGTCTCTTATTTTAGCTTTGCTGATTTCAAGGGATTCTGCTACCCACTTCGTAAAATGCAAGCCCAGTTTTCCGTTGGCTTCAATTAAGTTCTCCACTTCCCCTTTTTTAATCACAGATACCATGCTTTTCTTCAGAGCCTGTGCCGTATTGGAGTAATTTCCCCCGCCGAAAACACCAATTTCCCCAAAAGCATCATTTTCTTTTCTGATAAAAATAGTGAGTTCTTTATCTCGACCCATTTTTTTAAATATGCGAATTTCTCCAGTATGTATGAAATATAAATAATCTGATGGACTTTTTTCTTTATAGATAATATCACCTTTATTTACTTCCATGGGCCGGGAGTTATCCAGTAGATTCCGGTAATCTGTTTCATTCAGTCTGGTAAGCAGTGGTTCCACCTTTCATCACCCCATTTTATTTCTATATACCATTATAAAAGTACTTCCAAACCTAAATCTGTGACATTAATCACTTCATACAACAAAAATTTCAATAGGGAATGTATAGGTTTACACACAATCTCAGACGGTATAAAATAGCTTTAGATAACAGGGAGGGCAAACCAATGTCAGTTTATCCAATCATTATGAACCAAACGAAGTTCACGCACCGGGACAGTTTAAAGTATCCATACGAGGAAAGAGCACTGCAATTCGGAGACGGTGTGTATGAAGTTATCCGAATTTATCAGGGAGAATACCATTTACTGAAGGAGCATGTCGACCGATTATTCCGCTCAGCAGAAGCGGTAAAGATTAAGCTTGATGTAAGTCATGAGAAACTTACGGATTTGTTATTGAAATTGCTCCAAAAAAATGAGATGACAACGGACGGTAAAATGTATTTACAGGTCTCCCGCGGGTCCGCACCGAGAGATCATGTTTTTCCGGGTGAGGACGTAACGGCAAACATGTATGCCTATATTGAAGATTTTCCGCGTAACGTGGAACTCTTAAGAAATGGGGTCAGTACGATTACCCACCGGGATGTTCGCTGGGAATACTGTTATATCAAAAGCCTGAACCTTTTGCCGAATGTTTTGGCAAAACAGGAAGCAAAAGAACAAGGTGGATATGAAGCGATCCTTCACAAGGACGGACTGGTAACCGAATGCAGTTCTTCCAATGTATATATGGTAAAGGATGGCGAGATTTATACTCATCCTGCAACAAACAATATCCTTCATGGCTGTGTTCGTATGCGTGTAGAGGATTTTTCAAAAGAGCTGAACATCCCATTTAAAGAGGAAGCTTTTCAAGTGGAGGATATTCAACTGGCAGATGAGCTGTTTTTAACGAGCAGCACGTCGGAAATTATGCCGATTGTTAAAGTGGACAACACAGAAATAAAAGACGGGAAGCCCGGCACCATTACGAGACAACTTCAGGAAGCCTTTGAAAAGGATGCCAATATAACCGAAAATAAAATTCATGCTTAAACACGAAAAACACCTGGATGAAATCCCCCGGGTGTTTCTTTTTTACCGGCTTTCACCAATCTGCAACATAAATTTATGCTATCATCCTTTCACAATTATATAAGGGGGGCAGAACATGAAAAAGATTGCTATCATTGGCAGCAGCGGTGCGGGAAAGTCAACCCTGGCCCGGCAACTCAGCACTCTATTGAATATCCCTGCCTATCATCTGGATGCTGTTTTTTGGAAACCGGGCTGGAAAAACATAAGCAGAGAGGAGTTAATAAATGAAACTACGAAGATATTAGAGAAAAATGACAGTTGGATTATCGATGGAAATTACGGTGAAACAATGGATTTACGATTACAACAGGCAGACACTATTATCTTTTTAAACTACAAAACAATCACTTGTTTGTATGGTATTATAAAGCGCAGAATCCAATACCACAAACAAACAAGACCCGATATGGGAAAAGATTGTCCGGAAAAACTGGACTGGGAATTTTTTCAATATGTTAAGCAATTTAACAGAAAAAAAGTACCTCTTATCTACGAAAGACTTTCCAAGCTGGAAAATAAAAATATCCTTATTTTTAAAAGACGAAAAGAATTGAATAATTACTTAACCAAGCTAAACCTCAATTGATTCGTAATCCGAATTAGTTTAAAATCAAACTAATAGATGAAAAGGAGGGTTTATATGGATAACAATAAACGGGCTTTAACGGCAGAAGACCTGACGAACATTGAAGTTTTCAGCGATCCGCAATATGCACCTGATGGAAATAGCTATACATATGTTTCGACAACGATTAATAAAGACAAAGAATATGAATCTCATTTATTTTATCAAAACCTGGAGGAAAGTCATGCTAAACAATGGACGTTTGGCAATCATAAAAACAGCCAGCTGCGCATTTCCCCGGACGGGAAAAAAGGATTGTTTGTTTCTTCCCGCAGTGGTACACCCCAGCTTTGGATGCTTTCCATGGATGGCGGGGAGGCAAGACAGCTGACAACCTTTAAAAATGGCGTTTCAACTCCTGCCTGGTCCAGGAACGGGAAATCCATTATATTCAGCGCACCACTTGATTCAGATGATGATGTCAAAAATCAGAAAGAACTTACCAAAGAGGAAAAGCAAAAAGAGCAGGAAAGTAAAAAGAAAAAGCCACTTGTCGTTAATCGCCTGAAATATAAATCAGATGCAAAAGGATTTCATGATAGTAAACGTACACAACTCATTTTATTCGACGTGGACAGCGAAACTTTTACACAGCTGACCGATCATGATGCAGACCATCTATATCAGGACATTTCGCCGAATGGGCAACTTGTCCTATTTTCCGCTAACTTGAGTGAGAATGCCGATTATGAACTAAAGAATGATTTGTTTACGGTAAATGTAAAAACAAAAGAAATTACACAACTGACCAGTGGTAATGGAAGCTACCACAGCGCTTCCTTTTCACCAGGAGGAGATAAAATTGCCTGTCTCGGTCATGAATTTGAGCACAAAGGGGCAACATTAAACAAGCTTTATTTATTTGACATGGCAACAAAGAAACGTACTGATTTAGGTACTGACTGGGATATGCAGCTGGGTGATGTCATGATTGGCGATACACGGCTTGGCCAGTCGGAAACCGGCCCTGTCTGGTCCAGTGATGAGCAGCGATTATTTTTTATTGCCACAGACTTTGGCGCCACCGGCCTGTATCAAGTACAGTTAGACGGCAAACTGGATGTAATCTATAATAATGATAATCATGTATTCGGTTTCTCTTATCATGCTGAATCGGAAACTTTCATTCTCGGCATCAGCACACCAACAGATCCATGTAATTTCTATCAGTTAAATAGTTCCGGAGAATTAAGGCAGCTGACAGATAGCAATAAAAACCTTATGAATGAAGTTGCTTTATCAGAACCGGAAACAATATCCATTACTGCTGAAGATGGTTGGAAAATCCAGGGATGGCTGCTCCGGCCATACGGGTTTACGGAAGGGAAAAAATATCCGTTCGTACTGGAGATCCATGGCGGGCCGCACGCTATGTACGGGCAAACCTACTTCCATGAATTGCAGCTTTTGGCAGCTAAAGGTTACGTTGTGCTGTACACAAACCCGCGCGGAAGCCACGGCTATGGCCAGGAGTTTGTCGATGCCTGCCGGACGGATTATGGCGGCGGTGATTATACTGATTTAATGAGCGCTGTCGATTATGTACTGGAAAACTACAGTTTTATTGACGAAAATCGCCTTGGTGTTACCGGCGGAAGCTATGGCGGCTTTATGACGAACTGGATTGTCAGTCATACGAATCGTTTTAAAGCGGCTGTCACCCAGCGTTCCATTTCCAATTGGCTCAGTTTTTACGGTGTAAGTGATATCGGATTCTTTTTCACCAAATGGGAGCATGGATTAAATTTACTCGATGACCCGGCAAAACTTTGGGACTTTTCCCCGCTGAAATATGCGGAAAATGTGGAAACCCCGCTGTTAATTTTACATGGCGAGCTGGATTTCCGCTGTCCTGTTGAGCAGGGGGAACAGCTATTTA
Source organism: Virgibacillus kimchii (assembly GCF_055379185.1). NCBI lineage: Bacteria > Bacillati > Bacillota > Bacilli > Caryophanales > Bacillaceae > Virgibacillus > Virgibacillus kimchii. The sequence goes on along the minus strand of NZ_AP043951.1, from coordinate 4,177,125 downwards.
TTACATTGAAGCATTTGCGTAAAGATGTGGAATTTGTCCGCTTTCCGGAAGCCAATCATGAACTCAGCCGAAGCGGCCAACCGGAAATGCGTCTGGAACGGCTGAACCATATTTGCCGATGGTTTGACACATATTTATAATGATAAAACATAGGGACGGTTCTCGTGGCATTTGCTACAGGAGAACCGTCTCCTTGTTTATGCCCGGGCCAAACGCAGACCTATGGTATAGGAATTCAGTGAGGCGGGCGGTTCTTCCGTTTTATCTTCTTTTAGCCATTGCGCCATTGTCATTAATGTTTCAAGACTGGTAAAGTATGGGGTCTGATGCCGGACAGCGAGTTCCCGGATGAAATAGCCCATTTTTTCTTTTTCTCGTCCCTGGCTGGCAATATTTAATACAACATCAGGCGGTGTTTCCTTCCAGTAATCCAGTAATGCTTCTTTTGTTTCAACAACCTTTTCCGGCTTCACACCTGACCTTGTCAAATATTCCCCAGTCCCTTTTGTGACATTTACCACCAGCCCCATATCATTCAGCAGACGTATCAGCGGCATACTTTCCTCTTTCATCCGATCGGATACAGAAACAAATAATCTGTTCCCTTCCTTTAAAAAGGATTTTGCATCATAGGAAAAAGTAACTGCTTTTTTCAAAGCTTCCTGTCTGGAGGAAGAAATACCAATAATTTCACCGGTGGATTTCATTTCCGGACCCAATACATGGTCAACACCTTTTAATTTATTCGCTGAAAACACTGGTGCTTTCACGGTAAAATAATCAGGCTCCCCCCCTTCATTCACTTGACCGGCTTCTTTCCCGAGCCCGGCTCCAAGTTGGGCTTTAACCGCCCACTCTGTCATTGGAGTCTTCGTCACCTTGCTCATAATCGGCACGGTACGTGATGCGCGTGGATTGACTTCAAGCACATACACATGTTCATCTTTAATAACAAATTGGATATTCATCATGCCGATGATCGGCAGCTTCCTGCTGATCAGCTGTGCAATATGAATGATTTTCTTCTTTACATTTTCAGTCAGCGAAACCGGCGGGTGGATGGCTATGCTGTCCCCGGAGTGCACCCCGGCCTTTTCAATATGCTCAAATATTCCTGGAATGATCGTTTCATACCCATCACTGATGACATCCACTTCACACTCTTTCCCGGGTATATACTGATCAATGAGCAGCGGCCAGCATTGGTCATTCGTATCCTTTTGTATGCGATGGACATATTTTTCCAACTCATTTTTATCATAACAAATGAACATGGATTGCCCGCCGATAACAAAGGATGGTCTAATAAGTACCGGAAAGCCAAGTTCCTGGACAGAGCCTGTCAAATCTTCCGGACGGTGAACAATATGACCTGTTATATGGGAGATATTCAACCTGTTTAAAAAGTGATAAAACTGCTCCCTGTCCTCCATCTGATCAATATGTTCAGGAAGTGTGCCAAAAATATGGACTCCCTCTTTCCGCAAATGGTCTGCCAGGTTAATAGCAGTCTGTCCGCCAAATTGAATAAGCACGCCTTCCACATTTTCTTTTTCAATGACCCTTAGAACATCCTCCTCAGCCAATGGTTCAAAGTACAATCGATCCGCAACACTGTAATCCGTGCTCACTGTTTCAGGATTATTATTGATCACAATTGCTTTATATCCCATTTTCTTTACCGCCAGCGCAGCATGCACAGAGCAATAATCAAACTCCACTCCCTGTCCGATCCGGATGGGACCGGAACCCAAAACGAGGATTTTCTTTTCCATCCCACTCCCGGGTTCATCTTCCTGACCATCATTCCAGGTAGAGTAGTAATAGGAATGTGCGGCACCCTTTTCTCCTGTTGTCTGTACAGCTTTATAAACAGGGTGCAGCGATTTTTGTCTGTAGTTCTCTCTGAGCTCTGTTTCTGTAACCCCGATTAATTGTGCTATCCGGTAGTCGCTGATGTTCATCTTTTTCGCTTCAAGTAACAACGCTTCAGGCAGATCTGCCAACGTCCACCCTGCTATTGATTTTTCCAAATCTATGACACTTTCAATTTCTTCGAGAAACCACGGATCAATCTCCGTTAACTGCTGAATCTCCTCCTTATTCATCCCCCTTGAAAAAGCTTCAGCAATCGCATACAGTCGCAGATCATTCGGCTCCTGGAGCAAATGCTTAATTTCAGCTGAACACAAATCAGAAAATCCGGGCCAATGAAGACTATAATTATTCAACTCCAGTGAGCGGACCGCCTTATTCAAAGCCCCTGCAAAAGTGACATCAATCGCCATGACTTCTCCGGTTGCCTTCATTTGTGTACCAAGCGTCCGATCTGCTTCGGTAAACTTATCAAACGGAAAGCGCGGAATTTTTACTGCAGTATAATCGAGCAGTGGCTCTTCCAATGCAGTGGATATACCTGTCATTGGATTTTGAATATGATCCAGGGCAAAACCGAGTGCACACATGGTTGAAATATGTGCGATTGGATAGCCTGTGGCCTTGGATGCCAATGCTGAAGATCGGCTGACCCTTGGGTTCACTTCAATGATAAAATATTCATTTGTATTCGGATGAAGGGCAAATTGAATGTTACAGCCGCCAACAACATCCAATGCTCTAATCACCTTTTTGGAAGATTCCCGCAGCATATTTTCCTGTGATACTGAAAGTGTTTGTGTCGGTGCTGCCACAATGGAGTCGCCTGTATGAACGCCGACAGGGTCGATATTTTCCATCCCGCAGACGATCACACATTGGTCAAAGGAATCCCGCATCACCTCATACTCAATTTCCTTCCACCCTTTAATGCTTTTTTCCACAAGCACCTGATTAATCGGACTCAGTTTTAAGCCTTTCTGCAGCAGATCTATATACTCCCTCTCATTATTGGCAAAACCTCCGCCTTCTCCACCCAATGTATAGGCCGGACGTAGAATAACCGGATAACCGATTTCACGGATAAATTCCATTCCCTGTTCCAGCGTTGAAATTATTTTTGACTCAGATACAGGTTCTCCTATATCAATCATTAACTGACGGAACTTTTCCCGGTCCTCTCCCTTTTGAATGGATGACACACTCGTTCCCAGCAGTTCTACACCGTAACGGTCCAGCACACCCTTTTCATATAATTCCACGGTTAAGTTGAGGCCGGTCTGTCCGCCGAGCGTGCCAATCATCCCTGATGGACGTTCCTTGGCAATTATTTTTTCCAGAGTTTCTATATTTAAAGGTTCCATGTACACCGTATCGGCAATCTGTTCATCAGTCATAATGGTTGCCGGATTGTTATTCACCAGTACTACTTCAACACCTTCTTCTTTCAGTGCGAGACAAGCCTGTGTGCCTGCATAGTCAAATTCAGCTGCCTGCCCGATCACAATTGGACCTGATCCTATAACCAGCACTTTTTCCGGCATTTTTTTATTCCACATGAAAATCTCTCCTCTGATTGTCTGACTGCATTTTTTCTTCAAGTTTCATATCAACTTATTTTGCTGATAATTATTCATTATTATAGATTTTCATACATAAATATGCAAGTATTTTTATATTTATACAACAATAATTATTTTCTTTTCTTCAAACAGCAAAGAGGCTGGGACATAACTTTAACGTCCTAGAAGAAAATCCGAACAAATCATGGTGATAGAGTATCACCGGCCGCTCCGGGAATACACTTCGCTTTCACCACGGGCACAAGTGCGACATCTGGGACTGCGCTAAATGCTCGTCCCACCGAAAAGCATTGGGACTGCGCGTAAATGCTCGTCCCACCGAAAAGCATTAATCAAACTCCCGTTGTTCGTTTTCTTAGTGTCTTCTTTGCCGCAGGCGGCTGATGAGCCTCCTTGCCCCGACAAGGGGTATGCCGACGTTGCCCGCAAAGGGCGTTTTTAGTCGGCCTTCATTAATGTTGCCCTGCGGGGTCTCATCGATGCCTTTTATCCTGCTGGACAAGTAACGCTTCGGCAGCATTACATCTTCGTGAGAAAATGCATAGCATTTTCAAGGAGTCTCGTATATTCCCGGAGCTGGGCAAGTGGTTTGTTTGGTTTTTTCTCCAATAAAATTAGTTATGTCCCAGCCTCTTCCTAATCCATATATTTCTCAATAAAAGCATTCAAAATTTCTGTATACTTGTCTTCCTGTGTTACAAACGCTTCTCCGTGCCCTGCGTTATCGAACAGATGAATTTCCGTTTCACTTTTCGTATTTTCATATAATTCCTCTGCCATAAATGTTGGCACAAAGGTGTCTTCATTCCCGTGAATATAAAGGATGGGAACTTCTGCATTTTTCACCTGATTCATCGCCGATGCCTCTGTCAGTGAGTATCCGGCACGCATTTGTGTCACCAAACTTGTCGTCGGAAGGATCGGGAAGGACGGCAGATGAAACATGCGGCCAAGCTGATAATCAAACAAATCATACACGCTTCCATAAGGACTGTCGGCAACTACTGCTTTCACATTTTCGGGAAGGTTTTCCCCGCTCACCATTAACACTGCAGCAGCACCCATGGACAAGCCATGTAATACAATGTCTGTATCTGCTCCCTGTTTTTCCAGCAGGAGATCAATCCAACCTATATAATCCAGCCGGTCATGCCAGCCAAAACCAATATACTCCCCTTCACTCTGTCCATGTCCACGCATATCCGCCGTAAAAATATTGTATCCGAGCTCTTCATAATAATATTGCCCATATAAGGCCATATCCCTTGCACGCCCGAGGTATCCATGAGCAAAGACAGCCGTCTTATTGGTCGGTTCCTCTGCCTCCAGGAAGTAACCCTGCAGTTTGATATCATCATATGCATTCAATTCCCATTGCTCGAAATCCTGTTGATCCGCCCAATCACGCCATCCACCATCTATAAAAACATCCATGGCCTCTGCGGAAACCTCCAGGTCCGAGTTACCAGATAGAAAATCCTTTACATTCCGTTCAATAGCTAAATTATAAAAATAAAAACTTGCAGCAATATCTATTATTAGCAGGATGGAAAGTAAACCAATCCCGATTTTTAACCATCTCTTTTTCTTCACATCGCTGTACCCCCTCGTATAGTATATTTAGGCCCATAATTTTGAGCCTATAAGATTCTTACTTTTATAAAAATATAGTCAAATCTCTTGGATGTCCTGAGATATTTCTAGATAATGGTCTTAGGATCATTTGGGACAATTCTTTTCCCCCTTGTGGCTCGACCACATTAGAAAGACTGTTTCCCAGTGTACGTGCGGACCTTCCTACTCGCAGGCTGTGCACCCTGATTATCGAACCTGGATGGTAGTAGCTCTAGGGCGGCTTTCGAATCAGGGATAGTACTTATACACGAGGTTGTTGATCGACGTTCACACTAGGGATATCTCAGGGCGTCCAAGAAATAAGTACCAATGATTCTAAATCGAAAGGAGGAATTCCCCCCATGAAATTATTTGTTGGTCTAGATGTTAGTTCTTTTGATATTAAGGTTTGTTTTCTAAATGGTGAAGGAGAGAAACTTCGTTCCTTCACAGTATCCAATGATTTGCCTGGTGCCACTGTTTTACGTGATTCTATTTTAGAGAGTATACAAAGCCAAAAAAGCCATTTGATTAAAATTGGTCTTGAATCTACTTCAGTTTATAGCTTTCATCCATCCATGTTTTTACATAATGATGAAACGCTTAAGGCACTTGGTACAGAAGTATTCGTTATGAATCCCAAACAGATTGCGAACTTTAAAAAGAGTTACAGTGATATGGACAAAACGGATGAAATTGATGCGTTTGTCATTGCCGATTATTTACGCTTTGGGCGTTTGCCAATGTCTGTTGTTAAAGAGCAGCAGTATGTTGCGCTTCAACAACTTACTCGCTCTCGTTACCAACTCATCCGTCAAGTAACTAAAGAAAAACAACACTTTCTTCAGCACTTAAGTTTTAAATGCAACACCTTCACAGAGGAAGTGGAGTCTTCTGTCTTCGGCAATGCCATGATGGAGCTGTTTTATGAGAAATACAGCCTTGATGAACTGGCGCAAATGCCAATAGAAGATTTAGCAGCATTTCTTCAAGAGAAAGGCAGGAACCGCTTTGATGATCCAGAGTGTGTAGCTAAATCAATCCATAAAGCTGTTCGTTCTTCCTATCGCCTAGATAAGGTTGTAGAGGACTCTATAGACATCATTCTTGGCACTACTATTGAGGTCATAAGGACTCTTCAAAAGCAAGTAAAAGAGATTGATAAAGCGATCAAGCGAATTATGGCTGGATTACCTCAAACACTTCAAACGGTACCTGGTATAGGTCCAGTATTTACAGCAGGCATTATCGCTGAGATTGGGCAGATAGACCGTTTTGAAGGTGAAACAAAAATCGCAAAGTATGCGGGCCTTTATTGGCGTAAACACCAATCAGGGCGCTTTACGGCTGATGATACTTCGCTATCACGTAATGGTAATCAGTATCTCCGATATTACTTAGTTGAAGCCGCCAACCGGGTAAGAAGAGAGATTCCTGAATACCAAGTGTATTATGAAAAGAAGTATCGAGAAGTACCGAAACATCAACACAAAAGAGCCCTCGTTCTAACCGCAAGAAAATTAGTGCGTTTGGTGGATGCGCTACTACGTAATCACCAAATCTACACGCCGAAAAGGAGCGTGAATATATGAAGCTAAATTGCTTCTAATATCCTTTGTGTTATTTCCAGTAATTTACATTATTTTACTGGTCTAGTTTCTTGATGCCTTTTTTAAGCAAATTGAACCTTGACAATTAAATAATTTAACATTTTTCTCTTGACATACTACCGCAGGTCTCTATCAGCCTTTAACTCTATTATAAGAAAACAGGCACAAATTCTCTATGGTACATGTTGACAAATTCAAGCTCTGTAAAAAAAGCTTCCTTTTCCGGAGATGAAAAAGAAAGCCGCAAAAAAATGAAGTTATTTTTCAAGTCGTTCTTTAAAAGACAAAAGCAGCAAAGTAATACCAAAAATAATCATTTGTCCGCCCAGTAAGTACCATCCGCCAATTTTCTGTTCATGAACTGGCTCAAATGGAAGCAGGGCAGCAAAAAATCCATCTGGCACTGTGTTTACATCCGGAAAACAGGCTTCCAGTGAAGTAACGAATAAATCAACGTCTGTGTAAATAATATACAGTGCATCCTTGGCAAGAATTAAAACAAGGCTGTAAGGAACAAGCAGCAAACCATTGATCAGAATATAGATAACTTTGTTCCTTTTGGATAATATATTTTGTGAAATAATTGGAATCCACAATAATATGGCGGATATAAAAATGACCAGCAGGAAAAAATAGTTCAAATAAAGATCCATACGTGCAAAGTTAAAAATTACTGGTACGTGGTAACCATAAAAGAATACCTGAAACAAAACCGCAGCTGTTACCGGTCTCGTTAAAAAGCGAAATGTTTTATCCAAAAAAGCGTACGATTTCACCTTTTCAAAGATTTTATTTTTAAACCCCAGAATGAGCAGAGGCGGTGAAACGAGCAGCAATAATATAAGTTGAATAATATGAGTGCTGAATTGAATTCGGCCGATAACATTTAACGGGCTGCCAAGGGCGGCAAATAAAGCAATCGTTCCTGCCACAAAAAGAATTGCTTTTTTTAGTGAAAACTTATCCTCGGGCAAAAGAAAAAAATAAATAATTAATCCAAACATCAAAAATAAGAAAATCCCGCCATTCCACATAGTAGAGAAGTGAAATTCATCCAAGATAATATCCAGCATTCTGTACACCTTCTTTTTAATACTTATCTATATTACCAGTATACTTGATGATGGAAGGGCATGAATGCTGGAAGTATAACAATATAATGACAATGGGAATGATTAGTTAATATTGGCCGTTCGACAAGGTTTTTCTGTCACGCACCCTCCACCACATATACGTTTTCTATACTTTTCTATCCGGCTTGGAAATGCTTATTTTCCAATTACTTCCGGTTCGAATATGGTAGGCATTTGCAAAAGAACCCTGATTCAGTGCAACTCCAATCTTATCCAGTGAATTCACATATAAAAGCGGCTCCCCAAGCCGACTGGCTGCAAAAGAACGGACATATTTAATATGATTTTTATACACCTGCTGAGCATTATGAGTGATAGTCACTTCCAGTGTATCCCCATAAGCAATGGAAGCCTTTAAAAACAACTCTCTGTTAATGTTTGTCCATAAGTTGCCAAAGCGAATATCCAGAATATCTATATGGCCGGAGATCTCTTCACCCTCCAGAACAGCATCCGGTTTTGGCAATGCAATGATTTTATTTGCCTCTACCGGGGGACCTATCTCTTCAAAAGAAATAACACCTGCAGCCAATCTTGCTCCCGTATAAGCATACACGTCTCTCCCGTGAAAAGTATATGATTCTCCGGAATTCGGCAGCCGGTTCCTCTGCTCATCTATGATACGCGCTTCTGCAATGCCAATATGACCTTTAATATGGGACAATGTGCCATTATCAGGCGTGACAATATATTGATTATCCGTTGTTTTTACCACGACACTTAAACGCTCGGTCCCAACACCGGGATCCACAACAGAAATAAATACTGTCTCTTCCGGCCAGTACGTTATCGTCTGAAAGAGACGATAAGAAGCTTCCCATATATTATAATTTGGTATATCATGCGTCAGATCGAATATGCGTAAGTCAGGATCTACGGAAATAGCAACCCCATACATGGCGCTTACCGCACCATCACTAAGCCCGAAGTCAGTTTGCAGCACAAGATTTCTCTTCATGTTACGTCCTCCTTGTTAAATATATTGGTTTTTAAACTTTCGTTTTTCGGGGAAATAGAAAAACCACGCCATTACCCCCTATAACGGTAAGGACGTGGTTGAATTTACGCGGTTCCACCTTACTTCACTGCATGTTCACACATACAGTCTCTGCAAGTACGAAAAACGTTTTATCGTTTTTGATACTGTGGCAAGCGTAACGTGTGCCAAACCCGCCGGAGCCTACTGATATATACATACGTTCAGCACGGAGCTCGGAGGCCATTGTTCAGATCCGCATTAATGCTTCTTTTCACCGATCGAAGCTCTCTGTGAGAAATAACTGAATCCTACTTTTCCTCGTCATCACTTTATTTGCATTTGTGATAAATATTAGAAATCATTATACGAAAAAAACAAATAAGAAGCAAGAGTTTTATAATATTTAAGCTAATTGCGCATGGGTTGCGTTATAATATAATCAATTAAAAATACTAAGGAGGCAATTTAATGAAAACCCTATTTTTCACAAGTTATCCAGGCTTTCTTGCAGACAATCTATTAAAACAGGTTCTACTGGATGAAAAAGACATTGATCACGTGTACTTACTCGTTTTGCCGGAACAAAAGCATATCGCAGCTGAAAAAATAACATATACAGCAAAACAGAGCGAAAAAAGTACGGATACTTTCTCAATTATAACCGGGGATATTACGAAAGAAAATTTAAATTTGGATCCGGAAATAAATGAAAAATTAACTGTCACCGTGACACATGTTTTTCATTTAGCCGCTATTTATGATTTAGCAGTGGAAAAAGAACTTGCAATTAATGTTAATCTGCACGGAACAGAACAGGTAAATAACTGGGTTGGAAAATTAAAGAATCTGGAAAGATACATTTATTTCAGCACAGCCTATGTATCTGGTACAAGAGAAGGAAGGATTTACGAACATGAGTTAAAAAAAGGACAGTCATTCAGAAATCACTATGAATACACAAAATATGAAGCAGAAATTCTTGTGGAGAGCGTCAAACAGGAGCTGCCAACTACCATTATCCGGCCGGGTGTTGTAAGAGGTCATTCCGTCACAGGGGAAACGAGTAAATTTGACGGAATTTACTTCATGCTAAACTTACTGGACCGCCTGAGGTATCTGCCGACTGTTCCCTATTTTAGCAAAGGAACGGCTGAAGGCAATTTCGTTCCCTACGATTACGTGTTAAAAGCAGCAAGTTTTCTGTCATTCACCCCAACTGGTGAAGGGAAAACCTACCATCTGACAGACCCAAACCCATATACCATGAAACAGCTTTATCAAATGCTTGCAGAAGCTTATTTGGATAAAACACCAAGCATAACGATACCATCCCAAACAGCCAAAACCTTGCTTTCCGCTCCTGCATTACGTCAATGGCTTCGGGTGGAAAAGGAAGCTTTGGATTATTTTACTATTCATTCTTCTTACGATACATCACAAGCGTCCAAAGATTTAGCCGGATCAGGGATTGTCTGTCCTGATTTTAAACAATCGATCGGTGCAATGGTGGCATTTTACAGGAAGTATAAAGATGATTCCATGAGGCATATTTACATATCTTAAATGATCAGAAGAAGAGGCAGGTTGGGTTCACAAGTGTGATTGCAGATAACACGGATCACATACTTCACACAATAACACTATATATTGCCTTAAGTGCAGTGTTTACTGTAGTCTGGTTACCTGCTTTAGGCCCAGGCCCTGAGTTAAAAAGCGTAATACTATATTCATATTTCTTACAGTAAATTAGTTTCATTCCTAAATCAGAAAGCTGTGAACAATGTACTATTTTCTAAAAATTACCACATTTGAGCTTGTTTTTATAGTATACTGTATATGACAGGCTACCCTGGATGAGCTTCGGTCAAAGCTGTAAAGCACTCTTTTTATCGGCGGCTGAAAAACCCTGATGAAAGGGTGAAATATGTGATTCCAATTGACACGACGATGCACCTCATGTTTATGTTTGCTACGCTGGTTCTGTTGATTGTCGATACCCGTGGAAAAAAGTAACTCACCCTGCTGATTGGCGGAATGGGAAAATTACTTTTTTCAAAAGAAAAGCCGCCGCATCCGGCAGGTAGCTCTGTGGAGTCGCAAGTGGCAGCTTGCGGCTCATCAAGATCATTTTGAGAAGTCTTTCACAAAATTTACAGACTAAATTTTATAACTTTCTCACTATACTGCCAATGTCATTCTACTCATTACTTTATAAAAATATTCATCAAAGTGCAAGGGATATTTTAAAAATTTTTTTAAAACTTTCTCTCGCTCGTCTATAAATGAGTGCTTCAGGCGCTCTTATTCTTAAAATTTCACTTGAATTCACTTCTCAGCTAAATATTTTTCTCTTAACATCTGTAAGAAAAACAGTCATACATGATGGTTACTTATCCCCTGTTTCCTGTTTTTTATTTACGGTATTTTGCCTTCCTGATTCTTTTGTTTTATCCAAAACAGCCATCCATAATTCTTTCCCTTTTTCCACCACATAATTGTAAAGTTTTCTGAAACTATTTTCATACGTTCCATAAATAAATAAAATAATCCAACCGGCGAGGTAGATATACATAGAAACAATGAGCACCGCCCATATATTACCGGATAAAAATTCCTGAAAAAGGTATGAAGTTCCGGTGAGTTCTGCAGGTTTTCCGGCAATGAAAACAATATTGATCAAAGGCACTGCAAGTGATATTATTATTGCCGTATAAGCATATGGAACAAGCCTGTGCCTGAAATTGCTCACAATCGCTGTAAGCAAAGCCAGAAACAGAAAGCCGGAAAAGAATATAAGCCATGCTGCCATTGCCATCACCTCCACATCTCTAGTTACCTGTTATATGATCTGTTTTCACTTGCAGAACAAACAATTCCAATGCCTGTTTATTGATCCAGTTTCTGCCCCAGACATCATCATTTTCAAGCATGTTGCCAAGCACCCTGATTCTTCTGGCCGTGGTCAAATAAGGCAACACGTTATAATCATCTTTCTGTAGTTTCCTTTGAGTCAGATATCCTTCCATGAATGCATCCCAGCATTCTTTTTCATCATTTTTATAATTGGTAATCAGATTCCACCAGGAGACGGCAATATCATAAGCCCGATAACCAACAGCACAGTCATCAAAATCGAATAGTTCCAGTTTGTCTTGGTGAATATGCATATTTCGATTATGAAAATCCCCGTGGCAGAAACCAATTTCCAACTCTCTTTTCATTAATTCCGTTTTCATATTTTCTATTGTTTCATGAAAAGAGTTTACTACACTTTTATCAAAATATGTTTGTAGTACAGGTGTTATGAATGAAACAGGCTGATCGAGCAAATAATCTGCATCAATTTGAAACTCCCGGGAATATTTTGTGTGGAATGAATCCATAAGTTCATGCATTTTTCCCAGTGCCCTCCCCATGAGAAGGGCATTTTCCGCATTTACTTTGGGACGTTCCCCTTTTGTATAAGAAAATAACACACCATACCGCACCCCTTCCGGCGCTAGTATTTCACAAAGATAAGTACCATCCTTCTTATTAATGGGATAGGAAACCGGAAAGTGATTTTCTTTTAAATGATTTAATGCATCCAGCTCAAATAAAATCGCTGATTCATTGCGCCGGTTATTTCGATACACCCGGAAGATATAAGCATTATTTTTGTCTTTTATAAAATAGGTATCGTTTAAACCACTTGTTAGAAACCGGCACTGCTCGATGGGGATTTCCAGCTCATAATGCTGCAGCAGCTCTGTAATGGATACTTCATCGATTAATGTGTGCTTTGCTTTTATGTATTCAGTCATCGTAACCCCTCGCATTGTATTTTCCCTTATTATAGCAATTCGGTGTTTAATTAAAAACTCCAACACACGCTGTAAATCCAGCTGGAATTTCCATGAACACTTTTATAGAGCAGGCTTCATTAGAGGTAATAAGGGGATAAGCAAGGATATCCTTCCACCCTTTACCCCGAAATCAAATTTAACAAACTGGATAATTATACCATTAGAAAACTCGCATTCTATGCATTCGTTTCTTATCTTTATCAGCTACCTCGTATCGACTTCTCAACTCTATATTTTCTTAACGTGTAAAAAAGAGTGTTCCACAATTTTTGGAACACCCTGCAAATTAATTTTTATTCCCTGCCTCAGCCTGCGCTGACGGTTTAGTCCCTTTAATAAAAAAGGCTAGAATCAAACCTGCCAATGAAAGGCCTGTTGAAACATAAAAAGATATATTTACACCATGAATTAAATCAGCCGGTGTCGCATCAGGCCCGGTATTTAATGAAGCTGCTGTCATTACGGTGATCAAAATAGCTGTCCCAATGGAAGCTGCTACCTGCCGCATTGTATTCGTCATGGCAGACCCGTGCGGGATTAATTTTCTCGGGAGCTGATTCAACCCGGCAGTAGTCGCCGGCATCATAATCATGGAAATTCCGAACATACGAATGGCAAAAACAATCGTAATGTAAGTAAGTGTAGTCTCCGGTGTCAGATTTGCATATAAAAAAGAAGTAATGGTTAACAGAGTTAATCCGGTAATGACCAGGTAACGCGCACCAAATTTATCAAATATCCTGCCGTTGATCGGAGACATAAAGCCCATAATCAACGCCCCCGGAAGAATCATCATTCCCGATTCCAGTGCTGTATACCCCGCCATCGTCTGCATGTAAATCGGCAAAATGGTTTCCGCACCAATGAGGCCGATGAAGGCAATCATGCCAATGACCGTGCTAATCGTGAAAATTTTATTTTTCAGCACACGAAACTCTAAAATAGGCTGTTTAAGCTTCAGTTGGCGAAGGATGAAGGCAGTAAGCGAGATGGCTCCTACAACCAATGCAAGAACAACTGTTATATTTGCCCAGCCGTAATTTCCTGCCGAACTGAAACCGTATAATAATCCGCCAAACCCAAAGGTTGATAGAATAATAGATAGTACGTCCACTTTTGGATAAGTTTGCTCTGTCACATTTTTCATAACAAAGTAAGCAATAATGATATTTAAAACAGCAAATGGCAATACAACATAAAATAATGACCGCCATGGGTATTGTTCCACCAGCCATCCGGAAATCACCGGCCCCAAAGCCGGTGCAAATCCTATGACAAGTCCTACTGTTCCCATTGCAGTCCCTCTTTTTTCAACAGGGAAAATCAACAGGAAAATCGTCATCATTAAAGGCATCATAATTCCGGCCCCTGCCGCCTGAATAACCCGACCAATCATTAACACTATAAAACCGGGTGAAAATGCACATATGAGCGTACCAAAAGCAAATATACTCATTGCCGTGAGAAATAACTTTCTCGCTGTGAATGTTTCAATCAAAAAAGCAGTTATTGGAATCATAATACCGTTGACCAGCATAAAAACAGTAGTGACCCATTGCGCCGTATTCTCCGTCAAATTTAGATCTTCCATAATCGGTGGAATTGCTGTGGCAAGCAAAGTCTGATTTAAAATTGCCAAAAAAGCTCCTGTAATCAGCACAGCAACGATAGGAAACTTATTTATTTGTTCCGGGCGTTCAATTCCTGCATTACTCATGACCGCATCTCCCCCGTTGGACTTAGTGCCTTGGACATATTGCCTGGATCTGCGCTAAATGCTCATCCCATTGAAAGGATTTTCACTCCCGCAATATGCCGAATTATGTAGATAATTAGATCATGTGCGTGACCACTCTGTCTATTACATCATTCATACTCTGTAAACGTTGTAAAAACAATATCCATTTTACCATACTTATCGGGAAACAAAACCTTTATAATGGAATAAGAGGTGAGAAAGATGAAATTACTTAGGGAACAAGATGTGGTTGAGCTAATTTGTAAAGATCGGTGGATGATGGATATTTTAAAAACAGTACAAACACTCCGTTTACCAGATTGCTGGATTTGTGCAGGATTTATACGGTCCAAAGTATGGGATGTTTTACATCATTTTCAAGAGAGAACACCTCTTGCAGACGTGGATGTCGTATATTGCGATAAAAACATGCCGGACATATCAGAGGAAAAACGATTTGAGGAACAATTGCTGGCTTTGCGTCCAGATGTCCCCTGGTCAGTCAAAAACGAGGCAAGAATGCACAGAAGGAATAACATTGAGCCATATACCAGTACGCTGGATGCTGTAGCAAAGTTTCCTGAAACGGCGACTGCCATTGCCGTTCGTTTGGATAATAAAGGAAAACTGATTTTATGTGCACCGCATGGTGTTCATGATTTATTGAATATGGAGATAAAACCCACGCCATATTTTAAGATCTCCAGTGAGCGGATGAAAATCTATTACGAAAGATTGGAGACGAAAAAGTGGAAACAGTATTGGTATAAACTGAGTTGATGAAACAGCCCTGTCACTTCCCGAAATAGTTGAGTCGAACAGGGCGTGCTACGTATTTGTGTTTCTTAGTGGAAATCATTTCCATTCCAAAAATTCTATTCTATTTCCGAATGGGTCAGAAACATAAAACCGTTTCGCTCCAGGCAGACGATCATCGACCAGAAAACCAACCTCGACTGTCCGCAAATGACCCTGTAATGCATCTAAGTTCCGCACCCGAATTGCCGGATGTGCTTTCTTTGCCGGTGTAAATGGTTCTTCCACGCCAATGTGGATATGAACCCCGCCGGCCTGAAACCATACGCCGCCGTTATTCTTTAGTGTGTCCGGCTTTTCTATTTCAGTAAACCCAAGCTTGTCATGGTAAAAACCCCGTGCCTCATCCTCGCTTCCTGCAGGTGCTGCCACCTGAACATGATCCAATGTTTCATATGTAAAATTCATGTCCGTCCCCTCCTCTTGATTAAACGATAACATGCCTAGCAGACACAAGATAATACCATATTCAAATCAGAAGAGACAAATTTTACTTATATAGCAACGTCCAGAACGCATTATTTCTAGACACAGGTTTGATAAAACTGAATTTTTCGCATTTTAATCGGATGTATTGACAATTAAATTCCGATTTCGAGCTTGTGAGGTGAAAGCAAAGAAGATAAATGGGGGATGCAACTGTAATTCAAACCGTGATTCTATTCAAGTGCATGAGGACGATCCTTTAGGTACTAATCATTAGCGGGAAAAGGGGGCGGCACAGACTTAAACGTCATGTCTTAAAGCTGCGCTTACTGCCCCACTAAAAATCTGTGTTTCAATGTTTGCATAACCTTCTACCTTGAAAAATACTTTCTTTTGTCTGATGTATTACTTACGAACCTTTTTTCCTACTGATTACAGTTTCACTATATTTATCTTTGCTTACTTTTCGGATCAAATGCATCGCGCAGACCATCACCAATAAAGTTAATGGCCAGAACAGTAACAAATATAGCTATCCCAGGTGGAATCCATGCTTCCGGATGGTTACGTAAAATACGAACATTCATTGCTTCAGATAACATATTCCCCCATGTAGGTGTCGGTTCCGGAATACCGAATCCAATAAAACTCAAGCCTGATTCAACAATAATATAGACTGCCATCATTAAGGTGGCATTAACGATAATCGGTCCGATCGCATTTGGGATAAAATGTCTGAAAATAATGCGAAAATCACTTGCACCAATGGCTCTTGCACCTTGGATAAATTCCTGCTCACGCAGCGATAAATAGGATCCACGAATAATTCTTGTTAAATTAGGCCAGGACGTCACCGCGATAATGGTTATAAAAATTGGTATCGTCATCTCTGGAATAATTGCAATAATCGTCAATGCCAATACTAAAAATGGAAGCATGAGAACAATATCCGTTGCTCGCATAATAATATTATCCACTTTTCCTCCATAATAACCTGCAAGTGATCCTAATACGATGCCGATCGTTAAAGTAAAAAACATTGCACTGAAGCCAACTAACAGGGACATGCGCCCGCCATATAATAAACGTGCGAAATTATCCTGGCCCGTCCCATTCGTTCCTAGAATATGCTCTTCACTTGGACCTTTTTCGATTTGAAACAGGTTTGTCGCTTCTGGATCCTGATCTGTCAAAACCGGCGCAAGCAGACAAATGATAATAATGAATACTAATAAAATCACACTGATGACAGCAATCTTGTTTTTTAAAAATCTGCTCAATGCCAATTGAAATGGACTTCTGCTACTATTTTTCTTACCATTTGGACGCTGTTCCGGCTGTGTTGACAACGTCTCTTGTGGATTGGGTTGCATAGGATGAATTCACCTCAATCATATCGGATTCTTGGATCGATAATACTGTACAGAATATCGGCGATTAAGTTACCGATGAGTATCAGAACACCAAGTATCAATGCTATCGCCATAACTACAGGGAAGTCACGATTCGTAACTGAGTTGATAAACAGCGTTCCAATGCCTGGATACTGAAATACCTGCTCGGTTATGACCGCGCCACTCAAAAGTACACCAATCTCAAAACCCATTAACGTAATAATAGGGATAAGCGCATTTCGAAGTGTATGTTTATACAGTACATTGCTATCTGACATTCCTTTTGCCTTTGCTGTTCGTATATAGTCACTTCCAAGCACATCAAGCACTTCGGAACGCATATACCGCATATAAGTTGCTGTACCTGCCAACCCAAGTGTAATACCAGGTAAAATCATGTGGTGTATCCGGTCATAAAACGCCTCAAAGCCGGATCCACCAGGTCCGGATAAGGTACCTTGTGCAGGAAACAACCCTAAATTAATAGATAAAACATAAATCGCAAGTAATCCGAAAAAGAAATTTGGTATAGCCAGTCCGAGAAATCCGAACCCTGTAGCTGCGTAATCAAGCAGGGAATATGGTTTTCTTGCGGAATAAATCCCGATTGGTATTGCTACAACAATGGTAATGGCTAGTGAAAATAACCCTAAGTACACCGTATTTGCAAGGCGCGCTTCAATTAATTCTGCAACCGAACGGCCATTATATACTAAAGATTCTCCGAAATCTCCCTGTGCTACATTGGTTAACCAATTCCAATATTGAACAGGAATCGGATCATTTAATCCCAATGCTTCCCGCTGTTGTTCATAAACTTCGGGATCTACGGTGGGATCTGCAAGCATCTGTCCAGTTAACGCATCACCGGGTGCTGCCAGGGCTAGCCCAAATACAATAATTGTCAGGGCAAATAGCATTGGAATGAAAACAAGTATGCGCCGGATGATATATTTGTACATTTAACTCCCCCCTGGTTTTTGGACATTAAATCGGGTTTTATCAGCAGATTGATAAGCGTAAACCTTCTTATCCTCTTTAAGTGTATGCGCCTTAGGAAGCCGCTTTTTGTAAGTCCTAAGGTCTAAAACATTGTCGTGATGTTCGGTACTCCGGAGTATGAGGATTCATTAATCACGAAGACGCTGGTAAGGAATCTCTTTCATGCCTGCCATATTTTATAAAGCGTATGTATTGAAAAGGAAAAAGAGCATGAGGTGGCTCCCCACGCTCTTCACCCTTAAATACTCATTACTCAGATACCCACCATAAATGCGGATCATTATTGAAAGAGTATGGTCTTGGTTCTACACCATTTAAACGTTCATTAATACCATAGATACTGTTTTGAGCGTAAAGCAGTAATGCAGGCAGATCTTCTGAAAACATACCTTGCCATTCACTGTAAACTTCTTCACGGTAAGACTGTTCAAATGCATCAGGTGGTGTGATTGCATCTACAATTAATTGATCCGAGTCCGGGTTATTCCAGCGTCCAAAGTTATATGCATCTTCTGTTCTCCATAATCCGGACGGGTCCGGGTCCCCACTGCCAAGACTCCAGCCAAGCAGGTATAAATCCCAATCTTCTGTGTTATTTGTTAAATCTTCCTGGTAAGCAGACATTTCTCTTGGCTGTCTTACATCAACCTGAATACCAGCTTCTTCGATCATTGCAGCGAGGATTGGTGCAGAATTTTCACGAAGTTGGTTTCCGGTCGGGTAATTTAAGTTAACTACCCATTCTTCTCCATCCGGCGTCTCTCTGTATCCATCTCCATTTGCATCAACATAGCCCGCCTCATCCAGTAATTCTGCTGCTTTGTCATAATCCTGATGATAATCTATTCCTGCACTTTCATCATATGCCCAGAATTGTTGTGCAATCGGTGCATTGATAACGGTTCCATGACCATGCAATAATTCATCAACAATCGCCTGCCGATCAATGGTATAAGCAATTGCCTGTCGGACAAGTGGATCATTCATGTCCTCATTTGGAATCCAGTTATCCGGATCAATTACTCCACTGTCGGCATCCTCAACTGGACGTTGATTGTGGATGAAGCCCATTAACTGATAACCAAAGTCCGGCTGCTCAATAATTTCAATATGATCTTCAGAAGCAATGGACTCATAATCCCCTGGAGGAACGCCACTTGGATCCCCGATGAAATCAATTTCACCACTTTCAAGTAAACCCAAAATGACAGATTGATCAACGATTCTCCATGTTACGGAATCTAAATAGGGTTCTCCTTGCCAGTAATCTGCATTCTTTTCCAGCACATATTGTTCACGTTCAAGCATTTCAGTGAACACAAAAGGTCCCGTACCTATGACTTCTCCCGCATCTAATGTTGCAGGATGTGAAGGTATATCCTCGATTGGTATATCTCCAAAAACATGCTCAGGAATAATCGAGAATGAAACATCCATTAATATGGTTACGTTTGGTTGCTCAAACCTGAATGTTACGGTGTAATCGTCTTCAGCAACAACACCTTCGAATTCATCCGTTTCCCCGTTGACAAATTCCTCATAGCCAAGTAATTTGTCAACGTAACTCGTCCGAACGCCGCCTGCTTCTATATAGCCGGGGCTTGCAATGGCCTGATAAGTAAATACAACATCATGGGCTGTGAAATCCTCACCATCATGCCATGTAACGTCTTCTTCAATGAATAAAGTAATTTCTGTTTGATCGTCGTTGATTTCCCAGTCATAAGCCAGATTAGGCTGAAATTGCAGTTCATCATCCTGGCTCAATAAAGATTCATGTGTGAAGTTTAAAATATTTGCTTCATACGATTCTTCATAAAAAATCGGGTTAAAAACACCGGCCGGAGCAGTATCCATGGCACCAACGATATCACCGCCCATTTGAGGCTCCCCGGTTTGAACTTCCTCTTCTTCTTCATCAGCTTCACCGTCATCTGTTTCCGGTTCCTGTTCTTCTGTTTCATCATCTGCATCATCGTCTGGTTCCTCAGAAGCCGCATCATCACTACACGCTGCCAGAATAATTCCAAGCACGAAAAGCAAAATGAGAAAAGCTAACTTAACATTAAACTTTTTTACCAACTGTATTTCCCCCTTTAATCATGAAAATTATTAATCCGTGTCACGAATATCAACGACTAACCATCACCTCCTTAAGCTGTATTTCTATTTAAAAACTTAATGAAGAGCCCAAGTACCAACGGCTTAAACGATGTATTTTTACGTATATAGATGGCATGCAACGAAATGGCCATTCTCTTTTTCCTCTAATTCCGGACGCTCTTCCATACATCGATCATAGGCAAACGGACACCTGGTTCTAAATGTACAACCTGATGGTGGATTAGCCGGGCTTGGAAGATCACCGGTTAGTTTTATTCGTTCCCGTTCCCTGCCGGAAGACTCCGCACTAACTGTCGGTATCGATGACAGTAAGCCTTGTGTATATGGATGAAGCGGGTTGTCATACAACATTCGCTTTGGTGCTATTTCCACAATTCTTCCTAAATACATCACTGCTACACGGTCACTTATATGCTTTACAACACTTAAATCATGCGCAATAAATAAATACGTCAGTCCCAGGTCATCCTGAAGGTCATTCATCAAATTTAGAACTTGAGCTTGAATAGAGACATCCAAAGCAGAAACTGGCTCATCGCATATAACAAATTTGGGCTCCAGCACTAAAGCTCTTGCTATGCTTATTCGCTGCCGTTGCCCTCCTGAAAATTCATGTGGATATTTCTCCAGATCAGTTTGACGAAGTCCTACTTTTTCAATCATTTCCTTCGCTTTCTCTTTTCTTTCCTGTTTGGATAGTGATGTTTGAACGAGGAGTGGTTCTTCAACCAGTTCTCCAACACTCATTTTTGAGTTTAACGAAGCAAAAGGATCCTGAAAGACGATTTGCATGTCTTTTCTGTATTTATTCATTTTTCTTTTCGATAAATCGGAGATATCAATATTCTCAAAGTTAATACTTCCATCAGTTGGATCAAGCAGTCGTAATATGACACGTCCCAAAGTTGATTTTCCGGATCCTGATTCACCGACAATCCCCAGTGTTTCTCCTTTATGTACTTGAAAGGTAACATCGTCCACGGCTTTTAAGTGGCCAATCGTTCGTTTTAGGATGCCGCCTTTAATCGGAAAGTATTTCTTCACATTTTGAATATCAACAAGGACTTCTTTTGTTTCTTTTTCTTGAGGTTTTTCTAAAATATTACTTTTTGTATCAGTCAAGAGAATCCCTCCCATCTTCATAGAGGTGACAGCGAACGAAGTGATCCGTATCTATTTCTTCTAATTCCGGATTCGTATGCAAACATTTTTCCATCACAAATGGGCAACGCGTTGAGAATCGACATCCCTGTGGAAAGTCTGATGCAGCAGGAACGGTTCCCTTTATTGCCCCAAGACGGTCTACCTCTTCTTCCAGTTTGGGTATGCTTTCCAGCAAACCTTTGGTATAAGGGTGTTTTGTGTTCCCTATTATTTTTTTCGTATTGGCCTGCTCAATGATTTGTCCGCCATACATGACCATAACTCGATCAGCATATTCAGATACAACCCCTAAATCATGGGTAATCAGCAAAAGAGCCGTTTGAAATTTTTCTTTCATTTCAACCATCAAATCGAGTATCTGAGCTTGGATGGTGACATCAAGTGCTGTTGTGGGTTCATCAGCAATGAGTAAACTTGGTTCACAGGAAATCGCCATAGCTATCATGACACGCTGTCTCATCCCACCGGAAAGTTGATGGGGATATTCTTCGATTATTTCTTCCGCCCTTGGAATACCAACCGTTTTTAATAATTCAACCGCTCTTTTATGTGCCTCGTTTTTGCTTAGCTTTTTATGTTTTTTAAGCATTTCCATTAATTGATTTCCAATAGAATATACCGGATTTAAGGCTGTCATTGGTTCCTGGAAAATCATTGCAATTTCATTGCCGCGAATTTTTGTCATTTGCTTGGGAGATTTCTTGAGTAATTCTTCCCCGTCCATATGTATAGTTCCATTAATAATTCTGCCCGGCTTACTAATTAATTGCATAATGGATAATGCTGTAATACTTTTACCGCTGCCTGATTCTCCTACCAAAGCCACTGTTTCTCCTGGATGAATAGAAAATGAAATATCGTCGACAGCTTTTGCTACTTGGTCCTGATCCAAATAAAAATAGGTCTGAAGCCGATCAACTTGCAATAGTGGTTGTTTCGTCACCTGAGTTCCCCCATTCCAAAGATTCCGAAATGAATACCGATCAAGTATTTTTATTTAAACACCGGCATTTTATTAATTTAAAATTAGGAATTCTTAAATTAAAATGTTTTTCCAAAGTAATGGCATATATTGCTAAACACTACAACGTTTAATCAAAAATAATTCGTGTTGTTGGAATTGAAATGTACGTATAAAGAAAAAGAGAGATTCAAACTTTCGATGGTAGTATATACTAAGCTGAATTCAGTCATATACTAGGTGTGGGTAAGTGATATGTAAGACTGTAGTAGTAATTTGTATGAAAACATAGTAATAATTATTTATATAAAGATTAAATAATTTAGAAAGATTTGTCAAGGTCAAATTTTCCGAAGAACAGCTAAATAGAGACATGGGGGACAGGTATCATGTCCCAAAACAACAAAAACCAGCTTCATTTAAGAAACTGGTTTCTTTTAAAGTTATGTATATACAGGCCACAATTGCCGTATTTAAGATAACAAGTTTTTAACCACCATATCACCAGGTGGGTGTCTGCAGAAACTTTCCTGTCTTCCGCTACACAATGACGGCGCGACATTTCAGTTCCAATGTAAAACTCCCTATTATCTCGTTAGAGGTTAAAACTTAAGTGAAATACGAACATTGCAGCTTGTATTTATACATATATACTAAACCTTTTGCTGTTTTTTTGCAATGGGAATAATATCCTAATTTTATGTCTAATTTTAGAACAATAACTCGTATACTTCCGTCAGCTCTTTAACTCTCTCGTCATATTGCACCCTTTTTGCATAGGCCAGTTCATTTTCCAGCACATCGTTTAAATAAGTGGATTCTTCCTCATTCAGCTCTTTGACAAATGATTCTTCACTGGTGTAAATGTTTGTTTTCAGTTTTGCAAAGATGCTTTGGCACAGTTCATTTTCGCTGTAATTGGACAAGGCTTCCATTAGATATTTTAAAGTAGGATCGATCATGTTCACCTTCTTAGATCTTCGTATTTTTCTTTTTGGCCCGCTGCTCCAACTGTGATTTAGGCTGATGGTCTGCGGCGTCTTCAGATAAACCTTGCGGGTTTACACTCGTGTCATCTCTGTGTTTTCTATACTGATTATTCTTTTTGCTCATGAAAAACACCTCCATTTTTAGTGTTGCAAATAGTCTCCTTTCTATTCCTGTTTGTTAAAAAAAACAAAGCACTGCGCTTAAAAACACAGTGCTTTGGTCTTTTTTTATTTCCAATATGCTTCATATTTATCTCTTAACGACCGTTTCAATACTTTTCCGCTTGGGTTTTTTGGCAATTCATCTGTAATATCCACATACTTGGGAACTTTAAATTTGGACATTCTTTCTTTGCAAAATTCCACCACTTTTTCTTCTGTCAAATTGGCTCCCTTTTTTGGAACAATGATGGCAGATACCGCTTCGATCCAATAAGCATCCGGTATACTGATTACGGCCACTTCCGAGACGCCTTCCAATTGATAAAGTATTTCTTCTACCTCTCTGCTCGATACATTAACCCCGCCGGTATTAATCATATCTTTCTTCCGGTCTACAATGGTAATATAGCCCTCTTCATCCATCACGCCCAAGTCACCGCTGTGGAACCAGCCGTTTTTAAAGGATTCGGCCGTCTTATCGGGATCATGCAGATAGCCTTTCATTGCATGGGGGGTCCTGTGTACAATTTCACCCATTTCTCCACGGCTTACCTCATTTCCTACTTCATCAACTATCTTTGTTTGCACATTTAGTGTCGGAACACCTGCGGAACCAAGCTTGCGTAATTGATCCTCCGGCTGCAGCGCTGTAGCAAGAGGAGCTACTTCCGTCTGCCCGTAAAAATTCCAAAACTTCGCATTTGGCAACCGCTCGGAAAGCTCCTTTAGTATCTCTCTTGGCATAATTGCCGCCCCATAATAACATTTTTCGAGCGTGGATAAGTCACGCTTATCAAAATCCTCATGCCTGAGAAGTGCAATCCATACGGTAGGCGGTGCAAACAGCTGTGTAGCTCCTTCCTCTTCAATGGTTTTCAGTATAACTTCCGGACTCGCAGCACCGAGCACAATTCCGCTTGCTCCTACATAGATGCTTGGCCCCAGGAAAACATGCAGCTGTGCACTATGATATAACGGCAGCGCATGAATCGCAATATCACGGGATTCCATTTTACCATCTACGATACTGCTGACATATTCACTGATCAGACTCTTATGGGACAGCATAACACCTTTGGGACGGGATTCTGTTCCGCTTGTATATAAAACATGCGCAAGATCATCATCATGAAGATCAGCATCGACAAAATCTGCAGGCTGGTCTTCCCTTGCTACAGTTAAAGGTGTCCATTCCACCAGCCCCCCATGTTTCTTCTCGGCTGTGTCCATCAAATAACGGAACTTAATATCCAACCTCCCTGCTGACTGATCCAATATTGGTGCATATTCTTCCGCAGCAATGAACCCACTTGCTTCTGCATGCTCCAAAATATACTGGATATCTTCTGTGGATAGCATATAGTTAATAGGAATCATTACCGCGCCAATTCTGGCCAGAGCAAAGTAAGCTATAATAAAATCAAGACTGTTTTTGGACATTACCGTAATCATGTCCCCTTTTTTCATCCCATCCGCCACAAATCCATGAGCAGTTTGGTTAACCAGGTTATCCAGTTCCGCATATGTTAACCTTTTGGAGCCATAAACGATGGCTTCTTTTTCCGGCATTCTTTCTCTCGTTCTGACAAGTAAATCCCCCAACGTGTTTCTTCTTGTACGAACTAACAACTTTTCCAATTCATTATGTACATTTGTTTCCGCTTTCATTTTTTCCTCCACTCCCTCATTGTTTTTTTACAAATTGGATATTTCTTTCTTTTTAGTTTAATTTAGTTCTTCCTATTATTCAAGCTGTATTACAACTCACAACAACATAAAAAAAGAGGATTATAATATTAATATTCAGAATATACAGAATTGAGGGGTCAGACCCCCTATTTAGTCGTCGAATACTACTCTGGTGTTTCCGATGATGTCATGCAAACCTTGTTTTTGGTTGGTGAAGCCGACGATAATATAAAGTAAAAAAGTGAAGGAAAATACACGGTGAAAAAATCTGCCGACAACTTCCCTGAACAGAAGGTCTCTCCATGTTAGGGCCGATAGATCTTCCCGTACCACTTTCAACCCAAATATCATCTTCCCGACTGTTTGGGAATAAAATCGGGTCATCAGCAGAAAATATAGATAGGAAATAATAGAGCCGGCAATCCCCGCCACCGTCCAAAAGCCAATTTCTACAGGAAAGCCATCATTCATAAACCCAAGCGGGCTGAGCAGGATGCCATTTATACTGAAAACAACAAGCAAATCAGCCAAATAGGCCCAAAATCTCATCCAAAATCCGGCATATCTCGGCTTCCTCCCCGGTTCATCACTAGTAATATATGCTTCTTGCTCTTCACTCATCTGAACCATCTCCTACTCTGTATATAAATACATGGCACTCGGCGCATTGGATTGCCGCAATATTTCCTTTATCCCCATAATATCGCTTTCACCACTAAATGTATTTTGCATGGCTCCTGCCAGAAATTGTCTGAAACCAACGTTTGCTTCATATTCAATGACGGAAGCCTGCTGCAGGCCATAGTCTTCACGAAGCATGGTAATCGTATCATTCATGGACCCTAAATCATCCACAAGTCCATTTTCAAATGCCTGCTTCCCGGTGTAAATCCGTCCATCTCCCAACCGGCGGACTTCATTGTCATCCATTCCGCGGCCTTCTGCAATGACTTGAACAAAGTCATCATACATTTCATCAATGATTGTCTGTAAAATTTCAAATTCCGCTTCAGTCATATCACGGGTTGAGGACATAATATCCTTATATTCCCCGCTTGTAATCGTATTAAAATCGATTCCAAGATCTTCCGCCAGTTCGCCAAAGTTGATACTTTCCATAATCACACCAATTGACCCGGTAACAGTGGCGGGATGGGCGATAATTTTATCCGCAGGTGCAGAAATATAATAGCCTCCGGATGCTGCTGTATTGCCCATGGATATATATACAGGCTTATCATATTCCTCCTGTATTTCTACAATTTGATCATGTATTTCGGCACTTTCCACCACACCTCCACCAGGCGTATTCACCCGCAGAATGATGCCTTCCACCGTATCATCCATCGCTGCCTGCTCAAGCATCTCAAGGAAGCCTTTGTGGTTATAAACTGACGACGATAAAAGATCGTTTGTGGAAATATCCTGAATCACACCTTCCACATGGAGCACCGCAATTTTTTCGTTAAAATCCCCTTCCTCAATCACATTTTCATCAAACGGTCTGTCCCAAAAACCGAATACTTCTTCGATGTCAGTAGCAGCCATATTTGCAGTAAATTGAAATCCGATAGAAACAAAGAACAACCCCACCGCTACAGCAAGGGCCAACCATCTTTTGTTGTTCATTACGTAACCTCCCTGATCTATTGGTCACTTCCGAAAATGCAGATCAATTAGTATCCAAAATATCCCACGCAGTGATGATACCGACTAATTGTTCCTGCGGCATACCGGTTTTCGTGATTAATAATGCTTCCAATCGCTTCCCCCTGCCAATTTGTTCCCTGAAAAGCTCTACCGCCCGGTATATGGAAGCTTTACCTGTAATAAATTTATAATTTTCTTCGCCCTCAAAAGGCAATACTTCCTTTATACTTGTTTCACGGGCCAGGCGTTGGTCCCCATCATTATTTGCCAGCCATTTGGCAATCCCTTTTTGGGTGAGCAGCCCTTTAAACGTATCATTGTCATAAATGGGAAATTTGGACAAATCTTTTTCCCTGATCAGCATAAGCATATCAGCCAGCGGATCACTTTCCTGGAAGGTATACACTTTTTTGGAGAATGTGGAACCGACCAATATGGGATGTGTCAATTCTTTTTCGATCCGCTCTATTCTTTCCACAATGGAATCATGTGGTTCTGCGATCGCATAGGCCATATCGATTTTATTATGTACAATTGCATTCCGCAGCTCAGCGAATGATAACAAATCATCACTGTAACGCCTCACAATGGCATTTGAACTTCGTAATATTTTTACCGATCTGGCAAAGCCAATATCCTTTCGATTGTTCAAGCGTGATTTTAACTGCTTCTCTATTTTTGTAAAAGCCGTTAAAAATTTTTCCGAGTTTTTATACATACTCTTCTCCCCATCTATTGTTTTTACTGCATTACCATTATTCCAGTAGAATGTTATATCTAAACTTTACCAAGACAACTGCATATTTGTCTAATTGAGAACCTTCCATTTACTCGTTTATCACGATAAATGAACGGGAAAAAAACAAATAAATACTTCTATATAAAAGGAGGAAGCTCCAATGAGCAATGAAATTTTTGGACCGTATGAAACTACAGACGAAGTAATTAATATGGTAACCTCCTTGGAATTAAAAGGCTATAAATCGAGCAATATTTCCCTCTTGGCAAATGAAGACCACACAGAAAATTTAATTAAACATACGGATGTGAATGTCGAAAGTGAGGTTTCAGGAGAACCTGAAAAGCATAAATTTACGAAGAAGGTACAAAACTTATTTTCGAATAGCAAAAATGTGCATACGAGCCTGCATGAAAGATTGAAAAAAGAAAATATATCGGATAAACAGGCTGACAAGCTTTTGGAAGCAGTGGAAAACGGTAAAATCGTTATACTTGCGGATAATGAATTAAAAATGGGGAATGATAGCACTCCAAATGCAGTTTCCATGAAGGAAGATACAATTCAGAGAGACTGACTGATGGGTTGTTAAAGCAGAATAAAATAAAGGTTGGAACATAAGTCAACTCACTTAAGAAGCCAATGTTTTACACAGTGGCTCCGGAAACATACGGAGACGCTTGCGGGATGTAGGCATCGCCGCGACGGGCAATGTCTACTAAATCCGAACTTGCTTTGAGTTATAAACTTTTGTTCCAGCCTTTTTTTGTGTTATAATTTTATTTATTTAAATTGTACGAAATCCGTTGACATTTGCGCAAATTCTGCTATGCTGATTAATATTAAAACCAATTAACAAACATTAAAGACATTTCATTGCCGAACGTTCGGTTTTTAAAAATGGAAGGAGCAATCAAAGTGCTGAAAGAACAACAATTATTGAGGATTCCCGGTCCCACCCCTATACCGCCAAGTGTACAGCGTGCCATGTCACAGCAAATGATTGGCCACAGGGATCAGGAGACAAAAGAATTAATTCAGCGTATTAAACCACAGCTTAAACCGGTATTCGGAACAGAAGAAGAAGTGATGATCATTGCCGGAAGCGGAACAGCAGCATTGGAAACTGCTGTTGTGAATACCGTAAAACCAGGGGACGAAGTATTGGTTATCATAACCGGATCATTTGGAGACAGATTTGCCAAGATTTGTGACGCCTATGAAATAACCGTACATCGGTTGGAAACACCGTGGGGAGATGCTGCAGATCCGAAATCTGTCACATCCTTTCTTGAAGAACACGATAACATAAAAGCAGTATTTGCCACATATTGTGAAACCTCTACCGGTGTGTTAAATCCGGTTGATAAGCTGGCCGAAACCGTACATAACCATTCTGACGCCCTGTTTATAGTTGACGGTGTCTCATGCCTGGGGGCAGTGAAGTCGAAAATGGACACATGGGGTATTGATCTGTTGGTCACAGGATCACAAAAGGCGATGATGCTTCCGCCCGGTCTTGCGTTTATTGCTGCAAGCAAACGAGCCTGGAAAGTAATAGAAGAGAATCCGCATCCCCGTTTTTATCTGGATTTAAAAAAGTACCGGGACAATCTGGCCAATGATTCCACACCTTTCACTCCGGCCATTTCCCTTTTATTCGGCCTGGAAAAAGCATTGGAACAGATGCATGATGAGGGTTTACAGGAGATTTATACACGCCATCAGCTCATGATGAATATGACAAGAACCGCTTTCCGCGAACTGGGGATTCCCCTTTTAACAGCAGATGAAGCAGGTTCGCCAACAGTTACTGCAATGCAACCGGAAGATTTTAAAGCAGATGAGCTTCGAAAAATATTGAAAAAAGAATTTGGACTTTCCATTGCCGGTGGGCAGAATCATTTAAAAGGAAAAATATTTCGTATTGGTCATATGGGCTATTGTTCCCCAGCCGATATACTGCAGGCGATCAGCCTGATTGAAATTGGCTTACGTAAAATCGGAAAGCAAATTGAACTGGGCAAAGGTGTACAAGCAGCCCAAAAAATGTATATAAACAATTCACCAATGGAGGTGCAGTAATGGCTTTTCGCGTATTAATTACCGATCCACTCAGCGAAGAAGGAATCAAACCGTTGCGAAATGAGCCATCCGTCGAAATTGACATGGCCACAGACCTGTCACCGGAAGAGGTGAAACATAAGATTGCAGATGCAGATGCCTTACTTGTCAGAAGCCAGACAAAAGTAACCCGCGAGATTATTGACCATGCAAATAAGCTGAAAATCATTGGAAGAGCCGGGGTGGGGATAGATAATATTGATCTTGATGCAGCCACAGAACGGGGTATTATCGTAGTGAACGCGCCCCACGGCAATACGAACTCTGCAGCCGAACATACCATGGCCATGCTGATGTCTTTATCCAGAAGGATCCCCCAGGCTTTTCAATCGTTGAAAAAGCAACAATGGGAACGGAAAAAATATGTCGGTATTGAACTAAAAAATAAAACGCTCGGCATCGTCGGACTCGGAAGAATCGGTGCGGAAGTGGCCCACAGAGCAAAAGGACAGCGCATGAAGGTAATTGCATATGATCCTTTCCTCACAGAAGAAAAAGCGGAAAATATGGGAATCGGTTACGGAACTTTTGAAGAAGTGATCCAACAAGCAGACTTTATCACTGTCCATACACCGTTACTTAAAGAAACGAAGCATTTGATCAATGCAGATGCTTTTCAGTTGATGAAACAAGGCGTACATATCGTCAATTGTGCACGAGGCGGCATCATTGAAGAGAATGCGTTATATGACGCGATCACTTCAGGAAAGGTTGCCGGCGCTGCCTTGGATGTGTTTGAGGAAGAACCTTTTTATGATCATAAGCTGCTTGATCTGCCGGAGGTTATTGCTACGCCGCATCTTGGTGCAAGCACAGTGGAAGCCCAGGAAAATGTGGCCGTCGATGTTTCTGAAGATGTTATTCGTTTCCTCACTGAAGGGACGGTTGCAAACCCGGTCAATTTGCCGTCTGTCTCCAGTGAAGCACTCGGAAAGATAGAACCGTACTTTAATTTATCTGAAAAACTCGGGGTCTTTTTAAGCTATCTGTCCAATGATGTAGCAGAAAAAATCAATATTTACTATTCCGGAGACCTTTCCGGGGTGGAAATAGCGCCAATTACGAGGAACACGGTGAAAGGGCTGCTGAAACGTCATCTCGGCACCCACGTAAACGATGTAAATGCGCTTTACCTTGCAGATAAAAAGGGAATTACGATCCATGAAAACAAGACATCCAAAACGAAAGGATTTACAAATCTGCTAACGGTGGAGGTAGAAACGAAGTCAGGGACGCGCAGTGTTTCCGGCACGTTACTCAATGGACTTGGACCGCGCATTGTGAAGGTGGACCGTTACAGCGTGGATGTAACACCAAAGGGTCATATTGTCGTTATCCACCATAAAGACCAGCCAGGTGTAATTGGAAAGATGGGGAACCTGCTTGCCGAACATGAAGTGAATATTGCCACCATGCAGGTGGATCGCTCCGATGTCGGCGGCAATGCCATCATGATGCTCACCGTAGACAAGTATCTGGAAGAAAAAGAGAAAGAGGCTTTGATCAATCTGGAAGAAATTAATGATGTTACGGCCGTGGACTTGTAATTTTTATGTCTAGTGAATGAACCGGACACAGATAGAATGCCCTGTTTCATACAGGGCTTTTTTTATTACGGGAGCGGGATGCGAGCAATGTGATTCAGCATCTTTGAAACACGGTAGAGGGTAAACCGGCTCGGGTTTGTATCATGGGAATTGGCTCTCATACATAGTTAAGCGAAAAATTTACCAAGCGAGTATTTGAGACACTGCCTATCATGCAAGAGAGAGCGTGAACTTCATGAGGTGTGTTCCTGAGAAGCTGCATCTCATACACGGAGAAGCGTAAACCACACTTGGCATGTACCTGAGACACTCCCTATCATACACGGAGGTGCGTAAACCACACCTGGCGTGTACCTGAGAAGCTGCATCTCATACACGGAAAAGCGTAAACCACACCTGGCATGTACCTGAGACACTCCCTATCATACACGGAGGAGCAAAACATACACCAGGCATGTACCTGAGACACTCCCTATCATACACGGAGGTGCGTAAACCACACCTGGCGTGTACCTGAGACACTGCATCTCATACACGGAGAAGCGTAAACCACACCTGGCGTGCACTTGAGATCGCTCCTCTCATACAAGGGGGACCCAAAATTACACCATGCATGTTCCAGAGAAGCTGCCTATCATACGTAATCCATCCAATCAGCTTATGAAGGAACCTTCTATGGAGCTTCCCGATCACAATTCCTTCAACCAGCCCATATGATGAACTTTTCCACAGTTCCCTCCTGCCACCGACTGCAATCTCCTTAAATAAATTTTTCAAAGAGCCTTTCCAGCCCGCCACTTTGCCGTTTTTTCAAATAGAAAAAACAGGATACCTCTCTGTAAACCACCCTGTTTTTCCCAACACTATTTTTGTTGCCTCCGATCAATATCATCCAAAAGAACGAGCAATTCCTCCAGGTTGGAAATTTCATATGTAGGTACGATATCACTGTGCTCTTTTCCGTGCCTGTTTACCCAGACAGAGTCAATGCCGGCTCTGGAGGCGCCAAGTATATCCGTCATGATATTATCCCCAACCATTAACGCTTCTTCACTTCCCACACCCAAATGATTTAATGCATGCATGAAAATGGAAGGATCAGGCTTCCCTTTACCAAAATCACCGGAAATGACAATATGATCAAAATAAGGCACCAGCTCAGGTGTAATCTCCAGTTTTGTATGCTGCAAATCCGGCGAACCATTTGTGAGCAGCAACAGCCTGTAATTATCTTTCAACTGATCCAGTACAGAAAATGTATCTTCATAAACAAATGCACTCTTCCTGCGGTTAACCGGAAAGGCTTCTGCCAATTCATATCCGAACTCAGGATCGTCCACTCCCGAATCTTTTAAGCCTCTTGTCCATGCTTCCTTCCGGTAATCCGGGGCCAGCTTTTTCATTTTCTGAAAGTCCTCCCCTTCATCCGGAAAATGCCCCCATAAACCTTCAAACGGATTTATGCCGATCATTTTTGTAAATGAATATGTTTCATAAGAGGCATACAGTTCCCTTGCATGTTCACGAACATTTTCCTCCAATATATCAGGATCGACCCCATACTTATTTTCCGCCAACAGGCAAGTTAACCTGAAAGCTTCTTTCACACTTTTTTCGTCCCATAATAATGTATCGTCCAAATCGAATAAAATTGCTCTAATCACCTACTCAACTCCCTTGCATTCACATATACTATCTCAATTATACAACAAAATTGGAATTATTTAAAAAAGTGGCCTTCAAGGGTTGATTTTCTGCGATATATGGCGTATTATTATTATTAAATTTTCACAACAAGGGGATAGTGACATGGAAGACCGGAGAGTTGAAGTAGAGTATAGTAAAGATCGGAAAGAAAAGCCGAATCCGGATGATTTGGTGTTCGGCAGGACATTTACGGATCACATGTTTGTGATGGATTACAGCGAACCGGTGGGATGGCATAATGCCAAAATTATCCCGTATCAGCCAATTACCCTGGATCCGTCTGCAATGACCTTTCATTATGGCCAGACGGTATTTGAAGGATTAAAAGCCTATTATACACCAAATGGGGACATTCAGCTGTTTCGACCGGAAACAAACCTGAAACGGATGAATCATTCCAACGATCGGCTATGTATACCACCGATTGATGAAGAATTTGTTCTTAAAGCAATTAAACAACTGGTAGACCTGGACAGAGACTGGGTGCCAACTGCAGAAGGCACTTCCCTGTATATTCGACCATTTATTATTTCCACCGAAGCGTATATAGGTGTAGCACCTTCGCACCACTATAAATTTATGGTTATTCTCTCGCCGGTCGGTGCTTATTACAAAGAGGGCATTAACCCGGTAAAGATTGCGGTGGAGAACCAGTTTGTCCGTGCTGTTAAAGGTGGAACCGGTGAAGCAAAAACAGGCGGGAACTACGCTTCCAGTCTGAAAGCACAGGAAATCTGCGAGCGGAATGGATTTACACAAGTACTCTGGCTCGACGGTGTGGAAAAGAAATATATTGAAGAAGTAGGAAGCATGAATGTATTCTTTAAAATAAACGGCGAAGTGGTAACGCCAGCATTAAACGGAAGTATATTGGAAGGAATTACAAGAAACTCTGTCATCCAGTTATTAAATTATTGGGATATTCCTGTAGTTGAACGGAAGATTTCCATGGAAGAATTATACCAGGCATATTTGGATGGCACTTTGGAAGAAGCATTTGGAACCGGTACGGCTGCCGTTGTTTCCCCAATCGGACAATTAAGCTGGGACGGAAAAGACATTTTCATTAACAACGGGGAAACAGGCGAAGTGGCAAAATCCCTTTACGAAACGCTAACCGGAATTCAGTACGGGAAAAAAGAAGATCCATTTCAATGGATCGAAAAAGTACGTGCAGGAAGCACAGTAACAAATTAATAATTTGATTCCTGTTCAGCCTAATATATTTTGCAAATTATATATTCGGGTTCGAATAATTAATGTTCTATGGAAGGTAAATCAATTATTATTCGTATCAGGTTAAAATAGCTTACCCCTTTTTATAGACCCTCGGTGTAATACCGGGGGTCTTCTTATTGTTCATAAAATATTCATAGATGCGTGTTGTTTCGTGATAATTATCACGTTTCCAATACCTGCACGAGAATAGAATGAAATTAAGAGATAAGAAAGGGTGTTAGAGATGCGTGATCTTATCCTGGTTGTACATATCCTGCTGGCTATTATATGGGCAGGTGGAATAATGTTTATCGGTTGGGGGGTCTTCCCTGCTACGTTAAAGCTCACCCTTAGTAAACAGCGATATTTTCTCATCACTCTGATGAAAAACACCCATTATTTATTTACATTGGCAGGCGCTTTCGTAATTATTACCGGAATTTTACTCGGCACCGTCTTTGGTCCGATCAGAACTTGGGACATTTTATGGAACACGACTTACGGAAATATTTGGATTGCTGCTTTAATTATTGGATTGATCACGCTTGTTTGGGGAATGTTGGTCGGCTATAGAGAAATGATGATTATTTTTAAGGATGATTTTCTATGGAAGGAAGCGGAAAATGGAAATAAAAAGCCGCTCATCCTACAGTTAATCCGTCTTGCCGCATTGGAATCTGTAGAAATTGCCGGTTTCATTGCACTTATCTTTTTGATGGTTGCATTCTAGTAAATAAGGAGTGTTTTACATGGGAATAAGCAGTACGGATATAGAAAAATTAAATCGTTATCAGGATATCCCATACTTATACCGTTCTTCCTGGTTTCAGCTCATGCGGCCATTGACTTTCAGTGGAACCATCAGTCCCATTATGGCTGGAACTGCATTGGCTTCTTTATATGCACCTGTCCGCTGGGATGTGTTTTTTGTGATGATCATTGCCGCATTAATCGTCCAGGCCACAGCAAATATGTTTAATGATTATTTTGATTTTAAAAATGGGCAGGATGCAGAAAAATGGAAGGATTCCGGTGAACGTATCGATAAAGAACCGGCGCATCATCATATTCCATACGCCGCTCTCGGTATGCTGTCTGTTGCCGTTATTCTTGGTGCCTGGCTTTCCATGCAAAGCAGCTGGTGGGTTGCTTTAATTGGAAGCGTCAGTATCGTATTTGGGTATTTATACTCTGCAGGGAAGCACTCACTCTCTGCACTGGGGCTTGGTGAACTTACAGCCGCTGTGTTTTTGGGTTTTGTAACAACCATATTATCCTTCGTAGTTCAAGGTCATGCTGTTGATGGCTACATTTTGGCGATTGCCTTAACTTTTGCCATGCTTATATCAACTATGATTTTATCCAATAATATTCGCGATCTGCAAAAGGATCAAGGATTCAGAAATACACTTCCGATGAAACTGGGTCGGAAAAATGCTTTTCGATTTTTATCAATACTGCTTATTTCTATTTATGTCTGGGCAATCTTTTTGGTTATCATTCAGATTGTTCCCTGGACAGCGATTTTGTCTCTGCTTGCTGTCCCAGTAGCTATACGCCTTCGCTGGTCCTATCGGTTAAAGGCTGCCAGGGAAGAGGAAATAAAAGGAATGAAATGGGCTGCCCGCCATCACTGGACATTTGGCATGCTGTTTGCCATTGGTATATGGACAGGCGGATTCTTCCTGTGATTAAAGCTTTATTTTAATGATGCTATTACGCAATTTGATACTAGTTTCTCACCTCATAATTTGTATCTTCCCCACTCTTTCAAGAAGGGAAGATACCTTTTTTATTTGTCCTGATGTTTTCCGGAGAATACAATTTCATTTCTTGGAATATGTTTCTTCGACTCAGGCATTTTTCACGAATATCCATGAACTCACCTCCAGAAATTACCCTCATTGTAATATGAAACCACTTCCGAGGTTTTAATTTTGATTCTTCCCCTTCCAGCCACGTATAATAAAAGAATGAAAGGAGTCTTGGCAATGTGTTTGATTAATTTTCAATGGAATGATCATCCGGGCTATAAGCTGATTATTGCTGCTAACAGGGATGAGTTTTATGAGCGACCTACCGCCCCAGCTCACTTTTGGGAAGAGGCTCCGAATCTTCTTGCGGGGCAGGATTTATTGCAAAAAGGAACCTGGCTTGGCATCACCAAAGAAGGGCGATTTGCTGCATTAACCAACTACCGTTCACCGGAGCACATGAAAAAAGGGACATTGTCGAGAGGAGAAATTGTAACGAACTACTTAACTGCAGATCTGTCTCCAGAAGATTACCTGCAGGAGTTAAAAGAAAGAAAAAGTGACTATGTAGGTTTTAATGTGCTTGTCGGAAACGCAGATCAATTATTTCATTATAATAATGTGCTGGATGAACTTCATGAAATCACTCCCGGGACCTATGGACTCAGCAATGCTACTTTAAATACGGCGTGGCCCAAGGTGGTAAAAGGGAGAAAAGAATTAAGGGAATATGCTTTAGCACATGAGGAATTGGACACTGATGCGCTTTTTTCCATTGTGGCCGATGCAGAAGAAGCAGATGATGCTTCCTTGCCTAATACAGGGGTTGGCTTGGAGATGGAACGCAAACTTTCAGCTCCATTTATTAAAATGCCTGAATATGGAACCAGGTCTTCTACTGTTCTACTGATCGACAAACATAATCATGTTACCTTTAGGGAACGGACTTTTGAAAAAGGTGAACATAAACAGGAAAAGCAATTTAATTTCAAACTGGAGTAATGGACAAAGCCTGCTCAATTTCCAACATTGAACAGGCTTTTTACCGTTATCTCTTTCTTTTATTTCTTTTATTATCCAGATTCAGAAATTCACTTTCCTCTGCAAACTCCGTATCCTTATTTCTTTTTGGTTCGGTATCATACTTCAGGACATTTCTCTGTCTGCCCTTATCTTTATTTTTGTTCTTATTTTCTTCAGACATAAACTGAACCTCCTGACAATTTTCTTCTAGTTTGTTACAGGAGGTTCATATTTATGCGGCATTTTCGTTTGTGAATTTACAGTTTGATTACTTTACCGGTATTTAAAATGTTGTCGGGATCAAGGGCTTTTTTAATTTTTTCCATAACTTGCAGTGCTTCGCCGTGTTCCTGCTGCTGATATTTTTGTTTCCCTACACCGACGCCATGCTCTCCTGTACAAGTTCCTCTCCGTTTAAGCGCATAATTTACGATACGCTCATTCACCTGGTTTGCTCTTTCAATATCGGCAGGATTATCAACGTCCACCATCAGTAAAATATGATAGTTACCGTCACCGACATGACCGACAATTCCACCGGTGAGCCCGGAAGATTCCACTGCTTCCCGCGCATCTTTAATCGCACCTGCCAACTCGGAAATCGGCAGACATACATCAGTTACCATTTGTTTCTTTCCGGGATTTCCGTGCAAGTAAGCATACGCCGCATTATGCCTTGCTTCCCACAATTTGTTTCTCGCCGCAGTATCCGATTCAAACGCAAGCTCTTTACAACCATGATCATATAAAATTTCCTTCGTGAAGTCCACATCCTGCTTTAAACCAGCCTCATTACCATGAAACTCAAGAAATAAAGTAGGTACCTCTTTGTAATCTGTTTCACTGAATTTATTGATTTGAATCATGGATGCCTCATCCACAAGTTCCACTCTTGCCAGGGGAATTCCAGCCTGGAGCGTGCTGATGACGGCATTGACTGCTTCATCCACTGTGGCAAAGGACGCCCTGCCCGCCATCGTGTGCTCCGGAATACCCTGCACTTTCAATGTCAGCTCCGTTATACAGCCCAGTGTTCCCTCCGAACCAACAAACAGGCCATTCAAGTGGTAGCCTGAAGATGATTTTTGTGCAAGACTTCCTGTATGTATAATGGTCCCGTCAGCAAGCACTACCTCCATATCCCGGACATTATCCCGCATAATCCCATATTTTACGGAAGTTGTTCCACTCGCATTTGTTGCAGCCATGCCGCCAAGTGTCGCATCTGCACCCGGATCGACGGAAAAAAACAGTCCGTACTTTTTTAATTCTTTTTCCAATTGGGTACGGGTGACCCCTGGCTGGACTTTTACCAGAAAGTCATCTGCCTTTATTTCCAGTACCTTATTCATAAGAGAAAAATCCAACATAACTCCTCCACTGTAAGGAATTACATTACCTTCCAAACTGGTTCCCAGTCCATACGGTATTACTGTCGTTTGATGCTTGGATGCCAGTTTCATAATTTTACTGACTTCATCGGCACTTTCTGGAAATACGACGACATCCGGATCTTTTGGTGTATGATAGGATTCATCTGTACTATGCTGGGCCAGCACATTTTCATTGGTTGTTACTCGTTCAGGGGGCAACAGTTTCTGTAATTCTTCTATAACACTCATATTCTATCCTCCCGTTAGTTCATCGTTTCTCTTATATTATTCTAGCATATCGTTTATAATTCCATGCAGCATATGGTGGGATTTATATCGTTTCCTTTTGAGGCCCGCTACTTACAGCGATTTTAATACATCCCCCAGCTTGCTAAGTTCCTCTTCTGTCAAAGTAATTCCCTTTCCCATTTTTTCACGGTCCGGAGACCAGTCCCTTATATCGTATTTAGGCTCGCGCTCATTCCAGCTGACGAGATTCAGTTCCTTTTTCCACCCTTTTGGCGATTCGGATAGGACACCGATCGTTTTAATAACTTCAAATTTTACATTTGCCATCACTGTACCTCCATCTATTTTTTCATCGGATTAATTGTACATGCGAAAATCTTCCGGAAAAAGTTTCAAACCTTTTTCCACACTGAACAGAGATTGAATTCTTGAAAATGGGACCGTCAAAAACAAACGTATGAAACTCTCCATTCTCCCCGGACGGGTCCACTTCTTCCGGAAGAGAACCAATAAATTGTTCATCAAACTGTTTTCCTGCCATCACTGCGGGCAATTTTTCCGTATCAACGGTTGTGATAACAGCACGAAAACCTTCCGCAACAAAGTGATCTGCCGCTTCTTTGGTATCTTTTTTCCACAGGGGATACAAACCTTTCATCCCGTTACGCAAGAGCAGCTGATCACGATACGCTTTAATATCTTCCAGTAACAGATCGGCATAGACAATCGTGTCTATCCCCTGCTCTTTAAAGTTGGTGAACTTCCTGCCCATCATTGCTTCATACACTTCATTACCCGCACCTTCCGGGATTTCCACTTCATATAAGGGGAGACCGACTTCCCTTGCCTGCTCTCGAATCAGCTCTTTTTTCACCTCATGAACAGGAATTCTGCCGCTTGCAGCAGAAGTGGTGGAAAATAGTCCTTTCACCAGATAATTTTTATCTTGGAGCAATGTATGTAAAGCCAGCGCACTGTCTTTTCCGCCGCTCCATGAAACAATAATATCTTTCAAATTTTATACGCTCCTTGTATTATGAAATGCTTGTACCATTTTCTGCTTTTTCATCCGGCCTTAAAAGAATAACATCCCCATCTTCCGGCACCCCGCCCAGCACGAGTACTTCCGATTTATAGCCGGCAATCCGCATTGGCGGGAAATTGACTACAGCTGCCACCTGACGTCCCAACAGATCTTCCGGTTCATACCTTTTGGTTATTTGGGCTGAAGATTGTTTCACCCCAAGTTCTCCAAAATCTATTTCCAACTTGATCGCAGGTTTGCGGGCTTCCGGAAAAGGCTCTGCTTTTATAACAGTTCCTATTCGCATATCAATTTTTTGAAAATCCTCGAAACTTGCCATAACATTACCTCCATTTGCTTTATATCTATGTTATAACTTCTCGTTTTCCAAGGGAAAATCCTGCATATTATACCATTTTACCATGAACATGAAGCTATTATAGGCTTTGGATAAAAAAAATCCCCGAATAACTACGGGGAAGAAAAAATTAAATCACTTTTTATCCTCAGCAAACGGATATAAATTTTGCTCCTTTGCTTCCACAGCATGATGTCGAAGTATTTCATCAAGCTGCTGTTCCGCATCCATGGTGTCTGTATTTATGCCCAGCTCTTCTGCAGTATGTTTAATTTTATGTTCCCTGATTTCCTGTTGCAGCACATCCGGAGTTTTATCTGCCGTATCAATTCCCATATCTTCCGCTTCCTTGGTAATGAGTGC
The DNA here is from genome assembly GCF_055379185.1 of Virgibacillus kimchii. Lineage (NCBI taxonomy): Bacteria > Bacillati > Bacillota > Bacilli > Caryophanales > Bacillaceae > Virgibacillus > Virgibacillus kimchii. The sequence goes on along the minus strand of NZ_AP043951.1, from coordinate 4,136,892 downwards.
ATCTGACACTTCCTTTTTTATGGTTTCCACGTCCTTACCCGAAGTGTCAATCCCCAATTTGCCCGCTTTATTCAGGAGCATGACTTCATGAACTTCTTCAGCAAGTGCTTCCGGCGTTTTTCCATGTGATACTACACCAAGTTCTTCTGCTTTTTTCATTACTTTGGCATGGTGCACCTGTTGTTTCAATTTATCAATGTCTTTTCCTTCTGGATCCAGCCCCATTTCCCTGGCAGTACTCTTTAACTTAGCTGTAAAAACTTGCTTTGCCAGATCTTCAAGATCCTTTCCTTCCGTTTCTATTTCCAGATTTTCAGCTTCATATTTTATTAACGCTTCATATTTCTCCAGGTCATGCTTGTTATGATAATCTTTCTTTACTTCCCAGACGGGAACATGCTCTTCCATGGCAGCAACGTCCATGTTAAAGCCAGTTTGGCCTGTTGTTAATATAAACATCGCTGAAAATAATAGGAGCAACTTCTTTTTTGTCAATTTGCCCAACCTCCCTGAATGATTATTTACATTTTATAGCATTCCCAGAAAGGTTAAAAAGATGAATGAAAGAAATAGAGAGTTACGGGTTGGAGGGGTCACAGACTTTTTACTGAACTTACATTTTCATTGTTTTTGGATGTAAATTGCTTATTTAAACAAGTAAATATTCCTGCTACAGAAAAAGCGGCACACCAATCAGGCGTCCGCTTCATTATGTATACTTCATATTCAGCTTTTATTCCCCTTCATCATACTCAAAATTATCCAGCGTCAGTAAAATATCTTCCTGATCTATGTTTTGCAGTACTGCGGCCTGTTCAGCCGAAAGATCGATGACAAAGGGCATCACGCCATTTACAGGAAAAGTGCCCATTTCATCTTCCGACAAATGAATAGACATATTTTCCAATACAAATACTTCCTGACTGCCCAGATTCAGGTCAAACGAAATATTGGTTAATTCAATTGGTGTTCGATTAACACCAAGCATAACCAGACTTCTTCCGGCATCCGACTGGTATATGTCCACGGTGAACACACTAAAATCATTTTCTATCCCCATATCCGGATGATCTTCCATTATTTGGCTGATCTCCTGATAAATATCACTCTCCAAGGTAGAGCCATTTTCTTCATCAACTTTGGTCAACTGCAAAGTTAAATCAGTCTTCCCCTTTGCTTCTCCACCTGCACCTTCGTCATCATTTTTAGTTGAATCTGTTACATTTTCATCGGCTGCATCCTGTTCAGCTGAACGATGAACCTCTTCTGTTTCCTCTTCCATTTTCTCATCGACTTGCTCATCGGTCTGTCCTTCTGAATCTGTGCAAGCCGCCAATACCAGCACACAACAACTGAACAGGATCAGTAAACATCTTTTCATTAATCCGCGTCTCCTTTTCCTGGCTTTTTGGCTTAAATCATTTCACATAATGATACTCAATATTTTCCACTTTCCCGGCAATTTCATTTGGCTGAAAGACTAAATCTGTATCTCCCAAATTTTCAGCCGGTACATCAAAATGCAGGATGAATGCCTGATTCTTTTTTATTACACCCAAAAATTCTTTTTCCAACACAGCATTCATTTTAGGAAATTTTACCTCAGGATGATCTTTTAGCGTAAAGTACAAATCCATTTTGATTCCCTCAATATCCTTATCTGTTGTATTTACAATGACTGATGCAATGGTCAGCACTTCTTTTTGAGGCCGGTAAAAACCTTTGGAGATTATAAAATTAATAGTGCCCTGCTTTAATTTATCACCGTGTACTTTCAATTCCCGCTGTACATCATCCATTTCTTTTTGCATACCTGGTGTGATTTTCATTTGTTTATGGCCATCCGGTAAAACCAATTCAATATTTTGCACAGATTTCTCCCTTTCTTTCCATTAGTTTGTGATTTTTTCCAGCTCTGCTGTAATCCAGTTCAATCCCTGTCTCAGCCTTCCCATTAACCCTTCATTTTCCTGCAGGCTATTTTCCAGGCGTCTCTCTTCATCCACTAACGCATCCAGATTACGATCCACTTCATTTATATAGGTTGTATATTTTGAGTTACACAAATCATGGGCATACGCTTCATTAAATGTACCATAGTTTTCTCCGCGCCATTCCGTAATTTGAATACTCATATCCACTCTATAAGCTCTTTGTCTATTATCTCTTATATCATTCTTCAAGTTTCCCAGTTCAGACTTTTTCCGGCGTACAAATTCCAATTGTTCTTCTATTGACCGGCTTTGGGCCTGGCATTGATTAAGTTGTGTAAGTTGATTATTATAATCCCGCTGTAAAGATAATCTGTCCATTGAGCTCCCCCCTCCCTGTTTCATTACAAGTTATTCAGGCACGAAACAAAGCTTCCTTTTTTACTATTTTCACAGCGTACACCGTTACAAGAAGCACGGATGCGATAAACAGAACAAATCCTGTAATACCCAATAGTGGGGTTACTACTTCCCAAGTAATATGCCGTGAAATAAAACGGGCCGTATTATGCAGATTTAGGTATGTTATTATCGTTAAAGAAATAGCCGCCAAATTTACAACGATTAAAGAAAAAATAATAGCGAACCGGTTCACCCTTCTCGTTGCTTTTTGTTTGCCGTAATTTCCTATTTGCCTCACGAAGAAATTTTGCTTGTCTGCACCCATGTTATTTGCTGCACTTGTCATTTTTATAAATAGACTTGGTATGAATAATAGCAATAATAAAAATAGCGTACAAATGGCAAGTAAGTAATTATAGATGCTGAACGCATTTGCGAGCAGCGCAAGCAGACACAGTACAATCAGATATCTTGCCTTCATGAAGAATACCCCTTATTCCTGATCACCCGGATGGATTCCTTTAATAAAAGGACAACAAAATAATAATAAGCAATGATTCCAACTACACCTAGAACAATAAATAACACCATAAAGGAAGAGAAATTATTCGATATCGGAAAATGCAACATATAGGCTCCAAGCGCTCCCATTACAGTACTCATAAAAATAAATACACCGAGCATAAAGGTCTGAATCACTCCCAATATCTTTTTATCCTGCGCACTTTTTCCAACTGCATCGCGATTTTTTACGATAAACCATGCCAGTATAAGTAAAATAACAGACCACACACTAAACACCAAATTATAAAAACTGAGTGTACACATGACCAGGGATAGCATCCCCGCTTTCATATAACTTTTGAAATTCATTCCATCTGCTCCTTACATTCCGTGCTACCAGGGGAAATCTACCGATAAAGAAGCTCCAACCCCGAGATGCAGTTCCACCTCAACCCGATCCCAGGCGAGCTCAAGTCCCCCTCCAAACTTCCCGGCACTTACTCCCACATCTATATCGGTATTTGCAAGGGTAACGCCGCCTTCTGCTTCTGCATGTGCCAAAGATACTTCTCCTTTTGCTCCTATTCCACCTGTATCCGCTCTCACTCTGCCATCAGCTGTAAATGCCCCGGCTTCTGCTTCAGCATGAACGTTCCAGGCATCAGATCCTAACATCACATTGCCGTCTACTCTGGCCACACCGGCTTCCCCTTCGGCCACGACTCCAGTTGTTTCACTAAATTCCAAGCTTCCACTTCCATAAACGACATTTCCGCCAGCATCTGCTTCGACATAATTGCCTTCCATGTCAGCCCTTGCTTCCAAAAGATTATAATAACCGGTGCCTTCCATGTCATTACCATCCGCAGTAAATTCTCCCCCATAACTGTTAACGGCAGCACCGGCGACACCTGTGCCGAAATCAGTTACTGCTCCTGCTTCCGTAATATAGGAAGATTCGTCCGTCCTGGCATAATCAAAAGGGGATGCTGCATACAATTGATCATAAACTTCTGTTGTTTCGTGGCTGTACCAGTCAGATGAGTGTATATTGTTTACACGGTAGCTGGAAAAACCTGCAGTCGTTTTAAAATTGGAAGCAATATCCTGTATGGCTTCTTTTAATTCCTGGACTCTATTTTCCATCCTATCCAGATTAGCATTTAAATCACTGTCTTTCTCTTCCAGTTTATCAGCCATATCTGTGACCAACTGCATACTGTCCTCATATTGCCTAATGACTGCATTGCCATTTACAGGCGATACACCGGCGATGCCCATAATCTCCCCATTCAGCCGCTGAATTTCACTGTCCAAACCATCAAATTCAAGTAAAGTATTATTTATTTCCCTTTTTTTCTCGCGCAGTAATTGTGATTGGACAAGGCCATCGCTGCTGGATTCGTAGCTGATAAAAGCCTCTTCTATCGTTTTCGCCTCATTGGCTATTTCAGTCGCCACATTCATGATTCTGTTCAAAAGATATAGGTGAACGTCATTAAAATAATGAAAAACCGAATCCGCTGTTGTACCTCGGAGGGCATTACTGCCTGTAAATGTAATAATTTTATTGTAATGATCATATAAACTGTCCAGCAAGCGTTCTTTAAAAGAATCCACATCAGACTTTAAAGTGGAAATTTCCGCATTTGATAACTTTTTCATACGACCCTGTACCTCATTCCTTTAGGTTTAATTAAAAAGCCGCCAATCAGCCATTCTGCTATCCTGTTCAATCATCTTTTCCTTTATGTCATCTACCTTCACCAAGTCGCTTTCCACTAGGGAAATATAATCTCCAAGCACCTGTTCAAACTGGGTCAAAATGTTGTTATACCTTGTAATGCTCGTCAGCCGGGTTTCACTTAATTCATTTTTGTTAAGTTTAGAAGCCTCACTAATCCCATTTGCCGTTGACTGTAATTCTCCTTTATGCTGCTCCACCTGATGCGGATGCACATAAACCTCTCTGCCCATTTTAAACACCTCCTCCTGAATAAATAATTTTCATTTCAGCCACTTTTATTTTGATTGCCTGAATATAATCCATGAATGCTTCATGAGTGACATCGCCAAATATATTCATTACCCTCAGTAAGTTTATCCCCCTTACTAAATGCTGACTGAGAATGGATATAAATTTTTCTGCATCATTCGTTTTTACATACTGCAGACTGGTGTAATATTGATCCCTTGCTTTGTAGAAGTCTTTTTCATCCCATTTCTTTGTTAATATGGTATAAAGAAAGTCTGTATCCCCCCTGTTTTCATATACAATACTTGCATAATCCTTACTGATATTAACATAGTAGTTTTCATGAAAAATAATAGCCCCGATAACATGTAAATACACTAATTCCATTTCCATTTTAAAATCACCAGGCTTATTCCTGATCAGTAGTGTCCCTATCGAGCGTTCTTTCCGGGAATCATAGACTTTCTTTACCGTGTTCTTATAATTCATTCTTTTGTATACATGCTGGACTTTCCGCTCAACCGTTCTTGACGCTATTTTTTCTGTCAGCCACCTGGTTTCACTAAAGTCTTGGTCATGATGAGCGATAATCATAATAGCATTGTCTGGAGAGAATAATGTATCATTTAATAAAACAATATCATCATACAAAACATCTGCCAGATCCTGTTGTAATAAAGAAGTATTATATAACCGGTTGGGAATAGCAAACTCCTGGATATCCATCATGCTGTTAAAAGTGGGGTCTTTCATATGTAATTCAAAATCTTTTGCAGAGACTTCTTTCTGGTAGTTAAACTCTTCCTCATTAATTTTGTCTGTAAAGAGGGACTCCAGAATCGGATCAATAAAATCTGTTAATCTGCCATCTGTGATTTTTATATTGATAGTTGAAGTATCCATGGAAATCTGCGTATGAACCTTCAACTCAGGTATTTTTTTCTCGAGCTGATTCTTTTTCAAGTTGGTTAATATGTTGGAACTGCCGGAGCCAATCCACATCATTTTATTATCCTCATTTATCAGCCTATCTCCGTAACCTGCACCATAACTGATTGATATGTACGCTTCGCCACGATTTACCGTTTCTAAAAGAATACAATTTAATTTATTTTTCCCGATGTACTTTTGTTGAAACACGTGATCCCCCCTTTTTAGAACAGCAACGCATGGAAACAAATCCTCTTATATAAATGTTTATCATTTTTTGAATTAAGTAATTTCTTATATCATATCGAAAAACAAATAACACTTCCACTCCATCCCGGCCAAATGTCATGAAATAAATATATGGTCCCGGTTTTTTAAAAAATCAACTGGAAAGCATCGCAAAATGATGGGGTGCCTGTCACTCCCCGGTTAGAGCAGTAATTACCCAACGCTTTTCCCATTTCACCGTCTATTCCACAGATTCATACGAAAACTCTGCGAAATCCATCTGAAGATCATCCTGATTAATAGTATTGATCAGCTCCATTTGTTCGTCAGATGTAATTGGAAGTAATATTGGCATAGCTGCGTTGTTTTCAAGTACTCCGGCTACTTCCTCATTCATGGTGATATGAACACGATCCCAGATCATATTATTCTCTGAATCACCTAAACTGAAAATAAATTCCACATTTTTAATCGGTTCGCCGAGCCGGTTCACCGCTATAAATACCATTTGCTCATTCCCCTCGGCATCGGTTATCATTGTTGCCGATCTCATGGAAAAATCATTGACGACCCCATATTTTGGATCCTCTTTTACAAATTCATCAAGAAATTGATACACTTCACTTTCTTCCATTGTAACCCCTGCTTCCTCGTCCGCCTTTGTCATCTGTAACTGCAAATCTTCTTTCTCATTGCTGCCGCCGGACCCATACTCCACTGAAAAATTACAAGCTGCCAACAACAGTAGACCAACGAACATAAAACTGGAAATCATCTTATTCATACTTAGCTTCTCTCCCTTATTGGAATCCGGGGTATCCGGTGCCTAGTATAGTAAATAGTTCATAAATGAAGAAAGACCATCATTTTCAATGTAAAATAGAAGTACCTATCACAGAACTTCCAATTACTAATCACTCAAAGGAGATGAAAATGATGGTCCATACATTATTGAACCATATTCAAGGTAAGAATGGAAGTCGATGGGCAGAATTTATTCGAAAAACAGGAGGAGAAAAGATATTAATCGTAGCGGTGGATGCAGCGAAGTATACGCATAAGGCCACAATCTGTACATTTTATGGAGATATTCTGGTAAAACCATTTGAGTTTGATGCATCCGGGACTGGATTTGAGAAGGTAAGGAATTTGGTTGAGAGTGAAAAGAAAAAACATAAAATGAAAGAGGTTGTTATTGGCATTGAAACAACGGGGCATTATTATGAGGATCTGGTGAGGCGCAGTTATAAAGAGGGTTATATGGTTCGGGTTATAAATGCAGCGACCACAGCACAAGTACGGGAGATGCTTTTAAATTCATCCAAGACAGACAACCTGGATTTAATGGCGATTGTACAAGCGATAATATACGGTCATGGCACAACGCATGAATTAAGCTCGGATACGATGAATAACCTGCAAAAGCTAACTCGTGCAAGACGTGAGTTAGTGGCAGAGCGTTCATCTGTACAAAATCAAATACGTGTCCATTTAGACCATATATTCCGCGAATTTCAAGGGAAAAGTGTATGGGAAAACGGCAAGCGAGAACAGAAAAAGCCCTTTTCCGATTTATTTGGGAAGTCGTCGGTTTACATCATGAGAAATTGCCCACATCCAAGCGATATCGTGGAACTTGGAGTGAAAGGCTTACGTGCTCTTTCGGTACGTGAAAATCTAAAACTGCGAGATGATACGATTCAATGCTTGCTTGATTTTGCCAATCAATCCATTTCACAGCCAAAGGAATGTGTCCAGGCGGATCAATTCCTGCTTAATCAGCGTCTGGATCAACTGGAATTATTAAATAAACAGATTAAAAAGCTGGAAAGAGAGATTGAGGATTTATTTGTACAGACAGAGGGGGCGGTCCTTCTTAGCGTGCCGGGTATTGGAGTCGTTACTGGAGCTGAATTATACGCGGAAATGGAGGATATTTCTGATTTCGATCATGCGGGACAATTAATAAAAATGGCAGGGACAAACCCAGTCGTGAAGCAGTCAGGGGATAGGAGACCTTCTTACTACGCTGTTTCCAAACAGGGGAGGAAGCCTTTCCGAAATGTTGTTTATCAGGCCGGCCGGTCTTTAGCCAGTAATAACCCGGAAATGAAACAGAAATATAAAGAGCTCATTGAACGCGGAAAAGTCGCTCCACAGGCTTACATTGCTTTGGGAAACCGGATGATTCGATTAGCCTTTTCCATGATTAAGCATCAGACGTTATACCGTACAAATCATAAAGATTATACTTTACTCAATCAAATAAGCAAAAAGCTGCACAGCGCTAATACAAAGCTGTTTTTCGAAAAATTTGCCGCAACGATAGACTATCAGTCTGCCTAACTGGAAATTAAGTAATTATAGACAGTGAGCCAGTTATGACAAAAGTGATCCATTCACTGGAAAATAGCACTATCTTAACCACAGCTTTAGCTGCTTGCCCTTGACCGCCGTGCCACTTCTTAGTGATCGCTGGAAGGGGGCGGGGCCCCGCCAGCGGAACTTAGAAGTGAATGTCCGTGGTACGCTGCTGATGCGGATGGAGCCCTAAAGGCTGTTTTTCTACCATCCGCCATCAAAACCACTACCACGGACACAAACAAGGTCAAGGATGGTGGGATACATGGCATGAATGATATTATTTGATGTTTTTATTCACTAAGTAGAACACGAAGCATGAACTGATTAAAGCCATTTGTTTTTATAAGCTATAGGAAGTGAAAATGGAGCTCCTCTAGGACGTTAGATTACATTGAACAACGTGCCTGAGGCTCCAGACCTCGTGTGACAGCGTTATGGATCTTGTCCTGCAAGTACGAATAATACGTGAAAATCTAAGTTTATATCACTAGGTTGTATCCTCTGCAGGATAAAAAAGCAAGATCCCTTTTACGTTCTAGAGGGGCTCTATTATAAAGTTCTGTGATGGATGAGTCTTTTCAGAAAACAAAGAAAATGAAGGGCTTTAGTTAAACTTACCCTTTTTTCGGTAAAATTACCTATTGACTTATTTACCATTATACGCTGTCACTCCCCGTTTTTTACGAAATTTGTCGAATGAAGAATACGGAGACTCAACCCGGCCACAAGTTATTCAAAGCTCCAGCCCTGCCTCCTCAAACGTCATACACTTCTTCGTGTTGCATGAGGTTTCAAAAATAGGGAAAAGGAAAACAAGCGCAGCTCCTGATCCTTTTCCAAGACACAATTTATATACTTGCCCCATACAACTCAAGTGATCATGTGCTAGTCTACAATTATATGCCTCTCTGTTGTTAGTCATTAATATGCCACTTGTTAAGAAACACTTCTTCGATTCCCTACAAGTTTGTTTTCTATAAATTATCACATCTAACGGTAATCTTATTCATTACATCATCGTATTCGGCAACTTTAAAGCGAGTCGATTTGATCTATCCATAGACCTTGATAAATTACAAATTCTCTTTATGCAGGTAAAGAAAGTAAAAAACAATGGGCATGAATAGTAGAGCTTGAAAAAAAGCAGCAACCCCATAAAGGTTATAGAGAACAAAAGGCTCAACCAAAATACCAATGCCGAATGTTACTGTTAAAATCATTCCTTGCGTATATCCTTTTAAAAAAATGATAGCGAAAAATGCAGGTGTCCAAAGTAAAGTGTTAAAAACATGGATCCAACCTTCAGTCAACTCAAAGAAAGTTGATATGTACATTAGGACGACTGAAATTTTTATTAAAATATAAATGATTCGCACACTATTCCCCCTCGTCTATTCAGTATACTATGGTGGACCCCTGTTAAGAACTTGTTCCTTCTTTTGAATATACAATTGATCCTATTGGTAACATGCTAATTGTCCTTCCTTAAACTTTAGAGTTTGTAAGTGTGTTGATTATTAGTTTGTTTATAATATATTTAACTTGCTTTGTTATTACCGTCTTTAAATATCACTTTATTTTCCCCTAATGCAATACTCAGAAAACTGGCTAATAATGAAATGAACATGAAATTCATTCCTGTTAAGAGGATATTCGCATTGGCTAACCGAATAAACCCACTCCAGCTTAGAATAGTTAATCCCAGGAATAGCCATCAATAGTCAGGATGCGATATCTTAAATTTTTTCTTACACCGTTTACCTTGCAATTCATTTCATTGTTCCACTCTCCATCTTTTAAACTTAATTTGTACTTCAAAGTTTTTTTACATCTTTGTTTTGAAACTTTTTTAGTATTGCATTACGTGTTAAAGGTCTGGTAAGAAATATAATAAATAAAGGGATGATCCCCAAACTGCCGATAATTAATAATTCAATCTGACTCATTAGGAAGAATAGTATAAAACCAATTAAACTTAAAATTACACTTACTCCAATACCTAAGCTTAATTCAGTACGAAATTGTTTCATACCTTTTCTGGCATACTGCTCCATTGTATTTTCGTCAAGCAAAACTTCATTATCCATTCTTGGTATATAATAGTTTTTCATAAAAAACTTTGCAATGAAATAGCAAATTATTACTGCTGCAAAAAATAATGCTATATTAAGTAATAGGTTTCTATATGGCTGGTAAATATTATTCAATAGAATAGAACCATAGAGAACCAGTAAGAAAAGACCAATATATACTAATGATGACTTGTTACGATGCGGAAACCTATAAATTTTATCATGCGCCGTATCATAAAATAAAGTATAAATTTCTTTCTCTCTGTATAGTGGGATTAACTTATTCTTCACTTTTTCACCCCTAAATTAGTTAGTACCTATATTTTGGCTTGCACTACAAACTTCAATTAAAATATCTTCTCTAACCGCATAGCCAGTGTTTCTTACCCACTTCTTTTGAGTATGCATCTGTCAAGGGTGAACCTTTCCGGACAGATGCATACTCAGTAGTCCAGGCTATCGCTACCCATGAAAGCATCCTACTTAAATAAATAAGGGCAAGGATTATTCAGTTTAATCCACTGCCCTACTCATCAATTTAAAACAATTATCATTGCTAAATAAGTATACCTGGTATCCATATCTTAGTTAAATAAGTATTTTACTTAGTTTTTAATGGACCCTCTACCGTACCCTTATCAATAGTTGCTTTATTTTCTTCCAGCCAACTGTCGTAAATTTCTTGAAAACGTTCTTCTTCTTCGTCCTTATACCCTTCAAAAACTACTTTATCTATATTCTCTTCATTAAAATAGAAAACATTGTTCGGATCTAAGCCTTGAGGATAAATACATCCCGTATAATCATACATTATCCCTTTACCATCTGTCTCCTCTGATGAAAGAATCGGCCCTCTGTTCAAGATCATTAATTTGCTTGTTCCTTCTTTTAAATATACAATTGATCCGATTGGCAACATGGTAACTATTCCCCCCCTATATTTTTTTAATTTTTGTTTTATAATTTATTTAACCTGCTACCTTATTGTCATCTTTAAATATCACTTTATTTTCCCCTAGAGCATAACTTAATACACTGGCTAACAACGAAAGGAAAAAGAAAACCATTCCGGCGAATAGGATAATTGCATTCGCAAGTTGAATAAACCCACCCCAGCTTAGAATAGTTAGCCCCAGGAAAAGTAAATAAGAAAAGAAAACGAAGAGAAAATGTTTATATGTTTGTGGTTTAATCCATAATTGTTTCGTTGGGTATTCTTTTAGGTTAAGCACTTTATATAAGCTTTTTTTACTTCTACTACTCATATAGAAATATAAAGACAACACGATTAATATTACAATCATAACAATAATTGAATTTGCGATTTGGGTACTTTTAACATCAAAGTAATTCACCAAAGGTTGTAGTAAATTAGCTAAAATAACAGCAAAAGTTCCAGCTAATATGGTAGCACCTCCTGTTTTAGTTTGTTCTACTTCTGGTGATTTCAATTTTTCTACGATTTCATGATCACTTACTTTATAAACCGTATTTGGAAATATCCAGTAAAATAGAGGGGAAAAAATTTTCCAAAATGGTCTTCCCATGTCCAGGATGTAAGTTTGACCATCAATAGTCAGGATACGATATCTTAAATTTTTTCTTACACCGTTTACTTTGCATTTCATTTAATTTCCACCCTCTCCATTTTCAAACTTCTTACCTATTTCCTCTTATTTATTATCTAGCTAAATGGATTGATAGCATCAAGCCCGCTTTTAAAAGTTTCACCAACCCAGTTTAAACCGCCCTCAACTTTATCGCTTGCCCAGTTAAAACCTTTATTTATTTGTTCGCCTGCTTTGTCTAATTGTTGACCTGCCCAGTCTAGGCCAGTCTGGATGCCTAAATGATTATTATCGTATGCCCAGTTAAATAACCCTGTTGCAACAGTACCAACCACTAAACCGCCTGCTAATGCCCATCCTACGGGAGTAGTAGCTCCAAAAAATCCCGCTACCTCTGTTATAATTCCCGAGGTGGCAGCAGTGGTTAGAAGACCCGTCCCACCTGCTGCAGCATTTTTTGTAAGTGCCTCCCCAGCAGTTTTGTCAGTATTTTTAAAATCAATATATGCTCCAACCCCAATGGTTAATGTGGCTAATGACCCACCTATTGCCCTACCGACATTTAGGATTTTATTCCCTTGCTTTTTTAAATAACTAGAAGTAGAAGATGGATTATTTGCATTCATGGCTTTTACTAAATCGGCACGATTTAATTTGTCGTTTCCGGCATCTGTGATTTTTTGACCGATAATACTAGTAATAGCATTTCCTCTAAAACCATCGGCAACATTGCCAAAGTTATCCATAACATACCTAACAAAATTCTCCGATACTTCCCCGTCTTCTTCATTATTAATCTTCCTAATCTCAGCCAAATGCTCATAGTATTCGGCTTCGTTTATTTTACCATTTTTCAAGTCTTGATAAACTTTATTTAATAGTTCTTGGGACGGTTCATTCATATCTTTTATCGCTGATTCCTTAGCATCCCTCGCCTTATCAAGCACTAATTCACGCCTATCATCATTAAATTCTCTCAAAGCGTGCAAACCGACACTAGAGACATTACCTTGGTAATCAGTAAACCGGCTTGGACCAGCTACAGCCCCTGCATTCTGAATCGCTTTTTCAATGTGATGAAGCAATTCTTCTGTTTCCGATATTTCACTCCTGCCTGTTGTAGTATAGGATTCCAAACTCCTCTCTAAATCGGTTATTACTTTAATGATCGATCTATAATCACTGTTAAGTGACATGGGGAAGGGTGGTTGGCACTGCTGATATCAGAGACACTGGCAATTGAAAGTAGACCCATTGTCAAGACTCATACTTTATAAAATGAAGGTAAAGAGTTCATTACTAAACTAAGGTAGTTTTCTCCCTAATAAATAAGGGCAAGGATTATTCAGTTTAATCCACTGCCCTACCCATCAATTTAAAAGAATTATCATTGCTAAATAAGTATTCCCTGTGCCCGGTTTTTCGTTTAAATAAGTAATCAAGTCAGGTTTTTAAAGGACCCTCTACCGCGCCCTTAACAATAGATGATCTATTTTCCTCCAGCCAACTGTCATAAATTTCCTGGAAACGTTCTTCTTCTTCATCTTTGTATCCTTCAAATACTACTTTATCTATATTCTCTTCATTAAAATAGAAAACATTGTTCGGATCTAAGCCTTGAGGATAAATACATCCCGTATAATCATACATTATCCCTTTACCATCTGTCTCCTCTGATGAAAGAATCGGTCCTCTGTTCAAAATCATTAACTTGCTTGTTCCTTCTTTTAAATATACAATCGATCCAATTGGTAACATGTTGATTCCCCTCTCTTGTTTAAACCTATAAAACTTAATTTTAAATTTAATTCTAAACATCGGCCTTCTTATCATCTTTAAATTTCACACTGGTTTGGCCTACTGGTACTGTCAAAGCACTAATCAATAATGTAATAATCATTAAGATCATACCAGTAAAAAGAATCATTGCATTTGCTAATTGAATGAAACCACCCCATAGCAAAATAATAGAGCCCAATAACAATAAATAAAAAAATAAAATGAAGAAAAAATTCTTATATGACTGAGGCCGGATCCATAAACGCTTCATTGGGAATTGTTTTAGATTTACTATGCTAAATAAGCTTTTTTTACTTCTATTATTTATATAAAAAAATGCGAAAAGTATCAGCAGTATAACAAGCAATAGTATAATGGAATTGACGAGCGGTGTGCTTGGAACATCAAAGTAACCTGCAACAGGCCCTATTAAATTGGCTAATACCACAGCCAAAAACCCCGCCAAAACACTATCTCCTCCTGTTTTATTTTGCTCTACTTCCGGTGACTTCATTTTTTTTATAATTTCATGATCATTTACCTTATAAGCAGTATTAGGAAAGATCCAATAAGATAAAGGAAATAAAGTTTTCCAAAATGATCTCCCCATGTCCAAAATATAAGTTTGATCATTAATAGTTAGAATGCGATACCTTAGATTTTTTTTTACACCATTTACTTTGCAATTCATTATATTCTCTCACTTTCTATTTTTCTTCAATGACTCCTTCCAAAATTCATAAACTAACTGAATGGATTGACGAAATTAAGACCAAGGGTTAATGAAATCAAGCCCACCCTTAACAGTTTCACCAACCCAATTTAGGCCATCATTAACCTTTTCATCAGCCCAGTTCCAGGCCTTATTTACTTGTTCACCTGCTTTATCTAGTTGTTGACCTGCCCAGTCCAAGCCGTCTTGTATCCCGAGAAAATTACTATCATATGCCCAGTTAAACCCCCATGTTACAAGAGAACCTACAGCTACACCGCCTGCTATGGCCCATCCTACTGGGGTAGCAGCTCCAAAAAGTGCTGCGATCCCCGTTATAGCTGCTGATGTCCCCATACCTACTCCAAAACCTATTCCACCTGCAGTAGCATTCTTTGTAAATGCCTCACCAGCAGTTTTATCATTATGTTTAAAATCAATGTAAGTTCCAGCCCCAATAGTCAATGCGGCTAATGTACCACTCACTGCCCTTCCAACATTTAAGATTTTGTTTCCTTGTTCCCTTAAATAATTAGAAGTAGAAGAAGGGTTATTTGCATTCATGGCTTTTACTAAATCAGCACGATTTAATCTGTCGTTTCCAGCATCTTTGATTTTTTGACCGATAATACTGGTAATAGCATTTCCTCTTAAATCATCGGCAACATCGCCAAAGTTATCCATAACATACCTAATAAAATTCTCCGATACTTCCCCTTCTTCTTCATTATTAATCTTCCTAATCTCAGCCAAATGCTCATAGTACTCGGCTTCGTCAATTTTACCATTTTTCAAGTCTTGATAAACTTTATTTAATAGTTCTTGGGATGGTTCATTCATATATTTTATCGCTGATTCCTTAGCATCCCTCGCCTTTTCAAGCACTAATTCACGTCTGTCATCATTAAATTCTCTCAAAGCGTGCAAACCAACACTAGAGACATTACCTTGGTAATCAGTAAATCGGCCTGGACCAGCAACAGCCCCTGCATTCTGAATCGCTTTTTCAATGTGATGAAGCAATTCTTCCGTTTCTGAAATTTCACTCCTGCCTGCTGTAGTATAGGATTCCAAACTCCTCTCTAAGTCGGTTATTACTTTAATGACCGATCTATAATCACTGTTAAGTGACATGGTGGAAGGGTGGTTGGCACTGCTGATATCAGAGACACTGGCAATTGTCTCCCTGACAGATTCCTGTTCCGCACTTAGACGGTCATAACTGTCATTCACGTCTCCTTCTGTATCCATTAAATAATCACTCTCAATAATAGCAGAATCACTGTTATCCACCCTGGAACCGAATGAATTCAGATGTTTTTTTACATGTTCATCCAGGTCAGTGAACAAGATTTCAAATGTTTTTAAAAGCGTTTTATGAAGATCATTAAAGTAATTTTTTGCTTCTTTAGCTGTTTTTCCTGAAAAAGAACGTATTGCATCCAACTGTTCAATATTCTCTTCCACACGATTCAAATTAGATTTAAGATCTGCAGCAGCAGTCTTTAAATCATCCGAGAACTCGATAACCTCGGATATATCCACTTTATGCCCCATTTATAATCCCCCCTTAGGTACGTAGCGGTTGTGGCCCGGTTACATCCGTTTTCTGTAATGCCGCTAACCTTTCATCATTCTCCCTCATCTGTTCTATTGTTTGCTCCAGTATATCTATATCTGAGTTTAAAAGTGTTTGATATTTCTGCAGCAATTCAATCGCTCTAATTACATTTTCCAGATCCTTTATAAATGGTTTGATATTCGTCTTATTAAACGTACGGCTGGTTTTAATACTGCTTTCTAAACTTGATGCCGATGATCTTAGCGCTGAAATTTGGGATTTGAGCTCCCCAGGATTAATACTTACTTCCTCTATCATCTAAAATCACTCCTTTTGAGCTAAGTTTATTTGCCGATCAAGTGAATTAAGCGTATTTTGGAGGTTGTTTAATCCTGTTGTATAGATAGCTTTTTCTCCTTCGTACCTTTTTATATCCTGGTCGATCGCATCTTTAGCATCCTCTGTCCTGGAAACATAATTTCTTACTCTATCTTTATAACTACTATAATCCTCTTCAAATTTTTCCTGCTCTCTTCCCTTCCATCTTCCTGTATCAATATTTAAACCATCAATGGAACTATTTATGGATTCCAATTCTGAGATACTGGTTGCCAGGTTACTTGAGGCTTTTTGTAAGCGCGAGATCTTATCTTCCACACTTGAAATATTATTTCTTGTATCAGCCATACCCCTTAATACCGTCCTTTTTTGTTCTCGTAACTGGCTGAGTGAAGTCATTTTTTTCCCTCCCTAATTCCGGTATTTTAATTTTCACACGATCATGATCCATGGCAAAATAACACTCAATCGGTCCCGGGTGTTTTTCCTTCGTCATAAATGGCCGTGTGAATATATCCTGGCCTCCAAGTCTCCTACTTACTAGACCAACAGTAGCCTGGTTTCTGACGCACGTAGGAAAATGTGCAAAACTATGGTCTATGTAACTGTAATCACTGCAAAGTATAAACTGAATACCAACTTTTGCGCCTGTCATTAAACAACAGCCAAATACACCTGCTCCTTTAGTTTAGGGCAACAGGTTCGCCTTTCTTCCCCCCGTCAATAAAAGGACAAGGATTATCCAATCGAATCCATTGCCCTCTCCTTGATTTATTCAACAATATTCAGTTGGAATCTATTTCTAAATATATGTACAAGGTTTCATAAAACGCTTTTTCCTTTAGCGTAATATCTAGCAAAATGAAACAGTACCATAATTAAATTGCCAACGGGTTAAGAAATAATAGATGTAACTTCTTGAATTCTCAAGCACTGCCAATCTAATTTACTATTCATCATCTATCTTGAATTTAGGATAATTAACATTTTTTATTTTTTCTTCATATTCCTGTTGAAATAATTCTTCCTGCTCATCTATATAACCTTTAAAATATACCTTCTCTATATTTTCGTCATTAAAGAAATAAACTTGCTCTTCCACTTTCCCATTTGGATAAATACAAGCTGAATAATCAAAGTAGCCGATAACTCCGTCACGGTTATATAAAGGTGCACGGTTTATTATCATTAATTTCACTTCACCATTCTTTAATTTAACCACGCTTCCAATAGGTAGAATTTCCATTTATAATTAGTCCCCCTTTTAAATATCTGTTGAACGTTTTCGTATCTTGAATAATTAATCTTTTATAGTCTGATATACTTTTTACAGCAAGTGAAGTATATCAATATGGACTATTTAAAATTACAATTTGATTTCTTTGTTTTGGAACTTATGAAGTATTTTTTTTCTTGTAAAGGGGCGAGTCAAAAATATAATAAATAAAGGAACGAGTCCCAAACTGCCGATAATTAAAAGTTCAATTTGACTAAACATGAAAAATAATACGAACCCAAATACAGTAAGAATCACACCTACTCCAACACCTAGGTTTAATTCAGTACGAAATTGTTTCAATCCTTTGTTAGCAACACTTTCCATGCTATTTTCATCAAAAAAAACATCATTATCCAATTTTTGTATATAATAGTTTTTCATAAAAAATTTTGCAATAAAATAACAAATCAATACTGCTGCAAGAAACAATCCGATATTGAGTAAAAGACCTCTATATGGCTGGTATATATCATTTAAAAAGGTCGAGCCATAAAGGACTAGTATGAAAAGACCAATATATGTTAACGATGACTTATTCCGGTGTGGGAATCTGTAAAGCTTATTATGCGTCACATCATAAAACAAAGTATAAATTTCTTTCTCTCTATAAAGTGGGATTAATTTCTTCTTCACTTTTCCACCCCTAAATTAATTATCCAAATGCCGATCCTAAATTACCAAAAAATCCTGAAACAGCTTCTCCAACTTTTTTAGCACCATCAGCTATACCGCTTCCGACATCCGATAATGTTTCGGCTATCTGGGCTCTATTATCATAAACCACGTCAAATAGCATGGAACCAGCTATACCAATTCCAAACCCAACTGCTGTACCAATTGGTCCACCAGCTATTGTACCAATTTTCGCTCCTATAGCACCAGCAGCTAAGTGTCCACCAG
Organism: Virgibacillus kimchii; assembly: GCF_055379185.1. NCBI lineage: Bacteria > Bacillati > Bacillota > Bacilli > Caryophanales > Bacillaceae > Virgibacillus > Virgibacillus kimchii. The sequence continues at coordinate 4,118,348 of NZ_AP043951.1, read as the reverse complement.
TTTTAATTGCAGCATCCGTTGCATCTTCTCCCTGATATATCTGGACCCCAAAATCAATAGCTGAACCCACCACTGGAGGGGCGTACCTGGCACCAGTTCGTATTGCATGACTCATATTAGATGGAGGTTCTGTAAATAATACATTATTACCGTTCACAGGAGCAGCTACCAAACCACGATTAACAAAATGCTCTGTATTGTGCTGTGCCCAACGAACAATAGATTCTGCAACCTCATCTGCTACTTTACCTGTTACCTTTGATGAAACAGCATTTTTCACAAATTGTGCCCCTGTTGCAATAACACCGGATTTAATAGAATCCAAGGTTGACCAATCAATTTTCCCGTTCTCATAATCCTCTTCCGCCTGAGCAATAATTGCTCTTTCGTCATCATTAAGGTTCTCAATTTCTTCTTGTCGACTATTGTCAGAATAAGCTCTTAACGCACCCAACCCAATACTTGTTGAGGTATGTTGATAATCAGTAAATCGCGCATTCCCGGATTGCGTATTCGCCCTATTGATCGTCACTTCAATCTGATGAAGCAAATCTTTTGTTTGGGAATCGCCCTGACTTCCCTCACTCGAAAAGGAAGAAAAGTCTTCTTCCAAATCAAAAATCGTTTCCACAGCTTCATTTTTATCATTTGTTACAGATGAAAAAACCGGTGCGGCAACACTGCTGATATCTGCTACGTTATTGAGCGTTCGATTAATGGATTGACGTTCAGCATTGATATTTTCATATTCATCATCTATATCCAGTTTATTCTCGTTCAGATAATCACTTTCCACAATGGCAGAAGCACTGTTATCCACTTGTGACTGAAATGAATCCAGATGCTGTTTTAGTTGGCTTTCAAGATCTGTAAATAAATTACTGAATGATTCAAGCACTGTTTTGTGTAAGTCATTAAAATATCCCTTTGCTTCTGTTGCTGCTTGCCCCGAAAAAGAATCCATAGAATTAATTTGATCAATGTTAGACTTGATGCTATCCAGTTGTGATTGAATATCAGAAACAGCAGATGATAAATCATCCGATAAATCACTTACTTCAGCTATATCCACTTTCTTCCCCATCTTAACCCCTCCAATCTAGAAATATCTACTCAATGGATAAATAAAATTTCGGCAATGCTTAGTTTGAGATTACACTAAATGATCCGTAATTAATCTAAAATGATTATACTTATGTGAATTACGCTGTTTCTAATTAAGCGAATTATCATTCATCAACTATGCTATTTCTTCCCTTTTTTGCCGACCTCTTCTTGTTGTGCCAACGCTCCAAAAGGTAAAGTAAAAGTTTCTTCTCCCCAAATAACAAAAACCAATTCTTGTCCGTAAAACAGTGTGCTAGTTTTGTTTCACATAAGCAATGGGGGGGTGCATTACTTACATGAACTTCCATATATAAAATCATCCTCCCTCTGCCATTCTGTTCTGATAATCTAACGAATTAAGTGTTGATTGAAGATTATTTAAGCCCGCAGTATAACCGGCTTTACTACTTTTTGTTCACCTGTTTCTGATACTGTATCCAGTTCGTTTGATATTCGGTAGTGATGTCTTCATCTGAGTCACTGCATGCAGTAATAACTAGCCTAAATAATAATATAGTTATAGTTAGTAATAACAGATTTCTTCTTCTTAATTTTCTGTATGTATATTACTTAACACCAACACTCATTCCATTTAAAACAACTTATACCTAACAGAAGAATGAGTAAAAAGTTCTATAGACAGTTAATTTTTTAACCATCTAACCATTTAACCCCCTTTATCCGAATAGAGACAAAACGTAACAATAAGAATAATATTCCAACGGGAGCAATAAATAAACTAACATGGAGTAAAAAAGTTGAGCATGATATATATTGTTCAAAATAAAAAGTAAAACCTTTTGCCTATCTTTACCTTAAACCCGAACAATCAATCGGGCAACACTTTCGCAAAAGGATATAGAATGAAGCTTACTATAATATAACTATTATCTTTACTATTAAATAAACAGAAAAATATATACGAGATAGCAAATATGATAAATCCATCCCCGTAGGATTTTAAAAAGTATGAACGAACAATGGATCGATTGATAGGCGGGGTTGGGTCATATTTTTCCATGAATTCCGTTTCTTCGTTTTGATTTTGTGCAATTTTCATGATGGATACTTCGTTGTTTATTTTTTGTTATGAGATCAAACGTCTCTATAAATGCAGGTCTTTCTTGTTTTCTAATGAATTTTGTGCTTATCATAAATAGAGAAAATCCAGTTACTTGATTCATGAATAATCTGATTTTATTATTAAAGGACAATTGATAAAAATAATCATCCTCGTCATTTAATACAATCTCCATGATGTCTTGAAATGAAACTTCAAATATATTCAATATCCGTAAAGTAAATGGTTACTTCATTTTTTGTAAATGGATCCAATTGCAGATATTCATCAGTTACCATGATATAAGGATAACCTCGGACCATTTTTAATAACTAAATAGAATAATAATAAACAGCGACAAAATGATCAGTTTAAACTGTGGCTGTACATGTAAAAATGCGTCCAGCTCTTCGCAGTTTACACTTCCATATTAAAGACAATAGTTACCCATTAAATCCATCGCCTTCTCTGTGTAGCGATAATAATTTTACAGTCTTTTACTGAACAATAGCTTCCTCTTCAATATCTGTTGGCACTTCAATTGAACCTATAGTATTAAAGTTGTTGTACTTAGCTTCCATGCTTTGGACAATTTTATTATTCTCTCCAGCAATATCCATTCTCATGTCTAGTTCCAAATTGTACGTTCTCATATAAAACGGTTCTTTATCAAAGGTGGTCTCTAATATCAAATTATTAACTTCCATACTTTCTAATGCTTCTTGAACTTCCTCTCCAAGTGGCGCAAGCGCATCTTCCGGCAGGTTTTCTCTAACCAGTGAGTGAACTAAATCATTAACCCTTTCACTATCAGCATCTAATTGTAATATATACGCCTCCTCTGATTTCGTGATGGAAAGGTCATCCAGGTATTCTCCGATTTGGGCCAACTGCTGATTAGGATCAGGATACTCTTGAAGAATCTCTTCTATGTTATATTCGGAAAGGACTTCCATCTTCTCCCAATTCCCATCATTTCCGCTATAATCGTTATATATGTACATCTCATCTTCTACAAAATATATTTCCGTATCTGTTGTTGGAATATCCCCACTTATTCCTTCTAATTCCGTATTCATTGATTCTTTTAGGTGCATAGCGAATGGTTCCATAATTATTTGCATATTAATATCACTGTCGGTACTCTCTATAACTGTTCCATCCTCTGCATCTGACATTTCATATTTTATATTTATCTTTGCATCAGTACTTTCAAGATCTTCAGAGGCCTCAAGAGCTTTGGTGAATGCTTCCTCAACTGTTAAATCACTCTCCCTGACATCACTCGAATCAACTGATTCTGCTGTATTGTTACAAGCTGCAATCATAATAGCTAAACTTGCCAATATAAACAGAAGCCTTGTATTCAAAGATCTCACCTTCCTATTCATTGTTCTTCTATACATTCGCGTTTTCAATATAATTAGCTTAATCAACTTCAGAGCTAATAAGCAAAGGCAAAACAGCATAGAATGAGGATTTGGCAATTTTTTGGGAATAAAGTTACACATCAAAAGAAAGGATGTATTCAGTGTCTTATAGTACAGATTTAAGACTAAATCGAAAAAACGTTACTTTCCCTGGAGACAGTATAACCTTATACCCTTCTTTATAAGCATTTAAGTATATATTCATTTCAGAACTTTGAGTCAGATTATTAAATGTGAATATTATGCATAGGTGGGTCTAATCATCTATTGACAACTTTGGGTAGTCAACATTTTGTATCATTTTTTTATATTCTTCTTGAAATGACTTTTCCTGCTCGTCAACATAACCCTTAAAGTATACTTCTTCAATATTTTCATTATTAAAGAAATATACTTGTTCTTCCACTTTTCCCTCTGGATACATGCAGGCTGAATAATCAAAATAGCCAGTTACTCCATCCTTTTTATACAAAGGGGATCTATTTAATATCATTAATTTTACATTTCCATCTTTTAGACGTACAATACTTCCAATTGGCAATATATCCATTTCAAAATACTCCTTCAACTTTCTAACATGCTTTTTTTCAACTAAAACTTAAGTTCATACTCGCCAAGCGATATAAAAATAAAAAAGATTATTCTTTCACCTTCTTATTTCCCCTAGAAACAATGTGTCCAACTTCATTAAAATATCAATCTATACTTAATAATTGGCTAACATACTTTAAATCTGATATTTATTATAAAACATTTTGATATATAAAACTTACTCTTGTGATTATTGTTCAAAGGTAATAGTTTAGTTCATCCCGAGTATCAGAGCAAGAATCAAAATCATTAATAAAAATACCGCTGTTATAATTTCCATTACAATTTTTGACCATTTTTTATTTTTAATTAAGTACTTAGCTGAAAGTAGGAATATCAGGAAACATAACAATCCGAGTGTACCCAACCAAAATTGGAATAAATAATGAATACAAATCACTAATACAGCTGCCAATATAATTTCAGCCCATAACTCCGGCAAAAACTTAAATGACAGATAGATAATTAGCACAGCAAGAGTCAACACAGCAATTGGTGTAGCTCCTAAAAATAAACTAAATAAAATGACTCCGAATGTAATTACACCGATTACTGTACCGTAAAAAATTATGGTTGTTGTTTTTTGGTTCATTAAAAATCGTCCTTTTAAATAATTATTTTGCAGTACTCTAAATTATAATATATCACTCCTTGATACTTCGCAGCATCCTATGAATTTTTCATCTGATTGAGACACCACAGGTGACTCTGGAGAGGATTAGGAATGAAACAAATTTAAAATAATTGGTCATACTGAGCTATACTTACAAATTATTGTAAAAATGCTTTAATAAGCTTTTCTTATATCTTATTACTACATATATTTTCTAAGTTTCAGCAATAACAAGGGTTGAGTAAAATTCATTAGGTTTTATACAAACTACATTTACAATTTAAGCCTTGTAGACACAAATTTATTTATATTTTTCCCAATCTTCATACTTTATTATTTCATTTCCTTTAGAATCAATTACTAAATTTTCTATTTCTCCGTTGCCTTTATGTGTTCTATAAATCATAGTTTTTACTTCGTCTGCACTCGGAACATACAGAACGTTCCATTTATGTGGACCTGCGAGCTCTGAACTAACCCCAGTGATACCGCCACCAATTGTCCCTATTTTTTCTGTTGTTTTAGTTTTAATACCTCCGACTCCCCTGCCAAGTAATGTTGTAAACACCGTTTTAGCCACAACTCCCTGAACCTGTTGACCTGTTGTTTGCTTATGATTTTCCTCATAATATTCATAGTCTGGTTCTGCTTTGTAATGTAAATATCCTTCACTATCTATTCTATAATGAAATGTTTCACCAGATTCCAACTGTAATTGTTCTGTTGGTAAATGATGAGGAGGCTCATCTTCTTGAATTAAATAAGGCGATAATTCTGCATACTTTTCTCTTAATTGCTTTTCCTTATCTTTAGCTTCTTTAAAGGCTTTTTCATCATTGTATTGTAAGGCATGATTTTGGGCTTCCTTATATTGGTTAATCTGCAAATTTATTTCCCAAATCTCTGGCGTTTCATAGCCTCCGTTTTCTCCATGCGGACCAAGTTCTTGTTGTTCTTTAAGTATCTTTTCTAAATCCAAAAAGAATGCAAAGTTATCTTCATTCCATTCAGAAACTTTTTGTACATCACTTTTTGAAAATCCATTTAATTTCTTTTTATCGGTTATGTTTTTAAGGTACTCTGCCCCCCCTTGATTAAGAGCTACGGTGATGGCTATAAATGTGGACAAATCAATATTACCATTTTTATAATCCTCTCCAGCTTTTGCTAAAATTGCTTTTTCTTTATCACTCAAGTTCTGAATATCATCTTTCTGATTTGTAACAATGTAACCTCTTAATGCACTTAAGCCAACATTTATAGAACTGCTTTGATAATCAGTAAATCTTGCAGTGCCGGACTGTGTATTCGCTCTATTAATTGTCACTTCAATATGATTCAACAGATCTTTTATTTGAGAATCATGCTGACTTCCTTCACTCGTAAAAGAAGAAAAGGTTTCTTCCAAATCAAAAATTGTTTCCACTGTTTCATTTTTATCATTTGATACAGATGAAAATACCGGTGCTGCAACACTGCTGATATCCGCTACATCATTGAGTGTTTGATTAATGGATTGACGTTCAGCATTAATATTCTCATACGCATCATCTATATCCATTTTATTCTCATTTAGATAATCACTTTCCACAATGGCTGATGCACTGTTATCCACTTGGGACTGAAATGAATCCAGATGCTGTTTTAGTTGGCTTTCAAGATCTGTAAATAAATTACTGAATGATTCAAGCACTGTTTTGTGTAAGTCATTAAAATATCCCTTTGCTTCTGTTGCTGCTTGCCCCGAAAAAGAATCCATAGAATTAATTTGATCAATGTTAGACTTGATGCTATCCAGTTGTGATTGAATATCGGAAACAGCAGATGATAAATCATCCGATAAATCACTTACTTCAGCTATATCCACTTTCTTCCCCATTTTATCCCTCCTACCAAATACTAACAACTATAATATTATTTGTTACTTTTCAATAGTTAAGCAGACAGGCACAAATAGTTTTTTATCATTTAAACTTATACCCCTAGTAAAGTCAGATAATTGGCTTATAGGCTTATGTCGAGCTATATACTCAGAAAGGTCAAAACTATACCTTATTTGTAAACAGCCTAGAGATGTAAAGGTTCTGTTTCACATACGCAATGGCTGGAATCCATTACTTACATGATGATTCCTGCTTGCTAACTCCTCATCATTCTGCTTCATCTGTTCGCCAACATCTTCTAATATGCTGATATCATCATTTAATAATGTTTTATATTTATTAATTAATTCCACAGCCCTTATTATATTTTCCAGGTCATTCGTAAAAGGGCTGATGTTCGTTTTTTCAAAAGTTCGGTTCGTTTTAATCTTACTGTCTAAAGCTGTTACCGAATTTCTTAAGTTTTCCACGTTTGAACGAAATTCACCATGGTTAATTCCAACTTCCATTACTAAATTCACCCTCTCTCTGCCATTCTGATTTGATAATCCAATGAATCAAGTGTTGATTGAAGATTATTCAGGCCCGTAGTATAGCCAGCTTTAGTTTGTTCTGCTCTCCTGATTTCCTCATCGATTCCATCTTTGGCATCATTTACTTTTTGAACATAATTTCTTACACTATCCTGGTATGATGAATAACGATCGGTAAATCTGTTTTCCTTTGTTCCTTTCCATCTGTTATTGTCTATGGAAAGATTGTCGATATTACTATTACTCGTTTCCAATACTGAGATGGAAGACTGTAAATTACTAGATGCTGTTTGTAATCTGGTAATTTTATCGGATAGTGCACTAATTTGCTGCTTGGAATTACTCATGCCGTTTAAAACAGAGGATCTTCTACTTCTTAACAAACCCAAATTCGCACTCACTTTTCTCCCTCCCTACTCCGGTATTTTAATTTTAATATGCTCATGATCCATGGCAAAATAGCACTCAAATGGCCCCGGATATTTTTCCTGCCTCATAAAAGGCTGTTTGAATATGTCCTGATCCCCAAGCCTCATTCTTACTAAACCAACGGTAGCCTGGTTTCTGACATACTTTGGAATTTGTTCAAAACTTTGCCCGATATAACTGTAATCCCCGCCAATAATAAAGTAGATCCCTGCTTTACTGGACTGTTCAATTAGAACGGTTATTTCGTGATCCTCTAAATTACTTCTATCTGTGAAATCTTTTAAGTCAACAATCTGCACGATCCATGCTTCTGCAGCATCCTTGCTCTCCAGGCGGTTATTGATTTCAGTAATCAAATTTTCCTTTACAGCAATTACCCCATCATGATCGGATACATATGCATTCAATTCTTCTCCGATGGCGGCCAGTTTCTTCTCATTTGTATCAATCAGCATAGTCTTATAGGAGCCTGTTAGACCTGTCATATTCTTTGCCAATGACTGGTTCATTTTATCAAGCCCATCCTGTCTGTCGCTAACGACCGTCAGGTGCCCTTGCACTTTTGGTTTAAATGCAATGGGTTCGACTTCCTCAAAATCCAGCCCAAGCGGCAATGAATTGTTTTCCAGCAGATCCTTTGTCTTTCTGCGCTGTCTGAAATTCTCAAAGTCGAGGACACCATCCGGCATCATCGGGATCTCCTCCGGACGCTCGCCTTCCCAATATGCATCCATTTCTTTTGCTGTATCTTGGATGGCATCAATGATTTCCAGCGATTCTTCTCCCTTGGTCGGAAGCATGGTCTGGAACAATGCCGGATCTTCCAGTTTCACGAGACCCCTTCCCGGGATTTCCTCAATTTCAATATCTGTTTTCCCGACAATGGCCCGCGCCTCTGTATCCTCAATCAAATATAATGGCATTTGTGTCTTAATATTGGACAGAAGCGGCATTTTCATGGCACTCTGTCTTCCTGCACTGATCCCTAAGTATAATCCTACACCTGCACCTTCCCGGGCGATTTGGGTGATCAGTTTTTCAAATTCATCGGAGAAATCTGCATCGCGAACAGAGTCAAAGTTATCGATCGCGATAATAATATTCGGGATCACATCACCGCTTGCTCTTTCATACATCTCCATATTTGCGACACCATATTTACTTAATTTCTGTTTGCGTTCTTTGATCACACTTGTCAGAATTCGGATCAGCTTGCCGACTTTTTCCACATCATCCAGCTGAATCGTATCCGCCACATGCGGGAAGTTTTTCAACGGCAGTAACCCGTTTGTACCGAAATCCAGCAGGTACACATGCAAATGCTCCGGGTTATGCTGGCGCACCAGATCCATGACCACTGTCTGCAGGAACGTCGATTTCCCGTAACCCGGACTGGAGAAGACAGCCATATGGCCATCCTTCGACAAATCAAGCTCCAATGGTGACTGTGATTGTAATTCCGGCTGGTCAAGCAAACCAATGGTCACTTTCATCGGCTTTTTCGGCTGCTCCCATTCATCTTTATAATCGAGCGGATGTAAATCCTCGGCAAAAACACGTTCTGGAAGCGGCGGCAGCCATGGTCTCGGCAGCTGTTCAATTTCCTGTGCTTTTGCGTAATCTGCAATATGGTCGATAACCGCATCAAGTTCTGTCGGTACTTTTTCAATTTCCTCTTTATTTTCCAGCCCGCTTAAATCCTCGGTTAAAATATCATATTGACCCAGATCATTAATCGCATAAATCGTCGTATCAATATATTCATGATCTTCCTTATCCGGCACATAATCCGCACCACTGAATGCACTCTGGAAGAGTTCATAAATTTCGTTGTTCCCAACCTGTAAATAAGCACGGCCAGGCAGCGTGATCTCTGCTGCATCCGGCGTTTTCAAAATTTCATTGGAATCCCCTTCATTCTGCACTTTTAATGCCAGCTTGAATTTCGAGTTGGACCAAATCTGATCGTCCACCACCCCGCTCGGCTTCTGTGTAGCCAGAATCAAATGAATCCCAAGGGAACGCCCAATACGCGCAGTGGAAACAAGCTCTTTCATAAAATCCGGCTGCTCTGATTTCAGCTCGGCAAACTCATCGGAAATCAGGAACAGATGCGGCATGGCTTCACTGGCTTCTCCTTGCTTATAAAGCTTCTGATACTGATTGATATGGTTGACATTATGCTCACCGAACAGGCGCTGTCTCTTCTGCAGCTCTGCTTTGATGGAAGCAAGCGCCCGCATCGATTGAGCAGCATCCAGGTTGGTAATCGTTCCAACGAGATGCGGCATATTTTTAAATAAATTTGCCATTCCGCCGCCTTTATAGTCAATCAGCAAAAAGGCTACTTCATGTGGGTGGAAGTTCACACCGAGTGAAATAATATAGGATTGAATGATTTCTGATTTACCCGACCCTGTCGTACCTGCCACAAGCCCGTGAGGTCCATGTGCTTTTTCATGCAGATTCAGCTGCACAACATCCTCTTTTCCTCTCAGACCAAGCGGAACGGCTAAGCTTTTATAAGTTTCATTTACTTTCCAGCGATGGCCGATTGCCAATTCCTCCACTTTCTCCACGCCGTACATCTCCAAAAATGTGACACTCTCAGGAATCGAGTTTTTTAAATTCTGTAAGTGGTTTATCGGTGCCAGTGCGCGTGATACTTCTTCTTTATTAAACCCTTTTGGAAAATGATCAAGGGTAAAACGTCTATTGACTAGCTCGCTTTCCTCCAAAATGATATTCCCATGTTTGGCATCCCGAATATCAATCACCGTCTTCACATGTTCCGGCAACGCATGCATCACGTCCTGCACAAATACGAGGGATACGCCAAGTTCACTTGGGTCTTCATTGAAAAATTCCATAATGGTGTGATCGAGAATCATTTTTTCTTCCGTAATCAGCACCACAAAATGAGGAGAAAAATAGGTTTTTTCATTACTGTTTTCTTTTTCATCCAAAATCTGTTTTCGCTCTTTCAGTATTTGATACATCGAGTGAAGCACTTGATCTCTGGAACGTTCATGATATACAAAGCCACGGACATTCACATCCCGGATACTTGCATGCGGCAGCCAGCGCATCCATTGCCATTCTTCTTTTTCATCTTCAGGAAAGATTGTAATAAACTGCAAATCATGGTAGCTGTGAAATAAAGACAGCTGCATCACGAGTAATTGAAGCTGCTCAAGAACCAGCCGGCGATGCCCAATATAGCCTACAGGCCCTTTCATTAATGAAGTGACGACCGGCACGTGATCAATCTCATCATGCTGCTTCAGTAACTCTCGTGCTTCATCAACCAGCTCATCTTTTTCTTCGGTAAATTCCTCTTCATTAAATTCAATATCGAAACTGGACTCCACTTTGCCGAGTCCTGCACGGAAATTCAGAAAGTCATGATGAAACATCGTTTTCTCATAAATTCTTGCCTCTACATTCACGGCCATTTCACGGATTTCTTCCACATCAGGATAGTGGTAATTTAAAGCGTGACGCTGTTCTTCACTTGCTTCATGAAGCTCCTTCGTTTTCCGTTGTAAGTATTCTTTGTATGTCTCTATCCTTCTTTTTGTATCCCGTTTATATTTCCGGACACTTTTAATGTAAGAAGTGATGGAAAATATAATCGTTGTCACGGTGACAGCAAGCATGACAAGGATGTATATACCCCTTGGCTGTACAAGGGAAATAAGCACAAGTGCAACGATTAATACAAGCGGCGGAACAATAGTGCGTGCCAGCTGCTCACTCGGCTTGGAAGGTTTATTGGCCGGCTTTGCGATCTCCCGTTTATCTTCCGGTTCCCTGTAAATAATTCTCGGTGATCGGTGATAATCCGGATAATCCCCCTGATAAGGATGCTCCACCTCCATCAAAGGAACCAGTTTGGATTCCACTTTTTGCTTGGAAGATATCAGCTGGATCTCTTTATCGCCAATGATAAAAATAACACCATCAGCAAATAACTGATCCCCTGGCTCCACTACTGTCCGACCAGTTACCGGAGAAGCATTATGATACACTGTCCCCTCCAGCACATCCAAAGTAAATCCAGGTTGGTGCCTGGGACTGCGGTACAGTGGTTCCTCGTCCCACCGTAAAGATTTGTCACTCCCCGAATTTTGTCGAATCTGTGCATCATTCTCTTGTTTGAATAAGACAAAATCAGATGTAAAGTTATCTATGGAGATGTCGGCATATATGTCACTTCCGATGGAAATAGACTGTATTCCTGTAATATCATAGATTTGTTTATTCTCATCATTTACCAGGAAAAGTTCCATTGTCTTTCCGGAAACAGGCTGCTGCCAACGACCGTTCACCTGGTTCTCCTCAATTTTACAAACAGATCCGTCCCAGTTTACCGTTAATGGCTGCTCCAAATCCGGAAATGTGACATGGTTGGTCCATTCCTTTCCGATTGTTATATCTCTTGGCTCATCGTCCAGTAAATGGCATTTATGCAGTTGATTATTATACGTTAGCAATAGTGATTTCTGTGCCATCTTTTTCTTCCTTTCCTCTTTTACCGCGGGACATCTAACTTAAGACAGCTTAATCGTCCTCATCGTCATCATCCGTATCTTCATCTTCTTCCTCTGTACTGTCCTCGTCTTCTTCCTCCACTTCCTCCACTTCCTCATCTTCTTCCTCTATTTCTATTCCAGCTCCTGCGCCTTCAGGTTCATGTACTTCCCCTGCTGCCTCTTCTGACTCGTTTAAATTGTAATCGTCCCTGTAGCTGGCCAGTTCATCATTGAGTGCGTTTAAGCGCTCGTCTCGTTCCTCTCCTGTTAGATCAGGATTATTTCTCGCTTCTTCTATTTGTTGAATTAATCCATACATAATAAGCTGTGCATCATCTATGTATTTTGCTTTTTCCATTGATTCATCAAATTCCCCGCGCCCATTATAAATCCAGTAAAGCAAATAATCCGGATCACTCCGCAGACTCACATTCCGGAGTACCACTTCCCTGTCACTATCCGATAATGGCTCTACTTTAATGTAGGAGTCGGCAAGGATATATTGCGTACGAAACGGCAAATTTTCCGGGTCTTCTCCCCGAAGTGTGGAAATAACCTCCCCATAATCCGACGACAAATATTCCCCGTGGGCTTCCAGCAGATTATCCTGAAAAGGTATTTGCACAAATGCAAAATAAGCAAGTGGTGCAGCCAGGAGAACAGAGACGACAACCATAATAATCGATAGCTGTTTAAATAGCCTGAATCGCTTCAATGGAACAATAGACATCGTCTGTTCCGTTTTTTCCTGCTCCTTCATATAAGTTTCCTGCAGATAAGCTTTTAATTGGTCAAGATCCTCCATATCCCGCACCTGGCGCTGGAATTCTGTTTCCTCCACTTTTCTTAAAGAGCCGTGATACAATTGTTCATATGTATATTTCTTGGAAAAAAGCGCAATGATAAAGCATTTAAACTGCTTTAAAAAAACTTCTTCTTCCATCTCAAACGGAGGTACTAAGTTTCTTAATCCCCGATAGGTAACGACAGGCATGAGGTTTTCATCATATAAAATCAATTCCGGATGCAGGGAGAACGTAATCCTTGTGGAAAGATATCGATCCAGCTTCCCGGTGTTATTTAATAAACGGAGCTTTTCATTTGTCGGCAACTTATATATTTTTTCCCAATTCCTCCAATGTTTTTCAACAGTAAACCCAAAGAGAAAAGTGTCTTCTTTTTCTTCCACGTGAAAAGGGGCAAAATGATCGTTAGGCTCCTTCAGCAAATCCATTTGCCTTACATCCCTTACATTTGCCTGAGATTTTGGGATATTCAGCTGCCAGTACGTCTTCTCTTTTTTCAAATGAAGTGTTACATCTTCCAATTCTATTGTTTTATCCTGCATGGCTGTTTGACTCCTTCATGTAAAACTCTTTTAAAATAGCAAATTGATTCACTTTTGCAGCCAAGCATACATGGTACCTTGGCTGCAAAAGTGAATCTCCATCAGCAGCGTGCTCTGCTGATGGAAAGCCCTGATGCAGATGTTCTTTTACAAAATATGAAGTACATCTCCATCTGTGACCGGAAAGTCTGACAAGTAATCATCATCAGAGATTAATAGATTTTTCGTTATAACTTTAATCACACATCTGGAATTGGACCGGTAATCAAGATTTAAAGTGTCCATCAAGTATTGAAGTAACTGTTTCACCGTTAATTGAACGGGAATACGCAAATCATACTGTTTTCCATTTGGGATGCGTTTACTGAAATCTATGGTTACATTAATATGTGTATTTTGTGCCATCTATCATTCTCCTAATCAAACATGGACCGCATCATGAAATAAAGACCGCCAAACAGCAAAATTCCCAGACCGGAAAATATAGTGAGGAGGGTATTGTTAAAACTGCTGCTTGCAGTATTTTCCTCCTGCATTTCTCCTCTTCCTGATGCCACAGCCGTGTAATCCTCAGAAAAAAGTGCATCCTTTACTTCTTCTACCGTGGAATTAGCTTGGAGATCAGCCGTAAAAATGGATTCTTCCAGCTCTTCCATCATTTGCTGATTTTCTTTCTCCCTTTCTTCAATGATCAGTCCTACATCATCTGAAAATAAATCAGGAAAACTTCTTTCCAATTCTGTTTCCCGCAGTTCGGTCTCCCCATCATTTCCACCGATGATCCGGTCAATCTTAAACTGCAATTCTCCGCGTTTTTCTGTATCAGCCATGGCTGATACCGGTAAACATACCAGTATCAGCAGACTCATACATAGGAAAAGTATTATTTTGTATTTAGCTTGCTTCTTCTGAACCTTCATTTTCCAGGTCCCCTTTTCCTTCCTTGGTAAGGACGAATAGATTTGCCAGTGCACCAATCACGATGATACCTGCGATCACAAGCATGGCCAGCAGATAATTTGCATTACCCTGTACCGCCTGCAGCAACAGACTTTCCACATACTGTAATGGTGAATAGGCTCGTAGGTGATCCAATCCGGCGATACCGGTACCAAAGGCATTCGTTAAGAACAGGTACATGCTCATTACAATCAGCAATACGAACATACCAATCATTTTCAGCTGCCTCAACAGGTATGTTGCAACAAGCAGCATTCCGATAATTAACGTGGTGACTAACACGGTCCACAGCACCATGCCGCCTTCGCCTATTTGCAGCAGATAACTGGAGATAACACCAATAGCTATTCCTTCCAGTGCACCAATTCCGGCTGTAATAAGTGTTATTGGTGTATTTTTATTCATGAGTGATTTCTCGTGGGCAAATTGATCCGCCTCCGTAAGCTTCTGGTGAAGGGTCGAAATCACATAGGCAGTGAATAATACAACGATAAAAATAGTCAGTACCAGGAAGTATGGAGTGAAGCTATCACTAGATGTAATCGTTCCCTGGTTACTTGTTTGCACTGGGTTTGACAGGAAACTGTACAAGTTTTCATTCTGTCTGTCCCCGACCCGGCTGTTTGCAAGCACATTGGAGAAATTATCCGCAAACTCCTGATTCTCCAGCATCTTCTCTGTCATTTCCGTGGATAACAGATCTGCCCTGGTTACCAGTTCTTCCCCACTTTGCTCTATAGTGTCAGCCTGCCCGTCAATCGTATCCAATGTCTGATATACAGACTCCGCACTGCTCAAGTTACCCTGTGCCTGCTCCGCAATGGACTGACTCTCTGATAAGAGCGGCTGGAAGTCATTTCCCAATGTCAGAATTGCCTGCTGCTCTCCCATATCATTTTCCTGTACCACACCATGCTGGTCAAGCAGGTTCAAGCTTTGTTCACGCCAGTTGGCTACGTGATCCAGGGTTTCTTCTAAGCTGCTGTTTAGTACTGCTGCTTGTTGAGATGTTTCGTTTATTTTATCGATCAATTCATCTGTATTATCTCCGACTGCTTGTGCGAACACTAGAAATTTTTCAATATGCTCGTGTAATAGTGACAAAGTGTCTTCTGAAATTTCATCTTTAACTGCAGAAACAATGTCCCTAATGGATATTTCCTCACCTTCTTTACCTTCTATAGGTGGGAACATCGGTAATTCATCCAGATCATCCAAATTCAACTCATCTATATCTTCCAAATACGAGTACACTTCATAAAGAGATGAGAGTTTTTGATAAGCACTTATTTTATTAATAATTACATTCATAAGTTTTTTTGTTGCTTGATCATAGACTGGTTCCAATACCGGACGATGAATATAGTTATCTTTAAGTTCTACTCTTTCAATGATAACTGTATCATCTTCCTCTTCCCCAGGACTTGAATCATTCGGTTCTACTGGTTCTGTACCTCCTTCACCGGCATTAGAACTATTGTTTTCGTCATTTGGAACTGATTCGGTTGATTCAGTGTCATTATCTTTAGAATCGTTGTTATCTGCTTCATTGTTCTTATCCGGGTCCGCTACCACTTTTTCTTGTTTTTCGTCAGTCGAACCATGCTCTTTTTGTTCTTGGTCTGTATCATCTTCGCCTGTACCACCGCTGTTTTGGTTTGTGTCTTCATTATCCGACTGATCTACACTTACGCCAGCAACCATTGGAGTATTTTCCAGTATAGTTACATATCCATCATCATCAAGGACGTCTTCATCTGATCCTTCTGCAGTTATCTTCCACTCCCATGGTATGGGTCTGAACAAATTCACTTTCTTATTTGCATCGCTTAACTGGACACTGATAGAAACCTCTAATATTCCCGATTCTATA
Source organism: Virgibacillus kimchii (assembly GCF_055379185.1). Taxonomy (NCBI): domain Bacteria; kingdom Bacillati; phylum Bacillota; class Bacilli; order Caryophanales; family Bacillaceae; genus Virgibacillus; species Virgibacillus kimchii. Next base: position 4,101,986 of record NZ_AP043951.1, on the reverse strand, counting down.
TAATTTGGAAGTTTCCAGGTTAAATCCCCTATAGGTTCAGCTTCACCATTTGGTAAGTTTATGTCTATATCTACAAATTCAAAATGCCTCGGCAAGGACTCAATGCTAAAGTATACTTCATCCTTATTAATTTCCTCCAGTTTAACACGGTCTGTCATAGTGACTGTTTCGTTAGCGAAATGTTCTTTTATGTTTCGTATATCTTCCCTAAGGATATTTCTTTTGTTAGGAGGACTAGTTAAATCTTCGTCCTCATACTTTTCCAAGTATTTTTTAGTGTTATCTATGACCTCAATTGCATCACTGATTATCTCATCTTCTAACCCGTATATTGCCAACTTTTTTATTGCTTTTTTGCTTATCGTAGGAAGCTGTTCTATATTTCCCCTTATTTCTTCATGAATACTTTCGTGTAGAATATCGTATTGATCGTGTAGGTTCATATGTTGGTCGCGTAAATTCACATGGTCTTCATATAAACTGGCATGATTTTCATGTAAGTTTTCAAACCTTTCAAGAAGTAAATCAAAATCTTCCACCATGTCACCAATATATTGGTTTAAATATTCGACGTCCTCTCTAAGCCCATTACTAAATACTTCAAATAAATAACCTTCAACATTCCCTGCCACCCTATCGTCAAAATTTATAAGGTAGTTTTGAACTCTGCGTGCATTTTGTATTTCTTCCTGTATATACTCCTTTAAGTTATTGGATTCAGTGACAAGGTTTGGTCTGTCACTACCATCCTGATCCAGTTGGAGTCCTATATAACGATTTGCATCTTGCAATTGCACAAGTTGTTCTTGCACATCTGTAGAATTTAAAGAGTTATCAAACTGCAGCAAAGCATCACTAAAACTTAATAACTCATTAACATTTCCTTCTTTAGTAGATGTAAATTCATCGAGATTGGAAAGGTAGCCCTGTTTTTGTTCAGCACCATCAGATAATCTGTCTTCAAAGCCTTCCAGCAGATCTTCCAAGCTGCCAAAACTGTCTCTGGATACTTGTGTATTATCTTTAATCGTTCCAAACTGATTTGTATAATTGGAGAGTGGATTATTGATATCATTATTATAAGTAGTCGTGTACTGTGATTGTTGTTCAACGATTTCCCCTATATTGTCCTGTGCATCCTGTAAATTTCCTATAATACTGGCAAAATATACATCTATAATTCTACGGTTAAATTCATTCAAAATCGTACTGGCAGTTCTTTCTGCTTCAGCTCTTACATTTTCATCATCAGATGCGTTAATTTGGTAATTTAGAACAACTTGTTCCGGGGATTCAGAATCAATGGATAAAGCTTTTTCCGAAAAATCATTCGGAATAACAATCATCATATCGTATGTATTTCGGTTTAACCCACTTTCAGCCACCCCACGGCTGACGACATACCATTCATGGTCATCATTGGTATCCAGACTTCTGACAAAAGCCTCACCAAAAGTTAATTCACTTCCATTAAATACTGCACCTTCATCCTCATTAACAAGGGCAATGGACATGGACCGCGCATCTTCGGTTTCCATATCTGGTGTAGTGCTTGCCTCCTGGTTTAATGAAAGATAAGGCAGTCCTGTAGCCAATACAAGAATTAATACTAAAAATAACAGCCACCGCTTATCTAGATTTTTCATTTGTTTCACTCCTGCCAGCAAAGAAAGATGTTTTTTAATCAAATACTGCATGGGCTAAAACCATCAAAACGAGGTACGTATGTAGGTATAAATCCTCATTTTTAAAGCGCAGAGATAGATAATTGGAAGATCCTCATATCTTCCCATTATCTATGAAAATACCATGTTTCTTTTTGTAAAAGTGCACTGAGCCACACAACATTCGTCGTGCAGCTCATTACTTGGAAAAATAAAAATCGCTTCACTTTCTCCATTCTACAGTAATTATCTAAGTCCGAAGTTTTGTGATAAAGCCTGGTCTTGTTGTGCAACAGCTTCTGCAGTTTTTGTTAACTGCTGCTCAATTTCCATCATTAACTGAGAAAAGTCCTGTACTTTCGGTTTCAATTCTCTAAACTGATCATCGAAACGTTCAAATGCGCGACCTTCCCACTCAGCGCGAAGTTCTTCTTGCAAGTTTGTTAAATCTCTTAAAATTTGATCAATTTGTTGTGAGCTTTGCCCATAGCGTTTTGCTTTTGCCTGTAACTGATCAGGCGTCATCCGAATTTGTCCTGCCATAAGTTCCCATCTCCCTTATTTTATTTTCTGCAGTGGTGAAAAACGTAGCAATTTTTTCACATTTATCTGCTTAATTAATAGGTTAGTATTCCAGTATTATCCTGTCAATGTACTACTGAAAGTTTTATAAAAATTGATTATTTAGACCTAAGTGATTTATGTCACAGCAGATTTTCGCAAGTTTTTTTGGGTAAATGTACTCAGTTAAAATACGGGTCTAATAGCCTACTAAGTTACTAAAAGTTATGGGGTATAGATAAAATCCTTATGTGTTAAAAAGTAAGTATTGAACTATATTTCACAGAGAAGTTGCCTCTATGTAGAAGAACGAATTAATAGTGGTTAATATGAAGGTGTCGGTGGATGTTCAGAGCCCTTTGCGACTGATCACTTGGCTCTTTTGAATCTGAAGATATAGTGGATTTAAATTAATTTCCTTTTAACGACTTCTTAGTTTAATTTTAAACTTTGTTAACGTGCGGCTTACATCCCAATGCCATTATGAATCTAATTTTCCAAAGTGAGCCTCCAACTGCTCTTTACGGAATGAAAATATATTTTCCAGACGCTTTCGAACAAAGAGTTGATGGGCAAAACGGCCAAGGATTGAAAATGGCATCACATAATGAACTGTGTCCTGCAACTCCACGCCCCCTGTAATCTCAGTCAACCGATGCTGGTGCTGCCAATAACGAAATGGACCAAAACGTTGTTCATCTATAAATTGTTCTCCTTTTTTTATGTGGGTAATCTCAGTAATCCATTGCATTTTCAACATAGAAAAAGGTTGAATACGATAGCGAATGATCATGCCTTCATACATACGCTCAGGAAGACTGCCTATTATTTTTAAAGCCATATCTTCGGACGTAATGCTTTCCAATTGACTAGGGTCCGAGAAAAAATCCCAAGCCTCTTCCATCGTAATTGGCAATTGTTGAGTACTGTTTAGTTCATACATTTTCATGTGGATTATATCTCCTTTTTGCTTAAGTTACGTACATTTTATATTGACAATATAGAAGGTGCAGTATTTCTGACTTGTTGGTTAAATCATGATGAACCGAGTTCTTCTGCTATTACCGTAGTTGTGAAGCATGCTACACGAGCTGTTACATAGTCTTGCAGTTCATCCTGCATCCCCTTACCCAGCACACCCCAAACACTCAATCCCAATAATCCGGATCGCTCATCCGAATTTCCTCTACTACATCATCCAAATCAGCAGGTGTAATTGTATAAATAGGATAATCTTCCTCTGCAGCCTTTGCCACTTCATGAAAATAGCGGTTACTTCCGGGGAATTCTTCATCCATTAGCAAAAGGCAGCCATCACTTTTATCTCTGAGCCACATATTTTTCGCCTTAAATTGGAAAGCCCCCCTGTAATCTCCCTGGTAAATCAGTTTATAAAAATCAGAAGCAGAAATAAGCGCCTCATACTTTTCCTGCAAAGACTCCGGCCAGCGGTTTGCCTGATTTTCAAAAGGAGGAAAGATCCCAAGGTTTACCGGATAGTTTTCTTTCATGTCCAATATAACTTCTGCTGCCCACAATTCCACTCCCATTTGGCCGGAAATCAACACCCACTCCAGTCCTTCCTCCGCAAATGCAATGAGTCGTTTTTCCAAAGCTGCCTTGATGAAGGTAATGCGAGGGTCGTCCTCTTTAAATATATTTAACTCCATTGGTTTATACCCTGTCACCGTTAATATTCTCATAAGTAAGGAGCACCTTTCCATAGGTAAAATCGAAAAACAAAGAGCTGACATCCATTTATGCCAGCTCCCCTATAAGTTAACACCATTTATCTTTTTTTTGCCAGTGTTTCGCTCCGTGTTGCTGATGATGATGGTGGTGATGACCATGTCCGTAACCCGGGGCTGTGGCTCCGGCTACTTGACCGCCTGGTCCCATTCCTGCTCCATATCCAGGTGTCGTGGCTCCAGCCACTTGGCCACCCGGTCCCATTCCTGCTCCATATCCAGGTGTCATGGCTCCAGCTACTTGGCCACCTGGTCCCATTCCTGTTCCATATCCCGGTGTCATGGCTCCGGCCACTTGACCGCCTGGTCCCATACCCGGACGTGGCGGCGTCTGGAAAGAACCTCCATACACATCTACACTGCCCGCTGTGTTTTGAACAGATGTAGAATGCGGGAATACATGTTTATTTACTTGCGTATGATGATTCATGACAGTTGTATGAGAAGGATGAATATGCTCCACTTCACTTTGCGTACAATGCTGGACACAATGATGCTTAGTTGGATGAACTACTTGTTTAGGAGGGCACCCATGACCTTTATGAAAATGTCTCATTTAACAAACCCCTTTCCATTTGATTACACTATTAACCTATGGCAAGGGGCCAGATATTGTATAAGACAGTTACCTATTTTAATAAAAATAACCAATTGAATTATTTAAGAGTAAAAAATCAATAATGGGCCATCAATCCTTTACTCATAGCTACCCGCTCACAATAAAAGAAAATGCCAAGCCCAAGCAGCAAATAAAAAACTGCATTAAAGCCAAGTATCAAAAAGTCACCTGTTGGTATTTGGCCTAACGTCACTCCATTAATCATAATATCACGAACAAGATCGACTCCTTTTACAAATGGCAAATACGCAAGAAAAGGAGAGAGACTGAGCGGGACAAACGTCAGTGCGGCAAGTATAAACTGCAGGATCTGCAGAAAGGCCTGTACCTGCTTCAATACAATCGAGATTCCGGCAATGATAAACCCCATCCCAAACATGCTGATTAACGTAAGAATTAAAATGGGCAGAATGGAAACGATATCCAGATTTAACCATTGGCCAGTTGTAAACATGGATAAATAAAGCAAAAAGACAATCATAATAGAATACAGCAAAGTTGTTGCTATTAATCGGGAAGTCATAATTCTCCATATCCCCATTGGAGACATATTCAGCTGTTCCAGTGTACCGCGCATTGCTTCATTAATAACTTCCCAGCCGATACTATTTATAATCATAAATGCCAGGAACCAGAAAATGTAATTGACAATGACATATTGTGTATTTACATCCTGTGAACTTGGATCGCCGACAACCTGAATACCAAGGAACATTCCCAGAAAGATGAAATAAAATGTAAATAGCATGGCCAAAGTGTTGGGAAGATAGCGTTTTAATTCAATATATTCTTTTCTCGTATTTGCTTTAAGAAGATTGAGCCAGCGAACCATGTTTCTTTTCCCCCTTTACAATTTTCATGAATATTTGTTCAAAATTAACCGTACTTCTATCAAAGGATTCAACCGGAATCTGATTTAGTTTCAGCACATCAAATAGATCATAGATGTCTTCCCTTTTAGCCAGATCAATTTCCAATGTCGATTGAACCGTATCCGGTGAATACACAACATGAGGAAATTTTTGATGCAGCAAAGCTTGCTGTTCCTCCGTTAAAAGTCCACCGAGCGAAACGGTATAGGAACGCACCTCAAATAATTTCAATAAATTGTCCACTTTATCATCCGTAATAATTTTTCCTTCATTAATAATTACCGTCCGCCCGCAAAGATCCTGAACGACATCCATATCATGCGAACTAATGATAATCGTCCGGTTATCATCACGTACAATATCCTTTAAAATTTCCCGTACCTCGTAGCCTGTTTCCACATCCAGACCGAGTGTCGGTTCATCCAGCAAAATGACTTCACTTTCTGCAAGCATGGCAACTGCAATGGCAAGCTTCTGCTGCATCCCGCGGGACAAGCGGTTGACCAGTTCATTTTCCTTTTCCTTTAAATGAAATTGCACCAGCAGTTCATCAATCCGAGGCGCTATATCCTTCCTGGAAAAACCCCTGTTTCCAGCAAAATACTCCAAATTCTCCCGTACCGTCAGCCGCCAATATAAATTCCGGTTGCCTTCCAGTACTGCACTTATATGGCGCAGTCCCTGCAATCTTTTTTTCCTCATATTAATTCCGTTCACCTGAATGGTACCTGAATCCGGAATCAATAATCCGCAGAGCATTTTAATGGTCGTTGTTTTGCCGGCACCGTTTGGACCAAGCAGCCCCAAAATTTCTCCCCGCTGAACATGAAATGATACATCGCTCACCGCATGTATGTATTCCTTTGTCCTTCTTTTCTTATACGATTTCTTCAAATTTTTCACTTCAATGATGTTTTCCATCTACTCCATCCTCCCCTTCATCTCATCATCCACCCTTATTTTATAATGCTTAACCACGAATCCACTACAATCCAAAGCACGAAAGTTCCTCCGCCTTAAGAAGGAGATGATATCCGCTGCAAATGGGTATCCTTAAAATCCGTATGATATTTGAGGCCAAAACCCACTGTACGATCCATACCAATATGAGCTGTCCAGACTAAACCTATTGCCAAAAGCAGCTGAATGGAAAATAATAATGCAATTACAATACACATCACCGGAACAATATATGTATGGAAAATGTTATAAATAACAGCCCCGGTTTTTTTGTCGGCAAAATATCCCAGCACGGAGAGATCCGGAGCAAATAATAAAAGGATAAAGAACAGCCAACCGTAATCAACGAGAAAATAGAAATAAACGCTCAGCAAGAGAACAGCCAAACCCTCCAAATGAATTAATATTTTAGGCATTAACATCCACTCCTTTTTAGAAATTTTTTGATAATAATGTTTACGAAAAAACGAGGGAAAAGTTCCCTCGCAGAAAAAGTTATTTTATGATTGCCTGTCATTTGGATTCCCCGAATACCCGAAACACTTCACAGAAAGCAGGCTTTATACTACCAAGCGAAAAAAAAGAATGTACCTTTTCCCAATGTCCGTATTCATTGTGGCAAAGGTTGCTTCATCTATTTTCTCCACGGTGAACCAAGGATCATTTATATACGCCAATTAAAATCCCTCCCTATATTTCTGTTATTTTCACCTTCTATTCTGCGTCTTCAACAAATCCCTGATTTCCGTAAGCAGCTCGATCTGCATATCGGTTTCCGCTTCTCGTTCCTCCTCCCTCTCTCTTTTAAATTTCATAAGTAATCGGATGATCAGGAAGATGGAGAAAGATATAATAAGAAAATCAAACACAGACTGAAGAAACACCCCATATGTAATCTCGGAGTCCCCGACCGTGTATGATAAACCGGTAAAATTCACACCGTTCAACAGGATACCCAAAATGGGTGTAATAATATTTTCCACAAGTGAATTAACAATTGCCCCAAAAGCTGCGCCGATTACTACCGCAACAGCTAAATCCATGACATTTCCCTAAAATGCAAATTCCTTAAAATCCTTCCACATGATAGCTCTCCCCTTTTCTGCAGAAATATCATTCATCAAAACAGCTTGCTTAGATTATTTGAACACCATTTATATTAAAATGAAAAAAGAAAGTACCCCCGTACCACTTTCTATTATGATACGGGAGAGTTCGAACTAGTTGTTTTTACAAGCCATGATGCGGATTATGCTTTTGCCTTGAGTGATTGGCATTCTTGACTTTTTTGGATCCCTGCAACGGCTCACCATACGGCTGCTGCGGACTTTGCGGCAGATCCGGATCTTTCTTTTGTTTTGGTCCCTTTGGCCGGCTTCCCACCATTACCTCCTCCTTTCTGTACAACTATAGTTTTAGGGAAATCAGCCTCTAATATTCTTTACGTATTGGAAAGAAAGAATAAAGTTCATTTCCTGCAGCCCTTCCAAGTAAGCATTACTCCAGTTGATAACTCCTAATCTTATTATACAGCGTTGAAATGGAGATCCCGAGAGAATGTGCAGCCTCCCTTTTCCCTTCCATCGTACTGCCAAAATGATTTAATGTTTTTTTAATATAGTTCTTTTCAACTTCATTTAAAGGTAAAAGCGAAGTGGTATCATCCACGTTTTCCTTTCTGGTTAAAGAAGTATTCAATGCTCTTTTTAAATGTTTTTCCACCAGGTGATCCGGAATGACAGAGGACGTGCTTTCATTCATTAACCGCTCCAGGAAATTTTCAAGTTCTCTGATATTGCCCGGCCAGTCATGTTCTGCCAATAAGGAAAGTCCTTTATCAGTAAGCTGAATGGGGCTAAAACCAATTCTCTTTCCTATACTTTTAATTAAAGCTTGAACGAGTAAAGATATATCTTCTTTTCTTTTTCGTAAAGGCGGCAATTCAAGCCGGATAACATTAATTCGATAATATAAATCTTCACGGAACTTGCCTTCCGAAACCAACTTTTCCAAATCGGCATTTGTAGCCGCGATGATTCGGAAATCGGCATGGATTTTCTTTAATCCGCCGATGCGTTCAAATTCTTTATCCTGCAATACCCTTAACATTTTCACCTGCAGGGACAGATTCATGTCACCTATTTCGTCTAAAAATAGCGTGCCCCCATCAGCCAGTTCTATCTTTCCTGCCTTTTGTTTCACCGCATGGGTAAATGCCCCTTTTTCGTAGCCAAATAACTCACTTTCCAGTAGATTTTCCGGAATTGCGGCACAATTTACCGTAACAAAAGGCTTGTCCTTGAATTTACTTTCTGTATGAATGGCATGTGCCAGAAGTTCCTTGCCTGTTCCGCTTTCGCCGGTAATTAAAACGGTGGAACGGGAACGGGCAGCCCTCTTTGTCGCCTTTAACGTTTCTTTCACTTCTTTACTCTCACCGATAATATGGGCAAGAGAATACCTGGTCCTGTACTCTCCGCTTTTCTGCCGATTGGCAATCTTCTGCGTCTGTTCATGTTCCATCAATTTTTCCGTTAAATATTTTACTTCAGTAACATCCTGAAAAGTTGCCACTGCACCAATAAATTTGTCTCCATTAAAAATGGGAGCTGCATTGGCAATGGTTTCTACATTGGAACCCGGGCTGGTGGACGTATACCTCAAAACAGAGGTTTTGCTTTTAAACGCTTTATTTAACGATCCATCAGGTGAAACATCCTCAATATGTTTACCGAGTCTTTCCTCCGGAGGAATATTCGTTATTCTGGAAAAAGCAGGGTTTACAAATTGTACAATACCATCGGAATCAATAAACTGCACGCCTTCATGGGAATGGGTTAATATCGTTTGAAACACCTTTTGCTTTCTTGTCAGCGATTGAATTTCTTCGATTCGCTGCACCGTTTTTTCCAAAAACCAAAATGTATCCGGTCCGATGATCAATCTGTATTCTTGTTCAAGTTTTACCGCTGCTTTCTGATACGCTTTTTCTTTTCCGGCAATAACAATTATATCGATATGTTGATCATTCCATTGCTCGATTTGATGGCCAGCTGAATTTTCCTTATTACTTTTTTGATCGGAAAGCGGGTCGACCATGCCAATCAGGGAAATGACTCCCTCCCTGTTCCAACCCATCACTTTTTCCAGTATGCCTTGATCAGAACCGATGATAAAAAGGGATAGCGGTAGATGATTGGTCATCTTATTTTCCTCCTGCATATTTTGTATATGAAATATTATTATAATTTATATAATTTTAACATACAGATATAAAAAATAGACCCGCTTTTTTTCTCCTTTTAGATTCCGGAGTAAAAAAGCGGGTAAATAACTTTGCGATAACCAATTATTCAACTGTTCACAGCATATTACTGCTTTGTTGTGAGGCTGGAGGCTTCATTCAGGGGCAAATCCAGCCGAACGAGGTCCTCGTAAGTCTCCCGTTTTACTACCAGTCTGCTTTTTCCTTTTTCCACAAAGACAACCGGTGGTCTCGGGATCCGGTTATAATTGTTTGCCATAGCGTATCCGTATGCACCTGTGCAGAATACAGCCAGAATATCATCGGAATCCGGTTCCGGCAGGGGCAGGTCCCAAATGAGCATGTCTCCTGATTCGCAGCATTTCCCTGCAATCGAAACGACTTCATCTTTTTTGTCATTGACGCGATTTGCAAGAACCCCTTCATATTTAGCATCATATAAAGCCGGTCTGATATTGTCATTCATACCGCCATCCACCGCAACATACTTCCTCACATTAGGCACTTCTTTTTTGGAACCGACGGAATAAAGTGTCGTGCCTGCATCTCCCACGAGAGATCTGCCTGGTTCAATCCAAATTTCCGGCATGGGCAGGGACAAACGTTCCGCTTCCTTTCTTACTTCCGAAATCATTGCTTCCACATACTCCTCTGGAGGAAGCGGCTTGTCCTCTTCTGTGTAGCGAATGCCAAAACCTCCTCCAAGGTTAAGCACCTCGGGAGTAAATCCATATTTCTCATTCCAGGATCCGAGTTTTTCCAATATATTTTTAGCGGCAAGCACAAACCCGTCCGTTTCAAAAATTTGGGATCCGATGTGACAATGAATGCCGAGCGGATTAATATAATCACTTTCCAGCGAGAAAGCAAGCGCTTTTTCCGCCTGTCCATTTTTCAGATCAAAACCGAATTTGGAGTCTTCCTGTCCTGTAAGAATATAATCATGCGTATGTGCTTCTATTCCAGGTGTTACGCGCAATAGTATACTTACTTCCTGTTTTCTTTCCTGCAGCAGATGATCAAGCATATGAAGTTCATGAAAATTATCGACGACAATGCAGCCAATATGATGATCCAATGCCATTTTAAGTTCTTCTTCGCTCTTATTGTTGCCATGAAAATGAATTTTCTCCATCGGAAATTCAGCGACGATGGCGGTGTAAAGCTCTCCTCCTGAAACTACATCCAAGGAAAGTCCTTCTTCTTGAGCCAGTTGAAGCATCGCTACTGATGAAAAAGCTTTACTCGCATAGGAGACTTGTGATTTTACTCCATGCTTGTCAAACATCTTCTTAAAAGCTCTTGCCCTGTTTCTGAACAACTCAACATCATATACATATAAAGGACTGCCATATTCTTCAACCAACTTTACGGTATCACAGCCTCCGATTTCTAAATGTCCTTTCTCATTCACTAAAGCAGTTCCATGCAGGTACATACCCTCACTCCAATCAAATTATTTTCGAATAATATCTTTTAACAAAACCGGCCGGACAGGAGTTTGGGCCCGCTGCTGCGGAGGCTTTTTTTCTCCAGCGGATCGAGCTTCCAGTAGGTCACGGATGACAGGCTGGCAAACTCTACCCTGGCAATACCCCATACCGGGCCTGACTCTTTTTTTAATGCCGGGAACACTGTCAGCGCCCTCTTCGATAGCCGTCAGGACTTCAGATAAGTAAACTCCTTCACATCGGCAAATAATTATATCATTCATACAATGCCTTCTTTCTGCCAAATGCTATTCATTTTCTGCCGCCCGTGGTCAATTTCGGGTAAAAAGCGCAGAGGAGCGGTTCTCCGTGCATGATTTACTTCTGTCATCGCCGCATCAACGGTTGTTGATCCGGGCTTTCCCAGCGACTTTAAAATGGAAGCTGCTGCCAGTCGCCCCTGCGCCATAGCTACCTTTGCTCCTTCAATTCCGGTTATATTTCCTGCCACAAACAACCCGCTTACCTGTGTGGACATATCAGGTGCGTGCAACGGAACAGTTCCGCCAAGTTCCGGTATATCAATCAGTCTGCATCCTGCGGTCTCCGCCAAATCAACCAGTGGATAAAGTCCGTTCGATAAACATACTGTATCCACTTCCACGCTTTCCGCTTTTCCTACAGGCCTGCCGTCCACGGATACCGACTGAATCTTTACTGCTTCTACTTTTCCCTGTCCTTCAATCTCTACAATTGCTTTACGCAAATGAATTGGCACGCCATTTACTTTTAAAAGATTAAACCTTAATCCGTGTGCTGTCAATCGAGGCACACGCGTTAATGCAAGTTTCCCTAATTTGCGGACCAAAAGATTTGGTGCCAAACCGGCAACATCTTTAAGTCGTGCTACTGTTTGTGAAGGAGAGTCGTCTTTTCCGGTAACAGGAGGCATGGGTGGAAGAACCATCCCTGCCACATCGATCCCTGCGTTTTTCATTTCCATCATGACGGACAGGGAAAGGGGATCGATACCTGCTATCAATACTTTTTTTCCTACAGATACCTGATGCAGATTCGTAAATGTCTGGGCTGCTCCAACACTTATTACCCCGGGCAATGTCCAACCGGGTACAGGCAAAGCCTTTTCAACGGAACCTGTTGCCAATAATAATACTTTTGAAGTAATGGAAGTCAGCTCAGAACCGGCTAATTCCACCTTCCATTTCCCACTGACAGACCACACACTGACATTGGTAAAAATATGGACACCTAAAGAACGGGCTTTTTCCTCCAGTTGATCTGCTGTTTTCTTTCCGTCCCAGATTCTTTGATCACGGGGAGCATAGGGATCTTCATAATGCTGTCCCAACAGTCTTCCCCCCGGTCGGTAATATTCGTCAATGACTGCTACGGTTAAGCCGTTTTGAATTATTTCTATCGCGGCGGTCAAACCGGCGGGTCCAGCCCCGATAATGACAACATCAACTTTCATGTTTCTTGTCTCCCTCATTTCCGGAAGTGAGGCTGAATACTTTGGTTCCCTGCTTGTTCGGTGTCAGGCAAGTACGCACATTCGGTGTCCCGTCCACTTCAGCCCGGCATTCATAGCAATGGCCGATGCCGCAGAATATACCGCGGCCCTCCCCGGTGATTTCACAGGTGCGGATGGTTTTAATTCCGTTTGCGAGAAGAGAAGCGGCAATTGGTTCTCCTTCATAACCAGTTAATTTTTTATCATTAAAATAGAACTCTATTGTTTTTACGTTGTCTTCCGAATGATTCAATCGAAAGGTATTTACCATTTATTACGCACTCCCTCTATGTTAAATATCTATGGGTGAAAGCGGCTCAGGGAAAATATACCGGGATCCACTCCAACAGTTTCCTCTTCCCTGCATACCATTTGTGCCATCATTTTTCCTGAAATGGGAGCGAGTGCCACACCATCCCCTTCATGTCCGGCAGCTATGTACACGCCATCCATGCCATCCACCGGTCCAAGAATCGGCATGCCATCCGGTGTATAGGGACGGAGACCGGTGAATGCCCGGATAATCCTGGCATTTGCCAATAAAGGAAAAGCACGAACTGCAACTTCCCCTATTTGCCGAATCACCTCGGGATTCGTTTCTGTATGATAGCCGGCGAATTGCCGGGAACCACCAATTAACAACGACCCGCTATGGGTTTGACCGATAGCCAAACCGACGCCGAAAGGATCTACTTCCTCCGCCTGGTGATTTTGCTTTAATTTATTCGCAATATAAGCGGCACTTAATATGCCGGTATGCAGAAAGGAGGGCATTCTTTCGGATACAAGGATATGCCCCTGCCTCGGAATAATCGGCACCTCCACGCCGAGTGGTTCAAACAGCTTCGGGGTCCATACGCCTGCAGCTACCACAACCGCGTCAGCATATATTTTTTCTGCTTTCGTTTCTACACCAATCACCCGATTATTCTCGGTTAAGAGCCTGATTACCGGGGAGCCCAGCTTGATTTCTGCTCCGAGCAAACGTGCTGCGTTGGCCATGGCAAAGGACACTTTCAACGGATTAACTTCAGCATCATGTTCCCACCAGGTCGAACCAATTAACGCTTCTGATAATCCAGGCTGACGTTCCCGCGCTTCAGTTCCTGAAATAAGCGAAACGTCTATCCCGGCTTTTTGCTGGCGTTCGACCATTTGCTCCATTGCAGCCATTTCCTCCGGCGTTTCAATGATAATCATACCGCCGCTTTGTCTGTATTCAAGTTCTGTGTCCAATTCCGCTTCCAGTTCCTTATATAATTCCGCGCTTTTAATGGCGAGGTCCAATGTCGGACCCGGTTTTTTCGACTGAAGCATAATGGCACGGTCACAGGCTCCCGAAGTGCCTGAAGCAATATCTTTTGCTTCCACCAGTGTGACGTCTGCCCCTGATTTTGCCAGGTAGTAAGCGGTGGAAGCACCGATGAGACCACCGCCTGCAACAATAACCTTATAGCTCACATGCTGCCTCCTCATATGTTAGTCATTTTTTCTTATACATGAGACTTAAAAATTTTGATTTCTTTGAATCGACTTCTCCGGGGCTACGGTACAGTTGTTCCTAGTCCCAACAGAAACGTGTGCTGAAATTTTATACTTTCTTAACTTGTTATATAAACTGCGTATAAAAATATCATAATTATGCATCAAAATACAAACCATGCAATTAATCCAATAGATAAAAAGTAGAGTGAGTTCGGCAGGGCAAGCACCATTACTTTCAGCGGATCCACTTCTCTGTTTAAAATTCCACCAATTAATCCGCACACAACAAATGCTGTCAGACCTACCGGTGGCATATTCTGTCCTGCTGCAGCAATGTGAGAAGCACCAAGCGCAATAAAAGTAGGATCCACGTTAAGATTCTCAAGAATTGGCCCAATGAAAGTAACAATTACCGATTGAGCGGTTGTCTGGGAGCCGGTCAGCATTCCCACGACGACCATCGAAATAGCACCACCAATTTTCACCATGGAAGCGGCCAGCCCTTCTGTCATCACCGCTACCTGATCAATAAGGCCGGATGCATAAAAAACACCTACCATAACTCCCGCGCTCAGCTGAATTTGAACGGTCTGGCTCACTTTAACGAGCCCACCTTTAATAACACCTTTGGTTTCTTTGCGAACCACCGGAAATAAAAAGCTCACAAGCAGTGCAATGATAATGGCAGTAACTACCTGAAAAGTAATACCCTGCAAAATGGGAATTTCCATCAGCGGATCCAATATGGCTGAAAAGATGATCCATTCTGAGAAGATATTATAGTCAAAGCCTGTATTTGCAATAACAATTGCTACCAGAATGCCTAATGGCACTAACGTCATCCATCTTTCCTTTAAAATGGATATAAACGATTGTGTTGTCCTTAAATGTTCCGGCATTTTTCTGCCTTTTACAAACCGGAACGATTCGAGAATAGCGATTAAACCACCAAAAGCTACTGTAAAATATGCAATGATAATTACCGGACCAGGATCTACCCCTACTAAAGAAGCAGAGAGGAAAACACCCTGACTGATCGGCGGCATAATAGAACCAATGGAAGCACCAACCAATATGATCATACCGATTTGTTCCGGCTTCACTTTTAACTCATATAAAGAATGAATGACCAAAAACCCGATAACCGTTGCAGCTGCAATTGCATCTCCCAAAAATGAGCCGGCAATAATTAATGTAATAAAAATGGCGGCAATTAATCCCTTAGGTGAATTCCCGAACAGGGAACGAAGGCTGTTTAATGTTGTATCCATGGCCCCCAGCCTTACCTGTGACTCAGCATAAACAGACCCAAATATGGACAGCATGATTACCCAGGATAAGCGGTCAATCCCGTCAATAACCGCAAAAATCATTTCTGTTGGTGCCAGCCCTGAAATTATTGCAGAAGAAAGAGCGGCAATAAGCAGGGCTATTTTTATATTTCCCCCGATGACCGGTATTTGTTTTACCAAAGCAATGATAAATAATAACAAAAGCGGTATAATTATTTCCAAAATGGTCCCCCCTCATTTTTAAAAAACTTTTTTCTGTAACAGTACCTTAATTCGATTAGTCACTATATATTAATATGGATGAAAATCTTTTATACTGTGGAATAAATATAATTGACTAAAGTGGTAATATCAAAAATGGGAATATCTGTTACTTTCCTGATCGCGTGTTTATATGGCGGCATATTCGTACATTCCAGAACAATAGATTTTATTTCCGGATGCTCCGCAACAAAACCCGCAGCAATTTGTTTCATTTCCTCTCTGACAGCCGACTCATCCAACTCAGCTTTTTCTTTAACAATCGCATCATAAAAGGCCGGCATATGCTCCATCCCTTTTACAATGACATGATGGTGATGCGCATTCACCCCTTGAAAATGAGCCAGTGTCAGACTGGATTGCGAAGCTGTGATTATACCTATTGGTTCACCGGCTGCAATAGCTGCAAAAGGAATTTGCAATAAACTGGATGAATAGAAAGGTACAGTTAACAGGGGTTGTATTTCCTTTTGAAATAAAGCCAGAAATCCACAGCTTGTTGTTATTGCCCGCACTCCTTCTGCCTCCAGCTCTTGTGCAGCTTGAACAAATGGCTCTATTAACCGTGTATCTCCATCTTTTACCACCCGGGAAACACTCGCACCTTCTACTTTTTTATAAACGACCGGAAAGGGAAACGTATGCTCATTCCCAATATCACCAACCGGTCTATGGAATTCTGTATCCAACATAAGTATTCCGATTTTTGCTTTTTCCATCGTGGCATGACCTCCATCATCTTGCCGCTGAGAAATAAGGAACGGAAGTGTAAGGCAAATGCTGGCGGTACACCTCAACCCCTTATTCCAACATATCTTCGCGAATTACGATGCCAGACTGTCCGTCAGAAATCAAAACAATTCTGATGCTGGTTTTCTTTTCATTGATTTTATCATTAACTATGCCAGCAAGACAGTGATGTGATTAAAGCTTACCGTGTTCCCCGTTACTCCAACCTTCATTATTGAAACCAGCAAGATCGTGGTTCCAGATTTCATCCCCCCTCTTTATAATAAATGTGTAATTGCCGGATAAAAGTAAGCGTTTTCATTTTATTTGTATATGTATGCAAATACCGTGCCAATAATATTGCTTAAGAAAAATAAAACGAATATACGTGATACATCTTATGCTGACTGCATCTTTTTAACGGCTACCATAAAAAATATCTTATAAAGAACAGAGAATATACTAATTTTTCAATCTGATGAGTTTTAAATTATATAATTTATAATTTGTTCGGTTCGTTGTTGATAAAATATATAATTTCCTTGGAGTTATTTTCATCACGAAATAGAGGCCTGGTTTTTTCCTATTTACTTTATTGCATACAAAAAAGCTGCCTCGGAAATTAATCCGGAACAGCTTTTTCTTTATTCGTTCATAAATACATCTGTCAGCACCGTAACAATTTGCTTTTTCCTTGATACAACGCCCTTCAGAAGTGCACGGTTATTTTCATCCAGCTTTACATTAAAGGCCTGCTCTACCTTATCCGCTCCTGTTCCACGTGCAAGTACTTCAGAGTCGTTGTTCAAAATATCAGTTACTACAAAAAGGAACAAATCAAGATCTTTATCCTTAATGATCTGCGCCATTTCTGCATCAATATCTTCCTGCAATTCATATACGGAGCTCGTATCTACTGTATTCACCTGAGCGATTTCCACTTTGGCATCTCCCATGGAAAACTCTTTCGCATCCATCGTCAACAGTTCATTCACACTGTGATCGCTTAAATCAGCACCTTTTTTCAGCATATCCAAGCCGTATGACTCCAGGTTCACATCAGCAAGCTCAGCCAGTTCATAAGCAGCATCGATATCTTCCTGGGTGCATGTTGGTGATTTCAGCAGCAGGGAATCGGAAATAATGGCGGAAACGAGCAGTCCGGCAATTTCCTTGGAAACAGGAACTTTATTTTCCTTATACATTTTATTTAGAATGGTTGCCGTACAGCCTACCGGCTCCGCACGATAATACAGCGGCTCTTTCGTTTCAAAGTTAGCAATGCGGTGATGGTCGATTACTTCTTTGATCTGTACATCACTGATATTATCCACACTTTGCTGAAATTCATTGTGATCCACCAGGATTACCTGCTTCACATCCGGGTCAACCTTTTCAATAAAGCGAGGGGCTTCAAATCCGAAGTATTCCAACGCAAAATTCGTCTCTTTGCTTACTTCTCCCAACCGGACCGGCTCCACGTTTTCCCCCAATTTCGTTTTCAGGTCTGCATAAGCAATGGCCGAGCAAATGGTATCTGTGTCCGGGTTTTTATGTCCAAAAATTAACGTCTTTTCCATTCCAGTCACCTCTTCTAAGTCAACATTCCAACTAATACAATATCACAAATCCCCAACCCATGTCATGAACAACGCCAAAAAGCCATGAAATGAGTGAATATTTTGAATTGAGGGGTCAGACCCCTTTACTGGAGGGTTTCTGTGACGTTCCAGATTCTGTCATATTGGGTGTAGCTGTTTAATGCGATATCAAGGTCATGAAAATACCGGTGCAGATCGCGTATCAGCTCCGGGTCCTGCTCTTCCAATACGTTTTCGGCCAAATCCCGGATTGTGTTTAAATCGTTACGCAGTGCTTCGCTGGAAACAGCACCAATTTGCTCATCTATATAACTGATGACCTCCCCGGCAACTTCCGTCTGTTCTTCCCAATCCAGATGATTTATTGCGCCATAGCCAGTGGTTTCATTGTAAAATTCATGCTTAACTGTAATAAACTCTCCCATTTCACTATGTTCCCGGCCAACTGTTTCCTGTATTTCTTCAATTTGATCTTCTGTTTCTTCCGATATTTCTTCATTTTCCGTGGAAGCCTGCCGGTCTAATATATCTTTTATATCAAGATTAAATAAATGAAAAAATAAGATCGCTGAGCCTGTTACCGTAACCAATAACACGATGATTAATGTCCACACAAACCAGCCAAGCTTCCATTTTCCGAACATAACCAATCCTCCCTTCAAAATAACTTCATATTATGCTAATTGCTTTTCACCCTGGCACATTCTCAGTTCACTATTTCTGCTTTTTTCTTCCCCTATAAACAAACGCTTTTCTCCACCAAAGTGTTACTTTCGATACTCACCCTCTGCATACTCATCCAGTATTTCCTGCCTGATTTTCTCATCATGTACTTCCCTGGCACCAAACCCGGAAACATCCACGACTTTTATATGAGGATCGAGAGGGCCTTCTTTATCCTGCAGTTTAACTATACAATACCCTTCCTTTTTTGATGGTAACATTTCGAGGATTGCTTTGTCGGAATAAAGCTCATATACTTTCTCTTCGTCTTCCTCACTGAAGGTCCATGCCCTGGATTCATGCTCTGTATTCGTCTCCGGAATTGCCTGTCCGGTTTGTTTAATTACCTGATTTTCCACCGTCTGATCAAACCGCTTATGCATTAGTCGTATGACCTCACCAATACCAATAAGAACGAGCCCATATGAAAGCGGATTGCTCATCATCATGAAAAAACCGAACCAGTCAAAAACCATGGCATGTTCTCCTGAAAAGTTGACGGAACCACTATAATTGGAATGATTATAAGCCATAATAAAGCCACCCACAATAATGATTATTCCTGTGACAAATAAAATAATGCTGATTACATTTACTTTCATTTATTCCCCTCCCTCTAAAGTATTTCTTTCCCGAATCGAAAAATCCTTTTTTGTTTTACTTTTATGTGAAAAATTCCTATGATGAAGAAAAGTGTACATTATCACATGAGAAGGAGGAATTTTTATGTTTGATCATTTCAATTATACCCGTGAGGCAACATTGGGAGTCATTAAAGGACTCGATGAAAGTAAAGCGGACGTCATGCCGGAGAAACTAAATAATACACTTCGCTGGCATGCCGGCCACATCCTCGTTACAGCAGAAGGTTTATTATTTGGTTTTCCCAAGCAATCCACAAATATCCCGGAGGAATACCAGGCGCTTTTTGCCATGGGCACAAAACCGGCGGACTGGCCGGGAGATGTACCGGAACTGTCCGAAATCACCGAGCATTTAAATGACCAGAAAAAGAGAATTAATGAGTTGGATGAAACATTTTTCAACAAAAACCTTCCATTTGAGATGCCATTTGGCAATTTTAAAACCTACGGGGATATATTCCTCATGGTCACCCAGCATGAAGCCGAACATACTGGCCAGATGAAGGTGCTGAACCTGCTTGTCAACAGATAAGAAAAACCACTATATAGTGATAGGTGCCGGGATTGCCGGCGCCGCCACCGCTTACTATCTGGCTAAAAACGGCTGCTCCGTCACCGTTGTGGACAGAAAAGAAAATGGCCAGGCAACTGATGCAGCAGCAGGCATTTTGTGTCCCTGGCTTTCCCAGCGCAGAAATAAAGCCTGGTATCACTTGGCAAAAGAAGGGGTGAAACATTATCCCAGGCTGATCGATGAATTGGCAGCAGATGGGCAAACAGATACCGGATATGCCCGAATTGGTGCCATTAGCCTTCACAAAGACAAGGATAAGCTGGTTGCCATGAAAGAACGTGCAATAAAACGTCGCGAAGATGCCCCGGAAATAGGCGAAATCACCCTGCTTGATGAAACGAAAACAAAAAATCTGTTTCCTTTACTGGCAGATGGGTTTGGTTCCGTCCATGTGAGCGGTGCTGCCCGGGTAGACGGCAGAAAGCTCCGGGATGCTCTGATTCTTGCAGCAACAAAACATGGTGCCGCTTTTCTGGAAGGCAATGCCAGTTTATTATTTAAAGAGAACAACATTTATGGTGCAAATGTAAATGGAAGAAAAATACATGCAACGAAAGTTATCGCTGCAAACGGTGCATGGATGAGTGAGTTGTTCAAGCCGCTTGGTGTGAATTTTCACGTTCAACCGCAGCGTGCCCAAATCATGCATGTAAGGATGCCGGAATTAAAAACGGAAACATGGCCGCTTGTCATGCCGCCAAATAATCAATATATGTTGACATTTGGCAAAGGCAGACTCATTCTCGGTTCCACCCATGAAGATGAAACAGGCTTTGACCATCGGGTAACGGCCGGCGGAATGCATGAAATTTTAACCAAAGCAATGGAAACGGCACCCGGTATTGCACGCGCAACTGTCCTGGAGACACGCGTAGGCTTCCGTCCGGTTGCTCCGGGCTTCCTCCCCATCATTGGAAAACTTCCGGGATGGGATGGGTTAGTTCTTATTAATGGGCTCGGCGCTTCCGGTTTAACGATGGGACCATACATCGGTTCGCAAGTAGCCAAGCTCGTTCAGGACATGGATATAGACATTGACCTGGATCAATATGATGTAAAGAAAGCTTTGTAGCGGGACAGACACTCTGTCCCGCTTTTTACGTTTATCATTCCATAAACAACAGCTTTCAATTATGTTGAAAAAGCTTCCCCTTGCCGATCCGGATCTACTAAAAAAGTCGGTTTATCTAAAGCTAACGAGGCAGGATTGTGAATCAAGATGAAACTAAAACCCATTGTTAACCGTCTATTCTTCTAAAGGGGTGATATAAGGTGTTTAAAAGAAAGGTAATGTTAATTTTACTTTTATCAATTGTATTGGTAGCTTGTAATAGTCAAACAACACCTGAAATATCTGAAGGCGATATTGGAAACCCTACGGCTGAACAAGTTTTACAAAATGATAAAAATGCAGACATATTTGTTATAAATGACATTGTATATACGAATGCTGAAGATATTGAGTGGGTATATGAAGATGAATTGACAATAGGAGAGGAAGTTGGCAAAATAAAAAAGCAAAACGATGATGGAGAAGCATTTGAGAACTTTACAGCTACCAAACTTACAGTAGGAACTAAAATATACGAACCTGTTGAAGACAGAAGACAGTAGTATTTATATAGTAAAAGTTGATGATAAAGAGATAAGGTATTTAGGATTGATAGAAGGATAAAAAAATTACATTTGCATTAACGGGTGCTATTGTAATAATGGGGTGGATATAATGTATTTACTAATATCTTGGCTTACGGTACTATTTATGATCTTCTTATTTTTCTTTTTATCATACTTAATGTATGACATCATACGAAAGCCGAAAAAACCTTATTCGCGGGTTCTTTTGTCCTCCACTTTTGTTGTATTTTCATTTTTCATATGGCAATCTTTCTATTATTTTAAATAGCGTTGTTTTAGTATCGGGTGCGTCAATTGAAGAAGAAAATTAAATATCACATAATAAAACGCTCAGAAAATCAAATTTCAGAGCGCTTTATTTTGCCATTTGTCCTGATAAATATGGTTCTATTTGTATGCCAATTTATATGTTATTTCTATTGTTATTAGCATTTTTACCTGCCATAACTGAACCTGTTAATCTAAAACCAGGCCTTCTTTCCATCTTCTGGGATTGCAATTTTTATCTCTCCGTCTCATCTTCCTCGGTAAAGCCGGTACTGTTATTTCACAATCAGCACCGGACATTCCACCCGTTTGGCCACTTTATGACTGACACTCCCCAGCAGGAATGTCTGCAGATTATTTAATCCGCGGCTGCCCAGTACCACGCAGTCAAATTCATGATCATTGGCATAGTTTACAATCGTCGGACCTGCTTCCCCGTGCAGAAAATGGGTCTCATACGGTACTGCGGATGCTATCAGCAGATCCTTGATCACTTTTAACTTTTCTTTACGCTTTTTCTCCAGTTCAAACTTATCCCGCGCCTGTAACACGTCTGTTTTTGCCGTCTGTCCATCCACCACATAAACAACATCAATCTCTCCATCAAACTTTTTCGCCATTTCAATGGCATACTCCGCCGAGCGAATGGAATGCTTGGATCCGTCTGCTGCGACCAGTATTTTTTGAAACATAGCCCCCACCTCATTAAAAACAGGTTTTTTTATAGTATAACAGATTAATTGCCGGAAGCGTTTGAAAGGCCGCCAATTCTATCCTTTAATTCTTCACTTTCTTTATTGAGGCCGGTATAGATTACTTGAATATTATTTTGCGCAAACCTGTCTTCCACCTTATCAAGCGCTCCTATGGCGGAGTCATCCCAAAGATGGGCATGGGTTAAATCAATAACCACTGTTTTTACCGAATCCGTATAATGAAACTTTTTCGGAAAATCACTTACGGAGGCAAAGAACAATTGTCCGTTTACACGGTAAATTCTTTTTTGTTCTTTCATCACCAGCTCCTCCGTGACTTTCACTTTGGATATTTTCGACGCAAAGAAAATCGCGCTCAGTAACACACCTGCCAAAACCCCTTTGGACAGATCATTTGTATATAGTACAACACCGACTGTGGTCACCATCACAAATGCATCAGTACGCGGGAGTTTATGAAGATTTTTCACTGAAGACCAGTCAAAGGTACTGATCGACACCATAATCATAACTCCTGCCAATGCTGCAAGGGGAATTTGCACAACAAGTCCACCCAGGACAACTATTAAAAACATCAGAAAAACACCTGCAACCAGTGCCGACAATCGCCCTTTCCCGCCGGATTTTACATTAATAACGGATTGGCCGATCATAGCACAACCAGCCATCCCGCCAAAGAACCCGGTAACAATATTCGCGATTCCCTGTCCGCGGCTTTCTTTATTTTTATCGCTCTCTGTCTCTGTCATGTCATCGACGATATTTGCAGTCAGCATGGATTCAAGCAAACCGACAATGGCTAAAGCCAAAGAATACGGCAGTATAATCATCAATGTTTCAAATGTTAATGGAATGGACGGCAGCATAAATACGGGCAGTTGCTGTGTAATTGACCCCATATCTCCTACTGTTCCCACCTGAATATTTCCAAAGACAGCAAGTGCAGTAACTGCCACAATGGCGATCAGGGTAGATGGAACGGCTTTTGTAAACCTCGGCATAATATAAATGATAGCTAATGTTAAGGCTACAAGTCCGTACATCACCCACCCCTCACCCTGAAAATGAGGGATTTGCGCCACAAAAATCATGATCGCCAGGGCATTAACAAACCCGACCATCACGGATCTCGGTACGAATTTCATCACTCTTGCCAACTTAAAAATTCCAAAAATAATTTGAATAATTCCCGTCAGAATGGTCGCTGCCAACAAATACTGCAAGCCATGATCCGCAACCAAATTCACCATTAATAGTGCCATGGCTCCGGTTGCTGCGGAGATCATTCCCGGTCTTCCTCCGACAAACGCAATCACGACAGCAATACAAAAAGATGCATATAACCCAACCATCGGGTCCACACCTGCAATAATGGAAAAAGCGATTGCCTCAGGAATTAATGCTAAAGCAACCACAATTCCCGCCAACACATCTCCTCTTACATTACCAAACCATTCCTGTTTTAACTGTTCTACTTTCAATGCTCTACCTCTTTCTTGTTTATTTTTCTGCTCCGTTAGCCGACATAATTATTGAAGCTTAACACAGAACTCAAATTAAACAAAACGCCAAGAAAGCGTGAACATCACCTTATTTCCTTATTAATCTCTCATTTTCTCAGTTTTTCACTATAAATACAGAAAATGATTTGGTTTGTATTTATATTTACTTATGCGGAGCGGTTTGATAGTCTAAGAAGATAAAAGACCTGCGGTAGTATGTCAAGAGAAAAATGTTAAATTATTTAATTGTCAAGGTTCAATTTGCTTAAAAAAGGCATCAAGAAACTAGACCAGTAAAATAATGTAAATTACTGGAAATAACACAAAGGATATTAGAAGCAATTTAGCTTCATATATTCACGCTCCTTTTCGGCGTGTAGATTTGGTGATTACGTAGTAGCGCATCCACCAAACGCACTAATTTTCTTGCGGTTAGAACGAGGGCTCTTTTGTGTTGATGTTTCGGTACTTCTCGATACTTCTTTTCATAATACACTTGGTATTCAGGAATCTCTCTTCTTACCCGGTTGGCGGCTTCAACTAAGTAATATCGGAGATACTGATTACCATTACGTGATAGCGAAGTATCATCAGCCGTAAAGCGCCCTGATTGGTGTTTACGCCAATAAAGGCCCGCATACTTTGCGATTTTTGTTTCACCTTCAAAACGGTCTATCTGCCCAATCTCAGCGATAATGCCTGCTGTAAATACTGGACCTATACCAGGTACCGTTTGAAGTGTTTGAGGTAATCCAGCCATAATTCGCTTGATCGCTTTATCAATCTCTTTTACTTGCTTTTGAAGAGTCCTTATGACCTCAATAGTAGTGCCAAGAATGATGTCTATAGAGTCCTCTACAACCTTATCTAGGCGATAGGAAGAACGAACAGCTTTATGGATTGATTTAGCTACACACTCTGGATCATCAAAGCGGTTCCTGCCTTTCTCTTGAAGAAATGCTGCTAAATCTTCTATTGGCATTTGCGCCAGTTCATCAAGGCTGTATTTCTCATAAAACAGCTCCATCATGGCATTGCCGAAGACAGAAGACTCCACTTCCTCTGTGAAGGTGTTGCATTTAAAACTTAAGTGCTGAAGAAAGTGTTGTTTTTCTTTAGTTACTTGACGGATGAGTTGGTAACGAGAGCGAGTAAGTTGTTGAAGCGCAACATACTGCTGCTCTTTAACAACAGACATTGGCAAACGCCCAAAGCGTAAATAATCGGCAATGACAAACGCATCAATTTCATCCGTTTTGTCCATATCACTGTAACTCTTTTTAAAGTTCGCAATCTGTTTGGGATTCATAACGAATACTTCTGTACCAAGTGCCTTAAGCGTTTCATCATTATGTAAAAACATGGATGGATGAAAGCTATAAACTGAAGTAGATTCAAGACCAATTTTAATCAAATGGCTTTTTTGGCTTTGTATATACTCTAAAATAGAATCACGTAAAACAGTGGCACCAGGCAAATCATTGGATACTGTGAAGGAACGAAGTTTCTCTCCTTCACCATTTAGAAAACAAACCTTAATATCAAAAGAACTAACATCTAGACCAACAAATAATTTCATGGGGGGAATTCCTCCTTTCGATTTAGAATCATTGGTACTTATTTCTTGGACGCCCTGAGATATCCCTAGTGTGAACGTCGATCAACAACCTCGTGTATAAGTACTATCCCTGATTCGAAAGCCGCCCTAGAGCTACTACCATCCAGGTTCGATAATCAGGGTGCACAGCCTGCGAGTAGGAAGGTCCGCACGTACACTGGGAAACAGTCTTTCTAATGTGGTCGAGCCACAAGGGGGAAAAGAATTGTCCCAAATGATCCTAAGACCATTATCTAGAAATATCTCAGGACATCCAAGAGATTTGACTATATTTTTATAAAAGTAAGAATCTTATAGGCTCAAAATTATGGGCCTAAATATACTATACGAGGGGGTGTACAGGGTGAAAGAGAAGCTTACTATTTTAATCATGTTTTTATTTACACTTATTGTACTGGCTATTGCCTGGTTCCTGATGCAGTATATTGTTGAAGAGTATGACTTGAATGGCGCGTCTGGGGAGAGTACATGGAGCCAATTATCTTCTTCCCCCAATTTTAAAATAAATAATCCGGACCTTGCCGACAGCTAATTTTTTAATGAGGTTTTCTTCATGTTTCCCGTCCGACTTTTGCTTCGCATTAGAGTTTTCAGTCATATTTCGCTTTCCAGGGCTTTCAGAGAGATCTTTAAGAGGTCCGGATAAAGGTCGGGGTTGAGTGAATAACTCGGTGATACTGCATTTCTTTCATAGTACTGGGAGAGTTTGTGAACAACAGGAGCTGATTCATCTTCCGATACATGAATAATCCGGCCCTGTGAAATAAAACTTCCGTCCTCCATTGGCAGCAGCATAACGGAAATAACTTCTCCCTTGACCGGTTTTCTATCCTGTTTCGAGTGAACAGCCACCAATTTTCTTTTCTTTTCAAAAATATCCCGAAGAATAAAAACCTTGCCGCTTCTGCTTTGATCCTCTTCCACATAATAAAAACCCGGGCTGATCTCAAGCCAACTTGCCAGCACCTGCTGGACCTTGAAACTTTTCTTTTTCCATTCCGCTTTATGCGCTTGTAAATATTCCTGATATATCGTTCTTTCTGATGTTGGCATTCGGTAACAACATATCGTCCACCAAAACAATTGGGTAAATATCTGATTTTCCGTTTTCTCGGATACATTCATTCTTCTCAAATGCCACTCCGTTGCTTTCACAATTTCCTTCTTATAATAATGCACGGAATAATCCACCAGCTCGTCCAGCACGTTAATTAATTCTTCCTGTACTTTATCGGGAAAATAAATAATATTGCTTTGTCCCATTGCGATCCCTCCATTGCTTATTTTTCACCATCTTATCACGCCTGCAAAAAAGCTCAACAAGGTGAAATTGCAAAACCGTCACATTCTATATAAATAAAATACTACTTCTCACTAGACAATTTTGAAAATCTGCTACGGAGGCAGGGTGCAATATTGAAAATCCACTATATTTTTGGAGAGAGAAGAAAAAAATGTTCAGTGATGCAGCTGCAAGCGTTGATCCACCAGTAATTCCGTATATATATTTCCTTCATTGGCAAACAGGTTTCCCGGCAGGCTTAAACTAAAAGGCAGGGGGGGTCCCCTGCCTCAAGCTGTATGTTCGGAGTGTTTTTTTCCGATATGCACGTCAATCCTGAAAATAAATTTCCGGAACAAGTGAAAGGTGTACTGGAAGATCGGGCTTTGAATAAAGGTGAACAGAAATGTCACGATAAATACAGGTCCGCCCAAAAGCCAGCCGATACCAAGCACAAGCGTTTCCACAATGACACGTATTTTACCAATGGAGGCACCGAGCTTATCAGCAATGGACAGCATGAATCCATCCCGCGGTCCCGATCCGACACCGGCAGCGTTATATACACCGCCGCCAAAACCCATAATGACAATACCTAACAAAATCGTAAAATAATCCTGCCAGCCATGAGTAGCCTGTGGTAAAATGTCCAGCCACAAATAAAAATCCACAAACGCCCCCACAAGCACCGCATTGAAAAATGTACCAAGTTTAATATAGCTTTTATCCAATATCCAGGAAATAATAATTAATAATACCGATATGATAATCGCCCATGATCCGATGGACAGACCCACTCTTTCAAACAAAGCCACATTCAGTACATCCCATGGATGAAGCCCCACATGCTGTACCTTGATTGCAATACTGATTCCATAACTAAAAATAAGGACTCCTATAAGAAAAAAGCCCCAACGTATTCCTTGCATTTATGTCCCTTCTTTCTGTATACATACTATCATAATATTTTCCGGGAAATTAATGAAGCAAAACTGCTTTATGTTTTTAATTTCCTTCATTATTTTAGCGGTTCATCATACCAATATAGAAAGGGTGTTGTCACGAATTAAAAAGCAAACAGAGGTGAACAGATGATAAAATGGTTTCCGTCTTCTAAACTGTCACCTGAATTGAAAAGGATAAAGAAAAAGTTAAAAAAGCAGCCAGGCCAGCCATTGACGGAGGTATCCCTGAATAAAACAGAACAAGCCCTGGTGGAACAAATTCGCAAAGAAACTGCAAAACATAACTTGAATAATATTACGAGAACCAAAGCTTATCTGGATTTTTATCAGCGGTTCCCGGAGATTCATTGGGCATTCCTCGGTCACATGGTATCCAGGAATGGCGGCTGGAATATGACAGATCTTAAAGGAGATCTGATTTCCTATATAATGGATGAGGATGAGCAGGATGAATTTTTCGCTTTTTTGGAACGGGGCAATTGGTTAATATTTCAGGATGTGTATCCGCAAATGCTGTTATATGAAGTAAGCATCAAAAATCAGAAGAACTTATTTTATCTGTTGCCCATATTTCATGTTTCCTTCTTCATGCACGTGATATGGAATGATTTTCTGGAGTTTAAGGATAAGCACCTGTTAACGGTCTCTCTCATTATCAACGAACAAAGCTATATGGAAAATAGAGTTATCCAGAACCCTGAATTTAAAGACGTGTTGGACTCCATTGAATTTAAACTGCAGGAACTGTTAAGTTTAAATCAAATTGTTTTCCCCTATGAAAATAGTACAAAAATGAAGTTACTCGGGGAAACAGTCAGTCAATTTTCTTCCCTGGAAGAACGGATTGAATTGGGAAAAAGGCTGTACAAATTGCTTTATGACAAGGAAACATACCGCAAAATACGAGAATGGGCTGCGGAGCATCCACATACCGGTTCACGCCGGGACTATTGGCCGCACCTCTATAATGACATCAATGAATCCGTGCCCGGCAATCCTTTTCAGCGGAGAACAAGAAATTGCACGCTTAGGCCCGGCTCTCATCGAATATTCAGCCCGCAGCTGGAATATACTTTTACAGATGTGGATCACAAAGAAGCAGAACAAGGTGATTGGTATACGGACTGGAAAATAATTTACCATCTGGAAAAACAGGAGCAAGATGGGAATGGAGATATTTTAGATGAGTATTGTAAGAAACTCGAAAGGATTGAGCTTGCCATCCTTGCGAAAGAGACGTTCTTCTAATTTAAAAGGATATGTATGTGCCGCTATTCTCGCAAGCTTGATTGGTACATACTTGGATTTGTGGCTCGTAGGAAAGGAATTTTATACATTTCCTTCCCGTCCTTTTGCTGATGTGTTTTCTGTAAATATTTTATTTACACTTTTCATATTGCCACTTGGCACCATTATTTTTATTTATCTGGTAAAAAGAGTGCAGCCTTTTACAAGATTTCTATCCATGGCTGTCATAAGTCTGGCAACCCCATTGATGGAGCAACTCTCCGTGAAAATGGGATTGTTTGCTCATTCTCCGGCATGGAAACATGAATATTCAATAGTAGGCTATTTTTTATTTCTCCTGGCGATCTGGAAGTTTTATAGATGGGTGGTCAAAACTTAGATCTTCCCTATGACCAATGATACAGAGGGATTTATTCCCTCCCCCTTACTTTTCTGCTAAAATATACGAAAAACCATGCAGAAAGGAACAATAAATATGAAGCTCATTCTGGCATCGGGATCTCCAAGACGACAAGAATTATTAAAACAAATACATATACCATTTACGATTCGTAAACCAAACGTAGATGAAGAACAGATTCAGACAGCGGATCCGCAGGAAAAAGTGGTGCAGCTGGCGAAGCTTAAAAATAAACATACACCACTCGAACATACAAATGAAGTTATTTTATCTGCCGATACAGTAGTTTCCCATCAGAACCGGATATTCGAAAAGCCAAAAGATCAGCAGGATGCGCTAGAGATGATCTCGTTATTGAGCGGGGACGTACACGATGTATACACAGGAGTCGTTCTTCGTTCCCATGAAAAGGAAATCAGCTTTGTGGAAAGAACGGAAGTAGCATTCAGAAAGTTGTCCCGGAATGAAATAGAATGGTATGTTTCCAAAAAAGAGCCCTATGATAAGGCAGGGGCATACGGCATTCAGGGAATGGGTGCCATTTTTGTCAAAGGAATTACAGGGGATTATTTTAATGTGGTAGGGCTTCCTGTATCGAGGGTTGCCGAGAAACTGCGCAGTTTCTTTATCTTTCCCGAATAAAAGCCGAACACATAAATGGATTCCAAGCTGCCTCTCTGCCAATAATAAAAAGGATGACTGGCAATCATCCTTTTTACAAAGTGCTTTAATTATGGTGTCCTTCAGCAGCCATTGCAGCCTTCTTCGTCTCATGCACCGTCCCATACTCATGTTCCGGTGGAGCATAGATCGTATAAAGTTTCAGAGGGCGATTTCCCGTATTAATAATGTTATGCCATTTACCGGCAGGAACCATAATTG
Organism: Virgibacillus kimchii; assembly: GCF_055379185.1. Lineage (NCBI taxonomy): Bacteria > Bacillati > Bacillota > Bacilli > Caryophanales > Bacillaceae > Virgibacillus > Virgibacillus kimchii. The sequence goes on along the minus strand of NZ_AP043951.1, from coordinate 4,071,509 downwards.
CCGAGCCTCTCGTAATCCGTTCTTCAAAATCCAGATTGTGCTGCGTATCTCCCATTCGGGTGATCCCTTCCCCTTCCTCTATTCGCAGAAATTGATCATGATTGCGGTGAACTTCCAAACCGATATCGTCACCAGGCTGGATGCTCATGATAACCACCTGTAAATACTCTCCGGTCCATATCGCTGTCCGGAATGTATTATTTTGCCTGGCAGCCTGATGAATATTCACGACATACGGCCGGGATCCAACATCCATGGATTGTCTTTCTTCCGATGGTATATGCATAGCAGCTTCCTCCTGATGATTCATAAAGGGACCACTCCCTGCAAAATATGGGGAGAACATTTGCCCGGCATTTTCCTGCGGGAACGAAGGCTGCTGGTTGATCGGCTCACCTCGATAACCATACGACGGAGCAGCCGGGTAATAAGGGTACGGATACATAGGTACAAAATACAATGAAAATTACTCCCTTCCATAAATTCTCAAAGTATCTTATGCTTTGTTTGCTTGAAGAGTGCCCACCCAAAGATCGGTATTCATTTCACCACCGACAAACCATGGTTGGCAATATTATTGATAAGCCGGGCCATCTCCTTCGTTGACAGCGTTAAGTCAGAATCCATCCATTCCTTTACCATCTGCAGACCGCCGCCTATGATAAAGACAGATACATAATGGGAAAATTCCTCTTCATATCCCTCAGGCGGTTTCCAGCTTGCCGTCAAATATTCTTGCGCAATTTTCAATACCCGCTTTTGAAAGTTCGGGTCCGCATTTTCATGCAGCAGAATTTGGACGATTTCTTTATTGGCCACCACATAGTCCAATAGCTTTTCCGTCATCTGAATCGATTCCTCATCTTTATTAAAATCATGCTGGCCAAAATAGGATTGCATATCATCCAGAACTTCCTCTTCCATTTTCGTAAGCAGATCGTACAGGTCCAGATAATGAGCGTAAAATGTGGAACGGTTTACATCTGCAAGCGAACAGATCTCTTTTACTGTTATGTCGGAAATTTGTTTTTCCTTTAATAACTGGATCATACTTTCTTTCAAAACCATTCGTGTATATTTTTTTCTTCTGTCCAATTTTTCCTCAGCCATAAAACATACCCCTTTTCCATTAAAAATCCAACACAATCACTAAATATGTTGGGGAACAAACGGTTTTTATGAAACTGTATGTTGAATAAACAACACTGTGTCTTATATAATAATATAATGGAAATTGAAGTTAGGCAAGAGAGGATGAAATTTACCAATAATGGCATCACGTATATTAAAACATAGAAAATCCGTCGTAATTACATTCGTTCTACTTGCCATCATCAGTATATTTGCCCAGTTTACCGTATCTGTTAATTATAATTTAACAGAGTACCTGCCGGATGATTCCCCATCCACCATTGCCATGGAAGTGATGGAGGAAGAATTTGAGGACAGTATTCAAAATGCGAGGGTAATGATTCAGGATGTGTCCATCCAGGAGGCCCTCGTTTTTAAAGAAGAACTAAATAATATAGACGGTGTGACGAATGTCGACTGGCTGGATGATGCGATTGACATAAAAATGCCAATCGAAATGGCAGAGGAAGGTACGGTGGAATCTTACTATCAAGATGATACAGCACTCATTTCCTTCACCATTGAAGAAGAAAGAGAAGTGGAAGTAACCGATCAGATTTATGCACTGATCGGGGAAGAGAATGCGATGGATGGCGAAGCAGTGGATACAGCCGTTTCCCAAAAAATGACCGGATCGGAAACAATGTTTGCTGCAGCTATTCTTATTCCTATCATTATTCTTATATTGGTTTTATCCACTACTTCATGGATGGAACCGGTGTTCTTTCTTACAGCTATCGGGATTTCTGTCCTGATTAACTTGGGAACCAATATTTTTCTCGGAGAAGTATCTTTTATCACCCAATCCGTGGCACCGCTCCTGCAGCTGGCGGTTTCCCTGGACTATGCCATCTTTCTGCTGCACAGTTTTCAGGATTACCGCAAGAAGACCGAAAACCCGGAAGAAGCCATGCGATTGGCCATGAAAAGATCTTTTCCCGCTATTACCGCCAGTGCGTCAACTACCTTTTTTGGATTTATCGCACTAAGCTTTATGAATTTTGAGATTGGTGCTGATTTGGGAATTAATCTCGTAAAAGGAATTGCCTTAAGCTATATTACTGTCATTGTCTTTCTACCTGCGTTTACCGTTATGTTCTATAAATGGATTGATAAAACAAAGCATAAGGCACTGCTGCCAAGCACGTGGAATATTGGAAAATTTGTGATCAAACTCCGTATACCGATGCTTATTCTCGTACTTCTGTTTATCGTACCGGCATTTATGGCCCAGAGCCAAACCAACTTTATCTTTGGCATGGGAGAGCTTCCGGAAAACACGCGGGCAGGAAGTGATGCCTTGCAGATCGAGGAAACGTTTGGTGAATATACGCCCGTAATTATACTCGCACCGCGGGGAGATATCTCACGGGAGGAGCAATTAACACAGGATTTGAGAAGCCTGGAAGATGTAACAAGTACGATTTCCTATACCGATGCTGTCAGTACTGCCATTCCCCCGGAGTATCTGGAGGATGCGGTGACAGATCAGTTTTTCTCGGAAAATTACAGCAGAATTATAGCAAATACCAACGCAGGATCAGACGGTGAAGAAGCTTTTCAATTAGTGGAGACCATCCAGGATATAACCGAACAGTACTATGGTGATGAAGCTTATGTGCTTGGGGAAAGTGTAACATTATATGATACGAAAGTGACCGTGGAAAGAGATAATACCCTTGTCAACATCATGACGGTGGTGGCAATCGCCATTGTTCTATTGATCAGCTTCAGGTCCATTTCCCTGCCTGTTGTGCTATTGCTTACGATTCAGGCTTCTGTTTGGATTAATTTATCCATTCCATACTTTACGGGAACCGCCCTTGTATTTATCGGGTATTTAATTATCAGTACCGTTCAGCTTGCAGCCACGGTGGATTATGGTATCCTGCTGACGGAGGATTACGTACAGAACCGAAAGAAAATGTCAGCCCTGGAAGCCATTAAAAAATCAATTAACGAAAAAACATTTTCCATTGCCGTATCAGCATCCATTCTGACGATCGTTGGTTTCGTACTATCCTTTACATCGACCAACCCGATCGTATCAGATATCGGACTGCTGCTTGGACGGGGAGCATTAATGGCATTTATTCTTGTCATCTGTTTCCTGCCCGCATTGCTGTTGACATTTGATAAATTTATACAAAAAACAACAAGGTAATTGCAACACAGGAGTGGTTCTGTGTTACATCAAAAGGAGAAATTCACAATGAGATTTAAAAAAATCTTTCTTGTTTTTCTGGTCACTGTACTTGTTTCCCCTTCTTTGTTAGTTGCTGCCAATCCTGTCATGATGGCAGAAGATGAAGAATGGGATGCAGCAGCGCTGGAGGAAGGAAGCTTTATCCATAAAGATGAAGTTGTTTATGGCACATTGCATCCGAATGGGGATCAGGAAGACATTCATGTCGTAAATCATTTCAGTGTTACCGAACCAGGAATGCTTATCGACTATGGGAATTATGATAGCGTCAGAAATCTGACAGACCTGTCGGAAATCGAACAGGTGAATGGGGAAATCCATTTTTCCGCCACAGAAGAAAACTTTTATTATCAGGGAAATCTGAATCATGCAGCATTGCCGTGGGAATTTTCCATTTCCTATTTTCATGACGGAGAAGAAATAAACCCTGCTAATCTGCTTGGTGCGGATGGTCATATTGAAATAATAATAGAAACCGCTCAAAATGAGGAAGGCGAACAGCAGTTTTTTGAAAATTATCTGCTGCAGATTTCCCTCACTGCAGATCCTGACCGCTTCAGCAATATCGAAGCAGAAGAAGCTACTGAAGCAAGTGCAGGTTCAGACAAACAATTCACCTATACAGTCATGCCGGAAGAAGAAGAAATTCTTCGGTTTTCGGCCGATGTAACCGATTTTGAAATGGAAGCCATTGACATTAACGCTGTTCCGTCAACCATGTCCATTGATGAACCGGAAACAGACGAAATGACAGAAGAAATGACATCACTGACAGATGCCATCGGAGAAATCAATAATGGAGTTGGAGAACTGAGAGATGGTGTTTCCGAACTTAATTCAGGAGTCATCGATTTACAGAATGGTTCTGCCCAATTCCGGGATGGAATGACAGAAATCAATCAATCTTCCTCAGAATTGGTCGATGGCTCCAGTCAAATTAATGATGCGCTTGCCACAATGAGTCAATCACTTTCTGCAGAAAATATTGATTTTGATCTGGGAGAGTTGACCAGACTGCCGGAAGGACTTGGCGAAATGGCTGAGGCAGTCGGTGAGATTGCAGACGGGTTGGAAGAGTTAAAGGAAAACTATCAAACTGCCTATGAAGTATTCGATAAAGCAATGGACGAAATTCCGGAATACCATATTGATGAAGAGGAAATTATCGAGCTTTATAAAGGTGCAGGAGGAGAATCCGAGGCGCTGGATCAATTAATTGATATATACGAAAAAGCGCTTGTAGCCAAAGGAACCTACGATGAAGTAAAACAAGGCTTTCAGGCAATAGACCCGGCATTAAACGAGATTATTAATGGAATCAGAGAACTTGAAACAGCTTTGAATACTACTTCCAAGGAAATTTCCACTGCCATTGACAATATGGACGTCATGGACCCAATCACGCAGTTAACCGAGGGACTGACAGAGATTTCCAATAATTATAATGCCTTTCATGCCGGTCTGGTAAGTTATACCGATGGCGTTGGTGAGCTATCAGGAGCCTATGGTGATATACATGCTGGTATTTCTGAACTGGGCGAAGGAACCCGGGAACTGGAAGGTGGTACATCCGAGCTACATGATGGCACCAATGAATTATATGCGTCAACGAATGATTTACCTGATCAAATACAGGAAGAAATTGACGAAATGATCGCGGAATATGATAAATCCGACTTTGATCCCGTTTCATTTACTTCATCAGAAAACGAAAGTATAAACTCTGTACAATTTGTACTCAGAACAGAAAGTATCACTGCAGATGACGATGAGGAAGACGAAGCGGAAGAAGAAGAAGAGGAAAAAGGCATCTGGGAAAGATTCCTGGATTTATTCAGATAATAGACTTGGGGACGGTTGTTTGAAAACAGCCGTCCCCCTCTTTTATTCAATTCATGTTTCATTTCGTGTTAAGATGTTGTTTAGTACGATAAAAGGAGTTTTAGTTGCCATGAAAGTGACCATACTTTATGAAGACAACCATTTATTATTTGTGGAAAAGCAGGTAAATATACCTGTACAGGAAGATCAATCACGGGATCAGGATTTACTTTCCTTTCTGAAAGAAGATATAAAAACCCGCTATAACAAACCCGGCAATGTATATCTTGGACTCGTCCACCGTCTGGATCGCCCCGTCGGCGGAGTAATGGTGTTTGCAAAAACATCCAAAGCCGCTTCCCGACTTTCGGATACGATCAGAAGAAACGCCATGGGAAAGAAATATGCAGCTGTAGTACGCGGGAGACCCGAGAAGAAAGCAGCTACTTTAACCGATTATTTAGTAAAGGACCACAGGAAAAATCAGGTATACGTGGCAAATAAAAATAAGAAAAACGCAAAAAAAGCAGTTTTGGATTACGAAGTGATTGGAGAAAAGAACGGCCTGAGCCTTCTTTCAATCAACCTTCATACCGGCAGACCCCATCAAATACGGGTTCAGCTGGCATCACGCAACCATCCGCTTTACGGAGACCAAAAATATGGCAGCAGTGTCAATAAAGCAGGACAGCAAATCGCCCTTTGGTCCCATAACTTAACGTTAGAACATCCTGTCAGAAGGGAAGAAATGAGTATAAAATCCAATCCACCGAATGAATACCCATGGAACCTTTGGCAAGGATGATGATTAATTTTTTAAAATATAAAACAATAGAAGTGAATGTTTACACCTTCACATGATAATATAGAAATAGAAAGATGAAAATGTTGGTAAAGTCGTCCGGCTTGATGTCGTGAGGTTCGGTATTTACATAATGAAAAATGAGACGTTTCGTTATTTCGGCGAGGTGCGAATGGGGTTCGTTGGTTATCGAGCGAATTTCTTGCCGGGTCGAGCGATTTCTCCGGGGGCCGAGCGATTTTCGCGGAGGTCGAGCGATTTCTCCGGGGGCCGAGCGATTTTCGCGGAGGTCGAGCTATTTTTCCGGGGGACCGAGCGAATTCTCCTGGGGTGCGAGCGAATTCCCCTGAAATTGAGCGAGTCACCATGGTTGCGAGCGGATTCCCCGGGGATCGAGCGGGAACCCCAACTTTATATAAACGAATTTTGCTAGATCGGCCAAATGGCATTCAGCCATACAGTCTAATGAGAGAGGAGTATTTTTTCATATGAATCATCCAGTTATTCAAATGATATTTCGCATATTGCTAATACTGCTGCTTACTGTCATTGGACTGTTTTTGTTATATCACCTATTAAGACTGACGTACCCTTTTTTAATAGCAGGCCTTCTTGCATTTATGATCAACCCTATTATTCGTCTTTTGGAAAAATACTTGCGTTTTCCGCGGCCAATTGCTGTTTTAACAAGCATACTCTTTCTTATCGGTATTGTTGGCGGGCTGGTTACAATCCTGGTAAAAGTAATTATTGAAGGAATTCTCTATTTATCTGACTATATTCCTTCCCAGATCGAGCAAATATCTACCAATGTACAAAATTATTTTAACGAATACATATTGCCGGTATGGGATCAGGGCATTGGACTTCTGGATAATATTGAAGAAGGACAGCGGCAGGCATTGCAGGAGGGCATCCAAATTGTCGGAAGCAATATCGCAGCAGTACTCGGTAATTTGGGCCAGGGAATTGCCAATGGCATTTCCACGTTTATCGGTGCACTTCCTATCACGTTTACCGTTATCATATTTTCCATTTTGGCCATTTACTTTATCAGCAAGGATTCAAAAAAGTACGAGGTTATTTATAAAGACAAACTCCCATTGATCTTCCGGAAAAAAACAAAACATGTTTTTCGTGATTTGAAAGTGAAAGTCTTTGGATTCATTAGATCACAGCTTATCCTGATGACACTAACTGCCATTGTCAGTGTAGTTGGTTTATTTATACTGCGGGTCGACCAGGCTTTGACGATAGCTGTTATTTTGGGGATTATCGATTTAATTCCATACTTTGGACCGGGACTTATTTTAATCCCATGGAGTGTTTACAGTTTTTTCACCGGCGACATTTTCCTGGGAATTGGCCTGCTCATACTTTACGCTTCGACGGTCACAGTACGTCAGATTGCCGAACCAAAAGTATTGTCATCCAGCATGAAGTTAAATCCACTGGCTATTCTTGTATCGTTATTTGCCGGGTTGCAGCTGTTCGGATTAATCGGACTTGTCATTGGCCCCATTACGTTGGTGCTTATTATATCTTTATATGACGCCAAAGTTTTTGATGGATTATGGAACTTTGTGAAAGGAGAATCTGCAGGTGACAAGGGCAAAACTTAGGGACGGGTAAGTAACCACCTCGACGGGAACCTGGGTTTTGTCCACAGTTTGATCAACAAGATGTGACATTTTCTCCGATGAAGTGTACAGCAATTTAAGATAGAAGCAGCCAATTCTGGTAACGGAAACGGCTGCTGCTTTTAGTTAATTGGTTATATAATTTTTTTATTCTAAAAGTGATGGCTCGTCTATTGGACTTTTCATGCGAGTTTTCGGAGCGTTTGGGCTCTGAGACATCCTCTATCGGACTTTCCCTCATGGATTTCGGACCGTTTGGGCTCTGAGACAGCCCCTATTGGACTTTCCCTCATGGATTTCGGACCGTTTGGGCTCTGAGACAGCCCCTATTGGACTTTTTACAAGTGTTTTCAGATGACCTGGGCACCGAGAGCTCCCCTATCAAATTTCATGCACATATACACGACTTATCAAGGGCAGGAGCTGTTGCCTGCTCAAGCAAAAACAGGATTCTGACCATAATACGCAATCATCAGTAAGTTGTATTACGAAAAAACATTTCCAAACTAATTAAAATCAACCGGCCGTTTACCACTTTAAATATCTTGATGAAACTAAAATAGGCACTAATCAGGTTGTATGCACATAACTATATAGAAATATAAAAATAAGGAAAAGGAGTAGTGAACGGCATGTCAAATGAACAGATGCAATCATTGCTGACACATACACCGGAAGAGGGTTATGAGTTAGCAATCAGGCTTGCAACAAAAGGGGTGGAGGTAACACAGCCTTCTGAAGAGATCAGGCAAATGCTTCGTCCGGTATATTCCAGAAATACGGATAGCTTAATAGCAACCTCACAAGTTATTGCAATTCACTTTCAAACTGTTGCTGCTGCAAATAATTATTGGAGAAGGTGGTCTCCACCATACGAGTACCCTTATTAAAAATTCTGGGTGATTTAACTATAATCTTACCTGCCTGAATGTTGTACCATGATGTTGTTCTTATGTCCGGTTTGGAAGTTTTCATTAATTGGGGTCGTCCAAGCCGGCATATTGCACTCCCTAATAGTTTTTCATACTATTTCTTTGCTATTTCCAACATTTACTAAAAAATAGACTCGCTCAGTTGGCTGGTCAAAACAAACAGCCGGGAATATTCTATTAATCAAAATTAATCTAATAGAAACAGGTACCCGTCCCTGCGGCGTCCCTGTATTCACTCAGACGTTACATTGTCCAACACCTTGCTCAACTGTAGCATAATCCGAATCAGCTCCCTGTCGTCATGATAAATGACTTCCTGGGAATGAGCAGTATTATTGCGAAGAAACTCAATTTCCCTAAAAAAATCCGCACACTTACTTTTTGATGCAAAACCCAACTGTTGCAAAAGTGCCGGTGTATTTCTGACAATTTCCCCTTTATCCGACAACTGTGTACTATCCAGCAGGGTCAATGCTTCATTCTTTTCCAGACGGAGGTTTAAAATGTGCTCAGCACTTTGCAATCTGGCGGAAGAAAGTTTGTCTTTCCACTCCCCCTCCGGATATGAATCCCGAATCACATAGGTTAAATACATTTCCAACAACGAAATTAAGCTGAATGCCAGCATACGGATGGGATGTTTATGTAAATCAGCAATCGTTACGATTTTACTTACTTCATTCGTTTCGAGGATAAACATATAATCCCTATGCTGGAAAAGATCCAGTAATTCAATCAGGGAAGTAGAGTCGGATATAAGATTATCGGAGCTGAACGGTATATAGAAATCTTCTATCTTCCCGCGGGATAAAACCTCTCTTTTAACGTAGCCTGTAATACTGCCATTAGCGTTTTCCACACCATATATATCGAAATCCTTCGTTTCCATTTCCAATTTCACCTGCAAACAATCATCATCTATGGAGCAAGTGGAAAGCGGTTCTGCCAACAGGTCGACATTCATGTTATTTTCATAGATATGTCTTATTTTTTTGTAGCCTGTGGTGGTTTTTTTCATATTGGGCTCCTTCGTTTGTATAATAGATTTAAACATTCTAATTCTTTATGTTACAATAATCTGAATAATCCACGATTTCACTTCTCTCTTTCCCCTACCAGTATAATTACATATAAGAGAATTTTCATCATTGAATTTGAAAAATAGTAGAATACAATATAAAAGGAGATAAAAAAATGGACCAAACCCTCATTGATGAATTAATTGACTGTCTGAAAAAAATCAATCAGGAAGATCCCGAAATATACATTCCTCAACAAGGATTTTACGATTTCCTGGAGCTAAAAAGCAAGAAATTTTTGTGGTAGATATAAATAGGCGAGGAAGAAAGAGTCCCAGATTTACTCTACAATTAAGAAACAAACGTTTTAGAGATTCACCCTTACTAAGATTGGATATTCTTGGCGCAGACCATCCGAACCCTCCAGGCGACTACCCTTTTGCAGAAGAAATCATTCCTTGTCCCCACCTTCATATCGCACACCCAGAATACGGTGACAGTATTGCTTATCCTTTAAATAGTGAATATGCTAAAATATATTTAACAGAAAAAGAGCAAGAGGATTTAATCCTGATTCTTAAAAAGTTTTTAGAACGCTGCAATGTGAATAACTTAAGTGACTTCGACTATTCCCAGCAAACTGAATTATTTTAAAATAAGGAGCATTCCTGTAATGAAGAAATTTGAGGTTTGAACAAAAATGAGCCCTCTTGGTATAGTACTGGGTGTCATGATCATGACCCCTAAATTAAATAAATACCAAGGAGGACTCGTAATGAATTATAATCAAAATCTTAAATTAGTGCAAATCACACCATCCACATTGATAGTAGGAATCGATATTGCCATGGATAAACATGTGGCACGTGCCCAGGATGACCGGGGCGTGGAATTGGGTAAGAAATTGGTCTTTGACAATCGCATACACGGATTTCAACAGCTTTTAGACTGGATTTCCAGATTGCAGGAGAAAAACAACAAAAGCGAAGTGATTGTTGGCGTAGAACCAACCGGACACTTTTGGCTTGGTTTGGCTTACTATCTAAAAGCCAAAGACATTCGCTTTGTGGTTGTAAATCCAATGCACGTTAAGAAGTCCAAAGAACTTGATGACAACTCACCAACGAAAAATGACACCAAAGATGCGCGCGTTATTGCACAGCTTGTGAAAGATGGGAGATACTCCGTACCAAATCTTCTCGACGGCATTTATGCCGAATTACGGGAAGGGATCAAATTAAGAGATCAACTCATCAAGCAGCTGATGATCATCGAAGGTCGCGTTCAGAATCATATTCAGCGGTACTTTCCGGAATTTGATGACGTCTTTAAAGACTGGTCCGGTAAGACAGCGTTATTCACACTGCGCGAGTTCCCGTTCCCTTATGAGATCCGTCAAATGACTCCGGAAGAAGTGCTGGCAGCGTGGAAAACCGTTATCAAACGCGGCATGGGTATAGAACGGGCAAGGAAATTAGTCAAGAAAGCACAGAAGAGCATTGGCATTGAAATTGGGCTCAGGTTCGCAAGAAAAGAACTACACAGCCTTTTAGACCAGTATGAGCTGTATCAAAATCAGTTAACAGAGTTGGATGAGGAAATCACAGAGCTATTGAAAGATATACCGGGTGCTGAGGAATTGATAAATATTAAGGGGCTTGGTGCCATAACCGTTGCCACGTTCTTTTCTGAAGTAGGGGATCTCACCAAGTATGATCACCCACAGCAATTGGTAAACATGGCGGGTTTAACGTTACGGGAACACAGCTCCGGGAGATTGAAAGGGCAAACGAAAATCACCAAACGTGGCAGAAAAAAATTGCGAAAAGCCCTATATCTGGCTGTACGCCCCCTAGTGGCGAGTAACCCGACGTTTAAGGCACTGCACAGGTATTACACTACCCGCCCCAACAATCCGTTAAAGAAACAGCAATCACTTATTGCGTTATGCGGGAAATTAATACGTGTTATGTTCACCATAGGCAAGAAACAATGTGAATTTGATGGAAGCAAGTTACTAAAAGGTTTACCTCAAATAGAATCATTACAGGCTGCTTAGGCTTTATGAACAAAATGGATGGATAAATGCACTTGGAATTCTAGAATTAAACAAACACCAACAATGCAGAGTCGGAGCTTATTTACACCATTCGGGCATATGACCCAGCTAAGGAGCATATCCGACCTCCACCTTGTGGATACGCAGGACGAGGGAATGTGTGGATAACATCCCGTGATACATGGGAGGGTAAGCGACCATAAGAAGCGTGGAGAATGAAGCATGGTCATACCATTTAAGCACCAAATGTTCACAATTTGGCTGATAGGATGGATATACCCCAGTAAGAATATTCTGTATTCCGTGTTATAAAGGATTAGCTCCAACACATTCCAAAGTGGATGTTTATGAAATTCTAAGAAAACAAGAGCATTTTGAAGATATTTTAATTATATAGAGGGAGGAGTTATCATGGGGAATGCACCAAGTAACAAAAGAACAGATACTGCTTCAAGAGTGATTATGGCCTCACCGCAAACCATCTATCAGGCATTCGTAAACCCGGAAGCATTGATTTCATGGCTTCCACCGAAAGGAATGTCTGGTCATATTGACACGTTTGATCCTCGTGAAGGTGGAACTTATAGATTGACCCTCACCTATGAAATGGATCTCTCAAGTCCAGGTAAAACTTCAGTAAACACTGATGTAACCCAAGGCAAGTTTTTGGAATTGATTCCAGGAAAGCGAATTGTACAAACTGTAAAGTTCGATTCCGAGGACCCGGCGTTCTCTGGGGAGATGATACAGAAATGGCTCTTGGAAGCAGTTTCAGAAGGCACAAACGTTACTATCATTTGTAATAACGTACCTGAAAGAATACGAAAGGAGGATCACGACACAGGCTTAAGATCAACACTGGAGAATCTTGCTGCCTTTACCGAATGATAAATTGTGCCCAGATTACATCATGGGTAAGTTAGGAGGAAAAAATGAGGAAGGTCATTAGTCAAATGATGGTATCGCTGGATGGTTTCGTCGAAGGGCCAAAGCAGGAGTTGGACTGGCACCATGTTGATGATGAATATAATAAATATGCGGAAGAAATACTGTATTCTATTGACGCAATTTCGTTTGGGAGAAGGACTTATGAACATATGAAAGCTTTTTGGCCTACTGAATTTGCAATAGAGAAATTCCCGGTTATCGCGGAAAGAATGAACCATTTGCCGAAATTCGTGTTTTCAAATACGTTGGATGAGGTAGACTGGAATAACGCCTCACTCATGAAGGAGAAAGTGGACGATTATATTATAGAATTTAAGCAGCAGCCGGGAAAAGATCTGGTTATTTTAGGAAGTTCACACTTTGTATCCTATTTAACAAACAATAGTTTGGTTGATGAATACATAAGACATAGCTGACCCATCCTCCTAAATAATGAAGGAGCATATGAGTGCAAATTCATTATTTAGGAAGTTTTTTGTGATTCTGTATCGGGAAATCTTTTCATAACAATTTTCCCTACCCTGTTTTATTTTCAACCCTTCTCCTCTGCTCCCCTGCCTTCTTCCCATGCACCAAATAATAAATAACCAATCCGCTGAACACAACCAGTGCCATGATTACATAGAGGCCGCGAAAACCGGTGAGCGGAAGAATAAACCCAAGCAGCAATGGTCCAATTCCCACCCCAAAATCAAAGAATACAAAATAGGTGGCTGTTACCAATCCTACCCTGTTCCTTGGTGCCTGGTTAATTGCGATTGTCTGGGCACTGGATTGGAGGGTGCCAAACCCAACACCAATCACCGCTCCTGCAATAAGCAAGGTGATTCCAAGCGTGGATTGGCTCAGGATCCATAAACCTGCGCCAAATAATAAAATCGATGGATAGACGACGGCGTTTTCCCCTTTCACATCAAACATTCTTCCCGTAATTGGCCGTGAAAGCAGCAGAAATACGGCGTACATGACAAAAAAGAAACTTGCCGCATCCACAAGGTTAATTTCAATGGCATAAGTGGATAAATAGGTCAGGATGCTGGAATATACGAGTCCCATTAACGCCATTAAACTGCCAATCGGAACTGTCGTTTTTTCAAAGTAGTCGGTAATTCGGAAACCTTTCTGCGGTGCTGCATTCGTCCCTGCCAACTCCGGCACGCGCAGTAGCAGTGCTGTTCCAAATGCTATAGCCGCAAAAATGCTTGTTACGGCAAAAATCGTTGTCCCTTGAAAATACTGGTTGATCATTAATCCTAAAAAAGGACCTATTGCCATAGCCAGGTTCATGCTTGTGGAGAAATAGCCCATTCCTTCTCCGCGTCTGGATGGTGGAATTATTTCGGCTGCGATGGTGCCAGTTGCTGTTGTGCTGATGCCAAATGCAAACCCATGAATAAAACGGATCAGCAGTAACAGGCCTAAATGCTGAATGGGAAAATATAAAAGCGTCATTCCGAGGAAAAACGCGAGACCGATCACCAAAAGTTTTTTCTTTCCTATTGCGTTAATGATTTTTCCTGCTATCGGTCTCACCAGTACTGCTCCAAGCACAAAAATACTTGCAGCAAATCCTGCTTCACTTTCAGAAGCATGAAAGTGCTCAACCGAGTATACAGCCATAATTACCATTAACATGTAAAATGAAATAAATAATAAAAAGTTTGATACAGAGACAAGGATAAAATCCTTCGTCCATAATGCAGGTTTTCGATCCAACCATTTTTCCCCCTCATTTATTTTAAGTTAATTTGCTTCTTAAACGCTGGACAGTTTGAAGTGCTGTTTTCAAATCTGCTTCCGGAATTCCCTGCAACAGCTCACTTTCAAAGTCCGATACTATTTTTAATGCTTGCTTACTTATTTCAAATCCCTTTTCCGTAAGTCGAATACGTCGCTCCCGCTTATCTTTGGTAGGAAATTTTTCAATCAGTTCCCTCTCTTCAAGGCGATTTACTGTTCGGGTAATCGTTGGTTTTTCCACATGAAGATAATTGCTGATTTCCACCAGCGTGGAAGTTTCGAACTGACTTAAATAATAAATAATAACCCATTGAGAATGGTATAAGTTAATTGATGCTAAACGTTCATTTAGCCGTTTGGAGAAGGATCTAGTAAATTGTTGATTTTGATGGAAGAAAGAATGCAGCACAGAATCACTCCTAAAATAGTTACCTAGTTAACTATATGCCAATTTGATGTTATTGTCCAGCTGGTCAAAAGAAAAATGTCCCCTTTTCTCGCCAAAAAAAATCGGGACGAGGTACCTGTCCCCTCGTCCCTACTCGTCTAAAACGCGATCAATAAATGCTCCTACTTTTTCTTTGAATTCTCCTGTAAAATTATCCATGGCATCAGTATGCCCTGCCTCGGGTACAATCCATAATTCCTTTTCCCCTCCGGCAGCGTCATGAATTTCATATGCCATGTCTGTTGGGACCAGATCATCCTCTTCCCCATGAATGATGAGCAGCGGTAATGTGTTATCTTTTACCTGATCAATGGCAGAGGCGCCACCAAGCGTATAACCTGCTCTAATCTGTGTAATCATACTTGTCACTTCAAGCAGCGGGAATGCCGGCAATCCATATATATGTTGCAATTGATGTGCCAACTCTTCTTTTACCGTGGTGTAGCCGCTATCTGCAATGATCCCCTTTACTTCTTCCGGAAGATCTTCCCCGCTTGTCATTAATACGGTGGCAGCACCCATCGAATTCCCGTGCAGAATGATCTCCTCTGCATCATATTCTTCCATCAGCAAATCAATCCAGTCAAGGATGTCCAGTCGGTCATGCCAGCCATACCCTATGTAATCTCCTTCACTTTCCCCATGTCCCCGTGCGTCCGGGAACAGAATATCGAAACCTCTGTCATAATAAAGCCTGGTTAACTGCCCCATATTTTCTCCTGTGTTGCGGAAACCATGGACAAGTATTACAGCCCTTCGCTCGTCAGAGTCATTCTCAATAAACCCGGAAGACAAATTTAAATCATCATAGGACGTCATTTCAATTCGCTCGGTTTCCTGCTCATCAAACCATCTATTCAATTCCTCCATAAGTGCCTGATCCTCAGGTGAAGCCTCTGTATCCGTATCCTCCCTGTGCAACTCCACCTCGGTTCCCCTTTGAATTCCTTGCCCGTAAAAATAATTCCCCGCAAAAATTAATCCAATAAAGGCAATAGCAAGAATCCCGGCCAATGCTATGGATAATTTCTTTCTCATGACATCTCCCCCAGTAATACCGCTTTAATTTTCTAATTATTTGTTAACTTATTATATCAGATTGGAAGTATGCAGGGAACGTTTTTATCCCATTATATGTACGTGGTGTAAGTTTTTGAGTTTACTTGCCGAGCATATGTCTGAAGGGAGATTCACACCATACCGCCTGCTTACTCCATGTTATGATGCAGCTTCCACCAAATCATGCTTCACTGCTTTCCTTCTGACAAACGCTTCATCCACATCGATTCCGAAGCCCGGACGCTCACTGACGATGATCCGGCCATCACGAAATTCCGTTTCCGCCACATCTTCCTTAAACATCATTGGACCGACCATTTCGTTGGAGCGGATCATCTGCTGGGAAAAACTCAGGTGAGCTCCTGCCATGGTGGCAACAGCCGATTCAACCATTGAGCCCACCTGGCATGGCAGCCTTAGGGTTTCCGCCAAATTGGCCAATTTCAGTGCCGGGTAAATCCCGCCGGTTTTCATCAGTTTTATATTGATAAGATCGGCACCTCTGAGCTTGGCTAATGTAATTAAGTCCTCCGCCCCGTGGATGCTTTCATCAGCCATAATGTTAACATGGGTGGCATGGCGCACTTCAGCCATGGCTTCATGGTCCCCCGCTTTCGTCGGCTGTTCATACCATTCCACCTTACAATCGCGGGTTTGTTCAATCACATGAATGGCTTCATTTGCTGTCCA
Organism: Virgibacillus kimchii; assembly: GCF_055379185.1. Lineage (NCBI taxonomy): Bacteria > Bacillati > Bacillota > Bacilli > Caryophanales > Bacillaceae > Virgibacillus > Virgibacillus kimchii. The sequence continues at coordinate 4,055,014 of NZ_AP043951.1, read as the reverse complement.
CCCCTGGTTTGCATCCACGCGTAATTTAATATGGTCGGGGAGTACCTGACGAACGGAGCGAATGCGCGCTATATCCGTTTCCGGGTCTGTACCGACTTTAATTTTGACATGTTTCAACCCTTTTTCCACTAGTTGTTTTGCTTCCTCTGCCATTGTCTCCGGCGATAAAATGCTGATCACATTTGGGATATCCAAGTGATCATGCGCCTGGCCGCCAATCAACCGATAAACCGGCTGTCCGGAAATTTTTCCCATCAAATCATAAAGCGCCAAGTCTATCGCTGCTTTAGCTGTCGGTACCCCGTATATTTTTTCATTCATTTTTTGATGAATGAAGTTAATATTAAATGGGTTTCCATCTATCACAAGAGGGGCAAGTTCGTGACGAAGAACTTCAAATGTACTGTGCCATGTTTCTCCTGTAACATGCTGATCCGCAACTGCCTCACCCCAGCCGACATGCCCATTCTCCGTTTCCACACGTGTCAAAATGGTCGGCATATCTTCGTAGCTGTCATAGGAAACAATGAACGGTTTAATCAGGTCCATTTTCAACCCATATATATCAACCTTTTTTATTTTCATTTGTGCACACCCTCCATCCCCAGTGTTTTATTTAATACCTTGCTTAATTTCTTTCTCCTGCTTTATTGATAATCTTTTACGATTTGAATCATTAATTTCATGGCATGCGGCAATACTTCCTCATCAATATCAAAACGGGAATGATGATGAGGATACCTGCTTTTTTCACCGTCCATCCCGACAAAAGCAAAAGCTCCCGGCTTATGAAGCAGGTAATTGGCGAAGTCTTCAGCCCCCATGATCGGTTTCATTTCTTCAAAAGTATCATTGCCAAAGGCCTGTTGTACAGCATGCTCCACTCGCCCGCTTTCCTCCTCATGGTTAATCAACGGTGGCGTTCCTTTAATATAATTCACTTTTCCGGTTGCATGAAATGTACTGCAAATGCCTTCCGTCACTTCCCGTATCCGTTTTTCAATATAATGAACTGTCTCCAGGGAGAATGCTCGTACCGTACCTTTCATCGTAACTGTATCCGGAATGATATTGTATGTTTTGCCGGCTTCTATACTTCCAACCGAAATGACTTTCGTTTCGTTCGGATCTGTATTCCGGCTCACGATAGCCTGCAAAGCCTGGATCATATGGGATGAAATGTAAATGGGATCCACGGTGGTATGAGGTGTCGACCCATGTCCGCCTGAACCTTGAATCGTTATTTCAAATTCATCGGAAGAAGCCATCATCGGTCCATGCGCCAGGCCTATCTTCCCTTTTTCCAACCCCTGCCATAAATGCAGACCATAAACCGCATCCACATCATCAAGGGCGCCTTTTTCCACAAGATCGGCTGCACCACTCGGTTCTGTTTCTTCGGATGGTTGAAAAAGCAATACAATATTTGGTGATATTTGATCATGATGTTGCACCAGCCACTCAGCTACACCCAATAGTACTGCCATGTGGCCATCATGACCACAGGCATGGGAAATACCCGGTTTATTGGATTGGTAAGGCTTGTCTCCCTCTTCTTTTACCGGAAGGGCATCCATATCTGCGCGCAGGGCGATTGTTTGATTGCCCTCCGCTCCTTCTATATACCCGACAACATGTGGTAAAGGATAATCCAAAATTTCAATATGGAGTTTCTGTAGTCGTTTTTTAATAAATGTTGCTGTTTCAAATTCTTCCCAGGATAATTCCGGGTAGCGGTGAAAATATCTCCGGTCCTCAACTGCCTGTGCTGTTAAAGCTTTGAATGTTTTTTTACGCATATGCTCCCTCTTTATCTGATATTTATTTGACATAAGTGGAAGTGCTGCTGAACATCGTGTCCAGCAGCACCGTTTGTATGTCCTATTATATGATCAAATACTAAATTAAAACAGGAATAAATGAGCGATCGTGATGAAAATACCGCCAAGCACATACTGAATAAGCAGTAATGGCCAGATCCAACGCACCCATTTGGTCCAGGCAATCCCCGCTGCAGCCAGACCTGCCATAAAGTATCCGGAAGTCGGGGATAAAATATTGGAGATACCGTCACCGAACTGGAAAGCAAGTACGGCCGTTTGCCGCTCTATACCGACCAAGTCGGCAAGTGGTGTCATGATCGGCATCGTAATCGCCGCCTGACCGCTCCCCGATGGCACGAGGAAGTTCAGTAAAATTTGGGAAATATACATACCAATTGCGGTTAATTGACCCGGTAAGCCGCTGACCGCATTGGACATCGCATACAGAATGGTATCCATAATTTGTCCGTCCTGCAAAACAGCCAGTATCCCATAGGCAAAACCGACGACGAGCGCACCAAGAACCATCGTCTCGCAGCCTTTCACGAAGTTTTCCGCAACCGCGTTGACATTCATTTTTGCAACAATTCCCATGAGAACTCCCATAAGGAGAAACAGACCGGCAATTTCTGCAATATACCACTCAAATTGAATGACACCGAAGGCCAAAATGAAAACAGTGAGTACCAGGATTCCGAGAATAACACCCTGTCTTACAGTCAATTGTTCGTGCTCCACTTTCCCAATTTTTGACTTCCGCTGCTGATCCTCTTCATACATTAGACTTTTGGTCGGATCTTTTTTTATCTTTTGCGCATACCGCATGACATAAGCGATGGTTATGCCTACAAAAATAAACCAGAAAACAACCCGTGGAACAAAACCGGAATAAATGGGCAGTTCTGCAATCCCCTGGGCCACACCAATCGTAAATGGATTCATAAAAGCCGCTGAAAAGCCGGCTGCGGCTCCGGCAAGCACAATCCCGGCACCAACAAGGGAATCATACCCCATTAATAATGCCAGCGGTGTAATAATCATAATGTAGGGAATGGTTTCCTCTGCAAGCCCGAAGACCGCTCCGCCAAGTGCAAAGAAAATCATCAGCACTGGAATGAGCCAAAGTTCTTTCCCATTCATTTTTGTTGTGACGGAGGTGACCGCATTATCCAAGGCGCCAGTTGCCCGAAAAATGCCAAAAGCCCCGCCAATAATAAAGATAAAGAAGATAATGCCAGCTCCATCCACCATCCCCTGATGTACGGCCTGGAAAATTTCCAAAAACCCTACCGGCGAAGCATCCACCTCTTCATAGGAGCCATCAATAACAACGGTTTGTCCCTCATCTGTTTCCGTTCGCTCATATTCACCTGCAGGCACGATAAAAGTAGCAATAGCCGCTATGACAATTAAAGTAAAAATAATGACGTAAACATGCGGAACTTTGAATCTGCCTGTCTTACTTTTCTTTTCATCAGTGTCAGACATTTTACATTCCCCCTCTTTTTTACTTAATTTCAGAATGAACTTCCGGGATTACGGCCATATTCCAAAAAATATGCATTTTGTAAATATCTGGTAGCTTTCTAATATAATACGCTCATCGCAATCCCAATAAAGTTATCTTATAATAGTTTATGTTTTTTAAAGCTTAATATATGACGTATACTTTTGCAACCTGTTTTATAAATATGCATTCGCACATGATAAAAGCTGCTTACTCCAGATAAGCAGCTATAAGGGATCAATGGGGTATAATATTTTGTTATGCTCTTCCTTACATTCATGTTTTACGGACTATTTATTTTAGTTTATGCAACGATTCTTCTCAGTTATAGTTGATCTGTTAACTATCATAAGCTTTTCCAAACAAAAAGTGGTACATGGCATATCAAAAAAAACCATATCAAGTTCCCAACCCAGGAGTTTATCTTGAAACAAACGGATTACCCGGAACCCAAAATCGATAAGGATAATCCCTGGCTTCACCGCTGTTATCAATCCCGATTCTTTTCCCCTGCTCGATTCGTTCCGGCTTTTTCCCCGCAGCAATATATAACGGCGGCTCTGAAAGGAAATGTCCATAATTATCCATATGAATTCCCAGCGCTTTTGTCAGCTTCCCCGGTCCGCTCGTTAAGTTTTGAAATCTTTTCACCGGCCTTCTTTGCAGCATAAGATCCACCCCGGTATAAGGCTCCACAGCTCTGATCAGCACCGCTTCCGGCTCCCCTTCTCTATTGCTGACGACATTAATAAGTGTATGGGTATGCATCTGATAAGTGTAGACCAATCCTGCTTTTTGGTACATTATTTCCGTTCGCTTTGTTCTTCGATATCCGAAACTGTGTGCTGCCTGATCCACAGCTCCCAAATAAGCTTCTGTTTCCACAATTATACCCGAAGAAGTTCCTTCCTCCGTCTCCTTCACCAAAATACAACCAAGCAGCTCTTTCGCCAGCTCCAAAGTATTCACCTGATAAAAACCCTCATCCAAAGGCACAAAATTCATATAACTCACCCTTATGGGGTCTGACCCCTCAATTCTGAATGTTCTGTTCACTTTCAATTTCTTGTTGATGGTATGTCTCAGCGAGGATAAATATTGAAAGTAGTTCGTAGAGTACGATTAAATCAGGCGGGAAGCCTGTGGGGTACTCTATGTCTTTTCCAGCACTGACATTACCTTCCCAAAATAGCTTGCGCAGCTGTAATTCCTCTTCCCTATGTACATTTTCGCTATATTCATGATTATTCCGCAAGTCCTTAACAAGCCGTGCAGCAGCATGCTGAATTATTTTTTGTTTTTCCGTCGATAGCAGAAATAATTGCGGAGGCATGTTCATTAAGTTCGCCATATGGTAATGAATCAGCCGCAGACTTTTCAGCTTCTGCTCGGCGAGATGGAATGCATCTCTTTCACTCCCAACGAGAGGATGGTATTTAGATTCCTCTCGTTGAAAACGTATTAACCTTTCCGTTTGCATTATTTTCTTATCAAGCTTATCAAGTTTAGATTGATTTACCGCAGGATCATTTTCATTCAGCAGACTTTGCATAATTTTTTCCAACGTGTTTCCGGTTTGTTTTGCTACATCTCTAATATTATGTATGATTTCTTTCGTATAATCCGGCGGAAGCACAAACATATTCACTGCAGTGGATACAAGCAGTCCAATCGTGGTGGTGCCAAGACGAATAAAAAAGGCGATCAAATAATTGCTGTGAATGACCTCTACCATGGCTACGGAAGTCAATGTCGCCACAAGCAGGCCTGCGTGCAATTTCAAACGATAGCAGGTTGCAATAGTAAAAACTGCTGCCAACGTGTATGTGATCGGCGAGTTTCCGAACAATGCAATAAAAGTTACGGCATAAGCGGAGCCTATGGCAGAAGCGGGAAACCGTACAATCCCTTTTCTAATGGAATCGGAAACCGTGGGTTCCAAAGTTACAATTGCTGTAATTACTGCAAACACCGGCGGCCAATTTAACAACCCACAAATCCACGCCGTAAGAAAAATGGCAACCCCCGTTTTAATTACCCTACTACCGACTATTTGAAAACGTCCCAATCTCCCCTGACCTCCCAAAAATACGTCCTATATACAGTTTAACACTTAACAGGCAACATTTTATAAAAACGTATGTAAACAATGAATACAGTACGTGAACGGAGGAGGTTTTGATGAAAAAGACTGCAACCAGCCTTCTATTCCAGCTCAGATTATATCTGTTTTGCCACTGGCTTTTGATGTTGCGGTCATTTTTTCGTCATTTGTTTTATACTCGTGTAAAATGCAAATAGCTTATTTCAAATATATAAGAGCATGAATGATTATCATTTGTTAATATAAAACACCTGTTCCGTTGGTTCGAAAACAGGCGACTACCGGGACCGTACTAAATACTCGTCCCACCGTAAAGATTTACGTACACAGCAGTATAGCATATGCCTTCTTCCATATAATTGTATTATGGTAAAATTAAATAAAACTAATTGGGGTTTGAGGATTCACAGGAGGAAATACAATATGGAAAAGAAAAAGCAAACCGGGAATAAAAAAGAGCTTACCGCTGATCAACAGGAAGAATTACTCACTGCATTAAAGGTCCGTTTTGAAGAAAATATGCACCGGCACGCCAGGCTTGCCTGGGAACCGATTCAGACAAAACTGGAAGCTGACAAGGTAAAATTATGGTCTCTTTTTGAAATGGAAAGAACAGGGGGAGAGCCTGATGTTGTTGGCTATGATGAAGATACGGGCGAATACATTTATTGTGATTGTTCAGCGGAAAGCCCGAAAGGCCGCAGAAGTGTTTGTTACGACAAAGCGGGGCTGGAGGCAAGAAAAAAACATAAGCCGGAAAATAACGCGATGGATATGGCTGCTGCCATGGGTATTGAACTTTTAACCGAAGCACAGTATCGGGCATTGCAGGAACTGGAGCATTTTGATGCGAAAACATCGAGCTGGGTGCAAACCCCTGCCGATATCCGAAAGCTCGGTGGTGCTCTGTTTTGCGATTATCGCTACGGACACGTTTTTGTGTATCATAATGGAGCATCCTCTTATTATAGTGCCCGTGGATTTCGTGGATCACTACGGGTATAGACTTACAATTTTGCTCCACCCGGCCTTTTCCAACCAAGTGGTATATACATACCATAAACACTTTACCATTCCGTTTTATAATAAGGCGGAATGATAAAGTGTTTTGGCATAGAATTGAATTCTATTCATGTGAATTAAACGATGCTGAAGAGAGTTGTTCCCCTCCATATCCCTGCAAAAATTTTAGAGGGAATCCACTGCTTCTTTAACGTCTGTGTTTCCTTTTACTACCTGGAATTCTTTTCCGATGGACTTATCGTTTTCCAGGGTTGCGAAGATCACACTTGCTACATCTTCTCTTGGCACTTCATCCCTGTTAACTTCAGCTGCTGCATTTACTGTTCCGGTACCTTTATCATTTGTCAGAAGTCCCGGATGAATAATGGTGTAATCGAGATCGGTTGCTTTTAACCATTCATCTGCATAATGTTTAGCAACGACATATGGTGCAAACTTCTCATTCGCTTCCTGAATAGCTTCGCGGGTCGTGTCAAAAGAACTGATCATGATAAAACGCTTCACCCCGGCGGCTTTAGTGGCCTCTATCGTTTTCACGGCACCGTCCAGATCAATCATAAGGGTTTTGTCTTTTCCTGTATGCCCGCCAGATCCTGCAGTAAATACAACAGCATCAACCCCATCGGCAGCCTCGGTAATAGCAGGAACATCATCCTCCAGATCCACTACAGCTGTTTCTGCCCCTAAATCTTCAAAAAAGGAGGCCTGCTCCTGTTTACGAATCATCGCCCGTGCTTCCATGCCGTCACTTTCCTGTATAAACCTCACTAAATGCTTGCCAATTTGACCATTTGCTCCTACTACCAATACCTTCATTTTATCCATCCTTCCTATAAGTAATTTTTCACACTAATTATGTTCCCTCTGTTTATCGTATTAAATCAAGCGCAGGATGTCTATTCATGCGAATCTGCAAGGAATGGAGGTAAACTCTTCAAAACTTATGTGCAGCATCTATTATTGCAAAGATGCTGCTGCTTCCTTTGCAAGTTACTCCTTCTACACCCAGCCACTTCTAATAATTAAAGATTACACTAGACTCAGATTGGGGAATAGTGTAGTATGTAAATTACAAAATGTGGATCTACAGAAAACATTACAAGGAGGAGTATAATGAAAAATAATGCAATCGTTATACCAGAAAACCCAGTATCCCACTTCTTGTTCAATGACACCCGTTCTGCATGGATTTGGCTTATCGTTCGATTATACTTGGGGTGGGCCTGGTTAACAGCCGGCTGGGGCAAAGTGACGGATGCTGCCTGGACAGGTGAAAATGCAGGTGCAGCAGTTGAAGGATATTTAAGTGGTGCAGTGGCTACTGCTGAGGAAGGTGGAGATGTACCTGGCTGGTATGCATGGTTTATTGAAAACGTTGCACTGCCAAACTCCACTGTTTTTTCCTATATGGTTGCTTATGGAGAGCTTCTGGTAGGATTAGGACTTATCGTAGGATTATTAACCGGAATTGCAGCCTTTTTTGGCAGTTTAATGAATGTGAGTTTTTTATTGGCAGGTACATTAAGTACAAACCCTATTTTATTTATTCTTGCAACGTGGATCGTACTTGCCTGGAAAAACGCAGGCTGGTATGGACTTGACCGCTGGGCACTTCCACTTTTGGGGACCCCATGGTCACGGCGAAATAAAAAGTAAAGCAAAAGGAGAAATGGCACTTCTTTTAAAGTGTCATTTTTTCTATATCCACATTTATTGCCAAACTATTAATATATAAAGATATGATTAACAGCACAATCATTTACTAAAAGAAAGCTATCTTAGGAGGATTTTAAGAAATGAAAGCAGTACAATTTAAAGAATATGGCGGACCGGAAGTTTTGCAAGTAATCGATATTGAAAAGCCGGAAATCGGTGACAAGGATGTATTAATAGAAGTGAAGGCTGTCGGGGTGAATTATGCAGATACAGCAAGACGTGAAGGGCAATATGTTGTGCCGACGGAGCTCCCTTTCATTCCCGGTGCTGAAGTGGCGGGTGTTGTAAGTGCCATTGGGCCAGGAGTAGAAAATGTGGAAGTAGGTACACGCGCTGCCGCATTGATTGAATCTGGCGGTTATGCAGAATATGTTCAAACTGATGCAAAAAGCATCATTCCTCTACCTGATGGAGTGGATTTTGACCAAGCTGTTGCGCTTCCCCTGCAAGGACTCAGTGCTTACCATATTTTAAAAACAATGGGCCGTTTGGAAAAGGGAGAAACAGTCCTCGTGCACGCAGCTGCCGGTGGCGTTGGTTCACTGGCTGTACAACTGGCCAAATTATTTGGGGCAGGAAAAGTAATAGCTACCGCCAGCACATCGGAAAAGTTAGCATTCGCAAAGGAAATAGGCGCAGATCATACGGTTAATTACACTGTAGATGGCTGGGAACAGAAGGTACTTGAACTAACAGACAGTCAGGGAGTAGATGTGGCTTTGGAAATGGCCGGCGGAGATATTTTTCATAAAACGGTTGACTGCTTAGCTGCATTTGGTCGCTTAGTTGTTTATGGCGTAGCAAGTGGTGAGCCTGCATCCTATTATCCGTCTAACCTGATGAGACGCAATCAATCTATTATTGGTTTCTTCCTGCCGCAAATTATGAGAAAACCTGCATTGCTCCAGCAAAGCTTACAGGATCTTTTCCGATATGTGGGCAGCAAAGAGCTTCAGGTAACGATAGGCGGAAAGTTTCCACTGGAAGAAGCTGCCCATGTACACTCACTTTTACAAGGCAGAAAAACAAGTGGAAAACTAATTTTGACCGTTTAACTTCATAATGGGGCAAGGGACGTGGTGCTAGGAGAAGGGTTCCTCGTCCCTTTTTCCCATCGGTTGTTGGGTATGGGTGTGCAGTGTCGTTTGAACTCTGTTTTTTGCGGTTGGATCATTTTTATCAATGCTGGCTTGTGAGTATATTGCCTGGGCTTCGCTACGAGCGAGCCAACCGAATCTCCATTACCTTGTAAACCAATCTGCCTTCTCCATATTCACAAAAGGAATTTCTGTATCCACTTCCCCTTCCACCTTATTCACCGGCAGGTCTTTTCCTTTCAACCATGCAGCAAAGTCAAATTTTTCTGGCTTTCGGTCACCACCCAGCGCATACCAGGCTTCCAATTTTTCAGGAAAATAAGCAGAAGTGTGAATAGTCCCAGCCCAATCTCCGTACAGCTTGGAAAATACGCCTTTATCCGTATCGTTTAAAAGCCGGAACGCTTCACCCGCATGTAAATCGGGTATTCCCGCCTCTTCCATGGCGGTTAATCTTTGCTTTGAATCGTCCAACACATGGCGGTTTTCTTCTGTCATTATTTTAAAATGATTGGTGCAGGCATTTCCCTGACGCACCTCTACCCTTCTGGGGGAAGTTTCCACAATGGATGGCAGCTTACTGTTTTTATCAAACAATACATAGCTGAAGGAACCCCGGTGAGGAATTTCCTGCAGCAAATCAACTGCTTCACTCACATTTGAACAAAGCTCCAGGATCAGCCGGCCGATCATATTGCAGACAAAACCATCTCCCGGCCGCTTCCGATGCATAAACGTATAGCCCATCGCCAGCCCTTTTTCATTCATGCCGTCCGATCTTCCGGTGACCTTCTGGCATACGCCAATCACAGCATTCCCACCATCTGAAGGCTGATACAATGAATATATGCCATCATAGGTTTTCGGGTGGTAGTCATAATTTCGTACAAGGTAGTCTTTCCCTGCAAGAATGGAACAGCCTGAAGGATCCAACTTCACCCTGTAGCCGCCAAATTCCAGCAGCACCCTTTCCATCGGCCAGCTCAATGCATCACGAAAGCCGATGAGTTCCTCCCAAATCAGGGGTGCTAACCTTTGGAAAACTTTTTTCGTCTCTTCTATATCAATATCGAACCGCGGTCTTCTCACTTTCCATTGATTTTCCCGGTTTTTCACCAGGATGGAGCCTTTTAGCATTTCCCCCTGTTTAAACCCAAAATCATAATGGGTACCGCGAAATTGTATTATATTTGCATATATTGTTTTCATGCTGCCTCCCGCTTTCTGTTTCTTATTATGGTTCTGAGAAAATAATTCTATCTTTAATATACTAGATAGAGACAGAAAGAAAAACTTACAGGGTTGAAAGGGGAGGGTTCTTCGGGGTACGGGGAAAATGAAATTGTTTTTTAATGATGGACATAATTACTGGTTTTTCATAAAACTTGGTAAGTGAAGGCCGCATTCGAAGGGAATTCATAGCAGGTGGGCGTTGAAAACACGTCTCGGAGACATTTTCAACAGAAATCCAGGGCAAACGGGCATTGAGAACACGTCTCAAGGACATTTACAACGGTAATCCAAGGCGATTGGGCGTTGAGAACACGTCTCGGAGACATTTTCAACGGTAATCCTAGGCAAACGGGCAATGAGAACACGTCTCAAGGACTTTTTCAACGGTAATCCTAGGCAATCGGGCATTGAAATCCTTTCTCGAGGACATTCTTCCCGATCACCATCCGGGAAAACAAACTAAACATTCCCTACAGCTTAAAGATCATATGATTCAGTCAACAAATGAGTTATAATATAGGGTAAATTCAATTAAATGGAGGCACCTGATGGCTGAAACGATTTCCATAAGTACATTACAATCATACACAGCAAAGAAATTAAAGAAAAAGATTTTAATTAAAGTGATATGGAATGAGCAGGGAAAGGTAACTTTATTTATCACACCCAATATGAAAATCAGCTCATTTATATTTGATGAAAAAGAGGGCTATTTATTTTATGACCAGGAGGGAAAGCAAGTCAACTACGATATTCCATGCATCTTGGCCCCGGAAAACATTAAAGATGGACAAGTGAAGCTGGATGGCAATCTGCAGATCAATGGATCACCTTTAACCAATGAGGATATAACCTTTTTAAAAGAGGAGGGAGCAAATGGCAAATAAAAAAGTCACCGATCACCTGGGTCGTGAAGTGGAATTTTCCTTTCCGCCGCAGCGGATTATTTCCATCGTACCCGGTATTACAGACATTCTTTATTCCCTGAGACTGGAACATGAAATTGTCGGCAGAACACGCTATTGTATCTATCCAAAAGATAAGGTGGAACAGGCAAAAACCATCGGTGGAACGAAGAGAGTAAAGCGTGATCAAATCAGGGAGCTGAAGCCCGATCTTATTATTGCGGAAAAAGAGGAAAACACAAAAGAAATCGTGGAGCAGCTGGAAAAAGACTTTCCCGTTTACGTCTGTGAAATACAAACGGTAGATGATACATTTAAAATCATTGAAGACCTTGGCGCCATAACAAATCGCCAAACAGAGTCGGAAAAGCTCCAGTCGGAAATTGGAACAGCCATTCAGTCCCTACCATCCGGAAAGGGAAAAAGATTTGCCTACGTCATTTGGCAAAACCCGTATATGGTGGCCGGATCTGATACGTACATTACTTCGCTGTTGGAGAAAATGGGGTTCGTCAATGCATTTTCCGGTTATGAAGGCAGGTACCCGGAAGTATCCGAGGACGATTTCCGAAAAGCTGACTTGGATTATATATTCCTCGCCACCGAACCGTTCCCTTTTCAAGAGAAACATATCCGGCAATTTTCGGAGCTTTTCCCTGATGTTCATGTGATGAGCCTGGATGGGGAGATGTTCTGGTATGGCCCGAGAATGATTGAAGCGGCACCTTATTTTAACAGGGTTTTAACATAAGGAGCATCGATGGAGAGCTGCTCCTTATGTTATATTTGCAGGGTCAGCGACATGCTGTTTGCTTTACTTTAACGCATAGGGCGCTCCTAGACGACCGAACTGATTTTTTTCCTTTGCTTGGGCACTTCATGCGCAACCGAGCGTCCTCTGCTCTTCTTTATCCAGGCGCTTAGAACACTCCCACGGCCTAACAACAGTTGAAGTTTTCACGGACAGTTTATTCAAGTCTGTATGTTAACATAAATACCCAAGCAATTTTAAGGCTGCCCCTCTGCAAGTCTTGTTCTGCTTAAGGAAACCTGGAATAGAATAAAGACAAATACGGACAATAGTATGCCGAAAATGTACGGCAGTCCGATAAATACAGAATACAATACCCCTCCAAGCACCGGACCGATGATTCTGCCCAATGCGTCAAACGAAGACAATGATCCGGTAACCACTCCATATCCGGTCTTTGATTTTTTCGTCAATAATGAGGATACACTTGGCCGGATGACTCCGTTCCCTACTCCGAAGATGGAAAGAAATATAGCCGCCGTAATAAAGTCCTGTATAAACAGGATTAAAGCGAATCCGAGTGCAGATATGATGATCCCCGTCTGGATAATCCGGATTTCCCCGAATTTTTTTGTCAATACCCCCATGGATCCCTGAGCCACAGCACTGGCCAGCCCCATAATCATGAAAATATAGCCCAGTGTGACAGCATCGAGTCCTGCCCTTGCTGCAGCAAAATAAGCAAAGGTTGCCTCCAGGCCGGCTAATGATACGGTAATAAAAAATTGCAGAATATAGAGCGTTGCCAAAGGTCCCCGGAACACATTTGCCAAGGTCGCTTTTTTCCGTGCAGCTGCTTTATTCACCGATACATGAATCGATTCTTTCAGTACAAATAATACGAGAAGCATCGTGAGGAAAGCTACCGTTCCTGCTATGTAAAATGGTGCATCCAGGTTAATATTCGTAAACGTACCGCCAATCGCAGGACCAAAAATAAAACCGAGCCCTGTCGCTGCTCCTATGATCCCCATTCCTTTCCCGCGGTCATTCTCTGTAGTTATATCCGCAACATATGCCATCACTGTCGGCATATTCGCAGCAGATAAAAATCCGCCAATAACCCTGGCAGCGAACAGCATCCATAGCTGTGTGGAAAGAGCCATCATAAAAAAGGAAACAGACAACCCTAAGATACCGATCAAAATAACCGGTTTCCGTCCAATCCGATCGGATATACGGCCCCACATTGGTGCAAAAATAAACTGCATCAGGGAATAAACAGCCATCAGTAATCCGAGTTCTGTCGGGGATGCTCCCAGTTCCTCCGCGTAAAAAGGAAGTACAGGTATAATAATTCCAAAGCCAACCATGACAAGGAACATAACGATAAAAAGAATTGGCAGTACTTTTTTCAGCTTCAATGTGATTCCACCTTAATTTTAGTTCATTCCGAAAGTAATTCTTTGCATACCTTAGTCTGCTTTACTTTCTAAAGCATTTAAAGCCTGTAACATGCGCACAGGATCAAACCCGGAAATCCACTTCCCATCTATATTTGTTTGCGGGACAGTAAGTCTTCTTGTTTTACCAATTAATTTTATCATTACTAATGGATTAATATCTACATTTACTTCTTTATAAGATAGTTCATACGTATCCAGATAATCTTTAACCATGGAGCAAACTGGACAAAAAGTGGATGTATATACAGTTATAGATTGATTCATTTTTTTAACCTCTTTTATTTATACTCCATTCGACATTTTTCGAGCTTTTTCGGGAAGTGACAGGCACCTACTCTTTCACTTTTTCAAATAAAGCTTCGGGGATCATTTCAAACCCTTCTATTTCTGCATTTTCCTCCACTTCCAGCATGAGGCAAAGCTTGCCGTTCAGCTCAACCTGGCGTACATACCTTAAATCCTGCGGGCTTACGGAAATGTCAGCAATTTTCGTCTTGATTTTAATGGACTTGGAGTTATATTTGGGGATGATATTATTCGCTTTGAATTCATATTTTTCATCATCAATAACCGTCTTAAATGCATCCTCCACTTTTTCCGCATCCACATCTTCAACACCACTGCTTTTCAAAACTTTTTCCACATCTCTGTAATCCAGCTTTGGTGTATCGTCCTCTTCCTCATTTTCTTCCATTACTTGATGAATTTCTTCATATACATTGGAAAGAGTGGACGTATTGATTTGATCACCGGTCACTTTTTTCACAATTTCCTCAAAAACTATTTTATCTTCATGTGCCGTCATGATTTCTTCCGCGTTCAGCACTTCCTCCATAAAATGATAACTCGGTTCATTCGCTTTCCCTGCAGAATAAAGCACATGGTTTACATCTGCGGCATTGTCCGTAAAGCAGGGAAATAAAAATCCGGAGATTGGTGCTTTCAAATTAATAATCGGGTCCACCACAAAATTATACTTAAACTCCTTTTGCACATAATCGAAAAGCAGCTCTTTTTTCGGATCCTGTGTTTTATTCATGCTGCACAGGATAAAGGAATGGGAATGAACGTTATCCCGCCCGCTTTCATCATACTCTGCACTGCGGCGTTTCATCGGTTTCATATACTCGCCACGGATAAAAGTGACTACCACATCCATTTCATATTGCTTGTCCTTCAGCATCTTTTCCACCATTTGCAGCATATGTGCTTTCCATTCTTCCGTATCACTGCTTAATAAGCCCTGGTGAAGAATCATCTGGCTGCTGTCTTCTGCATCATGGCGGAATTTCAACTCGAATAGCTTCTGATCAAGCTGGCCGGTCAGCACTTTCTTGAAGTTATCCATAAATAATTCCTTCTGCTCTTCTTCCAGCAACTCAAACGGCAAACTCTGCTGGTGGTAAATCTCGCTGGATTCTTTCATTATGTATACATTATATATTTCATGAATTTTGAGCAGATCATTATTAATTTTAAATTGCTTCTTTATATTTGCGATATCTTTTTTGTTCAATGGGTTTCCTCTCCTAAGTTGATTTTCTGGTTGTCCTCATTTATAACCATTCTTTCATTCTATCATAGTTGCTTTTTCCGTGAGAACTGTTCGTGGGCTGTTTCTCTTTTTGAATATTTCCCACTTCATTATACATATAGTTACATTATATAGGACAAGAAAGGGGTACATATATGGAGTTTTCTTTTTACCTTATTCTTTTAACTGTTGGCTTTCTCTCCATTTTTATTATTGGCAAAATGATTTACCACAGAAAAAAGTTTACCAATATGACAGCGATGATGGCCGCTATGTCCATCGGCATGAGTGTCGGTCTTACAATGGGTGTTATTTTTGGAATATCCATTTCTGATAACTATCTTATGGCTACTATTTTGGGGATAATGGTTGGACTGTCGATTGGGTTCTTGGCAGGTTTACCAATAAGTGCCGTGGCTGTACTTGACGGTATGCTTGCAGGTCTCATGGGTGGCATGATGGGTGCCATGCTTGGGGAAATGATGGCACCAGCAAATTATGAATCTATCATCAACATCATGTTCTTTCTTTTCCTTACCACAATACTCCTTATTTTATACGTTATCGATCAAGAAATAAACAACAAAAAGATGCCATTTTATACAAACCCTTTATTCACCATTTTGCTTTTCGGTGTCACATTTATTTTACTCAATCAATTGGGACCCTTGCTCCCTGATACAGCACCACTTCATAATCATGATCATCACTAGAATAATTTTCTGCAAAGGAAAACCATTGAAATTAACAATCAGTGGTTTTCCTTTTTTATAACAGGGCTGGCAATGATGCTCCTTTTTTATTCAAGGGAAAAGTGAAAGTTCATATATTTGTTTCATTGTCTCCACAGAAAATTGATATTTAGTAACTATCATTGTACTTGAGTTACATAGACAATATGAAATGGAGGTTTTATTTTTGAAGAAAAAATTATTAGCAGCTATCTTTTTGGGTCTCGTATTATTTCTCGCTGCTTGTGGCGGGGATGATACTGAACAGACAGCAGGCGATAATGCTGAAGATAATGCATCTGAGGCCACTCAGATTGAGATGAGTGCATATAACTTTGGATTTGATGAGGAGGAATACACTGTAAATGCAGGTGAAGCAGTTACGATCACATTGACAAATGATGAAGGTATGCACGGAATAGGAATCGATGGGCTGGATGTAAGTATTGAAGGTGATGGAGAAACAACATTTACACCAGATGAGCCGGGAGAGTATACCATTTATTGTAATATCCCTTGTGGCGAAGGGCACGATGATATGGTAGCAACACTGATTGTACAATAAAGCCATTTTAGAACACATAAGCATTTGCTTATGTGTTCTATTATTTCACC
This sequence comes from Virgibacillus kimchii, assembly GCF_055379185.1. Classification (NCBI taxonomy): domain Bacteria; kingdom Bacillati; phylum Bacillota; class Bacilli; order Caryophanales; family Bacillaceae; genus Virgibacillus; species Virgibacillus kimchii. The sequence goes on along the minus strand of NZ_AP043951.1, from coordinate 4,038,509 downwards.
GGAAAATTTCAATTGTAAATCCTCTTCATATGCAATACTCCCATTGTCAGGCTTCTGTTAAGGGTTGGCGAGGGTAATATAAAAGTTAAGTTGTTGGAAATATAGTAAAGAAGTAAACGATCACCGTGAGCAAGGAAATTGTTTACTTCTTCTATTATGCATTCATATTACAAATATAACTTATCATCCTTACTATACTAATGCGGTTAGCATACATTTTTTATGAATGTTTTCTCCCCTCTTTGTTATGGTAATATCTCCTGAAAATGACTCTCCAATCTTTCCAGTGTCAACCCTCCAACTACGACCCTTTCAATCCTTCCATCAGGCGCTATGAAGTATGTACTTGGAAGAGGCCCAACTTTATATAGGTCTCTTATTTCTCCGGTTACATCAGGGGAATGGGAAATGTCAGATCATATCTATCTATAAAACGATCAACTACCATTTCTGTACTGTCCAAACTAATGGCAATTATTTCAATCCCTTTCTCTTTATATTCAGGATATAACTCTTCCATATATGGCATTTCTTCTTCACAGGGTTTGCACCAGGTTCCCCAAAAATTCAGCATTACCCCTTTTCCTTTATAATCACTGAGCTGTATCGTTTCAGCGTCATGATTTTTATTAATTTGCTTTAACTTAAAATCAGGTGCCTCATCGCCTTCACGGTATACATTATGATCTGCCTGTAAGTTAGAGACCAACGCTACAATAATAGCTCCTGCTAATATAGCCAGAATGGAAGTTCTGAAGATTAATCGATTCCGTTTTTTGTTTTTTTTATTCTTTTTTCTTTCTTCCAGGTTCACAACAATCACTCCCCCATCCAGAGTTTGTATCTCATTATTTTATATGTTAAGAAACATTCCCTTCCACCTTATAATGATTGTGTGCAGAACGTATGAAGTTTTTATTCCATAACGAGTGTGTCACAATTTTGTCATTAAGCTTTCACTCTTCATTCAGATTATTGTATGAATTTTTTCTATCATCACCTTGTAATGAAGCAGTAATTTCAACTCAAACAACAAATATACACCTAGATCCATTCATTATGCTCCGTTACTCAATGATTCGTCGTCACCAGATCCTTTTTTCCTTCATTTTTTGACGCATTATTACAAAGTTATCAATAAAATTAAGGTTTTTTAACAGCCTGAAATCTGCACAATTTCTTCATATTTCCCCCCTAAAATAAACTGATCATGATTAAGGTTAGTAGAAGCGCCAAAAAGTTAAAATTCTAATCGAAGTACTCTATTGCTTTTGAATATAGTGTGTGCTGCGGGGATGGATTATTGCCGAAAAAGGTACCAACAAAGATATTATATGCAAAGTGATTCCAATACAGCTTTAAACATCGTAACCAACAGGATATAAACATTTTTGGAGGTAGAATGATATGAAAATAGTAATGTTAATTAGTACAGCTTTCGTTATCATCAACGCTCTCATCGTTTCCAAGGCATCTGCTGATCCCGACACCGCTCCCCCATCCCTGTCAAGTGAAGCCGCCATCATGATGGAGGAAAATACCGGGACCGTAATCTATGAAAAGAATGCAAGTACACAAATGTACCCGGCAAGTTTAACTAAAATGGCCACAGCTATCTACGCAATAGAAACAGGGGACCTGGATGAAGATGTAACAGTTAGCAGCAATGCTGTAAACGTAAAAGGAACAACGGTATTTTTAGAAGAAGGGGAAACCATTCCATTAATAAAATTAATATAAGGACTATTAATCAATTCAGGTAATGATGCAGGTGTCGCTATTGCAGAACATATAAGCGGAAGTGTGGAGCAGTTTTCACAAGAATTGAATGCCTATTTAAAAGATGTGATAGGAGTAAAGGACACTAACTTTGTAAATCCCCATGGTCTTTTTGATTCGGAACATGTAACAACTGCTGAAGATTTAGCAGCAATAACAAAATACGCCATACAAAACGAAAAATTTAAAGAAATATTCGGGAAAAGAGAATTGGAATGGAATGGAATGGACGGAGTTGGGATACTACCATTATTACACACCATAAGTTAGTTAAAGGAGAAATACCTTATGAAAATGTAACCGTGTAACTGCTAAACTATAATAGACCATTTCTGCTAGATAAGAATGGACACTTTTTTGGGGGAGTATTTGCATTTGAGAGATGCTGCCCCGGGGAGGGGCAGCATCTCTCAAATGCATCGCGGCGGCCGTTGCCCAATAAAAATTCGCTTCATTACGATATAATCATTTATGTTGATTATATGTAATGGGGGAAAGAGAAAAGGTGGAAATTCTAGAAATGTACATGAAGATCAAGCAATTAAAAGAACAGGGATTTAAGATACGGCGAATTGCCAGAAAGCTTGGAGTATCAAGGACAACAGTGTATAAATACCTGGAGAAGTCACCGGAGGAAATTACGGAGTGGATGGCATCCACCAAAACGCGAGCCAGGAAATTGGATCCATATGAAATGCTTATTCACACGTGGCTTAGTGAACATCCTGACCTTTCGGCATCACAGATCCATGACTGGCTGAAGGAGAGATTTCCCAAGTTAGTCGTTGGAGACAGCACAGTGAGAAGTTATGTCAAAGACCTTAGAAATAAGTATGATATTCCTAAAACAGAGCCTAAACGTGTCTATCAAGCTATTCCTGATCCGCCAATGGGCGAACAGGCGCAAGTTGATTTTGGGGAAACAAAACAGAAAACGTCTCAAGGAAAGGTAATCAAGCTATACTTTATCAGTTTCGTGCTTTCGCACTCCAGATATAAATATGTAGAGTGGTTGGACAGGCCATTTACCACAAAAGATGTGATTCAAGCGCATGAACATGTATTTCAGTATTATGGCGGCATCCCCTATGAACTTGTCTATGACCAGGATTCCCTGCTCGTGGTGAGTGAGAATGCAGGTGATTTAATACTGACAAGTGAGTTCCAGGCTTACCGCGATGAGCGTAAACTTAAATTTTTTATCTGTAGGAAAGCCGATCCGGAGAGCAAAGGGAGAATTGAAAATGTGGTTGGCTTTGTAAAGAAAAACTTCGCCAGAAACCGAGTATTTCAACACATAGACAAATGGAATGATGATTGCTTAGCATGGCTGGAGAGAACAGGAAATGGGAACGTGCATAATACAACAAAAAAGAGACCGGCTGAAGTGTTCAAATTAGAGAAGCAACACCTCAGACCAGTCACCAAAGAAATTCATATAACAAGTATTGCCTCAAGTATAACAAGAACGGTGCGAAAGGACAATACGATTATGTATGAATCCAATCGCTAATCGGTTCCTCTTGGTACCTATGAAAAAAATAAAGTGGTCATTATCGAGGTAACAGATGGAAACCGTTTAGTTATACGAGAGCAATCGGATGGGCCGATTATTGCAGATCATCTCATTTCTACTGAAAAAGGGAAACTTATACAGGCTACCCAACATATGCGGGATCGTTCCAAAGGCATTCCAGCTTATATTGCCACTGTTTCCGAAGGGTTTGAGGATAAGGAAACAGCCACGGCTTTCCTGGAGGAGATTCAACAAAGATATCCGCGTTATGTGAGAGATCAGTTAAAGATGGTATTAAAAGCTTCTCAGTCGGTGGATCAAGCCATCCGAAACGAAGCGTTATCAGAATGTGTAAAGCGCGGATTATACAGCGCAACAGAGTTTCGTGATGTGGTGGCATTCGTTCAGCGGCAGCATCCATCCGATTCCGACCAAACAGCTGCAAGTGAGGAAATCAAAACACTGCATTACGTTGATCCGGCATTATTAAACACAAAGGCAGAGACAAGGGAATTGGATCGCTATTTAAATGTGTTAAAAGAAGGTGTAACGGTATGAAATATTCTCTTGAACAGTTACAACAACAACTTCGTTCTTTAAGGCTATCAGAGACGGCAGCACATTTGCCTTCTCTGATTCAGCAAGCTGAATCAGAAGATTGGACATACCGGACTTTCTTACATCATCTAACTGCATATGAACAGAAACGCCGCGAAGAGAAACAAATTGAAAAACGTTTGAAATGGGCAGCATTCCCTACTTACAAAACGATAGAGGCGTTTGAGTTGGATGAACAACAATCCTTAAGCAAAAAACAGCTCCAGCAACTAACCGAGTTTACATGGCTGGACCAGCTGTACAATTTAATTATTTTGGGCCCTCCGGGCGTGGGGAAAACTCACTTGGCAACGGGATTAGGAATAGAAGCAATCCACCAGGGTTATAAGGTTGCCTTTATATCCATGGGTCAACTTATTCATACGTTAAAGACGGAGGAAGTTACAAGAAAGTCCCAGACAAGGATGAAACGCATCCGGGGCGCCAATCTCGTCATCATTGATGACTTAATGTTCATGGCAATGGATACACGGGAAGCAAATCTATTCTTTCACCTGATCAACGACCTTTATGACAAGGCGTCAGTAATATTAACATCAAATAAAGGGCCGAATGAATGGGGAGAATTATTAGGAGATCCCGGACTAACAACAGCCATCCTGGACAGACTTTTACACCGTGCAGAAGTACTTCATTTTCAAAATGATGACAGTTATCGGATGAAACATCGTTCTTCCATTTTTATGGAAAAAAGTGTCCAGAATTAATTAGCAAAAAGTGTCCATTTTCACTTGACGGTTACAAACCGGCGGAAAAAATGGATTTGTGAGTAAATCAGGCCACACATTAGCAACAACAGCTGAACAAGAAGGTTTAAGCTTAATCGTTATAACGTTGAACAGCAATATGAAAAACGAAGCTTATGACGACACGATCAATCTATTAAATTATGGATTTGAGAATTACACAACCTCATACATTGAGGAGGGAACAGAATTCACGCTAGACAATGCAGAATACCTGATTCCCAAAACCATTGCCTATGTTGAACCGCTCAACGATGACAAGATAAAAAAGCGGGTAGATGAGGACGGAACGCTAAATATTGTCAATCAAGATGATGTTGTCGTAGGTTCCTATATGCTTGAAAAAAATAATAACGAAAATAAAACTGCAAATGCCGCAAATCCAGATATAAATTCACAAGCAAGTAATGAAGTAAAAACAGAAAAAGCTTCTGACTATAATTATATATATGCAGTCCTGGGTGTTATCCTGGCAGCCATCATTATATTTGGAATCATATATCGTCAAACTCGTAAGATGTAATATTCTTTAACCAGCAAGGAGATCGTTCCATGTTGAATGTCTTTGTTTTTCAAAAAATAGATATTACGATCATGGCAACTAAAGAAATACGTTAATCAAAACCACCAGTGTGAACTGGTGGTTTGCTCTGCGGCTGAAAGCCTATGTTACCGGCCTCGGCCTAAAAGGCCCACTGAATGGGTTTCCCTTTTGCACCACACTTACTCACTGATTCTTAAAGAATCTCTTATTTCTTTTTATTTTTCTTACCGGTGAACGGATCAAATTCTTCAAATAATGTTAATTGATCGCTCATGTAATCCTCCCTAAGCTGATTTCGTATATACTCTTGAATTTGATTTTTATTTCTTCCCACCGTATCCACAAAGAATCCTCGACACCAGAATTTTCGATTACCATATCTATACTTTAAATTCGCATGACGGTCAAAGATCATTAAACTACTTTTACCTTTTAAGTATCCCATGAATTGAGACACACTCAATTTTGGTGGTATACTAACTAACATATGAATGTGGTCTTTGCATGCATTTGCTTCGTGTATTTCAACGCCTTTTCTTTCGCAGAGTTCTCTGATTATTTCTCCTATACTTCTTTTATATTTTCCATATATGATTTGTCTTCTATATTTTGGTGCAAAAACTATATGGTACTTACATCTCCACTGCGTGTGTGCTAAACTATTCTTGTCCTTCATTGGACGTGCCTCCTTCTATGGTGAGATTTTGGTGGTCGGGAAACCTACCTAATCTTACCATGAAGCGAGGCTTTTTTTGACCCCACGCTAGAAGCTCTCTGGAACCCCCGGCATAGCCGGGGGTTTTCAAAGATCATAATAAAAATAGAACTATCCATTTGGATAGTTCTATTTTTTGACGATTCGACTAATATGTTAGGGGGATATTAGTCTAAAATTTACACATACTTCTTGACGGAACCATTGTATATTTGCAGATAGGAGATGTTTATCTATTTATTCCTTATGTTAAATATACAAATAAGTTATCCATTATTTATCAAGGAATTGTTACAAAAAAATGAAGATGAATATGCTGCCCTTTCGATAATAATAAAGCCTATTACTTTATTCTGAATGAAACATTTTCTCAAACATCTTTCAATAAATCTTGACAATTTATGCACATATTCCCTTTATAATGAAAATAGTCTGTGTTTACATACTTTAGTGTGAGGGAGGGACAGTAGCTCACTAAAGCCATTAAATTTTTTTCTATAACAGCTTTTTAGAAATTTAACTAGGAGATTATTGTAAAAAATTACTTATTTGAGTAGTAATGACGATGCTGACCAGTTTGCTGTCGATCATTTCATGGAACTGAAGAATAATCACAAAATTATACCCTTGTTACAAGGGTTTTGCCGGTAAGAGGGGTAAAACCTGACTTAAATAAACATATTTATAGCTTTTGGCGCCGTTTTTCTTTATTTTATGGGAGTAGCATTATTCTTTGACTGGATGACAAAGTTAACATCTTTTCTGGCCGGATGGTTTGGATTTTAAGGTTTCTAAACATTCCACACTTGTAAACAATCGTATTATAAAATATATAAATCTTTTATACTGAAAAAGGAGTGGAAACATTAATGAAAAAAGGCTTATTGGCAGTAATTGGGTTATCACTTCTCTTCATAGCAGCAGCTTGTAGTGATAATACATCAAATGAAGAAGTGGCAGAGGACATCAAGCAAACCGTCCAGGACTACAGTATTGGAAATTATGATGATGTATCTGCTTCGATAACCTCTGAAGAACTTATTGTAATGGATAGTCATGACAATGTAGAGGCAACTTATGGACTCCCTGAAGAAGAATTTTTTGTATCCATTGCACCATTTGTGGAGACAACACACCCTTGCGCGGATCATAGTCTAACAGGCTGCCAGGGTGAATTAACAGAAAAAGATTTTGATGTGCATATTGAAGATGAGGAAGGTAACGTAATTGTTGATGAAACTATAACATCATTCGAAAATGGATTTATGGATTTTTGGTTAGATCGTGATAAAACATATAATGTGAAGATCCAATATGACGGAAAAACTTCTGAAGCAGAAATTTCAACTTTTGAAGGCGACAATACTTGTATAACAACAATGCAACTTTCTTAGCCTTATTGTTAAGGTAACAGAGAGTGAAATAAGTGACTTCATTTTATACGTATTAGCCGGGACGCATTAAAGAGATAAGTCCCGGCTGTTTTATTTTTCATTCATGCTTAATAGTAAAATACTCAAGTAATTGTACCATTAATACTTGGGTTTAAGAGTTATTATTTAACTATCACTTTATGCTTTTAACAACCTTGCATTAATCGCAACAATGATCGTACTCAAACTCATCAATACCGCACCGGCTGCTGGACTCAATACGATTCCAATAGGAGCTAAAACACCCGCAGCGAGTGGGATTGCAAAGATGTTATACCCTGTTGCCCACCAGAGGTTTTGTACCATTTTACGGTAAGTTTTTCTGGACAAATCCATCAAGGACACGACATCGTTAGGATTGCTCTTCACCAGCACTACGTCTGCAGTTTCCATGGCTACATCCGTACCTGCCCCAATAGCAATCCCCAAGTCAGCTGTTGCTAATGCAGGTGCATCATTAACACCATCACCAGTCATAGCAACCTTCCAGCCCTTTTTCTGGATCTCCTTCACTTGATTTGCTTTATCATCTGGTAATACTTCTGCATAAACTTCATCTATTCCTAATTGTTTTGCCACCCAATTTGCCACTTTTTTATTATCACCTGTAAGCATAATTGAATGGATGCCATTTTCTCTTAAAGTTGTGATTGCCTCTTTGGCTGTATCACGAACTATGTCTGCAAGCGAGACCATACCGATCAATTCATCTTCAAGCAGGACAAATACTACTGTTTTTCCTTCTTCAGACATCTTATTAAATACTTGTTTATCGTAACTTAAGTTATTGTTGTCTACGTATCCTGGACTAACTACATTGACTTTCTTTCCATCTACTTTCCCTTGAATACCTTTTCCAGTTATCGACTCAAAATCGGTTACTTTTCCTAATGATATTCCTTTATCCTTGGCTGCTTTAACAATCCCGGCTGCAATTGGGTGTTCAGAGTTTTGCTCAATGCTTGCAGCAAAATTCAAAATTTCTTCTTCACTATACGCTCCATTTGATATTATATCGGTCACACCGAACTCCCCTTTTGTCAGTGTTCCCGTCTTATCAAAAACAACGGCGTTCAAATTGCGTGCGCCTTCAAAGTTAGCACGATTACGGATTAACAGCCCTTTTTTCGCTGAAATTGTTGTAGAAACAGCTACAACAAGAGGTGATGCTAACCCAAGTGCATGAGGGCAAGTAATAACCATGACAGTTACCATACGTTCAATAGCCACATGAACAGGATAACCTAATAGTAACCAAATAATTAATGTCGCAAAACCAGCTACCAGCGCTAAATAAAATAACCATTTAGCTGCCCGGTTTGTTAAATCCTGTGTTTTGGACTTTGATTCCTGTGCTTCTTTAACCAACGTGATAACCTGTGATAAATAGGATTCTTCACCGGTTTTCTCTACTTGAATTGTAAGCGAACCTTCGCTGTTAACAGAACCGCCGATTACTTCATCGCCGGTAAACTTCTCGACCGGTACGGATTCCCCTGTAAGCATGGATTCATCTACTGCTGATTTTCCATCCACAATCGTACCGTCAACCGGAATTTTCTCCCCCGGTTTAACAAGAACCCGATCTTTATTTTTCAATTTCGTCACAGGCACATCCTCTACCTGATCGTTTTCATCCAATCTATGTGCTTCACTTGGCATTAGCTTAACAAGCTGCTCAAGCGCATTGGATGCCCCCATTACCGACCGCATTTCAACCCAATGGCCTAACAGCATAATAACAACCAATGTTGCCAATTCCCAGTACAGCTGATGCCCGTCCCAGCCAAAAACTACAAGCGTACTATATACATAGGCAATCGTAATAGCTAAGGCAATCAGCGTCATCATACCCGGGTTCTTTGATTTCAACTCATCAATTGCACCGGTTAAAAATGGCCAGCCTCCATAGAAGAATACAATAGTAGATAGCACAAGTAAAATATACATATCGCCGGTGAAACGCCAATCAACACCAATAAAGCCCTGGATCATTGGAGATAATGCGAGAATAGGAATGGTAAGGATTAAAGAAATAAAGAAGCGTTTCTTAAAGTCATCCACCATATCGCCGTGGTCGTGATGACCATGACCTCCATCACCATGGTGGGTGTGTCCTTCGTGGTGATGATTGTGATGGTCATGATGTTTGTGGTGGTCATGTTCTCCGTGGTGGTCATCTCCATCTGTTGTCTGATGGTCATGCTTGTGGTGATGGTGCTCATCCTGGTTATGTTTGTGATTATTGCCATTATGTTGTGCCAACGTTATCACTCCCTTTTAAATTATATTTTTTACAATTTATCCTACTCTAATTATAATATAACATACTTTACCCCCGTAGGGTAATAATAAAGTTTAAAAAATAGGGCTATCATTTATTTGATAGCCTCATTTTTACATTATAATACCTAATGGATCTGATTATCAGCTGCGTCACCTTGTTTTAAAACCTGTTCATCCTAGGCATTTCATTGTTTGATCCATGGCAATTCTGGTACATCTGCTCTAATTCCTGATCATTCATTTCCGGGTGCATTTGGTTCATAAATGGAAGCATTTCCTCGAAGCTCCAATCATTACCTGAATTACTGTTTGCATAAACTGCATTACCTGCACCAATAACGAACACTACCACTAAAGTCAGTACAGTAAGCTTTTTTTTCATCAATTACCACTCCCTCCATTATTAGTTGACACTTAATTTTGATGGGAAATGCAGTGCCATTATTTGACACGTTAAAAAAGGAAGATGACACTGGATTGCTTTGGCTATGAAAGATCCCGTTTCAAACAGTACTTTCATTTGTATACCCAAGCATCTCCTATAGTTTAAATATAAACTAAGCTTTTAAAGAATTTATCAAGAAATAGTTAACAAATGGTGAATATTGATATTAATTGGGAGTGTTTATCCATTTGTAGCCCACGCCCCAGACTGTTATAAAATGTTCGTCAATCGGGAATCCAGCCTTGCGGATTTTATCCCTTATATTTCGCACATGGGAGTCAACGGTTCTTCCTCCCGTGTCTGAGTGGAATCCCCATATTAAATCAAGTAATTGATCTCTCTCAAACACTTGATTTGGATTTTTTATTAAATGGCCAAGCATGGAAAACTCTTTTGGAGTTAATTTAATGGGCTTATTTTTATAGGTAAGTTCATACCGGGATTCATCCCAAAGCAAACCATTAATTTCAATACAATTTGCGGGAGCCGTTCTGCGCAGGAGTGCATCCATTCTCGCTATTAGTTCATCCTCGTTAAACGGTTTCGTTAGATAGTCATCTGCGCCTAATTTTAATCCTTTTACAATGTCTTCTGTCTGTTCACGGGCAGTTATCATAATAATTGGAATGTCGGAAAACCCTCTGATTTCCTGACAAAGTTCCCAGCCATCCATGTCCGGCATCATGATATCGAGTAAAATAATATCAAATGATTCTTTTTCCAAGAATGACAAAGCCTCTTTTGCTCCACGGGCTTTTGTACACACATAATCATGAGGTCTTAAATACAAAGATATTAAATCCAACATTCGCTTTTCATCATCTACCAACAGCACTTTATTCATCTTGACTGACTCTCCTTAAAGAAATAATCACACTTGTACCCTTGCCTAAATCACTTCTAATTTCTATGGTTCCGCCATGTGATTCCACAATTTCTTTAGCTATTGTTAATCCCAGGCCTGTACCACCACTTAGTCTTGATCTCGACTTTTCCACTCTGTACAAACGCTCAAAGATATTTTCAAGTTCTTCCTTTGGCATGCCTTCTCCATTATCTGTTATAACAATGTTAGTCTCTTGATTCGTTTCATTTACCTTTAATTTTACCTGGCCACCGGCAAATGAATGTTTTCTGGCATTGTCAAGGATATTCAGCAGAACTTGTTGAAATCGATGAGGGTCGACATAGACAACTGTTTCCTTGGGAAAACTAAATGAAAATGTAATGTTTTTTTCTTCATAGGCAGGTCTAATAAGCTCTGATAAGGAATGAATTAACTCTCTTAATAAAACCTTCTCCCGGTGAATGGCAAAATTATTCTCATCCATTTTTGCCAATTCAAATAAATTTTTAATCAGTACAGTTAAACTTTCTGTTTCTTCCCGGATAATATCAATATACTCTTTTTTTTCATCCTCTGTAATATCCGGCCGATTAATTACATCTGCATACCCTTTAATATAAGTTAGTGGGGTTCTCAGTTCATGTGATATGCTGGCTAAAAATTCGTTTCTATCATTTTTTATCCTATCCAAGTCCCGGGACAATTTTGTAATGGAATAGGATAATTCCCCCAATTCATCCTTTCGTCCAGTGTATAACTCAACTTTCCCCTTTCCTTCACTGAGTATTTCAGTTGCTTCCTTAATCTTGATCAATGGCAGCGTGATGAAGCGCGATAATATGAAAATCGTAATAATGGTCAGAACTACAGTAATCAAACCGACCAGGAGAAATTGTTCACTCAGATGGGTAACAACTCTTTTAATATGATCCGTGTGTGCAAACATAAAGACATGGCCCTCATGTTGCCCGTCAATGGAAATCGGACTGTCGGTGGATATATAATTTCTATCTCTCCATTGTCCGACAAGAACTTCCCCTTCTTGAGGGACCTTATGGTAATCGGTATGCTCAATTACTTCCCGCATTTCCGGCTCTATGGGATCTGAATTTGCAATAGGATTTCCTACTGCATCCGTAATAACTACGATAAAGTCAGATGCAGACTCCATTATTCTTACATGCTCTACAGTGGGCCGATCAAAGTTTAATTCTAATACGTCTCGATGCGTATTCCCGCGTGCCAGTAAATCGTCCATAATTTCTTCAATGCGGTCATTAACCAAACTGACGTATAATATAAAAAAAAGAAAGGACTCAATGATTAAAATAAATACAAAAAATAATAACCCGATTTTAAATGATATTTTGTTAAACATAGTTTACCTCTTTACTACCAATAGGTTAATGTATCAAAAATGCCAATAAACAAGAGTATTCCTCCAGCCACTTTTTGGATTACAACACCTATTTTTCTGCTATTCTTCAGGATCGCACCACTGGCACCAAAATACCAGATTAAAAAGATAACAAGCAGAAGTGGAAGGGATGTCCCTAGTCCAAATGCTGTTGGTAAAACAGCGCCATACGATGTGGTTAATACTACTGGCATTAATGTCAATATATACAAAACAAACATCGTTGGGCAAAAAGCCATTGTAAAACTGACGCCCATGAAGAAACTGCCCAAATAACTACCTTTCAATTTCTCGGTCGGGATCCTGATTATCCCAAATGCTTTGTTGAATCGAAACAATCCAAGCATAAATAATCCAATAATGATAAGCATTGGCCCAATTGCTTTTCTAATTAACGGAAATAGTTGTGTTAAAGTACTGTTCGCTTCATTACCAAGCAGCCAAATAATTATTCCGATAATGGAGAAGACGACAATCTTTCCTATAACAAACAGGAATACATGTAACCAAGGAACTTTATCCACCAATGATTTATTCCCGTAAATAGTAATCGCACTAATATTACTCGTAAGCTGGCATGGTACCACCGCGCCCACTATTCCCAGAAAAAAAGCAAATAATAGCGGGATATGCTCAAATCCATAAGCAAGCCCATGAATTGACCCGCTCAGCATACCACTTATTTGGTTCAACAGATCAAACATATTTATACAACTCACTTAGTTTATTTATCTTTTCCGTTCACAAAGACTTGCTTCCGGCAGACAAGCTGTCTTTAAGTAATAGGTTTACTGCGCACTTGGTTCAATAAACCTTTCAGCCAGTATGATGATACAAAAAATATATCCATTTTTTGTGCAGTATTATTGTTTGCTTTTTATAATCTCCTTTAACCGTTCGTACTCTGCTTCATTTATCTCCCCTTTTGCCAACCGTTCTTTTAAAATATCCAGCGAATTGTTTTTCCTTCCACCCTTCTTATAATCAGAGACCAAATAGTATCCAATGATTATTAAAACACCCCAAAAAATGATCATACTTAACATCGGCCAAATAGATCCATGCATATAATGCATTATCTCACCTTCTTATATAGATTCAACAACAAGTATACAGGTAAATTATCCAGAAAATATGCATAAAGGGACAGAGGGACAGGTTCCTTGTCCCTGTCCCTCATTGGTCACGCTTGCCAGTTTTTTGAATAGCCTACCTGGGACACCTTACCTGTCCCCTCGTCCCATTTTTATAAAGGGGATTGCTGGTTTAATGAATTCCTCCGGGGCTATCTCGCTGTTGTTTCTTCTCCAATCGACAGAAGCACCGTAGATTCCCCAGCTTAACATGGTTGCTGTAAGTTTTAGTGTTTTTTCTTCCTCCGCCGGATGTTGATTCGCCAGCATTTTGAAAAAGATAACATGAAGCTGTTCCCTGATGATCCGGGCGATCGTATCTTCATACCCCCGGTGGCAGCGATGGGACAAAGATTCCTGAAAATCAGCTATCGCTTTAAATATACTGATGAAATCTGCATCGTTCAACTCACTTTTCTCGTACGTTTCACCATCCAGGTTAATTAATAATACTTCTGACAATGCCCGTTCCAACAGGTCATAAATATCGTGAAAGTGGTAATAAAACGTAGCACGATTAATCATCGCCTTTGAAGTAATATCTTTTATGGTTATATCCTTGAACTCCTTTTCTTCAGACAGCTCGATGAAGGAATCCATGATTAATTTACGAGTGCGGAGAATTCGGGGATCCGTTTTTGGCTCACTCATATGAGAAACCCCTCCTATTTTTCCAACAATTTCTCAGTTGTGTTGTATAAACAACAGATTCAATAAACTATTGGTATGGATTATTTTCAATATATACTACAATTATAACAGGTAAAAACACTTAGGCTATAAATTGATATAAAGAAGGGTGAAAATCTAATGACAGATAAAAATAATTTAATTTGTGATCCGGAAACAGGTGTTTGCGGGCCGGCTGGAGAAGATGGCGAATTGGAAGTCATAGATTTCAACCAGCCAAAGAAAACCATTGATTTATATTATGTGACAGATCCGATCTGCTCTCATTGCTGGGCACTGGAACCGACACTTCGCAGATTCAAAGAACAGTATGGCGATTATTTCAATTTCCATACGGTCATGGGCGGCTTACTGGAAAAATGGGGAGGCGGGCCGGTTGATCCTGCAAATGGCATTAACGGACCAGCGGATGTTGCCGGGCATTGGAGAGAAGTCGGCGAACAATCGCGCATGCCCATTGATGGCTCGCTGATGATCGATAATCCGGTGCAGTCTTCCTATCCGCCATCGCGCGTATACAAAGTGATCCAAAAACATCATGGCGATGAAAAAGCATATGAATACCTGCGCCGGGCAAGAGAAGAACTATTTGCCTTTAATAAAAATATTGCCGAGAAATCCATGATGATCGAAACCGTAAATCAGCTGGGCCTAAATGGAGAGGAAATCGTGGATGAAGCAGAAAAACAAGCCGGACAACGGTTACTGGAAGAGGATTTTGCACTTGCTGGAAAACTCGGTGCCAGAGGGTTTCCAACCATTATTATGGTCAATGAAGAAAATAAAGGAGTAAAGGTCGTTGGCAGTCGTCCACTCGAATACTATGTTTCCGGTTTATCCCAGGTTTTAGGTGAAGATCCAAAAGCCAAGGAACAGCCATCTCTATCCAACCTGCTGGATAAAGAAAAACTTCTTTTCGCCAAGGAAATTGAGGTTATGTATGATGTGGAAGAACCCGATCTTTCCGCTTTTATTAAAGAACAATTGCCATCAGGGAGTTATGAAGAGAAGGAACTGCTTGGCGAAAAGTATGTAACGAAAGTAAATTAGTACTTCTGAATGGAATGCGAAATCCGAAAATAACAGAAGACAGGTATTCCGGCCTTAGAATCTATGGGTGGCTGGGGCACCTGTCTTTTCCTATATTAAAGTAACCTTTGCAAAGAGCATTCATCTATCATATTCAAGTACGTTTTTTCCATTTCCGGGACGAATCAGCTTTTTTCTTGCCTGTTTCCCTGTTTGTCGTCCCCTGTCCTTTTGTTTCCGGAGCACTCATGCCGTTCGTTAAAGGATTTGCTTTTCTTTTCGACATACTATACACCTCCAGTAATAGTGTGTCTTACGAAAGCGAATTTATTAATTATTCCTCAACAACCTCAGCCGTCGCCTTGAATACAGTACGGCTGCTGTTTTCATTCTTCCCTTCTATATAATAACGGTTTTCATCCATTTTAGAAGTATCTTTGAGTAACACAATGGTCTCCCCAGGCAGCACTTCATTAACAAAGTTGACTTCCAGGCTTTTCACCCTTGATTTCATATGGGTTTCAATTGGAAAACAATCCAGCAGGAAGTCAACATATTTTGCATTATTCAGATGCCCGTTAAAATCTACGTCACTATAGCCAATCATGCGTTTATAGACAGTCTCCAGCGGACCATTTTTTCTCGGTCTTCCCAATTTGCCGTCAATCGCCCTTTCCTCTATATTTACAGGATATGTAAGTCCAATGGATTCACTTCGTTTCAGCTTCCGTTCTTCCAGATCCATAATCACCCAGGACGATATAGATCGAATGATAATATCTCCATTTTGATCCTTCACCAGAAAATCTCGTTCAAACTCCAGCCGCTTTGGCTCCAATGGCCAAGTCTCTATGACAATTTCCTCTCCCCATTGCGGTAGCCTGGTAATATCCACGCGAATCCGCATAAGGATCCACGCCACCCCATGGGATGTTTGAAGTTTATTTATACCAGCCCCCAAATTGGTTGCCGCATCACTGGCAACATCCTGAAAATAGTTGAATAATGTGCTGAGTTTTAAGTTCTTTTTAAAGTCGGCATCACTTAATTCCACATGATAATTCTTTTTGAATAATGTTACAGGTTCCACTTCTTCACGCCCTTTCTTTTCTGTCTCTATCACAAGTATATCGTATTTTAGTGGTTGAATAATAATGGGATATCCAATTAATTTTTGATGGGCTTCCTCAGCAAAAAAGTTGATTACCTCCTATAAAAACGGTAAATTCAAGGAAAGCGTTATTTTTGTAAATAGGAGGAGATACACATGGCAGAGTATAAAGAACTTCATGATAATAAAGAATGGGAACAAGTCTGGGAGGGTAGTACTGAAAAACCGGTTCTCCTGTTCAAACACAGCACAACATGTCCAATCAGTGCCCGTGCACATGAACAGTACCAACAATTTTTAGAATCGGCTGACCGGAATATGGACAGTTACCTGGTGAAAGTAATCGAGGACAGACCGGTATCCAATCAAATTGCAGAAGAGACCAAGGTGAAACACGAATCACCCCAGTTATTTTTAATCCGGGATAAGGAAGTGCTCTGGCATACCTCCCATTCGGAAATAACAGTGGAAAATATCGAGGAAGCAATCCATAATAAGGTGAACTAATGGAACGAGGGGGCAGGGAGCTTCTCCACCCGTCATGTATTTATTTAAATGCGAGAGCTTTATTACATAGAAGATATAGAATCAAGGTAAAAGGGAATCAAGCCTTTCCCTCTTCTATTCCTGTTACTCATGTAGACACGATGTTCTATAACAGCCGCCAAGCAAGTGTAATCATGCGTGAATTTTCAAAGTGATCTTTATGGTACAAAATACTATATCTGCTTATTCAGATCATATGAATAGAAGTGGCTGCTACTGTCTCAGCAAAATAAATGACCAGCGGTTAAACAGGGAATTTCCTCTGTTCATGCTGGTCATGATAAATCACTGAGCCGAAATTTTGATCTGTACTCAGGATGAATTTTGCACAATCGTATATATATCAGGATCCACTTTATTGATTTTCACCGGTTTCCAGTTCCCATTTACCCACATATGCTTTGTTAAACCTTTCGCAAGCAACTCCCCAAAGGGTTTATCCGCGTGCCCATCCCTCATTTGACTGAAATCCTCTTCACTTATCTTTCTCGCTTCATATGCAAATTCCAGCCTTACAGGGGAATGGTTTGCGATTTTTGTAAACACAGCGACACAATCATCAAACCGGGCTGATTTTTTATATTGTACATTTACATCCACGACGGGGAGTAGCAGACCAGCTTCTTCCAACTGATGATAAGCCATACCGAAGTGGCGCATCCATTCCGTCCGGCCGACTTCAAACCAGATGATATAATTCCCGTGATGCACCACGCCCATCTGATCTGTATCCTTATATTGCACGCGCATCAATTTCTGATGCCAGGCACCTGACATGTTGATCCCCTCTTCCATTTGTCTCAATCTTTTTTACCCGAAAGCTTTTCTTTTGCGACTTTCTCCAAGCGGAACTTCTGTACTTTCCCAGTGCTTGTCATTGGCCACTCCGAAGCATCAATAAACCAGACATGACGGGGCATTTTAAAACGGGCCAAACGATCCGAGCACCAGTCAATAATCTCTTTCCGTGTGCAGGTTTCCCCCTGTTTGAGTTCAATAAAAGCGGCGCCTATTTCGGTTGTCATGGCGTCCGGCACACCGATTACATTAACCTGGCTGACTGCCGGATGCTCGGAAATAACAATTTCCACTTCACGGGGGGAGACCAGTTCACCGGATACCTTGTACATTTCCTTGCTTCTGCCGAGGACCTGCAGATATCCATTTTCATCAATTCTCCCCACATCACCTGTACGCAGCCATCCATCTTTGTCAATGGTTTTTGCAGTTTCTTCCGGTTTTTTATAATATCCATGAGTTACTGTTGCGCCTCTGACAACAAGCTCCCCGACAGATCCTTCGGGCAGGTCTTCCCCCGTATCCCGGTCGATCGTTTTATACTGCACCGCACTGTGATGGAATTCCGGCACACCGCTTGTTCCATTCAGTTTCGGACGGCCAACTCTGGAAGATATGCGTTCCAGCGAATCCCCAATTTCCGTTGTCACACCGGAAGAAGCAACTTCTGTCTGGCCGTAGCCGGTGATGATTTCCGTTAAGCCAAGGGTATCCACTGCCTGCTGCCAAACAGGAACCGGAGCGGGAGCTGCCCCGCACCACATGGCAAAAAGACTGGATAAATCAAACTCCGACACTTGCGGATGATTCAACAAAGGCACCAGGGTGGAAGGGACACACAAATAATCATTTGCTTTATATTTTTCCATTAATTGCAGCGACTGCAGCGGGGAAGCTCCCAATGCAGAAATAAACGAACCTCCGACAAAGGACATCGCGAAGATTGCTTCAATAATGGCAAAGCAGTGATAAAATGGCAGTGGTGCAAACGTGACCCTACCGTCTTCAATTGCCCTGCTCAAACATGTGCCATACCCGCTTCGCAGCAGCATATCATCTGTTAACATAACCCCTTTGGGACTCCCGGTTGAACCTGAAGTATACATAATAATTGCCACTTCATCCGGATATCGGGATTTCTCCCATCTTTGTTCCAACTCCCTGTCGGTGACGTATTCCGCCTTTTCCATAAAATCGTTCCATGTGAAAAAACGTTCATCGACAGCAGGTTCCCGCTCATTTTCCAGACAGATAACCTGTTCCAATGCACTGTTCTCCTGAAAATCCGCTTCCTTCATTAATTCGGATACCACTTCTCCATGCCGGTTATCTTTTACTTTTTGCTGAAGCAGCAAATACCTGGTGTCCGACTGGGAAAGTATATATTTCAACTCTGCTTTTTTGAGCATGCCATTAATTGGGATAAACACTCCTCCCACGATGGAGGAAGCAATCATCAATGACGGAAATGTTTCGTCATTATTCATTAACACCGCAATATGGTCTCTTCGTTTTACGCCAAGTTTTATAAATGCCTTCGCGTATTGAACGGCTCTGTCCCAAATTTCCCCGTAAGTTAATGTTTTATCGTCTATGATCATATAGGGTCTGTCTTTATATTGGCGGCACGCTTTGTGGAAATGTCCGGCAACTGTATCACGCGGCCATACCGGAAAGCGCGCTTCCAATGCCTTTCTTCTTTCTTCTACAGTTTGCTTTAAAAAGTTTGCAGTAGCAGTCATTTTTCTCCTCCCAATAGCTCCATGCTAAGTTTAATTCTGTGATTTTTTAAATGCGACGACGGCATTATGGCCTCCAAAGCCAAAACCATTGGATAAAGCAACATCAATGACGCCATCCATAGCTTTATTTGCAACATAATCAAGATCACATGCCGGGTCCGGATTTTCCAGATTAATCGTTGGCGGAAACACGTTCTCTGTCATGCTTTTCAGTGTAATAATCGCCTCGATCCCTCCGGCTGCACCAAACATATGACCCGTCATCGATTTGGTGGAGCTCACTTTTAGTGCTTTGGCATGATCTCCAAATACTTCTTTGATCGCTTTTGTTTCAGAAATATCTCCAGTTGGTGTGCTTGTCCCGTGCGCATTAATATAATCCACTTCTTCCGGCCTCACCCCTGCCCGTTCGATGGCGAGATCCATCGCTTTTACAGCTCCCTGGTAATCAGGGTCTGTAATATGATGGGCATCGGTGGTGCTTCCATAACCGGTAATTTCACCAAGAATATTGGCGCCACGCTGTTTTGCATGTTCATATTCTTCCAAAAGCAATACACCCGCACCTTCTGACATGACAAAACCATCCCGGCCCGCATCAAATGGGCGTGAAGCTTTCTCCGGTGCAGCATTTCTCGTTGACATGGCACGCATTTTGGAAAAACCGGCAAAATAAAGCGGTGTAATGGTTGCCTCTGCTCCTCCGGCCAGAATCGCATCTGCATACCCGTGGGCAATCTTCAAATAAGCTTCACCTATAGCATGATTGCTCGTAGCACAGGCAGACACTGTGGCTAGGCTTGGTCCGCGGAACCCGGTTTTAATGGAAACAAGTCCGGAAACCATATTATTGATCGACATGGGAATCAGAAAAGGGGATACCCGCTTTGGCCCTTTTTCCAGCATCGTTTTATGGTTGCGCAGTAATGTTTCTATTCCCCCGGCCCCTGATCCTATGTAAACGCTGGCCCGATCCTTATCCAGTTTATCGATACTTATTTCTGACTGTTCCAATGCCTGGACGGCTGCAGCATACCCATATTGAGTAAATAAATCATACCTTTTTGCTTCTTTGGCATCCAGGTAATTTTCCCCTTGAAAGCCTTCTACCCTGCCTGCGATCTGTGTCTTGATGTCCTGATACTCCGCTGATTCCAGGCGCTTTATGCCGGACTTCCCCTGTTTTATATTGTCCCAAAGGGTTGCTACATCATTTCCCAAAGGAGAAACGACCCCCATGCCGGTCACTGCCACTCTTCGTTTCAAACTGATTCCTCCTTTCGTTTTTCCACTGTTTATGTAAATAATGTTGATTCATATACTTGTATTTTAACATCTTTGGAAGTAAATATCAGATGGCATATACGCTAAGCATATAGCAAAAGCCGGCAGAAATACAGTTTTTCACTGTACTGCTGCCGGCCTTTCTTATTGATTGTATATCGTGCTTGCCTTATCCGGGATACTTCTTGGTTACTGACACAAAAACGTATATTTATTATTAATGTTTTCGCTGTCATCCCGTGATTGCGGTGAATTTGCAACCTATGATTCCGACTGCCGGACTACAGGCATATTCAAAAATGACAGTAACCGGCGCATAAAATAGTTTGCTCTAATGTCTAAACGTTAAAAAGCCTCCATAAATTGCAAAATAGCCGGACCAAGTAAAATAATAAACAAGGTAGGAAAAATGAACAGTACAAGCGGGAACATCATCTTAATGGGGGCTTTCATTGCTGTTTCTTCCGCTTTTTGTTTTCTTTTCTCTCGCATATCTTGATTTTCCTTCCCATTTTAAAAGAGGGAAGGCACCCATAGGTACCTTCCCTCTATTTGACCACTAGTCTTTACTAACCAATTTGGCCTGCACAACCAGCCTTCCTTTATTTTCATCAAGTTCGTAATCACAGGTGGATAGCGTGATAATCTGATCCTTTGCATTTAATTCAACATCTGTCTCGTACATGGATTCATCCTGAATTCTGTCAAGCAGCTGTTCATATTCCTCATCATTTGCAAAATCGGCTTGAATATAGTCGAAATCCGTGGTTGTCGCATACACGGCAAAAATCTCCGCTTCATAGCTTTCATATAATGTATCAAATTGGAATGTTTGGTGGTCTTTAAAAAACGCCTTATCTTGATACTTCGATAACTGTTCGAACATGGAGCCATCCTTCATGCGATGGCCGTAGAGAATCGTATTTTGACCGGTAGATTCAATATCATTGCGAAAGTCCATAAAAATACTGCCGGCCCTGTTTTCGTCTTTATAAAAGTTACGGGTTAAATATTCGACATTATCCTCTGCCTGCACGATCGGATAATCAATTTGCGTACCTTCCATCGTAATCCAGCCGACCAGATCTTCATTCTCTTTCAACAACGTCTCAAAACCCGAGCGGATGGTTTGGGAATCGCCGGTGTATTCATTTTCGTTCATTTCCACATCATAGAACGTTTCCTGAATATCCCCCATGACTTGCCGGTTTTCATAGTAATCCAGCGCTGCAGTAATTAATCCTTGGGAGGCATAGATAAATACACCTAAAGATACAACTGTGAGTATTACAGATAAAAGTTTTTTCATATTTTTACTCATCCAATCCCACCCGCTCCATGTCATTTAAATTCCTAATGGCAGAATATACAATCCAACATCATTGTCATTTTTCACGACGATATTTACACCGTACACCTCTTTGATCAATTGATCTGTCACAATCTTTTTCGGATCACCTTTCTTAATGACTTTTCCCTGTTTCATCGCAATCAGGTTATGACTGTATTGGATGGCCTGATTGATATCATGCAGCACCATGACAATCGTCAAACCGTGCTCCTGACACAGTTGCTTCACCAGTTCCAGAATCTCATACTGGTAATAAATATCCAGGTTGGAGGTGGGCTCATCCAGAAAAAGAAACGGAGTATCCTGGGCAAGTGCCATTGCAATCCAGACTCGTTGCTGCTGGCCTCCCGATAATGTATCTATGGCTTCATTCCGCCGTTCGTACAATCCCGTACTTTCCAGTGCCCACTTTACCATCTCTTCATCTTTGTCATCCTTGGGGGAAAAGGTGTTTTTATATGGCAGACGACCGTAATAGACAAGTTTTTCTACGGTCATATCTGCAGGTGCCGTGTTTTGTTGATGAACGACACCGAGTTTTTTTGCCAAGTCTTTTGGTTTATATTTATTGATGGTTTTTCCGTCGAGAATTACCTGCCCTTCCTGCGGCTGGTTATTATTTGTCAGCACACTTAGCAATGTCGATTTTCCGGAACCGTTTGGGCCAATAATGGTTGTTATTTCACCTTTTTTAATTTCTGCTTTCACATTGTACAGGCGTTTGACTTTATCCTGATACGAAAAAGATACCTCTTTAATTTCCATAAATTCGATCACTCTTTCTAAGCATGAATATAAGGAATGGCCCACCGATGATCGCCATAATGATAGATGCCGGTATTTCAATTGGTGCGGCTATCGTTCTTCCCAATGTATCGGCTGTTACTATTAGCAGTGCTCCCGCTAAAGCGGAAAAGGGAATAAGCAGCTTGTGATCATTTCCGACGAGTGTTCTTCCAATATGCGGGATTAAGAGCCCGACAAAGGTAAACATACCTGCTATAGCAGTGGCAATCGATGCAAGCAGAACAGCAATAACAGAAATGATGAATCGTGCCCGGTTCACGCTAAACCCTAAGTTTTTCAAAGTGTTATCCTTCAGCCCTAAATGGTTACACCATGCATAAACGAGAAAAGCGAGAATTAGGCCAATGGAACCATAAAGAACAATAATTTCTACATCAGACCATGTTGTCATCGTCAGCGTGGAGGACGTAACAGAAATGCCGGACATCATGCTGCTCGCATTTTGGGAATTGATAAATTCACTTATTCCTGTAAAAAATGCATTAATGGCAACTCCGATCAAAATCATCCGAAGTGGATTGAGACCGGATTTCCAAGCTAATGTGTATACGAGTAAAAAGGCGATCATCCCGCCAATAAAAGAAAACAATGGAGCGTAGAAATAGAAAGCCGGGAAGAAAGATACCATAATGATTGATACAAAACTCGCACCGGATGATACACCGATAATCCCGGGTTCAGCCAGCGGATTACGTAAAACAGCTTGCAAGAGTACCCCGGATACTGCCAGGGCTGCCCCCGCAAATAAGGAAATGATAATCCGTGGCAACCGCAAGTCTTTAATAATTTCTACATTTTCATTGGTACCAGCGAAAAGTCCTGCAATCAATTCACCTACCGTAATATCAATGCTCCCGGTGATCATCGAATAGATGGTTACGGCGAAAAGTAATCCGATGACGATGATAAAGCTAATAATCTTTTTATACATCTCGAAAACCTCTTTCGTAACCTTTATTCAGCTTCCGGATACAGTATGTCTACCAACGCTTCCAGCGCATCTGCAGCAGCTAAATCTGCCGTTGTGCCAAAGCGTGATGGTTCTAAATCATATACACGATCATCTTGTACTGCTTTAAAGTGCTGCCAAATATCATTCTCCGCAAACTCTCGCTCAAACATTTCAAGAACATCATCCGGCATACCTTGAGCCAGACGTAATATAATATCAGGTTCGGATTGCTGCAAATTTTCCGTATTTGATGAAACATAATCCACACCTGTTTCTTTTATCACGTTTTCCCCTCCGGCACGCTTGACGAGATCACCTACATAGGATTCTTCCGTTGCAACGAGGTAACTTCCCGGTACGCCAAGTAAAATCAGCACGCTCGGGGAGTCATTTCCTTCTACTGTTGCTTCAATCTCCGCCAGCTTTTCTTCAAATTCGTTTACCACTTCTTTTGCCTGTTCTTCGCGATCAAATCTCTCACCAAGATACGCTATTCCTTCATACATGCCTTCAATCGTTTCCAGGTCAATGTAAGTTGCTTCCGTTTCCGTTTGGTCAAAAATTTCTTCTACAAACGGAATCAATGTTGTCACCGTTAATACATCTGTCGGATTTAAGGATCGAATCAATTCCATGTCCGGGGTCATCGCTATACCGACTTCAGGTAGGTCCTGATACCGGGCTGGTAATTCCTGTTCTGTTGTTGGGACACCAACCAAATCCAAGTCCAATTCATCCATGATTTCCGTTAATGCAACGGTAGTTGTGACAATCTGAGCATCTGTTTCAAGTGCTGCTTCTTCTGATGTTTCTTCTCCTGTTTTTTCCGTTTCTTCTGCGCTTGTTTGATTATCATCTGTTGAGGTTTGGTTATCTGCAGCAGTTGTATCTCCATCCGTACCACAGCCGACCAAAATAATAAGAAGCGTTATAATGAGAAAAAAAA
Source organism: Virgibacillus kimchii (assembly GCF_055379185.1). Taxonomy (NCBI): domain Bacteria; kingdom Bacillati; phylum Bacillota; class Bacilli; order Caryophanales; family Bacillaceae; genus Virgibacillus; species Virgibacillus kimchii. The sequence goes on along the minus strand of NZ_AP043951.1, from coordinate 4,013,774 downwards.
CAATTTTTTTCATGACTGTACACCTCTTTTCAAATAGTCATGCATCTGAGTTTTTTATAAAGGTATTTGAAATATGGAGTCTTACTGTTAATAGGGATACAGTAAGACTCGCAGATTCGGGAGTTATAAATTAAGTGAAACGTCTTTTTAATTGTAATGCCAGTGGAATCGCCGAGCCGACCAGGAGCAATACATAAAGCATGATATTTGCTGTATCCCCTGTTTTTGGGTTTGATCCCTGTTCAGCTGTGCCATTTTCGTCATTTAGTCCGTTATCTTCTTGGCCTGGTCCTAGTTTTGGTTTTTCCGGGTTATCAGAACTTAAAGTCTCTACCGCACGTTCATCATCTTTAATAAAGGGACCATTTTTATTATCCTGGTCATTTGTTCCGACCAACATATGATCACCTACAGAGATTTCCTCGATGCTGTCTTTATGAAATACAATAACTGCATCAGCATTTAACTCGCCTGGACTTCCGGGTATTTCATCCCCTACAACGATTCTCATACTTAGTAACATATCAGATAAATCATTATCTACTTTGAACTGAACAGTAATCGAGTCGTCTGAGTTTTCTTCAACAAGAAGCACATCGCCATATTTATTACTTAAATCCTTGACCATTTCACCATTTTTTATCGTTATTTGTACATATTTATTATTATCTTTTTCTAATAACAACGCCGGTTTTAAAAATAGATCGTTAGATATTGATTCTGTTCCATCTTCTTTTTGAATTTCATAATCTATCGTAAAAGCTTTGTCTGGTTTTAATGCAAGGTGATCACCCTTAATCACTTCTTTATCTTGATCATTATCCGATCCATCGTCTGAATCTTTTTCATCTGGATCACCAGACATACTACTATTAGCCTTACTAGATTTACTTCCGATTGGTTCTTTGACAAATGATAGTGAAACATTGAATGTCTGTTCATCCATACCAGGAATAGGGGGGGTTATTACCATACCAAAATCCAACTCATCAGAGAAAGCACCTTCTAACTCAAATTGTATAGAGAATGTACCATCTGACTTTACTTCTCCCCACTTAACTTCATCTCCATTAATAGTTAATGATTCTATTACTTGTCCATCAGATCCATCCATTTGAATATATTTTTTACCTTCATTATCAAATAAAGTTACTGGATTATTGAAGGTATCATTTACACGATCAGAGTCAGTTACAAAATAAACTGATTCTGATTCATCAAATGCTGCCTCTGGTATTAGTTCCGTAAATGAGAGTGCAACATTGAATGTCTCTTCACCCATGCCAGGAATAGGGGGGGTTATTACCATACCAAAATCCAACTCATCAGAGAAAGCACCTTCTAACTCAAATTGTATAGAGAATGTACCATCTGACTTTACTTCTCCCCACTTAACTTCATCTCCGGCGATTGTTAGTGAATCGATAAAATGTCCACCAGATCCGTCCATTTGAATATATTTTTGACCATCTTTAGAAAATAAAATAACCGGGTTTTCAAAATAATTATTTGTAGCATTGGATTCAGTTACAAAATAAACTGATTCCGATTCATCAAATGCTTCCTCTGGTATTAATTCTGTATCTGTATCATTGGATGACAAATCATCAGAATCTTTATTCTGACTTTCAACGACGTTGTTTTTGTCATTTTTTGACTCATCGGTGTTGCCGGATTCATTTCCTTCCTCATCTTCTGGCTCAACTGCATTATCAGAATTTCTTTCCTCTTCTTCTGACTCACCAGTATTCCCAGTATCTAATTCATCTGCTTCGTTAGTTTCTTCTGTATTGTTATCCGTTGACAAAAGCAAATAATCCTTAGTATCAACTGTTTGCTTAGTTTCTTCATTGAATGATAAGGATACATTAGGTTCTAATGTTCTTTCACCAGTGTCAATTTCCATTCCAAAGTCTAATTCATCAGACAGCGCACCATCCACTTGAAATTGCACAGTAAATGTTCCATCTTCTTTCAATTCATCCCAGGTAACTTCCTCTCCATTGATTGTCAATGAATGGATAAGTTGTCCGCTGCTACCACTCATTTGAATATATTGAACATCATTTTTATAGAGCAACGTTACTGGATTATCAAAATATTTTGGTACCATTTGAGAATCAGTATCATATTCAATTGTATATGCCTCATCTGGTACAATTAAAGAATTATCCTTAGTATCTGCCTTTACGGTATGGCCAGTAAGCGGCACGGTAAAGAAAGCGATAATTGTAGCAAGCAGTATATTAAAAGCTTTTTTCATCCTCTGTTCTCTCCTTAAACAATATTTAGTTCCGTGCAGGTCTTAATTTCCAAATTACTAATAAAGCAATTCCTGATCCAAGCAATAAGAAAGCGTACAGTGCAATGGATGAGTTATCGCCGGTTGGCGGGTTTTCTACTGCTGCCCCGCTTGCTTCATCACTGTCATCTCCGGAGTCTTGTGCCGGAGTTGAATCAGCTTGTGGCAATCCGCTGACATCAAAAACCGCTTGAGCTGAGGGCTGAAAATTTTCCATATTCATTTCCGGAACATTAATTGTCATATCCATATGAACCCGCTGGGACAGGTCCCCATCAACAATAAATTTTATTGTCTTAATATTATTTTCTTGATCATCATTAACTGTCTCTATAGAACTTCCAGGTATGGTCAGCGATTCAATATAATTGGTATCGGTTACGGTTAATTGAATGTGCTGCACACCATTTTCCACAGTTAACGTCGCAGGCTTTGTAAAATAACCATCTGAAAGAGATGCATTGTCAGTGCCATCTTCTTTCACTTCATAATCTACCTCATACGTTCCATCCGCAATTTGCGCAGACACAGGCGATACAAAAAAGATTGTCAAAACTATTGTTATGATTGCTGCTAATACGGGAAATCTTATTTTCATTCTCTTTTTCCTCCTATAAATTTTTAATGACCTAAAAGTAAAAACCTTTCCAATGACCCCCCAGCTTATATAATATTTTTTCAACACTCGACACTGCTAAAAATGTATCATTAAGGGGTGATGAAACAATAAACGAAGTATGAACAAAACGGCCTATCAGCAGATTTCTTCAGTGAAATATATGCCATTTTTCTGTACATAGCTACCTTACCTTTCGTATTTATGTACCCATACCGAATTATTGTTCAGCTGCACATGGCTAGTATAATATAGCACTAAAAATGAGGTTGTGATAAAAGTCACGTATTAGAAAAGGGTTTTTTGGCAAACCTCTCTTATTTATGTACACGATCGTGTGTGTACAGCTATATGAACGACGTAGGGTCCCGTACTATTCGAAAGGAAAAATTGCATAAAAAAACTGTCTTAAAGACAGCTTGAACGCAAGATTATAATGGAAAATAGAACTATTACTTTATGACATATTTTCAACATTTTTAAGTTCTCTATATTGATAATAGCTAGAGGACAGAAAATGAGATCTCCAATTCTTCTCTAAACCTCTGTCATCGTTCTTCACAAAACCTTCCGGCATTTTCTCATATTCTCTAACTAAACCAACATAATTAACGCCATGTGAGTCATATCCAACTGAACCAAAATCCACTGCGGATCCTACGTAATTAGTAACATATTGTCCGCTAAATGGACTTGATTTAAAAAAGCAAAAAGACTGCCGAATCCGACAGCCTCTTTCCATAAACTATTTAAAATTATATTCCGTCACAATCTTTTCTCTTCCGGTCGCCTGATCCCGGTAGTATTCATACAGATTAATGCCAAGATACGACCCGGCAATGTTGTACACATTTTCATAACCTAAATGCTGCAGCGCCGCTACCATGTTGTAGCTTCGCTGGCCGGAACGGCAATGAACATACACGGGGCGGTCCTTTGGTATTTCATCCAATCTGTCCCTGAATTCACTCAAGGGTATATTCACAGCATTAATTAAATGGCCTGCCTCATATTCTCCTTTTTCCCTGGCATCAACAATGAAAGCATTGTTCTCCACTAGGTCGCGGACCTGTGATACTTTCACTTCTTTGTACACACCATGAAGAAGGTTCATGCCCACTAAAGCAGCATGGTTCACGACATCTTTCGCTGTTCCAAGCATAGGCGAATAGCTTAGTTCCAGATCTTTGACATCTTCCAATATTCCATTCATCGTGATCATCGTGCCTATGACATCGATCCGCTTATCGATATTCCCTTTCCCGATTGCCTGTGCTCCCAAAATGCGTCCTGTCGGGTATTCATACACCAATTTAAAATGCACCGGGCTGTTATTTGGCATCAAACCTACTTTGTCTCCGGGCATGACATAGACATAATCATGCTGGATGCCCGCCTGTTCCGCCATTTTCGCATTCAGTCCGGTTGAAGCTGCATTTAAATCAAACAGACGGATGGAAGAGGAGCCAATGACACCTTTGTTTCTGACGGGAATTCCGTACATATGGTCAGCTGCTGCTCTTGCCTGTTTTTGTGCCGGTCCTGCCAGTGCCAGCCTTGTCGGTTTATGGAGTAGTCGATGATAAACTTCAATGGCATCTCCCACTGCATAAATATCTTTGTCACTGGTCAGGTAGTTGTGATCCACTTTGATCGCACCGGTTTCCCCGATTTCCAGGTCCGCTTCCTCAGCCAAACTTGTTTCCGGCCTGACACCTATAGCAAGCATGACTGCCTGCGCCTCGATTTTTTTGCCATTACTCGTGATGATATGTCCTTCTTCTATCTCAGCCAAACCATCCCCAAGCACAAGTTCAACGCCATGGTCCATCATTTCTTTATGAAGAATTTGCGCCATGTCCTCATCGAAGGGCGCCATCACCTGATCGGCAAATTCCACCAGTGTCACGTTATAACCTGCCAGTCTCAAATTTTCTGCCACTTCTACACCAATAAATCCTCCGCCAATGACAGCGATGTCCTTTACACTTTCCTTCACATACCCTTGAATTTTCTCCACATCGACTACATTCCTTACAGTAAAAACCTGTTCCCGATCTATCCCCGGCAATGGTGGCTTTATCGGTGCCGCACCGGGGGAAAGCACCAATTTGTCATATGCTTCCTCATAGGTATTGTCTGCAGCCAGGTCCCTGACTGTAATTGTTTTTCTGCTGCGGTTTATTTTTACCACTTCATGCTGTACTCTTGCTTCAATATTATATCGCTTTTTAAACGTTTCCGGAGAGACGAGCACAAGGTCATCGCTATCTGGAACAATTCCACCTAAATGGTAAGGTAACGCACAGTTGGAAAAAGATACATGCGGTCCCCTTTCAAACATAATCACTTCTGCAGATTCATCCAGTCTCCGCACTCTTGCGGCGGCAGAAGCACCACCGGCCACCCCGCCTATTACCAATACTTTTTTCGTCATAATATATCCTCCTTAATTCATTGGCCTTTCTGATCAAATCCAGTGAACACCGAATAAAGCAAACACCGAATAATATTACTAAGTCCACACTTATAATATACCCCCACGGGTAGCTAGTCAATGAACAATTCGTGAACAAAATAGGGCAGTAAAGCAAGATTCTTCCCTTCACCCTGCTGGTTTTGTTGACATAATCTAAAAAGGCTGCTCCCGCTCAAGGAACAGCCTCTTCCCCACATTTTTTGCTCGCAAATCTACTTCTCGTCTTTATTATAATTTATTGCAAAGTCTTCCAGCACCTGCTGGTATTCCTTCACAGAATTCACATACACAAGTTCTTTGTCACCATGCCAGTCATAACCTACAGGGCCGAACTCCACAGCAGATCCCCCGTATTCAGTAAAGTACTGGCCGTCATTGGACCCATGCTGCCCAAAGATATTTACCCGTTCAAGATCGGTTTGATTTTTCACTGAATCTGCCAATGCCTGGACAAATGGATTATCTTCCTTGGTTTTGACCGGGCCCTTGCTTTGGTGTATCTTCACCTCTCCGTTGGTGACCTCTTTAATTTGTTCAAAAATATCATCAGGAGATTGATTCGGCAGGTACCTGATATCCAGTGACATTTCACATTTCTCCGGCACTTTATTATATACGGTTCCGGCTTTCAATTTTGCCAGATTTATAGATGGCTTTTCAAACATGTCGGATGACTCTTCTGCAAATGGAAGCTTGAGAATATGCTCAAAAAGTTTATAGGCATTCGTAATGGCATTAACTCCTTCCCACGGCCGGCTGCCATGTGCCGGTTTGCCGCGGATCTCAAAATCAAGCTGCAGTACCCCTTTTGACTGAATGGCAATTCCCATGTGGGTCGGTTCACCGCAAATGATGAAATCTCCCAGGTATCCATTTTCCGTTAAAAATTTCGTACCGTGGTTTCCGCCTGTTTCCTCATCCGGTACGATCTGCAGCATTACTTTTGTCGGTAAATCACTGTCCTGCAGTTGGGCAACCGTCTCCATCATGGACGCCACTCCGGCTTTCATATCAACTGAACCGCGGCCATACATTTTTCCATCATTGATATATGGCTCAAACTGATGCTCTTCCGCTTCAATTACATCAATATGGCCATTGAGAACAATGGTTTCTTCTCCTTCACCAATCTCGCAAACAAGCATCTTATAGCCCTCGTTTTCCAACTTTTCAACGGAAAGCCCACGGTCTTTCAACCACTGTTCACAATAATCCATTGCTTTATTAATTCCCGGTTTCTCCGAACTGTCAATTTCTATCAATTTCTCCAGCAATGGGATAGGATTACCCATGTTTATCCTCCTCACTATTAGGTTTCCTTCAATTCATCCTTTACTTTTCCGGAATCTATATGAACCACCACGTCATGCCTGGCCAGCTCCATACCCGATTTCTGTCTCAGCCAGTCATCCTGTATCTCTTTCCCAGCTGTGATGGCAATAATAACGGCAGGTACATCCGCTCCTGCCTCATGGGTAAAGGAATAACCCCCACCAAAACGGGGATTAATATCAATGACGTAATAATTTTCACCATCATAATATACGTCGGCATTCATATACCCGGCATGTCCCAGGTTTTCCCCTATTCTATTGGCAATCCGGTTCAGTTCAGGATCATTCACGGTAATACAGCGGTCCACATCTCCGCCCCGCATAGCCAATTGTTTTCGGACAAAAGAGGCAAGATGATTACCTTCCAGATCATTAAACATATCTACGCTGAATTTTTCTCCTTCCACCACTTCCTGAATGATTACATTATCCTCAGGTTTTTGAAAGGTAGCATCCTTCAGGGGGCTCTCTTTAATCATCTGGACAGAATGCCTGTAAGCAAACTCCATATCTTCTATACTATGGACGATTTCCACCCCAATGGAAGCTGAACCGTTGCGCGGTTTCACTATTAAAGGCAGGGATACCTCTCCATTTTGCAGTGACCTTTTGGCATCTTCTACACGAATAAAAGAGCGGGGAGCTTTTACATCAAAACTTTCCAGCAGCTCACGGTATTTCCCCTTATCTCTTACATTTTCTACTACCGGCAAATCCGGTGCAAACACCTTCACTCCCATCCTTTTCAACTCATCCTTATGGGCGGATATTTGGGGAACTTCCCAGTCATTGAGAGGAACAAGGCATTCAATCTGATTTTCCCTGCAAATGTCAAATATTGATTCTATAAAATGGGAGTCCGTTTGATGTGGGACCTTATAACTTTTGTCTCCTGCCTGAAGGGAGGGGGCATTATCCTCAGGATCTGCCACAATGACGCTACCATCTATACCAGTTTCATTCAGTGCTTCATGAAAATAATTAACAAAATCGATTCTTCTGGCAGTTGATGTTAATAAAATATTCATGTTGCTCCACTCCTTCTCTGCTGATGGGAATTCTAGTAAATCCAGTACTATATTTTTCTCTTTTCTTCTGCTGCATGGTACTTTATAACTGTGAAAATCAGGTAATATACAATATCCAAAAAGCAGGGAATTGAAACCTTACAGGGTTAGGATAAAACAGCAAGTATTAGGGGACGGAAGATGATACGAGGAATAAAATGTATAAAAACAGTGGAAAATCAGGCTGCTAATTACACGGAGCAATACAGTACACCATTTTTAAGCCAGGAGGTTAAAAGAAAGGGAGACGATCCAGCACACTGAATCATCTCCCATTTTTCAATATTTTATCGGCCCGGCAGATTTACATCTCCTTCACAATAACCTGATCCCGCTTATTTGTCTGATAAGCATCAATCATAAGGAAAACTGCTGTAATAATATGCATAATCCAGCCTACGATAGGAATCCATCCTACAGCTGATGTAATAATACCTAAGACACTTCCATGGATCCTGCGTTTTTCATTAATAGCAAAAATTAAAGTAATAATATGTAATACAAGCATAATAGCTAATGGCGTCCACGCAAGACTAACAATGATAGTACCGCCAATTAAAGGGATTGCCCAAAAAGCCTCAAGCCCGCCTGTTATCCACTTTAATATTGTTGAAATCTTCAATAAGTTCACCTCCCCTTAATCCTTATTTCTGAGGAAAATGGTTTCTCCATGTACCTTATTTCCTTTCCAAATACTGCTTCAGCCCCTCCAGATCTTTGGCAAAAGTTTTCTTAAAAGATCCGGCAATCGGTTTTCCCAGTATTTTTGCAAAGCCGGTCAGCCCTTTGATTTCGCCCTTCACTGTGATTTGTGAGGAATCCCCGGCAGACGTTATGTGGTATGTGAAAATATTTACACCTTTTCCCGTAGTACCTTTTGTGCCATCGCTGCGAAGCACCATTTTCTCCGGTTCATTAAGTTCCATTACTTCAAAATGTTCGGAAGCCTCTTTACTAAACACCTGCCTTATTTCCTTCCATTCGCTTCCCGGTTGGATTGGCTCATTATCCAAACGATCTATACGTACCAATCCCTGCTTCCAATGACGGGCAGCTTCAAGATCCAGTAAACCTTCGAAAGCTTCCTGTCTGGACACCCGAACCGTTTGTTTCACTTCAAATTGAAGACTCATGTTGATCCCCCTTCACAGATTAAAATATTTTTTTAAAGCAGCCGGTGCTCTATCAGCAGCAAAAGTCATATGGATGTAAAGGCGGCTTGGCAGCATAAACCCATTTAGGCGTAAATACTTCATCACCCCAATGCCACGCACCTAATGCCGCTGCACAGGCGTCTATCGTATGACTTTTTTCAGCTGCTGTTTCAGGGATGCCGATGAGCTGTTGCTGCTCAAACCACCCGAGAAGCAGCTTTCTTACTTCGGGGTTTTGTTTATAGGATAAAACGTAATCCTTTTCCAGAACAGTTAATCTGGAGCCGATCACGGCACCGGGATGCACTTCTACGAGAGAAATTGGGTGCCGGGATATTTGTGTTTCAATTTCTCTGCTCAGTTTAATTCCTCTCAATGTTAAATATACCATTCGAGTGAAGGTCGGTGCCATAATAGACCCGGGTTTCATCCCCATTTCAACGATAAACTTTCTCAGCGCACGATCCGACTCCCTGTCCCCTCCCCCGTCTTCATAGGATAAAGGGGCATCCAAGCCGATGACGACTTCATCTATTTGTGATTGGACGAAAATCTCCTCTAAGATTTCTGCATCACTCATATGATTTCTGCATTTTATAAATCTCAATTGCTCACCTGCTGCTTCGAACACCGTAAGAACCGTATCTTTATGGTTGCTCGGTCCTGATAGATCAATTCCTATTATTCTCATTAAATTCCACTTTCCTGAATGAATTTATCTCTGCATGTATGGAGATTCTTTTTATATCGCCAACAGGCAATGAATGACGCGGGTTTTCTTTCATTCGTTCGCTCATACAGTCGATCAGCCAATGAATGAGACGATTTTCCTCTCGTTCGTTCACTCATACAGTCGATCAGCCAATGAATGAGACGATTTTCCTCTCATTCGTTCACTCATACAGTCGATCAGCCAATGAACGACGCGATTTTTCTTTCATTCATTCACTCATACAGTCGATCAGCCAATGAACGATGCGATTTCCACTTCATTCATTCACTCATACTGCCGATCAGCCAATGAACGACGCAATTTCCACTTCATTCATTCACTCATACTGCCGATCAAGTAATGAACGACGCAATTTCCACTTCATTCATTCACTCATACAGTCGATCAATGAACGATGCGATTTCCACTTCATTCATTCACTCATACTGCCGATCAGCCAATGAACTACGCGATTTTTCTCTCATTCATTCACTCATACAGTCGATCAGCCAATGAACGATGCGATTTCCACTTCAGTCATTCACTCATACTGCAGATCAGCCAATGAACGACGCAATTTCCCCTTCATTCATTCACTCATACTGCCGTTGAAACAACGAATGACAAGCTTTTCCTTTTATTCGTTCACTTCACTTGCACGTGTTGAGCTTTTTTCCTTTTATCATCATATCATCTCTTACACTTCAGTCATATTATTTTCACGTTAACTCTGCAGCAGATAAGATACATAGGTTCAGTACCGCTCATGCTTATTTGTTGTCCATCACAACGTAAGGCAACCAAGCACCTGTAGTATCTTTTCCAATCTTCGTTACTTCCCATTGATGGTCATCATTATTGTCATTCAAAAGTTGAATTGCCTGTTGTTCATTTGGAGCAGCTACAACACATTCATATCCATTGCTAGTTAAGGGTTGTAAATAATATAGATATAGAGGAGGATGTTTAATATACTTTCGCAAACCTAGAATTTGCTCCAGCTTTTTTTCAAACTTCTCAAGATTTTTCAGACTGTGTTTACTTTCTGTATCGTACGATTGTGCATCTCCCAAGTTATGATCAATTTCATTTATAAAACCATCTGCAAAAACTACTTTAGTAATACATGATGGCTGATCAGTAGCGAACATGTCCGGCTCCGGGTAAGTGAATGATCGATAATCAAACGCTTCCAGCAGCCGTTTGATCTTCTGAATTTTGCTTTTGGTTATGTTAAATTCCGCTACCCCTGCATAATACACAAAATCAAGTCCATTCCATGAAACTTTTCCATTGCTATTTACTATTACATCATATACTGGACACTCCCCATAACAGGGAGTACGAGAGATAAATATTTTCGTAAACATGGTTTGATCACCTATTTCTCAGGAATTTTGCTAAGGCGGTGTTTATATAAGATATATCACTATCAATCAAACCAAGCAAACATATATATCGTTCCTTTAGTAATCTGTCATATAAGTTTCTAAGTAAAGATAGAAATTGCTCCTGGGACAATATTCACTTTCATATTTTGGTAATTTTCAACTTCGTCTAAAGTTTTTTTAGTCTTTTTCTCCTGTTCCAACGAACGGAGACAGCCAAACCTTAGCCTGACTGTCTTTCCTTTATATCTTTTCCAATTATTTATTTGATAGTTACATATTTTTACTTTGCTGAAGAAGTTTTGAATCTCCTGTTCTTTCCCACTCTTCTACCGTTTCATACGCTCTTTCAGGGGAATAACCTTTTCCAACAAGAACACCCATTAGTATAAATTCCTGAAGGATATGTGTAGCATTTATTCCTCTTTTTATATCCTCTAACCCTTCTTTCACTAGAAATTCCGTATGCTGAACCCATTCATCTGGAGTTTTCCTAAAAACAATTTGTTTTCCATTTTCTTCTTCTGCGGCCATTGCATCTTCTTTTGTTGGATGTACCGTTCCAAATGGATGTTCTGGAGGCGCATAAATAGTATATAACTTTAACGGTGTATTTCCGGTATTCGTCAAATTATGCCACTTACCAGCAGGAACCATGATGGCATAATCTTCAGTAACTCTTCTCTCGTAGGTCAAATTGTTTTGCGTATCACCCATTTGAACAAGAGCCTCGCCTTGTTCAATACGAAGAAATTGATCCACATCCGGATGAATTTCTAAACCGATATCTTCTCCAACTCCAATACTCATCAAAGTAACCTATAAGTTATTTCCAGTCCATATTGCAGTGCGGAAATTACGGTTTCGTTTTGCAGCCTCTTCAATATTGATAACAAATGGTTGCTTTCCCTGATCTCCCAATTTCTCTGCTCTACTTTCTACTTGCATTGGATCCCGGTTTTCCATTGCCTGCGGATAGCCCCAATATGGAGGGTATTGCGGTACGTAAGCCATTGGTACATATTGAACTGGATACATATAAGGTGATGAATACATATTTCTCACTCCTTCATAATTGTCACAAATATCCTATGCATAATGCCCAATAAATGTACGTTACCTTCCTGGTTCCGGATAATAATATACAGATAATGTCATATGAACGATAGCCCGAAAAGGATCATAAGATAAACAAGAGCTAAACCTTAGGAGGAGAATCATATGTATTATTCCAATTCATTTCGTCAAATTGAAAATTATGGTGCTGCAGGAGCATTAAATGCCCCAACATTAACCTTACCTCAAATGTTGACCTATGCCATTCAAGACGAATATCTGGCTCAGGCCAGATATAATAATATCCTGGAAACCTTCGGATATATTCGTACATTTGCTCAAATACAACAAGCAGAAATGAGACATATCGATGCATTGCTACCCCTTTTTTATCTTTACCAAGTTCCACTTCCACAAGATTTATCCTACTCCTTTGTTACTGCACCAGAAAATATAAAATCAGCATATGCAATTAGCGTTCAAGGGGAAATAGACAATATTGCAATGTATGATAGATTCTTATCACTAAATATTCCAAACGATGTGCAAATCGTTTTTACCCAGCTGCGCAACGCCTCAGTTAACCATCTCGCAGCATTTGAACGAGGACTAGCCAGAAACTAAATTAGAAAAGCCGTTCTCCAATTATAACGAGTTCGGCTCTTATAATTTTTTCAAACAGATCGTCACATTTCATTTGACGTAAATGTAGGATTACATTCTGTGAAGCAATTACAACTTCTTTTAAAGTGCATACATACAATGTAGACTCTCCTGTATAATAAAAATACTACGTTTCCTGTTATTTAAAGAATATATTAGTTAGTAAATATGATTTAACCTATTCAGGAAAATATGTTGATTATAATGAATAAATATCTTCAATATACGTGTGGATCGTAACTAATTCCAATCTTGTGTTCATAAGATCTTTCTCTTTCGTCACTGTAATTAACTTGTTTATGCTTTCATATAAACTCTCATATTCGTCTTCATCACCCAGTAATTGAATTTTCCATTTATTATTTTTGTAAATTTCCTTTAATTCCTTCGCCTGAACTATAGCTTCCTCCCAATTTGGATCTTCTAATCCATTCTCCATTTCGTTAATTTGCTTAAAAAAAACATCTCCACCAACCATAATTTCACAACTTGTCAGCAGTAACAAAAGACAAGTATAAATAATAATTTTTCTCAATATGTGTGTCTCTCCTTAATACAATGAATTTATATTCTTATATTTACCAATAATAAAGTTTATAGTATTTGTAAAAGGTGGAAACACAAATGCCAGAGCTTATTTTAATAATAATCCGTTCTATAGCAGCTTTCCTCATATTATTTTTGATGGCAAGAATAATGGGAAAGAAACAAATTTCTCAGCTTACTTTTTTTGATTATTGTGTTGGTATAACGATAGGTTCTATTGCTGCAACGATGTCTGTTGATCAGAATGTTAAAGCATTAAACGGGGTAATGTCGTTATTTATCTGGGGGTTATTCCCTATTTTATTAGCATATTTGGGAATGAAATCAAATACTTTTTCCAACCTGACAGATGGAAAAGCAACCATCTTAATAAAGAACGGAGAAATTCTAGAGAAAAACATGAAGAAAAATCTCCTAAATCTTAATGAATTAATGCTGCTTTTAAGAGAAAAGAATGTCTTTAAAGTATCTGATGTGGAAATGGCTGTTTTGGAAACGAATGGTCAATTAAGTATTATGCTTAAAACAGATAAACAACCAGTAAATGCAAAAATGTTAGATATCCTGGTTGAACAAGAACATGGTCCTACTATTTTGATAATGGATGGAATTGTCATGAATAAGAGTATGAAAAAATTAGGATATACAATCGAGTGGTTACGCGGAGAAGTCCAGAAACAAGGTGCCAGTGACATAAGAGACGTCTTTTTGGCCCAGATTGATTCTCATGGACAGTTATATATTGATTTATATGAGGATAATAATAAGTTAGATCCTATAGAGGAAAAAGCGCTGATTCGCGCAAATTTAAAAAAATTACAGGCAGATCTTGAAAATTTTGCATTGCAAACAGAAAATCCACAAGCTAAGAAAATGTACACGGAGCAAGCTTATAAATTAGATAAGTTATTAAAAGAAGTTTTACCTTTTTTAAAATAATATATTAACACGCTGCTGAATGAATTTAATACTTTGCGTAACCTTACTCAGGACAATTATTATTCAGTTGTAATAAATTTTGTGCCGATAATTATTCAGAAACTGATTTCAATCGTTGTTTATTTTTATGTATACAACTTATCATTTATAGACTAAACAAAATTAAAAAAAACAGGGATAACCCTGTTTTTTTATATATTTTCGTGGATATAATACCGGTGGTCGGGGTCGAACCGACACGTCCCGCAAAGGACATGGGATTTTGAGTCCCACGCGTCTGCCAATTCCGCCACACCGGCATATGCAATAATATATTGGAGGCGGTAACCGGATTCGAACCGGTGGTAAAGGATTTGCAGTCCTCTGCCTTACCTCTTGGCTATACCGCCATGTTAAATAACAAGAGAGCGGAAGACGGGATTCGAACCCGCGACCCCCACCTTGGCAAGGTGGTGTTCTACCACTGAACTACTTCCGCATCTGGCTGGGCCACTAGGATTCGAACCTAGGATACACGGGATCAAAACCCGATGCCTTACCGCTTGGCTATGGCCCAATTATATAATAATTTTATATGGGGCGACCGGTGGGGATCGAACCCACGTATGCCGGAGCCACAATCCGGTGCGTTAACCACTTCGCCACGGCCGCCATATAGAAAATGGCAGGGGTAGTAGGAATCGAACCCACATCAAAGGTTTTGGAGACCTTCGTTTTACCATTAAACTATACCCCTACTATTTAAAGTGGTGGAGGGGGAGAGATTCGAACTCCCGAACCCTGAGGGAGCGGATTTACAGTCCGCCGCGTTTAGCCACTTCGCTACCCCTCCAAAACAAAAATACAATAAAATGGTGGCTCGGGACGGAATCGAACCGCCGACACAGGGATTTTCAGTCCCTTGCTCTACCGACTGAGCTACCGAGCCGTATTATATTGTCAATGTTAATCAATATATATGGCGGTCCGGACGGGACTCGAACCCGCGACCTCCTGCGTGACAGGCAGGCATTCTAACCAACTGAACTACCGGACCTTATTAATCATACTACATTAAATTAGAGCATCTTGGTTGTACTTTGCAGCACTACTGATTTCCAACTAGCAATGATGCATATTCGACGTAGTTAGTTGGAATAATTTGGTTGCGGGGGCAGGATTTGAACCTGCGACCTCTGGGTTATGAGCCCAACGAGCTACCAGACTGCTCCACCCCGCGGTGTGAGTAAATATTTAATTAACCTGTGTACCTTTACTTGGTGATTCCTTAAAATATTAACCTCTGCATCTGACAGCTTATTCAATAATGCGTAATGCTTCGAGGTTACTCGCGGTTTATTCGGTAGGAGTAACGTTGTTGCTCCACCCCGCGATATGAATTAATTAATGGTGGAGGATGCAGGGCTCGAACCTGCGACCCCTTGCTTGTAAGGCAAGTGCTCTCCCAGCTGAGCTAATCCTCCGTGTTGGTGACCCGTACGGGATTCGAACCCGTGTTACCGCCGTGAAAGGGCGGTGTCTTAACCACTTGACCAACGGGCCAATTATACTTTAAAAGTGGCGGAGAGCGAGGGATTCGAACCCTCGAGGCCGCGATAACGGCCTACACGATTTCCAATCGTGCTCCTTCGGCCACTCGGACAGCTCTCCATGTGGCTCCACAGGTAGGATTCGAACCTACGACCGATCGGTTAACAGCCGATTGCTCTACCACTGAGCTACTGTGGAAAAGGAATTTATCCAGCCTGGCGGCGTCCTACTCTTGCAGGGGCAAAGCCCCAACTACCATCGGCGCTGGAGAGCTTAACTTCTGTGTTCGGCATGGGAACAGGTGTGACCTCTCCGCTATTGCTACCAGGCCTTTGGGAAGGATATGATCTCTTCCAACCAGTCACCGACAAATTCAGTGACAACCATTATTATAATTGTTTTTCATAAAAAATCAAGTGAAATTACATGATTATGTATAATTTTGTACCTTAAAAACTAAATAAGAGCATAGAACGACATATTTTAGTTTAGTTAAGTCCTCGATCTATTAGTATCCGTCAGCTCCACGTGTCACCACGCTTCCACCTCGGACCTATCAACCTCATCGTCTCTGAGGGATCTTACTCATTTAAAATGATGGGAAGTATCATCTTGAGGGTGGCTTCATGCTTAGATGCTTTCAGCACTTATCCTTTCCACACGTAGCTACCCAGCTATGCTCCTGGCGGAACAACTGGTACACCAGCGGTGTGTCCATCCCGGTCCTCTCGTACTAAGGACAGCTCCTCTCAAACTTCCAACGCCCACGACGGATAGGGACCGAACTGTCTCACGACGTTCTGAACCCAGCTCGCGTACCGCTTTAATGGGCGAACAGCCCAACCCTTGGGACCGACTACAGCCCCAGGATGCGATGAGCCGACATCGAGGTGCCAAACCTCCCCGTCGATGTGAACTCTTGGGGGAGATAAGCCTGTTATCCCCGGGGTAGCTTTTATCCGTTGAGCGATGGCCCTTCCATGCGGAACCACCGGATCACTAAGCCCGACTTTCGTCCCTGCTCGACTTGTAGGTCTCGCAGTCAAGCTCCCTTCTGCCTTTACACTCTGCGAATGATTTCCAACCATTCTGAGGGAACCTTTGGGCGCCTCCGTTACCTTTTGGGAGGCGACCGCCCCAGTCAAACTGCCTGCCTGACACTGTCTCCGGACCGGATCACGGCCCTGGGTTAGAAGGTCCATACAGCCAGGGTGGTATCCCACGGGTGCCTCCACGTAAGCTGGCGCTCACGCTTCCAAGGCTCCCACCTATCCTGTACAAGCTGTACAGACATTCAATATCAGGCTACAGTAAAGCTCCACGGGGTCTTTCCGTCCTGTCGCGGGTAATGCGCATCTTCACGCATAGTATAATTTCACCGGGTCTCTCGTTGAGACAGTGCCCAAGTCGTTGCACCTTTCGTGCGGGTCGGAACTTACCCGACAAGGAATTTCGCTACCTTAGGACCGTTATAGTTACGGCCGCCGTTTACTGGGGCTTCAGTTCTGTGCTTCGGGTAAAACCCTAACACTTCCCCTTAACCTTCCAGCACCGGGCAGGTGTCAGCCCCTATACTTCGCCTTGCGGCTTCGCAGAGACCTGTGTTTTTGCTAAACAGTCGCTTGGGCCTATTCACTGCGGCTTCTCATGCAAGAAGCACCCCTTCTCCCTAAGTTACGGGGTCATTTTGCCGAGTTCCTTAACGAGAGTTCTCCCGCTCACCTTAGGATTCTCTCCTCGCCTACCTGTGTCGGTTTGCGGTACGGGCACCTATGAACTCACTAGAGGTTTTTCTTGGCAGTGTGAAATCGGGAACTTCGCTACTATATTTCACTCCCCATCACAGCTTGAGATTGCCAGACGGATTTGCCTGCCTGACTCTCTTGCTGCTTGGGCGCACGCTTCCATCCGTGCGCTTTCCCTATCCTTCTGCGTCACCCCGTCGTTCAAACGCTCATGAGGTGGTACAGGAATATCAACCTGTTGTCCATCGCCTACGCCCTTAGGCCTCGGCTTAGGTCCCGACTAACCCTGAGAGGACGAGCCTTCCTCAGGAAACCTTAGGCTTTCGGTGAAAGAGATTCTCACTCTTTTCTCGCTACTCATACCGGCATTCTCACTTCCAATCGCTCCACCAGTCCTCACGGTCTGACTTCTCTGCCATTGGAACGCTCTCCTACCATTGTTCGTAAGAACAATCCGCAGCTTCGGTGATACGTTTAGCCCCGGTACATTTTCGGCGCAGAGTCACTCGACCAGTGAGCTATTACGCACTCTTTAAATGGTGGCTGCTTCTAAGCCAACATCCTGGTTGTCCGGGCAACTCCACATCCTTTTCCACTTAACGTATACTTTGGGACCTTAGCTGGCGGTCTGGGCTGTTTCCCTCTCGACTATGAACCTTATCACCCATAGTCTGACTCCCAAGCAAAAGTATCCGGCATTCGGAGTTTGACTGAATTCGGTAACCCGGTGAGGGCCCCTAGTCCAATCAGTGCTCTACCTCCGGTACTTCACACTTGAGGCTAGCCCTAAAGCTATTTCGGAGAGAACCAGCTATCTCCGTGTTCGATTGGCATTTCACCCCTACCCACACCTCATCCCCGCATTTTTCAACATACGTGGGTTCGGGCCTCCTGTCAGTGTTACCTGACCTTCACCCTGGACATGGGTAGATCACACGGTTTCGGGTCTACGACCGCATACTTACTTCGCCCTGTTCAGACTCGCTTTCGCTGCGGCTCCGTGTCTTCCACTTAACCTTGCATACGATCGTAACTCGCCGGTCCATTCTACAAAAGGTACGCCGTTACGCATTAACGCGCTTCGACTACTTGTAGGCACACGGTTTCAGGTTCTGTTTCACTCCCCTTCCGGGGTGCTTTTCACCTTTCCCTCACGGTACTGGTTCACTATCGGTCACTGGGGAGTATTTAGCCTTGGGAGATGGTCCTCCCGGATTCCGACGGAATTCCTCGTGTTCCGCCGTACTCAGGATCCACTCCGGAGGAAACTCTTTTTCAATTACAGGGCTGTTACCTTCTGTGGCTGGCCTTTCCAGACCGATTCGTTTAAAGAATTTCTTGGTAACTCCAATGGAGTGTCCTACAACCCCGGAAAGTAAACTTTCCGGTTTGGGCTCGTTCCGTTTCGCTCGCCGCTACTTGGGAAATCGCTTTTGCTTTCTCTTCCTCCGGGTACTGAGATGTTTCAGTTCCCCGGGTCTGCCTCATCTACCCTATGTATTCAGATAGATGTACTGCTCCATTACGAACAGTGGGTTCCCCCATTCGGAAATCCCCGGATCAAAGTTTACTTACAACTCCCCGAGGCATATCGGTGTTAGTCCCGTCCTTCATCGGCTCCCAGTGCCAAGGCATTCACCGTGCGCCCTTATTCACTTAACTAAGCTTTATAATGAATAAGCGTCACTAATTTTATTAGCCTTCGCTTACAATCAAATGTTATTGATGTCGTTGTTACTCTTATTTAGTTTTCAAGGTACAAGCTTCCACAGGATGTGGTGACTTCTGTGTTCGCCACAAATGTTTCCGGTGGGACGAGCATTCATGCGCAGTCCCAGGACGTGGCGGGTTTTAACAGAAGATCCTTTGAGAGGCTTTTGCTCTCTCAAAACTGAACCAAACAACACAGTATGTTTTCATCTGACAAAGTCAGATGTTCCGTTATATATCCTTAGAAAGGAGGTGATCCAGCCGCACCTTCCGATACGGCTACCTTGTTACGACTTCACCCCAATCATTGGTCCCACCTTCGGCGGCTGGCTCCAAATGGTTACCTCACCGACTTCGGGTGTTACCAACTCTCGTGGTGTGACGGGCGGTGTGTACAAGGCCCGGGAACGTATTCACCGCGGCATGCTGATCCGCGATTACTAGCGATTCCGGCTTCATGCAGGCGAGTTGCAGCCTGCAATCCGAACTGAGAATGGTTTTGTGGGATTTGCTTGGCCTCGCGGCTTCGCTGCCCTTTGTTCCATCCATTGTAGCACGTGTGTAGCCCAGGTCATAAGGGGCATGATGATTTGACGTCATCCCCACCTTCCCCCGGTTTGTCACCGGCAGTCACCTTAGAGTGCCCAACCTAATGCTGGCAACTAAGATCAAGGGTTGCGCTCGTTACGGGACTTAACCCAACATCTCACGACACGAGCTGACGACAACCATGCACCACCTGTCACTCTGTCCCCGAAGGGAAAACTCTGTCTCCAGAGTGGTCAGAGGATGTCAAGACCTGGTAAGGTTCTTCGCGTTGCTTCGAATTAAACCACATGCTCCACCGCTTGTGCGGGCCCCCGTCAATTCTTTTGAGTTTCAGCCTTGCGGCCGTACTCCCCAGGCGGAGTGCTTATTGCGTTAACTTCAGCACTAAGGGGCGGAAACCCCCTAACACCTAGCACTCATCGTTTACGGCGTGGACTACCAGGGTATCTAATCCTGTTCGCTCCCCACGCTTTCGCACCTCAGCGTCAGTTACAGACCAGAGAGTCGCCTTCGCCACTGGTGTTCCTCCACATCTCTACGCATTTCACCGCTACACGTGGAATTCCACTCTCCTCTTCTGCACTCAAGTCCTCCAGTTTCCAATGACCCTCCACGGTTAAGCCGTGGGCTTTCACATCAGACTTAAAAGACCGCCTGCGCGCGCTTTACGCCCAATAATTCCGGACAACGCTTGCCCCCTACGTATTACCGCGGCTGCTGGCACGTAGTTAGCCGGGGCTTTCTGGTGAGGTACCGTCAAGGTGCCGCCTTATTCAAACGGCACTTGTTCTTCCCTCACAACAGAGCTTTACGATCCGAAAACCTTCATCACTCACGCGGCGTTGCACCGTCAGACTTTCGTCCATTGCGGATGATTCCCTACTGCTGCCTCCCGTAGGAGTCTGGGCCGTGTCTCAGTCCCAGTGTGGCCGATCACCCTCTCAGGTCGGCTACGCATCGTCGCCTTGGTAAGCTTTTACCTCACCAACTAGCTAATGCGCCGCGGGCCCATCTGTGAGCGGCAGCCAAAGGCCGCCTTTCAACTTCCCTTCATGCAAAGAAAAGTATTATCCGGTATTAGCCCCGGTTTCCCGGGGTTATCCCAGTCTCTCAGGCAGGTTGCCCACGTGTTACTCACCCGTCCGCCGCTCGATCCACAAGCGTCACCCCCGAAGGGGATCTGCCTGCTTCACGCGCTCGACTTGCATGTATTAGGCACGCCGCCAGCGTTCGTCCTGAGCCAAGATCAAACTCTCCATAAAAGTTTGAATGTAATGGACACCAATCCACTACCTTCTCTTAGCTTCAAAAATTGATACAGGGTTAACTAGTCTTCCTCAGCCGGACTTACGTCCGACCTCCAACTGCTTTCCTGACATCTGTTTACATACTGGTTGTTTTGTTCAGTTTTCAAAGAGCAAATTTTTGGATGCCACTTATTTCGTGACAAGATTTAATTATATCACCTTAAGCAACTTATGTCAACATGTTTTTTCTGTTAACATTCGCCCGCTCAAATTGGCGACTTTTATATAATAGCATAATCACCAACTGAGAGTCAAGAACAATTTTCTGTTTGCTGTCGGTAATTCATGCCGTCTCTTTTGACGACGCTATTTACTTTATCATGGTTCAACAGCAAAGTCAACGGTAAAATTAATACACTCATAACCTGCAATTTATCAGTCACAGTCTACATTAAATCCTCGACACTAAAAAGTTAGCTCCCATTTTATTTTAAATCCATATCTTAAAGTTCACCAAACACTAAAGTTTATTATTCTTTATCTGTCTCGCCTTCAAAACATCCAGCTGGACCGGGGGATTACAAAAAATTCAAATCCCCCGCAGTTATTTCACTATATAGTAACTATGCAATAACCCTGCTTAATGTTCCTGATCAATTACCGTATATTTTCGCTCATGGAATCCAGCCTCTTTCCATTCCTCATTTACCGAACGAATAATTTTTTTATCCATCAGATAGGAGAAAATCGCATTCAAATCCAAAGAGTATGGTTCCACCATCGGCATAGACTTCAGCTCCGCATATGACCATGCACTTTCCCTTGTTCGCATGATATTAAGTAAATGTCTTACTGAATCCGCCGCTCTGGAGCTAATAACAAAATCCATGGCAATCAACATGAGCTGAACCCGCTTCTCCATATCTTCCTGACTATCAATAAACTCCTCATATAATTTGTATACTTCCATATCAATTTGCCGCAGCTGTCTCCATACCGTGACCTCCGGATAATATCCTTGTTCAATTACCGCCAGCCTGGCCAGATAATGAAGGGAGTATAAAATTTTACTGTACGCATCTTTACATTCTCCCATATCAAATAAATACCTTGCTTCATTATAGCTTTTAACAAGCTTCCCAAATTCAATTGTCTTTCGCAGTTCCCTTTTATGCACAGGAAAATCCCTCAATTGATTTTTCAACTCATAGATATACTCCCCTTTATCAAGCAGCACTTTTCCGTAAATGATCCATTCGACTGCCCGACGGTACCCGCTGGTATCAACCCAGTTCATAAGGAGCCCTTCATTTACAACATGCATAGCTACGGATTTTCCCTCTGTTTCGTAATGTTTGACGTACCACGTTCGATTTATATCCTTCACGATAATTAAAAGAATGACATCAAACCCATCGGTAACAGGGCTGTTTGGTTCTGTTTTTTCCATCATTAAAATACCTAATGTATTTAAGTCATTTGCATAATCTTTATATAAAGGAAGCAGATGATGATCCATAATAGTTCTCCTCCAAATCATTTGTCTTTAATATATTTCGTTACAACTGGATGAAATCCTGTTTCTGTAACAAAATTTTAATAAACTTACGCAAAACTGCCTTTAAAATCTGTCATTTACAATGAATGAATAGTCTTTTAAAAAACAAAGAGTGAAAAAAAGTCTGTTTACGAAAGAATAAACAACAGTCACAGAATGAGGAGAATAGGAATCTTTTAGTTTTTTGGCAGCTTTATTTAATTGCTCGTCTAAAATTGGAGAGGTTTACTAAAAATATGCTATACTACATAGTGAAATATTGAAGGAGGACCAGCATGGCACAATTAGTTTATTCCAGTAAAATAAACAAAATAAGAACCTTTGCCCTGTTATTGATCTTTGGCGGGATCCTGTTGATGTATGGCGGACTGCTGAGCCGCGGAACTCAATGGCTGATGTTTACATTCTTTGCGCTCGGTGTCCTGATGGTGATATTGAGCTGTGTTGTTTACTTATTCATCGGCACGCTCTCTCTTAAAGCAGTACCCATCGTCTGTCCAAGCTGTGAGAAACATACGAAGATGCTTGGCCGTGTGGATGCATGCATGCATTGCAAACAGCCGCTGACACTTGATAAAGATTTAGAAGGCAAGGAATTTGATGAAAAATATAATACACGGCGCTACACCAAAGAAAAGAAGGAAAAAGAGAAGCAATAGAAACCGGAACCCGGGGACTCTGCTTCCCTTACAAATCAAACTTCTTCACTGCTAACAGGAAATCCGTATATGATTACGGATTTTTTTCTTGGCAGATGCTAGGCAACAAACCAGCTTTTCTAAGAATGCTACTGCTTATGTTTCCCATCAACCCGTTAAAAAGTCTGCAGCAACAGCCAATTACTATACCTATCGGAAAAGAGGTATAACAATGATATTAATCATCGACAATTATGATTCCTTTACATATAACCTCGTACAGTATATCCGGCAGTTAGATCTAAACGTAATGGTGAAAAGAAATACGGAAACTACAATAGAAGAAATTGAATACATAAAACCCTCCCATATTTTGCTTTCACCGGGGCCAGGCAATCCCGATGGCGCAGGGATCAGCCTGGAACTGACTGATCATTTTCATCCGCATATTCCGATACTTGGCGTCTGCCTTGGTCATCAGATTATTGCTCAATACTTTGGCGCGGAAATCATTAAAGCAAAACAACCAATGCACGGAATGGTCTCTCCCATTCGACATGATGGCAAAGGTATTTTTCAATCCATGAAAAATCCGCTGTCGGTGACGAGGTATCATTCCCTGATTGTGGATTCAAATACATTGCCTGGGTGTCTGGAAGCAAGCGCTTTTTCCAACAATGGGGAAATTATGGGATTACGGCACAAGTCGTACCCTGTTGAGGGAATACAGGCACATCCGGAAGCCATTTTAACGGAGCATGGCATTAATTTGTTGCGAAATTTTTTTGCCGGGAAAGGGAGGAATAAAAATGCCAAAGCTTCAATTTGATTTTATTGATGATCAAGGTAATAAACGGCCTTTCTTATTTAAAAATCCGGAAACCGTCATTTTGGCAGAAACTGCAGATGAAGTAGTACCCGCCCTGAAAAAAGTACAGAACGCTGTAAATAAAGGGTTTTATGCTGCCGGTTATTTATCCTACGAAGCTTCTCCTGCATTCGATCCAGCCTTTCAAGTACATAAAAATCATCGGATGCCGCTTGTATGGTTTGGAATTTTTCAGCAGCCTGCTACCGGAGAAACCAAAGATATGAAAAAATTTCATACAACAGACTGGATAACACAGATCAGCCATGAAGGATACTGTCAAAATATAGAAAGCATAAAAAAAGCTATTGAAGCTGGAGACACCTATCAAGTAAATTACACGGTTCGCATGGAGTCCCGTTTCAGCGGAGACGCAGAAGCATACTACAACCATTTAGCCCAAAAGCAGGCAGCCAATTACGGTGCCTATCTCGATATAGGCGATTTTTCCATATTATCCGTTTCCCCCGAATTGTTCTTTCATCTAAAGGATGGAAAGTTGACAACGAAACCAATGAAAGGAACCGCAGCCAGGGGTATGACACCGGAAGAAGACAGGGAAAAAGCAGCTTGGCTGTATCATTCGGAGAAAAACAGGGCGGAAAATGTAATGATTGTAGATTTACTGCGAAATGATCTGGGGATGATCGCCAAGACGGGAACTGTACAGGTGCCGAAGCTTTTTTCCATTGAATCCTATCCGACAGTTCACCAAATGACATCCACTGTAACGGCGGAAGTTCCAGAGGAAATAGACATAGCCGCTATTTTTAAAGCCTTGTTTCCGTGCGGTTCCATTACCGGTGCCCCAAAAATAAGTACGATGAACATCATTCACCGGCTGGAGAAAGAACCGCGGGAAGTATATTGCGGGGCTATCGGATTTATTACCCCCGAACAGGAAGCCATCTTTAATGTACCCATTCGCACGGTTATGATTGATCATCATTCGAATATCGCCCAATATGGCGTTGGCGGCGGGATTACCTGGAATTCCGATAATCAGGAGGAGTATGAGGAAATGTTGACAAAAGCGAAAGTACTGCAAGAAGCATGTCCGGATTTTCATTTATTGGAAACAATTGGCTGCCGGGATGGTGAGTATCTGGTTTTACAAGAGCATATGGAAAGACTGCAGCAATCAGCAGAATACTTTCACTTCCTAGTAAATATAGAGAAGATAGAGAAAGAACTGCTCGATTATAAGAAGCAACTGCAAAAAGGAGATTGGAAAATTCGCCTGCTGCTGGCCAAGGATGGAGAGATCACACTGGAAGCTCAGGAAATACCGCAGATGAATGCCACCGCCCAAGCTGCACTCGCCAAAACGCCGGTCGAACGAAACGATATTTTCCTTTATCATAAGACAACGAATCGTGCAGTGTATAAGAGCAAATTGGCGGAGCATGAAGGGAAATTTGATGTATTGTTATGGAATGAAGAGGAAGAATTAACAGAGTTTACGATGGGAAATCTGGTCGTTGAATTAAACGGGGCACTTTACACGCCGCCTGTTTCCTGTGGTTTATTGAATGGTACTTATAGAAGGGCCTTGTTAAAAAAAGGGAAGATCAAGGAAAAAATCATCAAAGTGGATCAGTTGCCGGCATGCAAAAATATATGGTTTATTAACAGCGTCCGTAAATGGATTCCTGTTGAGATAAACAAAAATCCAAATGCATAATCACATTTGGATTTTTTCATAAATGAATTATTATTGCGGTCTTGTAGCCGTAGTTTGGCAATCTTCGCATTTCCCGTAAACTTCCATGCGGTGATGGCTTACCTCAAACCCGGTTACCTGTTCAGCCAATGATTCCACTTCATCCAAAGGAGGGTAGTGAAAATCAACGATCTTGCCGCATGAATTACAAATTATATGATAATGTTCTTCCGTATTGCAATCAAACCGGCTGGAAGCATCCCCATAGGTCAGTTCTCTCACTAGTCCGATTTCACGCAATACGCGTAAATTATTATATACTGTGGCAACACTCATATTAGGGAATTTTCCTTCAAGGGCTTTATAAATCTCGTCGGCTGTTGGATGAACCATAGAGTTTAAAAGATATTCAAGCACTGCATGGCGCTGGGGTGTAATCCGGACGCCTGATTCTTTCAAGGTGTCCATCGCTTCCTGTAAACGCTTTTCAGACATCGTCATCCACCTCTCTTCCGATACTATATACTATATCAATAAAATTATTAATTTATAATCTTTATAAATAGTTTACGCTCTATATGTGACATGTGTCAAATAAAGAATATTTTTTAAAGGAAGAATGAGAATCAGGTAGACATGGTGGTATGTTCTTTAAAAAATTCATTTATGCTGTACTTGAATGAAAAATTGCTCGGCGCGTAGGCGAAATCGGCACAGCAAATGAAGTTTTATCGCTGATTGATCAAGGCATATGGATGGGCAATTTCCCCTCGGATCATGTGTTTGAAAGCTTTCTTGGACGCATCGTTGGAGATGTGAGCGCCAACCATGTTCTTGAGAACCTCTATCGGGTACACGGACAGGCGATTTCCCTCCAACCGTGTACTTGAGAACCTCCATCGGATACATGGACAGGCGATTTCCCTCCAACCATGTTCTTGAGAACCTCTATCGGGTACACGGACAGGCGATTTCCCTCCAACCGTGTACTTGAGAACCTCCATCGGATACATGGACAGGCGATTTCCCTCCAACCATGTACTTGAGAACCTCTATCGGGTACACGGACAGGCGATTTCCCTCCAACCGTGTACTTGATAACCTCCATCGGATACATGGACAGGCGATTTCCCTCCAACCGTATTCTTGAGAACCTCTATCGGGTACACGGACAGGCGATTTCCCTCCAACCGTGTACTCGAGAACCTCCATCGGATACATGTACGAGTAATTTCCCTCCAACCGTATTCTTGAGAACCTCTATCGGGTACACGGACAGGCGATTTCCCTCCAACCGTGTACTCGAGAACCTCCATCGGGTACATGAACGAGTAATTTTCCTCCAACCGTGTACTCGAGAACCTCCATCGGATACACGGACGAGCGATTTCCCTCCAACTATGTACTTGAGAACCACCATCGGGTACATCGTTGGAGGTTTTTTCGCTATTCATGCACTTGAAAGGGGTTCATCAGCCCTCTAAATATCTGTGATGAGCGGCCGTTCTTCTCCACCCAGCTGCTGGTTGACATATCTGGCCCCAACAAATAAAAAGTCGGAAAGCCGGTTTAAATAAGACACAACGAGCGGGTTCACATCCTCCACACCAATGGCTGTGCGCTCCGCTCTTCTGGCAATCGTCCTCGCTGCATGAAGTGCACTGGAAGCACTGTGGCCAGATGGCAATATAAATTGTTTCAACGGTTCCAGTTCCTGATCCCATGCATCAATTTGATTCTCCAATTCTTCAATATGCTCCTCCTTGAGTTTCCAAGCCACCTCTTTATCTGTTGGTGTTGCCAGCTCTGCACCGACGTGAAAAAGGATTGTCTGTACCCAGTGCATTTTTTCAATAAAATTATCCTTGCCTGCAAAATCTTCCTTGTCCAAAAAACTGAGTCCCCACCCTATCATGGAGTTCGCTTCATCACATGTTCCATATGCTTCCACACGGATATCATTTTTTGCAACTCTTCTGCCATAAACAAGAGATGTCTGTCCTTTATCTCCTGAACGTGTGTATATTCGTGCCATGATTAATACCCCCTGGTTACATCTATTTTATTTACAAAATCATCTTTGCCATCAAGGTAAACCTGCAAATTTTCATCAAAGATAGCCAATGCCCTTCTCACATAATGTTTCGACATTCCTGACAGATGAGGTGTAATTGTTATGTTTTCTTCCTTCCATAATGGGTGGTCCGCCGGTAGTGGTTCTTGTTCAAACACATCCAAAATGGCATGGTAAATTTCCCTGTTTTGGATGGCTTTTAAAAGTACTTCACTTTTAACCAGGTCCCCTCTTCCCATGTTGAGGAAGATACTGTGATTCGGCAGCTGCTCGAAATAATCATACGTAAACAGTCCTACTGTCTCCTTTGTGCTGGGCAGGACGGAAACGACAAGATCAGCATGCGGCAGCAGACTTTCCAAATCCTTCGTCTGATGATTTTCGTCAAAATGAGTGACAGCTTTCCCACTTCTGGATACACCTACTGTCGTAACCCCAAAAGCCCGGGCAAGACGTGCCACTTCCTGGCCGATTGCTCCAGTGCCGAGAATAAGCATTGTTTTTCCTTTTAACTCCTGCATTCGCACCGTGCGGTCCCATATATGCTCCTTTTGATTATTCAATAAGGTCTGCGTCTCGCGAAGCACCTGCAGCAGCATGGTGATGGCATACTCGGCCATCGGTGTTTTATGGATGCCGCGTGCATTTGTCACATATATTCCTCTTTCTCCAATTTCCTTAAACGGCATTTTTTCCATCCCTGCAGAAATTACCATGATCCACTTCAGCTTGTCAGCAATTTTTATTAAGTCAGCATGAAGATCCTCCCCATATGTAACGAGAATTTCCGCTTCGGGTAAATGCGCTTTGGCCCCATTCATATTATCGCAAAAAACAAATGACTGCTCCGGGTATTTTTCCTTTAATGCATCTTTGTGCTTTTGTGAAATTTTTGCAGAAAAAAGTATCATGATAGATCCCCTCCTTGTTCACCCTCTTCTTTCTATCATAAAGGTTTTTCGCCGGAATGAACAATAGGAAGGTATGTATAAATTAAAAACACTTCTTCCGTGGTCATTTTTTATGACAGTCATTACTGTTCAGTAAATTCAGAGGGGGTTTCTCGTACCAGGTTGGCCTGCCATGAAGCAGGGTCGATGTGACTACTGGGTTCACTCCTTTTTCCAAAGAAACTTACATCTCCTTTGATTACATGAAATAACAATGGAAGTTGGTCGAGTTTATACTTTTTCAGCCATCTGCCGGTAGCTGTCACCATTCTAAAGCTATCCCTTCCTGAATTCCGTAATGATTGCCGGCGCGGATACATATAAGGCGGGAATGCAGTAATTAACCGGGAAGGGTTGGACAATGTACGAAACTGCCATAAAGTAAAGGGTATGTTTTTACGGTTTATAGAGGGTTCCCTCTGAAAAATAGGCCTCCCCTCTCTTTTAAAGATGACTATGCTAATGCTGAAAAATACCGGCAGCAGAATAATCACCAGCATGATACCAAGCAGGATATCCATCATTCTTTTTAACACCCGGTATTCTTTCTTGTTGGCCGTCTTCTTTTTTTCCGGCAATTTATTTCCTCCCCCCCACTATCATGCTTTATCCTTTTACTAAATTTATTCAAAAAAGACAGGTATATTACACAGGAGAGGAAGAATTTATTGCGATTGGTTTTAGAGGGTGAGAACTGTCCAACTTTTAGTATATACTTGGCAGAGAAGTATTTTTGTTTGTTGTTCATACTGGTTGTAGATTTTTACACAATTTAACTGAAAAGTCATATATTTATAAGGAGTGAAGGCAATGAGCAAGGAAACGATCGTTGACTGGATGGAGGAAAATAAACACACGTTCACTGAGATGGCGCAAAATATTTGGGACAACCCGCAAATTGCTTTTGAGGAAGCGTATGCAAGCAGGCTGCAAATGGATGCTTTAAAAGAAGCAGGCTTTTCCGTTCAAAAAAAAATTAATAATCTAGATACTGCATTTATTGCTGAGTACGGAAAGGGAGCACCGGTCATTGGCATTCTTGGTGAATTTGATGCACTTCCCGGTCTTTCCCAAAAGCCAGTGCCGGTAAAAGAGGAAATGAAACAAAATGGACCCGGCCACGGATGCGGCCACAATCTGCTTGGAACTGCCGGTGTGGAAGCAGTCATTGCTCTGAAGGAAAAAATGGAAACAGATGATATGCAGGGTACCATCCGCTATTACGGCTGTCCGGCAGAAGAAGTTTTATCCGGGAAAACTTATATGGCTAAAGCAGGTGTTTTTAATGATCTTGATTGTGCCTTAACCTGGCATCCCATGACAAGGAATGCCGCCATGTATAAAAGTATGCAGTCCATGGTATCGATTAAGTTTCACTTTAAAGGAAAACCTGCCCATGCTGCTGCATCACCGGAATCCGGCAGAAGCGCCCTGGACAGTGTGGAAATTATGAATATCGGCGTCAATTATCTGCGTGAACATGTACCGGACGGAACACGCATGCATTACACGATTACTGATGGCGGCCAGGCACCGAATATCGTACCGGAAACGGCCTCTGTCTGGTATTTTCTCCGCTCAAGCTCCAAAGAAGACGTGGAGAAAATTCTACGGAGAGTCAAGGACATTGCCAAAGGGGCTGCCCTGATCAATGATACCGAGGTGGACTCAGAAGTGCTGGCATTTCCATATGAAACACTGCCGAATAACTCGTTAAATGAATTAATGTATCGAAACATGCTCGAAAGCAAGCCGCTTGTTTATACAGAAGAAGAATATCAGTTTGCAGAGGAACTCGCCAAAACTTTACCGAGTGCGGGTAAACCTGTGGAAGAATTACTGCGGACTTCTGTTTCTTTTAAACCTTATAAAGAGGGCGCTTCCATGTCAGGTTCCAGCGATGTAGGTGATGTGAGCTGGATAGTACCGATGGGCATGATCACCACCACGTGTGCTCCCAAAGGAACGGCATTGCATTCCTGGCAGGCAACGGCTTCATTCGGCACGGAAATTGGTTACAAAGGAATGCACCTTGCAGCAAGCAGCATGGCACTTTCTGCTTATGATTTGCTTATCAATAAGGATAATATTTTGGAAAAAGCAAAGGAAACCTTTGATGAATTGCGGGATGGAAAAGTATATGAGGCCGGGATTTAACAGCAGTATGGAAGGGGTTCACGCAGATAGAAATTCTCACTGATCTATCTGCGTGGACGAATTAGCTCATTAGCCTTTTGAATCCATAAATGGTATGATAAGCACCTTACCCATATTTTTCAAAGCAAAAAGACAGCCTTTTACCAGACTGCCTTTTCACCCCTGTCACCTTATACTTCGGATAATTGTTCGCGGATATACTCCAACGCTTCTTCCACATGACCTTTTACACGGACTTTGCGGAATTCTTTCTGCAGCTTGCCTTCTTTATCAATAATAAACGTGGAACGCTCGATGCCGTAATATTCTCTGCCAAAGTTCTTTTTCAGCTTCCAGACACCGAAGTCCTCCGCCACTTTATGGTCTTCATCCGCCAAAAGCATAAATGGCAGGTCATGCTTGTCGATAAACTTTTGATGACTTTCCACCGGGTCCGGACTGACGCCAATTATAACGGCATTCAGCTCCCCGAACTTTTCATGAGAATCACGGAAATCGCAGGCCTCTGTTGTACATCCGGGTGTCATGTCCTTTGGATAAAAATAGAGAACAACATGCTTTCCTCTAAAATCGGACAGATTTACGGTTTCACCGTCCTGATTTTTCAGTGTGAAATCTTTTACTTCTTTTCCTACTTCCACAGTCATCCAAATCCCTCCAAACTATCTATATCCATAACTATAGCATAGAGAGTGGGCGCCTGACATTTTTCACGCCTCTGTCCCGGGCCTTGTCCCTTCCAAAGCAATGAGGTCACCGTCATGATCAGTATAGAGTGTAGAGATATTTTCACAATCAAACATGAATCATTCGCTTCTATCTCTTTGTCCCCTCTGCACTAACCTAAGTACAAAGGCTGTCGGCAATATATATCCGATCAGTGCCTGAATCACAGCGATAAGTCTTCCAATTCCAATCGGGGTAATATCCCCATAGCCAATCGTCAACATGGTAACTCCGCTGAAATAGAGCGAATGAATAATAGACCCTGCAATACTTACCTGCCTTAATTCCCCATGTTCGACAAGAATAATGCCCTGAAAAGAAAGAATAAAATAAATGAGACCAAAACCGATGATGACAATCACAAATATAATAACGAGAGAATAAAATAAGTCCAGCGAGAAGCCGGCATCCCGCATTTCCCGCAATTTTCCTCCACGGATAAAATCAATCAGGCTTTTAATGACGATAAAGGCGACCGTACCGAGAATGAACCATGGAATAATAAACATACACTGCTGCTCCTTCATTTCTATACTATTAATATATCTATGCCAAAGTACGTACAAGCTTGCCATTTATTTTTTCCTTATTTACGATAAAATAGGGAAGTATGTTAATTAAAATGAAGGAGGCAACTATTTATGAATTTCAACAAATCGGAAGCATTACATAGAGAAGCCCTGGACCATATCGTCGGAGGAGTCAATTCCCCTTCCCGCGCCTATAAAGGAGTAGGCGGTGGTTCACCTGTCTACATGGAACGGGGCAAGGGCGCATATTTCTGGGATGTGGACGGAAATAAATATATAGATTATTTGGCTGCATACGGACCGATCATTACCGGGCATGCCCACCCGCACATAGCCAAAGCCATCACCCATGCAGCGGAAACCGGCGTTTTATACGGGACACCTACCAGCTTGGAAAACAAGTTTGCAAAAATACTTAAAAGCGCCATTCCTTCTTTGGAAAAGGTACGTTTTGTTAATTCCGGCACGGAAGCAGTAATGACAACGGTACGTGTTGCCAGAGCCTATACGGACCGAACGAAGATCATTAAGTTTTCCGGTTCCTATCATGGCCACTTTGATGCTGTTCTCGTGGAGGCGGGTTCCGGGCCGGCCACACTTGGAACACCAGATTCAGCAGGGATTCCCCGCTCCGTTGCGGAAGATGTGATTACCGTTCCATTTAATGATATCGACTTATTTAGACAGGCAATGGATCAATGGGGTGAGCAGATCGCCACGGTATTAGTGGAACCAATTGTAGGGAATTTTGGCATTGTCACACCGAAAGAAGGCTTCTTGCAGGCGGTAAAAGATATTACGCATGAAGCGGGAGCACTTGTTATTTACGATGAAGTGATCAGTGCATTTCGATTTACCTATGGAAGTGCCCAGCAGGTATACGGTGTGGAACCGGATATGACGGCAATGGGAAAAATTATCGGCGGCGGACTGCCGATTGGCGCATATGGCGGCCGCCGGGATATTATGGAACAGGTGGCACCGCTCGGGCCGGCATACCAGGCAGGGACCATGGCCGGGAACCCCGCTTCCATGGCAGCGGGCATTGCCTGTCTGGAAGTTTTACAGAAAGATGGGGTTTACGAAAAACTGGATAAGCTCGGGGAACATCTGGAGAACGGCATTTTGCAAGAGGCGGAAAAACACGGCATGCCGGTTACCGTTAATCGGTTACGCGGTGCTTTAACCGTATATTTTTCAGAAGGCTCTATCAGCAGCTATGAAGACGCAGAAGCAACGGATGGGGAAGCATTTGCTGCATTTTTCAAACATATGCTGCACCAAGGCATTAACCTTGCGCCTTCCAAATATGAAGCATGGTTTTTAACGACGGAGCATACCGAAGCGGATATTGACCGGACGATTGAAGCTGTTGGGAAGGCGTTTGAAGCAATGAAAGAGTAATTGATTAAATATATAAATTAATAGTCAAGACTCTTTAATAAAAGAAAAACAGGTCTCTGCACACGAACTGATCTATGGCAGAGACCTGTTTTCAACTATTACTCATCCAAATGCTGCACTTGATATAAATCGTAGTAATGTCCTCTTTCTTTCATTAGTTCATCATGAGTTCCTTCTTCAACTACTTCTCCATTTTCAATTAACACAATCCGATCGGCATGTGTAATCGTAGCCAATCTGTGAGCTACGATAAATGTGGTACGGGTGGAAGCGAGCTTCTCCAGAGCTTCCTGAATCATATGCTCACTTTCCAGATCCAATGCAGAGGTTGCTTCATCAAATATGAGAATCGGCGGGTTTTTCAGGAAAACTCTTGCTATCGCGATCCGCTGCTTTTGACCGCCGGATAATTTCACTCCACGCTCCCCGACAAGCGTATCGTACCCGTCTGACATTTCCTGAATAAATTCATGGGCATTGGCCAGCTTGGCCGCTTCGACCACTTCCCGATCCGTTGCGTCCGGATTTCCCATGCGGATATTCATGGCAATGGATTCACTGAACAGAATATTATCCTGCAGCACCATGCCAATATTATTGCGGAGAGACCTTGCTTTCACATCTCTTATATCCTGTCCATCCACTTTGATGGATCCGCCTGTCACATCATAGAAACGCGGGATGAGGCTGATCAGTGTGGATTTTCCACCACCGCTCATTCCGACAAAAGCAATGGTTTCTCCTTCTTTTACATCCAAATTAACATTTTTTAACACCTGCTTTTCCTCATCGTAACTGAATGAGACATTTTCCATGGAGATGGACCCATTTACCCTTTTCAGCTCTTTTGCATCTTCTTTATCTGTCACATCATATTTTTCATTGGCAAATTCAAACACACGGTCAATGGATGCAATGGACTGTACGAGTACAGTGGATGAGTTAATCAGCCTGCGCAGCGGACTATACACCCTTTCCATATAGCCGACAAAGGCAACCATCGTACCGAGGGTGAGATTGCCGCTGATTACGTGGTAACCGGCAAAAGCAATAACCAACAGCGGCGCAAGATCTGTTATCGTATTTGTTACTGCAAAGGTTTTTGCATTCCAGCGCGTGTGGTCCAGGGCTTTTGATAAAAAGTTGCTGTTCCTTCCCTCGAATTGACCCTGTTCATACTCTTCCAAGGCAAAACTTCTTGTCACCGGGACTCCCTGCACCCGCTCATGCAAATGACCTTGTACTTCAGCCAATGCCTGGGAACGCTGCCTTGTCAAACTTCGCAGCCTGCCGTAGAAATACTTCACAGAAAATCCGTATAACGGGAAAAGGATGATAGCTACGATTGTCAGCCAGACATCCATCGTCAGCATAATCCCAATAGCAATAAGAATGGTGACCAAGTCCAGCCATACATTCATAAGGCCGGTAATTACAAAATTCTTGGTTTGTTCGACATCATGTATTACCCGGGAAATAATTTCGCCGGATTTTGTCCTGGAGTAAAAATTCAAACTCAATTTTTGAATGTGATCAAAGAGCCGATCCCTTATATCAAAGAGTATCTTGTTCCCGACCCATTGTGCAAGATATTGTCGATAATATTCTATAGGCGGACGCAGTAGAAGAAAAACGACAAAAGCAATGCCCATCAGCCAAAGCAGTTGGGAAATCTTTTCGTCATTTGTCAGCCCTTCAGCTCCAATAATATCGTCGATAACAAATTTCAGGATCAATGGCATTAACAGGGGGATCCCGAATTTAAGAACGCCAATAATCACCGTCCAGAATATTTTCCATTTATACGGTTTTACAAACTGCATATATTGCCTGACACTGCCCATAATCAATCTTCCTTCGATGTATATTCTCTTAGGAAAGCCTGTGTTCGCTCGCCCTTTAGAGGGGTGGTGAAATAGCAGTAAATCCTTCCACCTGAAATGATTATCTTATATCTAATTATTTCAATGAAATTTCTTCGCTGTTCACCCTGATATATGGCCGAATCAATTTGGTTTTATATTGATCGGCCGGATCGTTAACTTTTCTTATACTAACCACTTTAAAAGTATTACTTTGTCGAATTACTTCTCCGGGACTCCGTGTTAATGCTTGCTTCCATGTTAAGTTTGCTGAAATGTTTTTACTATCTTAATGTGTAAAAAGAAAACCCCTGCTGCGTAGCATGCAACAAGGCCGTATTAAACATTTTATCATAGTTATATTCAGTAAAAGATCACACTTTAACGATACGTTAAGTACCGTTCATACCACTGGTCCACAAAATCCGGAGAAAATGGGCCGTGTCTTTGCCTTACCCATCTTATTAAATAATTGACATTGTTATGCAAAATACGATCCAACACTCCAGGATAGCTCATCAGCATCCTATGTTCTTCATATTCGTCCTCATCCAGTAATTCAAACGTCATATCGGGATAAACCTTCACATCCAGGTCGTAATCTATATATTTTAAAGCTTCATCATCAAATACAAAAGGCGAACTAATATTACAGTAGTAATAAATACCGTCATTTCGGAGCATTCCGATGATATTGAACCAATGCTTCGAATGAAAATAGCAGATTGCCGGCTCCCTCGTAATCCAGGACCTGCCATCACTTTCCCATACCAATGTTTTGTCATTTGCCCCGATGACCACTGATTCCGTGCCTTTTAACACAAGTGTCTCCTCCCACAAACGGTGGAGTTTTCCGTTATGTTTATAGCTTTGTATTTGAATTCTTGATCCGGGCTTCGGAGCAACCATACTATCTCCCTTTCGTTATCATTCAGAAGCAAATCCAATACCCATTATAATGCTAATATGGAGAAACATAAAGTATTATGAAATGTATACACGGAGTATCGTCCTAATTTTTACATCAAAAAAGAGTTTCCCGGGAGACAGGAAACTCTTTTTACTTCTTGAGGTTAAGGATGTTACTTTTTGTTTTGCTCAGCTTTTTGGTTTTGCTTTCTTACTTCCTGAGCGTTAGTTTTTTCAGCTCCATATTCAGTACCATACTGTCCTTGGCCTTGGGCTGCTTGTTGGTTCTGTCTTCTTACTTCTTGTGCGTTTGTTTTTGAAGCTGGGTTTTGGTTTTGTTGTTTCTTAGCCATCAATATCACCTCCGCAGTAATAATTTGTCCACTTTGTTCGTTGTTATCCAAGGTAATTTGCAGGAAATTCATTCCATAATAAAAAAACTGGTTTTAACGTAAATTATTATTGAATCATTCTTTTTGGAGGTTGGAAATAATGAAGCCAGTAAGAAGAGATTTCACCGAGTTGTCCATGATGAGCAAAACAGATTGGAACGAGGAAGAATTGGATTATTTTCAACATGCCTTATCCCAGCTATTACCATATGTGAACCCGGAAGGTTTAAGTATATTGCATGAAATAAATGAAGAAAGACGGAGCAGAAAATAAGCTCCGTCCCTTGTCATAAATACTGCTGCATGAAAGAGAGCGGGACATAACGTTGAATCTCCCGGTTCATAGAAGCACGGTACATCCAATCACTCCAAGATTTGAGCTGGATCGTTGGTTTGTTTGGATTTTTTCCTGTTAAGTTATGTCCCGAACTCCTATATTAATCCCGTAAATATTTCATCATTTTTTGATGTGAAACGGGAAACGGATAGGTTTCCAGATTTTCCCGATCCGCAAAACGCAAGCTGTCCTTCTCTTGCATGATTTCATCTGTGGCGGCTTCATACACTTCCAAATTCCAAATGAGATGGGTAAAAACATGATTCAGTTTTCCCAGCTTATTTTCCAGCCGGATGCGTATGCCATAATTTTCATATGTCCATTCTTCCACTTGTTTCAGGTTGGTTTTATCAAGTGGAACCATTGGGAATTGCCAAAGATTTGCGAGCAGTCCCTTTTCCGGTCTCTTTTCAATCAGGTACTCATCATTTTCATTCCGAATCAGCAGGACAACATATGACACTTCACGCTGTTTTTTTGCTTTGGCTTTAACCGGCAGTTCTTCCTCCCGGCCATGGGCAAAAGCTTCACAATGAGATTGTACCGGGCAAAGCAGACATCCGGGAGAACGTGGTGTGCATACTAATGCTCCCAGCTCCATAATCGCCTGATTAAAAGAAGCAGGATCTTCGGTACTGATCATTTCCCGGACTTTTTCCTCGACGAGTTTTTTGGTCCGCTGCAGGGAAATGTCTTCCTCAATCAACAGGAGACGGGAGAATACGCGCATGACATTGCCGTCAATAGCAGGTACTGGTTGGTTATAGGCAATCGACAAAATGGCCCCTTTCGTGTAGGGACCAATTCCTTTCAGTTCTCCCAGTTCTTTCTCATTTTCCGGCACCTTCCCTCCATAGGAAGAGACTACCTCCCTGACAGCGTTTTGCAAATTCCTTGCGCGGGAATAGTATCCAAGGCCTTCCCAGGCTTTTAAGACATCCTGTTCGTTGGCTTCTGCCAACGCTTCTGGCGTGGGGAATTTTTCAATAAACCGATTAAAATATGGAATGACTGTATCCACCTTTGTTTGCTGAAGCATAATTTCGGAAACCCAGATTTTATAAGGGTTCTGATCTTCACGCCAAGGTAAATCACGTTTGTTTTCATGATACCATGTGAGCAAATCATGCTGGAAAGCGAAAATGTTCATATTATCTAAACTTTTGTATCTAATAAAATCACATCCTGTATGGTACAATAAAACTAATAAAGGCGATATAAACGATTTAATCATAATTTTGTTAAAAAATTCACCTAATTGAAGCTAA
This sequence comes from Virgibacillus kimchii, assembly GCF_055379185.1. Lineage (NCBI taxonomy): Bacteria > Bacillati > Bacillota > Bacilli > Caryophanales > Bacillaceae > Virgibacillus > Virgibacillus kimchii. The sequence continues at coordinate 3,975,401 of NZ_AP043951.1, read as the reverse complement.
GGAGGACCTTACTATATGGATACCGGTACCCACATTGTTATGGGTGTTGCCATCGGCGGTTTGGCAACATTGGATCCAGTTGTAAACCAGGACCCAACCCTCTTTCATGCAGTTCTTGTAGGAACAATTATAGGTTCTCACGCACCGGATTTTGATACGGTAATGAAATTAAAAAATAATGCAACCTATATACGCCACCACCGTGGTATTACACATTCCATACCGGCAGTAATTTTTTGGGGAATATTTCTTGCGAGCATCATTTATATGTTTGTGCCCCAGGTTAATTTTCTGCATTTATGGTTATGGACCTTTCTGGCGGTGATTATACATGTGCTTGTCGATATTCCTAACGCGTATGGCACACAGGCATTTCGGCCCTTTTCCAATAAATGGATTGCACATGGATTCATCAACACGTTTGACCCGTATATTTTTACTCTGCATATCGCAGGTATAGGTGCTTGGGTGCTAGGTGCAAACCCCGGGTATACCTGGCTCACGATCTATACCGTGATTATCCTTTACTATATCAAACGTTATATGGATAAAAGGGAAATTACGAAAAAGATTAAGGATTCCTTTCCGGACACTGAAGACATCGCCACTTCCCCGACAATTAAGCAAAATTATTGGCGTCTTGCCATTACAACCAGGGATAAGTTCTATGTCGGTACGGTAGGTAATGCTCATATTGAAATTATTGACGAATTTGACAGGCTGCCATTACCCGATTCAGAAATAATGACCGTCGCGAAAAAAGACAAAAATATTGCAGCATTTTTATCCTTTTCCCCGGTTTACCGCTGGGAAACAAAGGATTTTGACGACTTTACGGAAGTGCGCTTCATTGATTTGCGTTACCGATCCAAAGGATATTATCCGTTTGTTGCTGTCGTCCAAATCGATGATAACATGAATATTATGAGCTCCTATACAGGCTGGATTTTCTCTGAGCAGAAGCTGCAAAGCAAATTGTATGTCGAAGAAAGCCCTGTGTAAACTGGGACAAGGAGACAGGTTCCTTGTCCCAGCCCCCCTAATCGCTTTCGATTAGCTCCCAATGCTATTTCTGTTCACAGGTTTTGTAACGTCAGCGTAAGTCTGCAAGTCTCCAGTTAACCATATAAACCCAGTAATCTCTTGTGTGAAAAAAGAGCCTGTCCCACGCAACTCCTCTATTTAAAAAAATCTGCAGCAAAAGAACCGTTTCATTATTTTATTTTTTGTCTCCGAGGAGGGAGATGGGGATGGCTTCTTGTTTTTCGTATTGTTCGTTTAATAGGTTGATGCGGTTGCCCCAGGCGAAGACGCCGTTAATGTAGTCTATTTTGAAAGTCATGCCCGGTTCCATTTTGAGTTCGTATGTTTCACCATCTTTGAAGTCATCCGGGTTTAGTGTGTAAGCGATGGCGACCTGCATTTTACGTTCATTTACGGCGACTTCGGATATATTGCCAAGCTGCTCGGCTTTCATTGCACTTTCCTTGAGCAGGCTGATTTCGTCATACAGCTGTTCAATCGTGTAGTCGCTATATCTATAATAATTATTATTTGTGTTCATCATTGTTCCCCTCTCTTTCCTATTCATTTTACCAATAGTTCCGGAAAATGAAAATGATGTTTATCATAGATGCTCATCAAGGAATCGTTCAATAAGTTCCATGGAAAATCCTTTTCTGTACAATCCTTCCTTTATCTTTTGACGCAATGCAAAGCCTTCCAGCTTCCGGCTATGTTTTCTGAGAAGCTTTTCCCCCTGGTAGACTGCGCTTTCCCACTCAACTTCCTCGTCTTTCTCATCCTCTATATGCATGAACACATCTTTCACCACATCGTTGGTAAATCCTTTTTGCAAAAGATTGCCCCGCAGTTTATCCAGCCGTTGTCTGAATGAGTCCTTTTTGCTTTGACCTAGTTTTTTCTCCACCCATTTTGATGCTTTATCGTATTGCTTTTCATAACTGAACTGTTGAATGGCTTCATTGGCAATTTTCTCGGAAACGCCTTTGTCTATCAGTTCTTTTTTGATAAGGAGTGGTCCTTTTGTGGAAGTATTGATTCTCGAAGAAACAAACATATTGGCAAATTGTGTATCATCCAGCAAATTTTCCTCCGTTAATTTATTTATAATATAAGAAATATGCTCCCCATCTACTTCTTTTTTCAGCAAATAATCATATATTTCTTTTTTTGTACGCATTCTGTAGCTTAAAAATGTGATGGCTAGGGTATATGACTTATGTAATGTATCTTTTTGGATCAGCGTGGAAATTTGTGTATCATCCAGTTCAAGATCTTTCCTTAGTCGGTACTCAACGAGAACTGCTTCATCTACACTGAAGCCATACTTTTCACCTTCACCATCATCCAAAAAGATATTATAACGATTCTTATATTTCTTTTGTGTAGTGATCCGGGTTATCCTGGCCAAAGTTTCTCACCCCTTTCCCTTTTTACTATAGCCTAAAAATATCCCGGACACTACTATAAGAATCGTTTTATTGCATATAATGATATAAACTTATATGTATCAGCATAGCAACAGCACACAACTTTTTTTATATAAAACACAATGGGAAAGGAGGCAAGCAGGAATAATAACCTGCGTAAACAAAATGAATGTATTAATAACCGGGGGCACAGGCTTTGCCGGCTATCACCTCACAAACTTACTGCATGAAAATAAATATCATACCTATGTGCTCACTAGATCACCTGATTCCCATACAAATACGGCACAATCCACTTTTATCGGCTATGACTACCCTGTGGAAGAACTGCCAAAAATACATGCTGTCGTTAATTTGGCCGGAGAATCCATTTTTGGCTATTGGACAAAAAAGAAGAAAGAAGATATTATAAACAGCCGAATAAATATTACCCGCAAGCTCATTGAAATGGTACAGCGGATGGATGAAATGCCCGACGTGTTCGTAAATGGTTCAGCGATTGGCTATTATGGCATGTCCGAGGATCTGATCTTCACAGAAAAAACAAAACAGGCAGGAAATGACTTTCTTGCCAAGGTAGCTGTGGAATGGGAAAATACAGCAAAACAGATGGATAAATTTGGCATTCGGACGGTGTACACCCGGTTTGGTGTTCTCCTGGGAAATGGCGGTGCGCTGCCTTTTATGCGTCTTCCGGTCAATTTATTTGCAGGAGGCAAAATCGGAGATGGCGAGCAATGGCTGACATGGGTACATGTAAAGGATGCCGTCCGCCTCATTCAATTTTGCATTGAAAATGAAAGTATGGAGGGGCCGGTAAATGTTACAGCACCTTATCCGAAGAGAAATAAGGATTTCATGAAAACCCTGACCGATGTGCTGCATCGTCCTTACTGGTTTACCACTCCATCTCTGTTCATAAGGCTGGCGGTCGGGGAAATGAGCCAGCTCATTACAGATGGACAATATGTGCTTCCGCAAAAGGCACTGGATCATAACTTCGAATTTACATCTCCGGAATTGAAAGGTGCGTTGGAAGAGATTGAAGCGAATAAGTAAAGTAAGACATACTTTAACATTTACCGCACTATTCCGCAGGCATTGACCGTGTCATGATATGTGACAACAAGGAAAAAAGTAGCTGAGGCATGTATAAAATATCCCTCCTGGTGAAAACTAAGTAAAAAGAAAAGGAGCGGATTTTATGAAAAAAGAGCAACGGGAAAAGTTTTTATCCAAGACACAGGAAGTGCTCTATCAAAGAGAGTTTAAACATGCCGATCGTATTTACAATAAACTTTCCAACAAAGGGAACCGGAGTTAGCCTCTTCGTTTTCCTTTGTTCTCCATTATGTAATAAGCCAAACCACGCCAGTTCTCCAGTACAATTTCTGCATTGTTCTTGCTTCCGGCTTCTTGTCCCAAAACCTTAGCCTGGTTGCCACGCAGTAGAATCAGGAACTATTCCTTTCGTGAAGATTTGCTGAAGCAGAAAATATCTCCTTTGAGGAAGAAGTAGTTGGACTTATTGAATATATCATGACCCACCCACATTTCAAGGAAGACATATACGTTTAAAAAATTTACCCATGAAAAAGCAGCTTTCCATACATAAACTATTGGGAAATATGCTGGATCAATACGAACAGTTGTAAACCATCAGTCAAGAATAGTTACTTTATTCTGCTGGTGGTTTTTATTTTCCTGTGCCCTATATTCATAAATTATTTGAAACCAGTCTGATTGTGTTACCGTATATGTAAAAGAGCCATACAAGAGGAGTGGATTTAGTGGAAGTACTTCAGGAGATTAACTGGCAGCTTATTGCCCCTTTAATCGTGATCCAGGTTGTCCTGGCACTTGTAGCCCTGATTGACTGGGTTAAAGCGGATGATTTCAATGGACCGAAGTGGATGTGGTTTTTTATCATTATATTTATTAATATTTTTGGACCGGTCATCTATTTCATTTTCGGAAGGAGACGTTGACATGGCATTATTATCCGTGACAAACCTGTCAAAAAGATTTGACAATAATTTCGCAGTGAACAAGGTCACCTTTGAATTTCAACCTGGTACATGTGTTGCTTTAATCGGACCCAATGGGGCTGGTAAAACAACGATATTGCGCATATTGGCCGGCTTGCTGCGCCCAACCTCAGGGAATGTAATAATGAACGAGATGAACGGGAATGGTGATATCCGCTCCTTCATCGGATACCTCCCTCAATATCCTGTTTTCTATACATGGATGACCGGACGCGAATTTCTTCTTTACAGCGGACAGCTTGCTCATTTAACAAAGGAAGAAGCAATGGCAAGGACGGAGGAACTACTGGAAAGGGTGGGCATTGCCGAGGCCGGAAATAAACCGATCGGTAAATATTCCGGCGGCATGAAGCAGCGGCTCGGAATTGCCCAGGCCATTATACATAAACCGAAACTGTTAATATTGGATGAGCCGGTTTCCTCCCTCGATCCTATTGGCCGAAGAGAAGTACTGACGCTCATGGAGGAACTAAAGGAAGAAATGACCATTCTTTTTTCCACTCATATCTTATCAGATGCTGATGAGATCAGTGACGAACTATTGCTGTTGCATGAGGGGAAAATTGTGGAAGCAGGTTCGATTCACTTGCTTCGTGAAAAATACCAGACGGCAACGATTGAACTGACATTCACTCATCATACCCTCTCTTATAAGGAGAAAATAATGAGCTTACCATCGGTTGAAAACTGTTACATTGAGCGGGACGCAGTACATCTTACTGCCACTGACATTTCTCTTGCACGCCAGGAAATTTTAAAGGCAGCAGCGGAGGACAATTGGCCGCTAACGAGCTTCACCCTGCACCGTGCTTCTCTGGAGGACATGTTCATGAAGGCGGTGAAACAATAATGCAATGGATGACGATTTTTAAAAAAGAGATGATGGAAAACTGGAGAAATAAAAAATGGGTCTGGGTGCCACTCACTTTTATTCTGCTTGGTATGATTGATCCCTTATCCAACTACTATATGCCGCAAATTATGGAATCAGTCGGAGGTATGCCTGAGGGTACAGTAATTGAACTGCCGGAATTTACACCTGCTGAAATGATGTTTATGATTCTTGGTCAGCTCAGCAGCCTCGGGGTGCTGATTATCATTCTGGTGTCCATGAGTACAGTAGCAGGAGAACGAAAAAGCGGCGTTATAGAACTGATTCTTGTGAAACCTGTTTCTTACCAGCATTATATTACCGCAAAATGGGCTGCACTTCTGGCACTTGCCTGGACCTCCCTTATTGTAAGTCTTACGGCAGGCTGGTATTATACAGCGATTTTATATGGGGATTTGCCGGTGATATCGCTGCTGAAAGTCATTTTCTTTTACGGTCTTTGGATTACTCTCGTAGTAACGATAGTCATATTTTATAATGCATTTGTAAAAACCCCTGGTCTCGTCGCTTTTTTATCCATTGCGACCATTATGGTGATGAGTGTGTTAACCCAGATTTTTGGACGGTTTCTTGAATGGAGCCCGAATAATTTATCCGGACATATTTTTGAATCACTGATGATGGAAGAATTCACCGGTGATTTGATTGCAACATCATTTGTTACCATTGGGCTTATTATTATTTTACTGTTGGGGGCTATTGCTTTATTCAGAAGAAAATCGCTTGTTGAATAGATGAAAGAGGGTGGAAGAATGGTTTCTCCAGCCCTCTTTTCTTTTGCTTACCTTACCTCAATCCGTTTAATAAACAGGAAAGAAATGAAGTAAAGTAATAAACCGATACCAAATACTTGATAAAATATCCCAATTTCAAAGGCTGTAAACAGCTCGCGGAAAAAATCAAAGATCCAGCCTCTGGCAACGGCAAGCAGCAGTAATACCGCCAGTAATCCGAGAACACTGCCCGCTCCCAGCAGTCCGAACCTGTGAATGAGCAGCCTGATCAGAAGCATAACCATAAATGCAAAGAACATTACTGCTGTATCAATAATAATTCTCGTATACCAATTATTTTCTAATAAATGTGCGAAATGAAGAAAAGTAAATATATCAATGCCGGCAAAAGCGTTAAATTTCTCTACCAGTTCCTGCAGTATGGTCGCAAACAAAGATTTTGCTGCAGAAATAAGAAAGAAAAAAATACCAATGGCAATAAACATGTTTTTTCTTGTTGCTCCCATTTTTATGGAAAAGGGCATAAAATCTCTAATTGTCAGATAGCCTACAATTCCTGCATAAACATACATTGGAATGGTCAGAAAAAATATAAAATTGGTCTCTCCTTCCACACCTGTCAGAAAGTATGCAAATGTAAGTGAGACGACTAATATTCCTAATAAGATTCCCCAAAAAATCATTAATGAGTAACGAAGGTCCATAATAAAAAAGTATAACAGTCCTTTGATTTGTCTCCCCATTATTTATGCCCCTTTCTTTTCCGTCAGATGGATCATTAATTCCTGAACCGGTATCCCTTCAGCCTGAAGGCCGTAGCTTTGAGCTTCCTGCTTCGTACCGTAAATGTAAGCTGTCATCATGCCTGCCAGCTCTTTTTTATCAATAACTTCTTTGCTTTCAATAAACGCCTCGACTTTTTCTTTCTTCCCGGTAACTGCGCATGTATTATCCCGCAAATTTTCCGCTTCCTCCTGTAAAATGAGGCTGCCTTCCTGTAAAATCAGCACCTCTTCAAACATGAGGCTCACTTCATCAATTAAGTGTGTGGATAATATAATCAATCTTTTTTCTTCTTCATATTCTTTCAATAAAATTTCATAGAATTTCTTGCGGGCAGCTGCATCCAATCCGATATACGGTTCATCAAAAATTGTAATCGGCGCTTTACTTGCCAGGCCGACAATAATGCCAAGCGACGACTCCATCCCTTTGGAAAGTGTTTTTACCTTTGCATTCATATTCAGGTTGTATACTTTAATTAACTCCTCTGCAAGGGCCTGATCCCATGTGGGGTAAAAGTAGGAATAGATTTTAAGTACATTCTTTACCTTCAAATCCTTTTTAAAGTTGTTTCCTTCTTTAATCAGGCATATGCTTTCGGTAAGTTTTCGGTTGTCAAATGGCTTTTCTCCATTAATGTATATTTCGCCTTCGGAAGCTAGGATGTTCCCGGCAAGGATATCCATAAAAGTCGTTTTACCGGCGCCATTCCGGCCAAGCAGTCCGTATATTTTCTGCCCCTCCATTGTAAAAGAAACATTTTGCAATGCTCGGGTTTGCCCGTATTTCCTCGTCAGGTTTTTCACTTCAATTTTCATTTTTTTCATCCTCTCTCCCCACCATTTCCAGTAATTCATTTTTACTGATATGCAGCTTCCCCGCTTCATTTTTTAACGGCAGTACATAGGTTTGATAAAAGTTTTCTTTTCTTTTTTCAATTAAAATGTCTTTCGCATCCTCTGTCACAAACATGCCAACACCCCTTCGTTTTACTAAAATGGCTTCTGCAACAAGTTCATTAATTCCTTTCGCCGCTGTAGCAGGATTGATTTTATAAAAATCAGCAAGTTCATTGGTCGATGGCACCCGGTCACCTGATTTCAGTGAGTCATTGATGATCGAATCCTCAATCTGCTCTTTAATTTGAAGGAAAATGGGCTTATTTTCATCAAGCATATTTTTCATCAGATCACCTTCATTAATTAGTTGGTTCATTACTTATGTAAATAACCATATAACAAATGAACTTTAATGTCAATAAAATTTTCAAAAAAAAAATACAGCTCCTCTTTAAATGAGAAGCTGTTTATGCATCGTATGAAAAATAGCAGAAAGAACTGGATGAGTAAGAAGTGAGCCATTCTTTAACCCGCTCTGTTAATCATGCGGTGGAGAGGATTTTCCTGTGGTAATACAACATATTTCTCCCCGTCCGTTCTAATGACAACATCCCCAAAACCTGCGGTCGAGTAAATGGTGGCATTTATTTTTTTCAAGTTATTAATAACCCGGTCCACCGGATGGCCGAAATCATTTTCTTCACTGTAGGTAAGAAGCGCCGTTTCCGGACTTACCGCTTGTAAAAACTCAAAAGATGTACTGGTGTTGGAGCCGTGATGGGCCACTTTGATTATTTCCGCCTCTACATCATGCTCTTCCATCAGCTCTTTTTCCTGTTCCATCTCAATATCACTCATAAGCAGAAAGTCTACTTCCTCATAAGTAATCTTTAAAGCGATGGAAGATTGATTATTTGTTTTGGTTGCTCCATATGTGTTTAAAACGAGAATGGTAAGCTCCGGATCCAGCCTTATTTTTTCATCTTCCATAGCAATTTGAACCGGTATATTTTGTTTTCTGATTTGATACAGATATGTTGCATATGTTTTTGTGGAATGTAATTTTCCTGAATCAAGAATATTTTTTACTTCCATTTCCTTCATTACCTGTGGCAGACCTCCAATATGGTCAATATCCGGATGGGTGGCAACAAGCAGATCTATGGACTCGATCTGCTGATCTTTCAAGTAGGAAACTACTCTCTCGCCGGCTTCCGGCGGACCGCCATCTATAAGAATTGTTTTATTGGAAGGTGTCTGAATCAGCATGCTGTCCCCCTGCCCCACATCAATAAAATGTACCTGCATGTCCATCGGGGATTGGCTTTCTGTTAGTACCGGCAGGAACGTGGAGGATAGCAGAATGATCATGAAGACAATACATGTTTGTAAAATACGCATAGGAACATCCTCTTTGTTTGAATGTATGTCTTATTGTTGTTCACATTTAGAGGAATTATGAGCAAGTGGAGGAGTTTGTAAAGAATATGTAATGGTGGCTTTGTGCGTGGGCATGGTGTGTATTATTTCATGCGGGAGGTGAGCAATTTAAAAAAGACTGCTGAGCGGTGCTCAACAGTCTTTTTATCATTTATATTAAGCTTTTGCTACAACAATTTCTTCCTCAACGACATCAACATTTACTTTATCAATTTCATCGCCTTCCAGAATGAGGTCAGTTAATTGGTCTTCAATTTTATCCTGGATGACTCTGCGCAGTGGTCTCGCTCCAAATCGGCGATCATAACCGAGTCTAACCAATTCCTGTTTTGCTCTTTCTGTAATTGTAATTTCAATATCGTTATCTTCCATGGTTTCTTGTACCTCAGCGAGCAATAGATCAACAATTTCCAGTAAGTTTTCTTCTGTTAATTCATTGAAGTTGATGATCGCATCGAAACGGTTGAGGAATTCCGGCTTAAAGTACGTACTCAGTTTTTCCAGCGTCGTTACTGATTCATGCTGCGCGTTGAACCCTACATTGATTGTTTTATCTCCCGTTCCTGCGTTACTTGTCATAATAATGACGGCTTCTTTAAAGCTGACCGTGCGTCCATGGGAGTCAGTCAAATGACCATCTTCCATAATTTGCAGAAACATGTTCTGCACATCTGGATGTGCTTTTTCAATTTCATCAAGCAGAATAATGGAGTAAGGGTTATGACGCACTCGCTCTGTTAATTGCCCGGCTTCCTCATGACCGACATATCCGGGTGGTGAGCCGATAATTTTGGAAACGGTGTGTTTTTCCATATATTCACTCATATCCAGTCGTATCAAAGCCTCACGTGAACCAAACAGTTCTTCTGCAAGTGCCTTTGTTAATTCTGTTTTACCTACGCCAGTCGGCCCTACAAATAGGAAAGATCCAATCGGGCGATGCTTTGATTTAAGTCCGGCCCGGGTTCTGCGGATTGCTTTAGCAACTTTATCCACTGCTTCATCTTGACCAATTACTTTTGCACTCAGATTTTCTCCGATATTTTTCATTTTTTCCTGTTCGTCTGCCTGCAGTTTTGTCACAGGGATGCCTGTTTTTTCTTCCACGATTAATTGAATATCGGAAATATCGACATCAATATCCTGTTTTTCATCTTTTGCTTTTTCCAGTTGTTTTTGCAGCTGAATTTCCTGATAACGCAGGTTTGCAGCTAATTCATATTCCTCTTTCTCTGCTGCTGCTTCTTTTTCTTTTTTGATTTCTTCGAGACGCTGCTCAATGGAATTGGAATCTTTCTCTGCATTTGACAGATTCAAACGGGACCCTACTTCATCCATCAGATCAATTGCTTTGTCCGGGAGGAATCTGTCCTGAATATATCGATTGGACAATGTGACAAATGCCTGGATGGCCTCATCAGAATAACGAACTTCATGAAACTTTTCGTAACGGTCTTTAATTCCGTTTAAAATTTTCACCGCATCTTCCTCTGACGGCTCTTTTACAGTAATTGGCTGCAGACGGCGCTCCAATGCAGCATCTTTTTCGATTTGCCTGTATTCCTTTAGGGTTGTTGCACCAATTAATTGCAGTTCTCCTCGTGCCAATGCAGGTTTTAAGATGTTTCCTGCATCCATTTGGGAGCCTTCTGCTGTACCGGCACCAACAAGCAGGTGAATCTCATCCACAAAAACAATAATGTCTTTTCTTTGCTGAAGTTCCTGGATCAGCTGCTTCATACGCTCTTCAAATTGACCGCGGACACCTGTGTTTGCCACGAGGGAAGCTACATCAAGCACATAAATCTGTTTGTTCATCAATTTGGCCGGTACATTTCCTTCGACCATTTTCAAGGCCAGGCCTTCCGCGATGGCTGTTTTACCTACCCCTGGCTCCCCAATGAGTACCGGGTTATTTTTGTTTCTTCGGTTTAATGTTTCAATCACCCGTTTTACTTCATTATCCCGGCCAATAACAGGATCAACCTGCCCTGCTCTTGCTTTGTCAGTTACATTTGTGCCGAGCTGATCAATGAGACCATTGCCGCGATTTCCGTGAGCTTGTCTTGTTTTCGTACCTGCTTTTTGCGATCCATTTCCCTGGAAGAAATTATTGGAAAATGCATCCTGTCCTCCACCGGAGAAGAAATCATTGGAATTCATCATTTTACCTTGTATTTCTTGAAAACAACTGTTACAAACCCGCAACTGCATTCTTTCATTGTTCATTTGCAAGCTTACATTTACATTTGCATCGTTTACGCCACAGTGTTGACATTTCATCAAAACATTCCTCCTTAAATTTTTATCTGTTTTCTATATCAATTTGACTTTGACTATATTTGACCTTCATCTCAATTCTTATTATACTCTGACCTTCTTTGACTTTCAAGTCCTTTGTTTGATTTTTTGTTAAAAGAATTTAGGTAGAGAGTTTTAATATTATTGTGGACAGTATTCATGCGAGGTTAAACGTTTTTAAGCGGTATATATTCCAACGGTGGATCCTCTTCTCATTTGCCATTCAGCACGAAAATGAAATGAAACCCAGTTTTACTATTATTACCTGGCACCAAATAACCTTTACCACAAGCCTTCCCGGCTAAGGAAAAAACAGGTCCACCAAAACGGTAACGGGTTTACTGCAGAGGTGCAAACAAGCCATTCGCAAACAATATCGCAGTGATATTCACAATGGAATTCACTGCGATAACTTTATTGTTATACAGGTGTTTATCGCTCTTTTGTTTAAATTCCCCATAGTAAAACACACCCATGTTTACAGATATAGAAATAAATATTTCCGTCTTGCGGGTTTGAAAAAGAGAACTCAGATTTTATAATTACTATATAAGATTAACGACATTGCCAGGTTGAATGAAATGGAGAGCGAAGAAATGGATAAGTAATGTACAGATAATATTAAATTTAATCTATGGGAGTTGGAAAATTTATGACAGTACAAAATATTTTAAACGAAATAATTAAAGAACTGAACGGGATACCTGGCATTGTAGGGATAGTTTTAGGAGGTTCAAGAGCAAGAGGCACTCATCACGCTACGTCTGATATTGATATTGGAATATATTATGATGAATCGGAAGGTTTTAATGTCAATGATGTTAGCAGAGTTGCTACTAAACTGGATGATGAACATAGAGAGAATTTAGTTACTTCTATAGGCGTATGGGGTGCTTGGATAAACGGTGGTGGATGGATTATTGTTCAAGGTTATCACGTTGATTTAATATTTCGTGATGTTAATAGAGTGGAACAGGTCATTGATGAATGCCTGTTAGGTAACGTTTCAACTCATTACCATACTGGACATCCACATGCTTACCTGAATGTCATGTACATGGGGGAAGTGTCCATCTGTAAAATACTAGTTGACAAAACGAATCGAATTGCCAGACTAAAATCCAAAACCATTCCATATCCCAAGCCTTTAAGAGTTGCAATAATTGGTTACTTTATGTTCGAAGCATCCTTTTCTTTAATGTTTGCTAAAGATAATATTGATAAAGATGATATCTCTTATGTTACAGGTCATTGTTATCGAACCATCTCATGCCTAAATCAAGTCATATTTTCTATGAATGAAGAATATTGCATCAATGAGAAAAAAGCAGTTCGAATGATTGACGGGTTTGATATAAAGCCACAAGGCTATAAAAAAAGAATAGATAAAATTATTAAATTGCTTTCTCCAAGCGTAGATAGCACAAGACGGGGGCTTGAAATACTTCAAGAACTTATTTCTGAGACAGAGGTTTTATTAAGTAAATAGGTTAAGGTATAAAAAGTGTATGGAAATCTTATTTCCTGCACTTTTTATACTTCTTTTGTATATTGTGAAAAAGTACACTTAAATTAACGGGTGCTTTCTGGAATTAAGGATGTTTAAAGCTGTTAAATTTAAAAGATCCCTTCTCAAATTTAATTAATTTGAGAAGGGATTTATAGTTTTTCGGTATGGTTTCTAATTGTCGACACTATTTCTTCAAATGTGTATTTATTATTAACTACATCAACCGTAAAGTCTTGCTCTTCTTCAATTCCCATCGTCCATTGATAATAGTTTATTTTTAAGAAAACAATTAATGAAGCTAAAGCCGTTCGTTTATTAGCATTATGAAAAGCATGGTTCTTTGCAATGGATTCAAAAAGTGCTGCCGCTTTTTCATGAATGGAAGGGTAAGCGTCACTACCAAACACAGATTGCTTTGGGCGATTAATAGCAGAGTCAAGCAAGTTTGGTTCTGTTACGCCCAATGGTTCATTAGGGGAGTATAGACGGATTTGTATTGTATTAATAGCAATCACTTGGTTCGTTGTGAGATAGATAACGTTATCCATTATCTGTTCACTAACCCTTTAAACGCTTTGTCATGCTCATTAATGACATCATTTAAAATATCCATAAATTCTGCATCAACGCCTTTAGGAAGTGTTACTTGCTCTTTTTTTCTCAAAACAATTTTCCCATCTTTAACTTCAACTTGAACATCGTCTCCGTGCGCTAAGCCAACTTGCTTGAGTAATTCATTAGGAAGAGTTATTCCAAAGCTATTTCCAACCCTAGTAACTTTTCTTTCAAATTGCTCCAAAAGATCACACCCTCATTATAATTGTTATAACGATTATAACACATAGAAGTGAGTTGGAAAAATATAATATAGTAACTTTGTGAACAGTTACACTTAAATTAAAGGGTGCGTTAGTTCAAGAAGCAATTACAAAAAATAAGGCTTAGAGATAAAATTTCTCCAAGCCTTTTTAAGTGTAATTTATACTGTGAAATCAGTTGTGGAAATCGAGCGAATTACCTCTTGAATTTGGTGTGATTTCTAATTTTGCACCTCACAAGTGAACCCGTCACCTATACGGCGTACCTGTTTTTGACCTATTCTATGCTTTGCTTTGTTCTTTTTTTCTGAGCTCCACCCGTCTGATTTTCCCGGATGTTGTTTTTGGCAGTTCATCCATAAATTCAATCTGACGCGGGTATTTATACGGTGCAGTAAGTTCCTTTACGTGGTCCTGCAGTTCTTTGACCAAATCAGGGTTACTGCTGTCCACCCCTTCTTTGACAACTACAAACGCCTTTACTATATTTCCACGGACTTCGTCAGGACTTGCGACAACAGCACACTCTTGTACGGATGGATGTTTTACCAATGCATCTTCCACTTCAAATGGTCCAATCGTGTAACCGGAGCTGATGATAATATCGTCACTTCTGCCCTCAAACCAGAAGTAGCCATCCTCATCCTTGGATGCCTGGTCTCCGGTAATATAGTAATCTCCCCGGCGGGACATTTTTGTTCTTTCCGTATCCTTGTAATATTCCCGGAAAAGTGCGGGAGAGTCAAGTTTTAATGCGATATCTCCCACTTCGCCGACTTCCACCGGTTCCCCGTTTTCATCAATAATTTCCACTTCATTTCCAGGTGTCGGTTTGCCCATGGATCCCGGTTTTACTTTCATATCTTTCATTACACCCAGTAGCAGTGTATTTTCAGTTTGCCCGTATCCATCTCGCACCGTTATATCAAAGTAACGCTGGAATGTATCAATCACTTCCACATTCAAAGGTTCACCGGCAGAAACTGCACTGTGCAATGCAGGCAATGTATAATCTCTTAAGTTATCCACTTTCGCCATAATCCGGTATTCCGTCGGTGTACAGCATAACACGTTAATTTCATTATCCTGCAGTAACTGTAAATAAGTTTTCGGATCAAATTTTCCATTATAAATAAAGCCTGTTGCTCCTGAACCAAGTACGGATAAAAATGGGCTCCAAATCCATTTTTGCCAACCTGGTCCGGCAGTAGCCCATACTCTATCTCCTTCATTAATGCCTAACCAATTTTCCGGAGCAGTTCTCAAATGAGCATACCCCCACCCGTGCGTATGTACAACTCCTTTTGGATTGCCGGTAGTTCCGGAGGTATAAGGTAAAAAGGCTATGTCATCTTTCGTTGTTTCCGCCATTTTCAGCTCGTCTGAAGCCTCCTCCTTCAAGCTGTCCAAATGAAACCAGTCCTCTGCTTCTCCACCTATGACAAACTTATGGAGGTCCTCATATTCGTTTAAGTCCTTGTATTGATCCACATACGGGTAGTAGCTGATGACGCCACTCACCTCACCATGGGATACACGATATTGCAAGTCTTTTGTTTTCAGCATTTCCGAACTAGGAATAATGATCAGTCCTGTTTTCAGGCAGGCAAGGTATGCTTCATACGCATCGATCAGACGGGGAATCATGATAATTACTTTATCACCGGACTTTAGCCCATTATGTAAAAGTGTGTTTCCGATTTTATTTACATTTTTGACCAGCTGGGAATAGGTAATTTCTTTAGTTTCTCCACGATCGTTTTTCCAGATTAATGCTTTTTTTGTCGGATCTTTCGCATAACGTTCCACTTCCATTGCAATATTATAGTCATTTGGTGCAATTAGCTCTTCCCTGTTCATTTTATCTCCCCCAAATAATAATATATTTAACAGTATAGCAAAGATTTGGAAATCTTAAAATGAAAATCTAGTACTAATCTGTGAATTCTTCCAACTAAAGTACTGATGTTATAAGGCGATCTTTGAATTTTATATACTTTTGCCGAATACTAACGCTTAATTTAATAGATAATACAACGCTTGCTTTCTAAACATAAGCGGTGAGGGACAGTGTGTAGCTGCCCCCTGTTCCGCTCAATAGCCGTATATTCCCTGCGGCAGTTGATTTTTTAAAACAAGATCATCCAAACTTTTGAAGGAGTATCCTTCTTTCTTTAATTCGGTAATTAAATGCTGCAATGCTTCTGCATTATCTGAAGAAACTGTATGAAGCAAAACGATGGCTCCAGGGTGAATATGGGCCATGATCTGATCAAATGCATATTCCCAGCCCTTTTGTTTATTGGTTTCCCAGTCAATAAATGCCAGTGACCAGAATATATGTATATATCCCAGTTCACTTGCCCATTTCAACGTTTCTTCATTAAATATTCCCCTTGGTGGTCTGAGATATTTTAACTCGTTCTGATCAGACACTTCTGCTACTGCTTTTTCCAACGTTTCCAATTCTTCCTCCACAGCTTCCTTCGTAATAATGGAGAAATCGGGGTGATGGTAGGAATGGTTGCCAACGATATGCCCCTCGTCCACCATTCTTTTAACAAGATCCGGTTCACTTTCCACATAATGCCCGGTAACAAAGAACGTTGCGGGTACTTCTTCCTTTTTAAGCACATCCAAAATGTCATCTGTATACCCTTCCTCGTAGCCATTATCAAAAGTCAGATAAATATTCTTCTCACCGGACTCATCCGCATAATATGCGCCATATTTTTCAAGCAGTTCCTTGTATGCGCCAATATCGGGAATATCATGATTATGGTTCTTTTTAAAACCCCAACCGTACCCGGATGCAGCTTCAGCCTGCAGTAAACTTAAGGAAAAGATAATAAAAAGCGACATTATTACCGACACAAAAATTCGCATAGCAAACCCCCATTTATTTTTCTTTTATCTTTTCCTTGTAATAATTATTTATTCAACTGTCATTCTGTAACTTTGCTGTAATAGCACACTGCTGTCAAGGATGTTATACTATGCAAGCAGCAAATCGGAAAGTGTGGGTTACATATGAACAGGGCAACAAAAAAGTTACTTACTATCATGATTTTTTGCTTTTGCTTATTTATTGTTATTTCTGTACTTTCCAGTCATAATCGTCTGCACACCATTGACGAAAGTATGTATGCTTTATTAAATATGGATGATTCGGGATTTATTTACAGGATGCTGGACGCCTTGGCGATTATTGGCTCAGGTGAAGTAATCATTCTGCTCACTTTGTTCATTGGTTTACTTCTTTTCACAAAGAAAGGCTGGATGCAGTTAGTATTTCTGCTTACCGCCGTTTTCGGTGGAATAGCTCTCAATTTTCTTTTAAAATTAGTATTTCAACGGGAAAGACCAGGAGAAACAACGTTGCTTGAGGTTTTTGGTTATTCACTGGAAATCCACTCCTATAGTTTTCCAAGTGGTCATACAATGCGGGTAATCATCTTATTTTCCTTCCTTATTTTTCTTAGTTTAACTTATATAGGCAAAAAGCAATGGAGGATCTTTTGTACTGTGCTATTTATAATCATCCCCGTTCTCATTTCTTTAAGCAGAGTGATTACAGGGGCACATTATTTCACGGATATATTTGCAGCCGCGCTGATTTCCATTGTCTGGTTTTTACTGTGCTACATTTTCTTTCAATACATCAGCAAAAAATCACTTTCTCCCAAATAACATTTGGAGAAAGTGATTTTTTTATTACAATATAACCGCAGCAGCCCAGCCGAAAATTATCAATGGTATATTGAAATGGATAAATGTCGGCACAACTGTATCCCATATGTGGTGGTGCTTCCCATCTGCATTCAACCCTGCAGTTGGTCCGAGCGTGCTGTCCGATGCAGGTGAACCGGCATCTCCAAGTGCACCCGCTGTTCCGATGAGCGCTGCTGTTGCCATCGGGGAAAAACCTGCTGCCATACAGAGGGGCACATATAATGCTGCCAGAATCGGAATCGTACCAAAGGAGGATCCGATACCCAAGGTGACCACCAGGCCAACCAATAGTAAAATCATTGCAATGATTGGCTGATTATCTCCCAGGAATCCGGACGATACTTCCACCAATGCACTGACCGCTCCTGTTTCTGTTAGAATGTTGCCGAAACCGGATGCCACAAACATGACAAACGCGATGGTTCCCATCATGGCAATCCCTTCTGACATGATCTTTTCTCCATCCTTAAACGGCACTGCCACCAAGGCAAACATAAGAATTAATCCGGTTAACGCCCCGGCAACCAGATTATCTGTAATAATTTGTACCACCAGTGCAGCTACGATCGCAATTAAAGTGAAGACATGTTTACGGCCGAAGTTCACTTCTTTTTCATCGGTGCTGATGGTGGATTCCGTGCCTCCCGCACCTTCTAGCGCATCCCTGTCTTTTCTGTACGTAATAAACACAGCTATCAGTAAGCCAACTACCATTCCAAGTCCCGGAATCAACATGGCCATGGCTGATTCTCCCACTGAAATGGACATTCCGTTTTCTTCCATTCCTTCAACAATGATCCCGTGGAAAATTAAGCCGAAGCCCGCTGGAATCATTACATATGGAGCTTTCAACCCGAAAGTCAATGCGGTAGCAACAGCGCGGCGGTCTACG
Organism: Virgibacillus kimchii; assembly: GCF_055379185.1. NCBI lineage: Bacteria > Bacillati > Bacillota > Bacilli > Caryophanales > Bacillaceae > Virgibacillus > Virgibacillus kimchii. The sequence goes on along the minus strand of NZ_AP043951.1, from coordinate 3,956,959 downwards.
CGCATTTGATCAAATACTTTTAATAATGGCGGTATTAAAATAGGAATAAATGCGATATGCACCGGAACGAGGTTTTGTGATAATGAAGCAACAGCCGCAATAACCAGTACCATCATCACCTTTTTCCCTGTCAGGATACGGATCAGGTTTCTTACAAGTATACCGGTGATTCCGGTATAGCTAATAGCTACAGCAAATGCACCAAGCAGAATATAGCTTAAAGCTGTATTGGCCCCTCCGCTCATTCCCGCTACGAGCATTTCAATGGAATCAATGACAGTAAGTCCTGACATCACCCCTGCAGTTAATGCAGCAATAATGATAGCTATAACGACATTGACACGTAATAAACTGAGTACAGTCATCACTAATACAGATACGACGACAACCCATTCCATTTTCTCTTCCCCCCAACAAACTAAACCTATATTATGATTTCATTAATACTTTATTATGATAAAGTATTAAAGCACAAAAATCAACCCCTGTTTTTTATATTTATGCATAAGAAAAATCCTGCATGCGAGCTACAGGATTTCTTTAGGTTTATATTATTCGACAAAGCTTGGGAATTGACAGTTTCGGTAGGACGAGCATTTAGCGCACTCCCAGGAACTCCCCCCGTCGACACCATTCGACAAAAACTGGGGAGTGACAGCGTATAATGGTAAATAAGTCAATAGGTAATTTTACCGAAAAAAGGGTAAGTTTAACTAAAGCCCTTCATTTTCTTTGTTTTCTGAAAAGACTCATCCATCACAGAACTTTATAATAGAGCCCCTCTAGAACGTAAAAGGGATCTTGCTTTTTTATCCTGCAGAGGATACAACCTAGTGATATAAACTTAGATTTTCACGTATTATTCGTACTTGCAGGACAAGATCCATAACGCTGTCACACGAGGTCTGGAGCCTCAGGCACGTTGTTCAATGTAATCTAACGTCCTAGAGGAGCTCCATTTTCACTTCCTATAGCTTATAAAAACAAATGGCTTTAATCAGTTCATGCTTCGTGTTCTACTTAGTGAATAAAAACATCAAATAATATCATTCATGCCATGTATCCCACCATCCTTGACCTTGTTTGTGTCCGTGGTAGTGGTTTTGATGGCGGATGGTAGAAAAACAGCCTTTAGGGCTCCATCCGCATCAGCAGCGTACCACGGACATTCACTTCTAAGTTCCGCTGGCGGGGCCCCGCCCCCTTCCAGCGATCACTAAGAAGTGGCACGGCGGTCAAGGGCAAGCAGCTAAAGCTGTGGTTAAGATAGTGCTATTTTCCAGTGAATGGATCACTTTTGTCATAACTGGCTCACTGTCTATAATTACTTAATTTCCAGTTAGGCAGACTGATAGTCTATCGTTGCGGCAAATTTTTCGAAAAACAGCTTTGTATTAGCGCTGTGCAGCTTTTTGCTTATTTGATTGAGTAAAGTATAATCTTTATGATTTGTACGGTATAACGTCTGATGCTTAATCATGGAAAAGGCTAATCGAATCATCCGGTTTCCCAAAGCAATGTAAGCCTGTGGAGCGACTTTTCCGCGTTCAATGAGCTCTTTATATTTCTGTTTCATTTCCGGGTTATTACTGGCTAAAGACCGGCCGGCCTGATAAACAACATTTCGGAAAGGCTTCCTCCCCTGTTTGGAAACAGCGTAGTAAGAAGGTCTCCTATCCCCTGACTGCTTCACGACTGGGTTTGTCCCTGCCATTTTTATTAATTGTCCCGCATGATCGAAATCAGAAATATCCTCCATTTCCGCGTATAATTCAGCTCCAGTAACGACTCCAATACCCGGCACGCTAAGAAGGACCGCCCCCTCTGTCTGTACAAATAAATCCTCAATCTCTCTTTCCAGCTTTTTAATCTGTTTATTTAATAATTCCAGTTGATCCAGACGCTGATTAAGCAGGAATTGATCCGCCTGGACACATTCCTTTGGCTGTGAAATGGATTGATTGGCAAAATCAAGCAAGCATTGAATCGTATCATCTCGCAGTTTTAGATTTTCACGTACCGAAAGAGCACGTAAGCCTTTCACTCCAAGTTCCACGATATCGCTTGGATGTGGGCAATTTCTCATGATGTAAACCGACGACTTCCCAAATAAATCGGAAAAGGGCTTTTTCTGTTCTCGCTTGCCGTTTTCCCATACACTTTTCCCTTGAAATTCGCGGAATATATGGTCTAAATGGACACGTATTTGATTTTGTACAGATGAACGCTCTGCCACTAACTCACGTCTTGCACGAGTTAGCTTTTGCAGGTTATTCATCGTATCCGAGCTTAATTCATGCGTTGTGCCATGACCGTATATTATCGCTTGTACAATCGCCATTAAATCCAGGTTGTCTGTCTTGGATGAATTTAAAAGCATCTCCCGTACTTGTGCTGTGGTCGCTGCATTTATAACCCGAACCATATAACCCTCTTTATAACTGCGCCTCACCAGATCCTCATAATAATGCCCCGTTGTTTCAATGCCAATAACAACCTCTTTCATTTTATGTTTTTTCTTTTCACTCTCAACCAAATTCCTTACCTTCTCAAATCCAGTCCCGGATGCATCAAACTCAAATGGTTTTACCAGAATATCTCCATAAAATGTACAGATTGTGGCCTTATGCGTATACTTCGCTGCATCCACCGCTACGATTAATATCTTTTCTCCTCCTGTTTTTCGAATAAATTCTGCCCATCGACTTCCATTCTTACCTTGAATATGGTTCAATAATGTATGGACCATCATTTTCATCTCCTTTGAGTGATTAGTAATTGGAAGTTCTGTGATAGGTACTTCTATTTTACATTGAAAATGATGGTCTTTCTTCATTTATGAACTATTTACTATACTAGGCACCATCAATTTACATTATAGGAGAAGCTAACGTGGTCTTGGATTGGGATCCATGCGCCTACTCCTTGTTTGGTTACATTTTTAATTTCTATTGATTTATTGGAGCCTTTAAGCTTAATATACACTTCACCAAAGGTAACCTCGCCTTTTTCGCTTACTGCCGGAGCGAATGCTTCCAGTATGCCATATTTTTCAGCCGGAACCTGATAAGATTGTGTCTTTTTCGTATTGCGGCCAACCACGGTATTAAAGGAAAGAGGCAACTGAGTGGTCTTCTCCGCATGCAAAAGCATCATTTTTTTCACTTCTTCCGGACGGGAAATTTTATTCGTCAGTGCTCCCTGAATTTCCTTTTGCTCCTGCTGTGTATAGTTCAATTCCTGGTTTGCGTTGCCACCGAGATTATTAATTTCATTTTTGTTAATTGATTGGTACTCCCAATTAACCCTTGTATCCGTTGATTTGTAATTTAGCGGCCATCTCCCAATGAAAACTTCTCCACGATAACCAATAGCTATAGGCGAAGGATTAAGTGTCGTTTCATTCAGCGTTTTTATTAAATCAGGGTTTTTTATAGGAATATCCATCTCCTCTATGAGATCCCTCGTTAATTCACTCGGCTCTACCACTTCCTGGTCTTCCGCTGTATTATTATGCGTGTTTTCTTTTTCAATACTTAAGACATGGCTCGGGATCTCAAAGTCTCCCTTTCCTTCTTTTTCTTCCGCTTTTTCCTCTTCTCCAAAGGTAATAATCGGAAGCATCAAAGCAAATATTATGAAGAATAGGAGGGTTGTCATATAACGGCTAGCATTCATTTGTCCAAATCCCTTCTTTTTCCCATAGTTTTTTCAGACAAATGATTTTTATACGTACTCCTGAAGCTAAATTACATGGACAACGGAAGGATTTCTATGCTCTCTTCAATTTCAATACTGTTTTCCACAGAACGGACCATCGAACAATTCCTTCTGCTGACTTCCAGGTTTTTATACAGTTTGTCCTGATCCAATTGCTTTCCTTTTATTAAAAAGTGTAAATGAATTTTTTCTATCCGGTTTGCTTCATCCGGGTTTCGCTCTACCTTTGCTTCCACTTGCAGGTCATCAATTTCCGTTCGTTGTTTTTCCATTACTTTCAGGAATACGGAACTGCTGCAGCCAACAATCGAGGCAACCATTAATTGATATGGACGATAGCCGAATTCCTCATTACCGGATATATCCAATTGTCCATATTCTAATTCTGTTCTTACTCCATTTTCCTTTAATGTGAATTTCATACTGTTCCCTCCATATAAAATTTTATACTAATACTATTTCCTTTTATAATTCTAGGATAACTTGTTTTTCTTCTTTTACCTACTATACTGCTTGCCCTCTACTGCAAATGTCCGGTTAAGGAGAATTCCTGATGAATATGTTAGATTGGTAAGAGACAATAATATTTACTATTCATTCTTTCCCGAGAGGAGCCAAATAATCATGGTTTCCAATCAAACAAGATTCTGGATTCTAATTGCACTTGTCGGCATTTCCGGATTTTCACAAGGAATGCTGTTGCCGCTCCTGGCAATCATACTTGAACAAAATGGGGTTTCCTCTTCTGTAAACGGCCTTCATGCGACAGGTTTATATATTGGAATTATTTTGGCTTCTCCGTTTATGGAAAAGCCGCTGCGAAAATTCGGCTTCAAGCCGATCATTGTAATTGGTGGTATGCTCGTTTTTATTTCCCTGGCATTGTTCCCCCTTTGGCAAGCCTTATGGTTTTGGTTTATATTGCGCATGCTGATCGGCATAGGGGACCAGATGCTTCATTTTGGCACACAGACCTGGATCACTTCCACCGTTTCCGCACATACGCGGGGAAAAAGCATTGCTTACTACGGATTATCTTTTGGCCTTGGATTTGCCTTGGGTCCATTAATGACAAGATTTTTATCCATCAACGAAGCGTTGCCGTTTCTTGTTTCCGCAGTTTTAAGCATGCTTGTCTGGATCTCTATGCTGTTTGTAAAAAACATGATTCCGGAGAAGGAATTCGAGACAGGGAAACAATCCAGTTCTTTAAAAAGGTTTTTGGAAACAGCAAAAATAGCATGGGTTGCACTGCTTCCCGGTTTTGGGTATGGATTTCTCGAGGCATCATTACATAGCATTTTCCCCATTTACGGCTTGCGGCTCGGGCATTCTGTAGACATGTTGGCTTTGATCATTCCATTTTTTGCTTTGGGCAGTCTCGTAACACAAATACCATTGGGTGTCATGAGTGATCGCTATGGCCGTAAGCGGATTCTATTAACCATCATATCTGCAGGTGCAGTCTGCTTTTTCCTGGCAGCTTTATTTGAGGGGTCTGTATTGGCACTATTTGTGTTATTTGCCCTCTCCGGCATGCTGGTTGGTTCATTATTCTCTTTGGGTATTGCCTACATGACCGACTTACTGCCACAATATCTTCTGCCGGCGGGGAATTTAATGGTAGGAATCACATTTAGCCTCGGGAGCATTAGCGGCCCTTTTATTGGCGGAATTTATGTCGACATCTTCCCGAGTGTTTCTTTTTTCTATTTATTAAGCGGGATCCTCGTACTTGTCGCCGGTGCTTTGTTTTTCAGAAAGGAACCTGACACAGTATAAATGAGCGGCAGCATACTGTCTTATGAAATTTTGCAGGCATAAAAAATCAGCGAAAGAATTCACCCCAAATCCTTTCGCTGATTTTTCCTCTTCCTTTTTCTTTATCCCTAATTATTCACATATTTACTATAGCGGATTTCCAGTCTGTCCTGTATAAAAGAGATGATCACACAAATCGGCCAGTAGATAAGTGCAACCAGTACATACATCGTCATGGCATCAAACTCTCTGCCTGCAACAATCTGGGTTTTCTGAAAAAGTTCCGGTACGGTAATTACCGCAGCCAAAGATGTCGCTTTAACAATATCCATAAACACATTCGTCAATGGCGGGATGGCGATCCTTGTCGCTTGCGGCAAAATGATTTTCCTTAATGTCAGGGAATAACCGATATTAAGTGCTTTTGCAGATTCCCACTGGCCTTTATCCACGCTGTTTAATGCAGAACGGTCGATTTCTGCTATGTAAGCTGCACTGTTCAAGCCAAAACCGAGTGCAGCTGCAACCCATGCGGTAAACTCTATCCCAACAACAGGCAAACCGTAATATAATATGAATAAAAATACCAGCATGGGTGTACCGCGCATAAAGGAAATATACAACCGTGCAGGCCACCTCAGTGTAATTTTCGATGAGCTTCTGGCCAGTGCCAGCATTAAACCTAGGATAAGTCCAATTGCCATACCGGCCACGGATATTGTTAAGGTCATAGGCAGCCCGCCGAGTACAAATGGAAGGTTTTCCCATGCCAGTTTCACATCAAATAATCCCCCAAAATCAAATCCTTGAAAATCCATTGCTGCCCTGCCCCTTTTATCCAGATTTGCCTGCTCTTATGCATTTAATGAGCCTGCCTCGCCTTCCCGATTCACATCCAGGAAAGACAAAGTAATACTACCAATATAATCAGGTATTTCCAAGTACTGCCTAGCCTTTTTTATACATGCCAGCATATATCAACTTATAAATCCAATCCTTCAATTTCAATGAACTCCCCTTCTAACTCCTGGGAAGCATCTTCCCCATAAAATGTTTCGGCAATCTCAGTCAAAGTACCATCATCCCGCATTTCTGCCAATGCACTATTCACTTGTTTTGTTAATTCATCCGCCCCTTTTGCCATGATGGCAGCCTGGGCATTTGGATGGAATTTTAAATCGGGATGCAAATGAATATCAAAATCAGGGAATCCAGCTACACCGAATTTGGATAAATAATAATCATTTACCACTACATCCGTTCTTCCGTTATTCACATCACGCAAATATGCTTCATTGGGTGCATTTCCGTAAGTAATTACCTCTGCACCGTAATGCTCTGCAATTTGACTGTAAATCGTCGTTGCTCCCCCACCTGCTTTTTTCCCTTCCAGATCTTCCAGTGATTCGATGCCTGAGTTATCCTCTTCCCTGACCACCATCGTGGAATAGGAATATTTATATGGCTCACTGAAATTAAATTCTTCTTTTCGTTTGTCGGTAACTTCAATATCATTTGCTGCTACGTCAATCCTTCCACTATTCACGGCAGGAAGCATACTGTCAATCCCCATGATTTCAAAAGATATATCAAGATCAAGCCGGTCGGCTACCTCCCGCATCACTTCCACATCATAGCCTGTTAACTGTTCCTCACTCTCTTCTTCTCCATCGTAATAAGAAGCTGCCAGCAATGTTCCAGAAGTTCCTACTACCAATTCTCCGGATTCCTGGATTTCTTCCCACTTTTTATCTGTTACAGTTTCTTCACTTGCACTGTTATTACCCCCTCCAGCATCACCACAAGCTGAGATAACCAAAGTTAATGCAACCATGAAAAGAAATAATTTTATCTGTTTCAACTTATCCACCCCTGTTGTTATATTAAAATCATAGTATAAATTGTAACAACTTTGTGTCCTAAATTCAAAAGATTTACAACCAATGTTTGACCACCTTTTACTCCCATTGATTATAAGAGCATTGACCTTTCTAATGGTTTTGCTTTTATGGCGGCCTGGTTACTTGCCAAAGGGTACTGACGCTTTCATTTTTATGAAAAAAATAATAAAACAGAATGGCATTAATACAATGAAGTTGGCCTTGTTATTAATGGATGTTATGACAACAGAAATTGAGCAGCTAGAATAATGAACAGCCTAAATAGGTTGTTTACACATAAAATACACCTCCCCTTTTAAAGAAAGGCAGGTGTATTTTAAATTTTATTAAATTCTGTTTAGGCTTAATAAATAAGTCGAAGCAGTTAGTCAGACTGATTCATTGGATCGTTTTACCCTTATAAATGCATTGATCACCCCGCCCAGCATAATGATAATGGCGGAGATATAAAACCAAAGCATTAGTACAATTACTGTACCAAGACTTCCATATGTAGCCGAGTAATTCCCCAGCGTATTGACGTAAAAAGAAAATGCCAGAGATGAAAGCTGCCAGAAAACAGTTGCAAAAATAGCTCCCCATATTGCATTTTTAAAATAAATCCGTTTATTCGGTGCAAGAACATACAACGCAAGAAAAACGACAAAAAATACGATCGATGATGTAATATACCTGACGGATTCCCAGACAGTAATAAACCCTTCCGATAAACCGAAAAAGGAAAAAAGGTATACGCCGATCATTCTTCCAAATACCGGAAGTAAAAGAGCAGTAATAATAACGACAATCATACCGATAGTAAGGACAATCGCAATCAGCCTGGACACGATAAAGGATCGGTTCTCCTCCACCTCGTATGCCCGGTTAAATCCCCGCATAAGGGCGTTCACACCATTGGATGCCGACCATAGAGTAGCTATTATACCAAAAGATAATAATCCCCCACTCTGCTGATGTATGAGCTGGTGTACATTTGTCTCGATTAAATCCCTGATCTCATCTGGAGCATACCTATTTATGAACTCTATCACCGTTAATTCGTCAAATGGCAAAAATCCAATTAGCGTCACCAACACTAATAAAAACGGAAATAGGGAAAGCAGAAAAAAATACGCCAATTGTGCGGCTAATCCAAAAACATCCGACTTTTCTATTCTCTCATACATCTGCATCCCAAGGTGTAATACTCTTTTCAATCGATCCACTCCTTAAAGCAGAAAACGAAAAAATTATTTCTGCTTTTCGTGGTTGTTAGCTATTCTATCCGATTCGTTTCATTTTTATTGGATATTTTGTCCAAAGAGTTTTCCACCTGTTCCAAAGCATTGATGGCATTTTCCGCCCCGTTGGCAAAGTTTTTATTAAACGTATCAAATGCAACACGGACATTATGCACCGCTTCCGACGGGTTTTTCAGAAAATAACTAGAGCTTGTTTTTACCGTACCCAATTTTTGTTTTGTATACGACCTTGTTTCTTTATCAAATAAAGCCACTACTCCTCCTACAGCTGCTCCTGCGACAACACTTAATATCAATTTTCTTTTACCCATTGTCATCCACTCCTTTAAAGACTAGTATGCTTTTCCTTGATGAAATCCAGCAGTCTGCTGCACCCTTCCGTCACAAGTTCATACGTATATTCAAAATTACCTGTATAGTACGGGTCAGGTACATTCGTATCACTGGGCTCATCAACAAAATCCATTAATTTTGCAATATACACGCCTTCAGTTTCTTTGTTCAGCTGCTTTAAATCTGTCATGTTTTGGTCATCCATGGCAATAATATAATCAAATTCCGACCAATCTCCCCGATGCACCTGTCTTGCGAGCATCCCTTCATAGGAAATATCATATCTGTCCAGCAGCTCTCTTGTCCCTTCATGCGGCGCTTTTCCGACATGATAGTTTCCCGTGCCGGCCGAGTCCACGGATATTTTTTCAGCAAGCCCTTTCTTTTCCACTTGATTCCGGAATACCGCTTCAGCCATCGGTGAGCGGCAAATATTCCCGAGACAGACAAACAATACTTTAATCATATTACCCACCTGCAATTAATTTTACCTTTATTATAAGCATGAATATCCAAATTTCGCAAAGGTTTACCTGTAATCACTGAATATCGACAGGAAATTCGGAAGTAAAATTTATAATGCACTTGCAAATATTATTAAGATTTACAAAAAAGGGTTGACAACGCTATGAATTTTTGGAATATTAAATATAACATTTGAGAAAAGGGGGAAAAGAGATGCAGGGTATTATTGACAATATAGGCGACTTTGTCTGGGGCCCGTTCACATTGATTCTTTTAGTGGGGACGGGGATTTACTTAACCTTTCGCCTTGGATTTCTGCAGATCAAAACATTGCCTTATGCGCTGAAGCTGGCTTTCAGCCCTGCCAGGCAGGATAAAAAATCCAAGGGGGACATAAGCCACTATCAGGCATTATCCACACAAATGGCGGCAACCATTGGTACCGGGAATATTGTCGGTGTCGCTACCGCTGTAATCCTGGGGGGGCCGGGAGCAGTATTCTGGATGTGGGCGACCGCGGTTTTCGGGATGGCCACCAAATATGCCGAGGCGATTCTTGCCGTAAAGTACAGGGAAGAAAACAGTAAAGGTGAAATGTCCGGGGGACCTATGTATTATCTGGATAAGGGACTCAAGCAAAAATGGCTTGCCGTACTGTTTGCCATTTTTGGCGCGATTGCTGCCTTCGGTATTGGAAATACCGTTCAATCAAAGGCTGTCTCGGATGCTTTAAGCGATTCTTTTAATGTTCCTGCAATGGCAACTGGAATTATTCTTACTGTGTTAACCGGTTTGGTGATCATTGGGGGAATTAAAAGTATCGGGAGAGTCACTGCTTTTTTTGTCCCGATCATGGCTTTGCTTTATATTACCGGCGGATTAATTATACTTATTATGAATATTGATATTGTCCCCGCTGCCTTTGGGTTAATATTCACGGATGCCTTTACTGCACAGGCAGTGGGCGGCGGTGTACTCGGTACAGCAATCAGGTACGGGGTGGCACGCGGTGTATTCTCCAACGAAGCCGGTCTTGGTTCCGCGCCGATTGCAGCTGCAGCAGCCAGAACCGACTATCCCGGCCGTCAGGCACTCGTTTCTATGACACAGGTATTTATTGACACGCTTGTTGTTTGTACGATTACCGGTGTAACGATTGTGATGGCAGATATGTACGGAGGCGGTGTGGAAGGTGGTTCCTTGACAAACCTATCCTTCTCCTTCTTCCTAGGAGACTTTGGCGGGCTGATCGTTACATTGGCGATTGCTTTCTTTGCCTTCTCCACATTAATAAGCTGGTCTTATTACGGGGAAAAATGTTTTGGTTATTTATTTAAAAATGATAATCTGGTTCCTTACTACCGTATCTTCTTTGTTGCTGTGGTTTTCTTTGGAGCCATCGCCGAGCTTGAACTTGTTTGGGGCATTGCCGACATCTTTAATGCATTGATGGCAATTCCTAACTTAATAGGATTGCTTGGACTCTCCGGCGTGGTGGTTTACGAGACAAGAAAGTTCATGAAAGTGGCCAAAGAAGAGAAAGAACAGGACCGGGCAGAAAAAGCAGGGCGTGCTTAACTTGCTTTCATTTAAAAGGATTGAGCCGGATTTCCGGTTCAATCCTTTTTCACGACTAATTAAGCAATTGGCCTTATGCAAGCTGCATCATTGTTTTTTGCAGCATTCACATACGTATCCACATCGTAAGCTGTAAAAGAGTCATCTTGAATACCCTGTAAAAATTGATGTGCTTCCATCGGGTTTTCAAAGTTCCTGGCTATCCATTCCTCTTCCTTGGATTTTGGCAATATAATTGGCATTCGGTGGTGAATATTCTGCATAAAATCATTGGCATCTTTCGTTAGGATCGTACAGGTGAACAATGTTTTATCATCCTGAACCCACTTATCCCACAGGCCAGCAAATGCAAACAGCTCCCTGTTTTCCACCTGAATTCTTTTCGGCTGTTTACCGGTTTCCATCCTTTGCCATTCATAAAAACTATCCGCTATAATAAGACATCTTTTTCTCGCCATTAATTTTTTAAAGCTTGGCTTCTCATGAGCTGTTTCACTGCGCGCATTAATCATTTTATAGCCGATCTTTTCGTCATTCGCCCAGGAAGGCACAAGCCCCCATCTCAAGTACCCCGCCCGCTTTTCTTTTCCATCATGAATCACGGAAAGTACTTCCTGGCCGGGAGCCACATTATAACTTGGCTCGTAATTTTCAATCCGTTCCTGATCCAAGTCAAATGCTTTAATAATATCCAGCTCATCTGCAAGCAGTGTATATCTGCCGCACATCATTCTCCCTCCTTACAGTAATTAATTAAAATATACTTAGATCCCATTGGTTCGCAATATGGCGCAGCAGTTTGATGCCTGCAATACTGTTCCCTTTATCATCAAGTGCAGGACCGTATACGCCAATACCACATCCATTTTTAAAAGGAAGACTTTCTTCACGAACTCTCGGCGGACTGACTGCAATGATCCCTCCGGACACACCACTTTTAGCGGGCACACCCACATATGCAGCAAATTTTCCCGATGCATCATACATGCCACAGGTCAGCATTAATGCTTTCGCCAGCCTTGCTACCTGCCGGGGAATAACTTCCTCGCCGGTAATTGTATCCTCGCCGTCATTTGCCAGCACGATGCCGATTTTCGCCAGATCATCTATCGTCATTTCAATCGAACATTGCTTGAAGTAGGTTTCCAGCGTTATATTCAAATCCGATTCAAGAAGGCCAGTTTCCAGAAGATAATACCCGATAGCACGGTTCCTCATGGAAGAATCTCGTTCTGACTCATATACATCAATATTGATTTCAGGCCGGTAACCAAGGATCCGTTCAAGCAAATCAAATAAAGGATTTAATTTTTCATCCGATGTATTGCCTTCAAGCATGGAACTTACTGTAATAGCCCCTGCATTGATTAGCGGATTAAAAGGTTTTTCCAGCTGCTGCCTCATTTCCAGATGCATAATCGAATTAAATGCTTCCCCGGTAGGCTCGACATCCACCCTGTCCAGCACATAGGAAACACCCCTTGTCATACAGGCAACAATATAACTGAATACCTTCGAAATGCTCTGAATGGTAAACGATATATCTGCATCACCGGAACGAATGGACAACCCCTCGCTGCCAAGAATGGATATCCCCAAATGGTTTTTATTTGCTTCCCCCAATATTGGAATATAAGAGGCAACATCGCCATCTTGCGTATGCTTACGGTAAAAAGAAACCCAATCATCAACGTAGCTTTGCAGCCATTCTTCCGTTGTTTCCGTATTCCAATTAGCTACACCTTGGACCAATACGATCACCTCACAAATAGTCAGTCTGTTTATCCTGTTAAATCCATTAACCTTCATTATAGCGGAAAGCTTTGATTTATAAAGTAAAGTATTCCCAAATAAAGTTGACTTTTACTATTGTTTCCCTTATGCAAGAAAAGATTACTTTTAAATATAAATGAAGAAGTGTGTTGTTTCGAACCAAGCTGATGGTGAATTTATTCTGCAGTGTTTTTACGGGGACTTTTTGAACAGGTTTTGAGATGAAATAGGCTTTGAGCGGGGGTCTCGGGGACATTTACAAATGTTTTTACTTGGAAAACGGCTGCGAGCGAGGGGCTCGAGGACATTTCCAGATGTTTTCACTTGGAAAACGGCTTTGAGAATGGGGCTCGAGGACATTCCCAGATGTTTTCACTTGGAAAATGGCTTTGAGAATGGGGCTCGAGGACATTCCCAGATGTTTTCACTTGGAAAACGGCTTTGAACGAGGGTCTCGAGGACATTTACAGATGTTTTTGCTTGGAAAACGGCTTTGAGAATGGGGCTCGAGGACTTTTCCAGATGTTTTCACTTGGAAAACGGCTTTGAGAATGGATCTCGAGGACATTCCCAGATGTTTTCACTTGGAAAACGGCTGCGAGCGAGGGGCTCGAGGACATTTACAGATGTTTTCACTTGGAAAACGGCTTTGAGAATGGGGCTCGAGGACATTTACAGATGTTTTTGCTTGGAAAATGGCTTTGAGCGGGGGTCTCGAGGACATTCCCAGATGTTTTCACTTGGAAAATGGCTTTGAGAATGGGGCTCGAGGACATTCCCAGATGTTTTCACTTGGAAAATGGCTTTGAGAATGGGGCTCGAGGACATTCCCAGATGTTTTCACTTGGAAAGCGGCTGCGAGAACAGCTCTCGGGGACTTTTCCAGATGTTTTCACCTGGAAAGCGGCTTTGAGCGAGGGGCTCGAGGACATTTCCAGATGCTTTTACTTGGAAAACGGCTGCGAGAAGAAAGAAGCATAGAACTCATCACCCTGAATGGCGCAAATCCATTTTCCACCCAGCCACATAAGAAATGCAAAAACGAAATAAAAAGCGACCACCAATCCGTTCATAGATTGATGACCGCTAATATCTTACATGACATGGGAATGGCACCCATTAGCATAATCCCTCGTATTTTATCTTCCAATAAACATTTGTGTCCAGTGATTGCCTTGTTCCACGTAACCTACGCCAATGTGAGTAAAGTCACCATTGAGGATATTTGCACGGTGGCCTTCACTGTTCATCCATGCATCCACTACTTCCTGCGGGCTTCTTTGACCTTTTGCAATATTTTCACCTGCTGTACGGTAATTGACGTCAAATTGTTGCATCATATCAAATGGTGAACCATAAGTTGGGCTATTATGGTCAAAATAATTGTTTGCTGCCATGTCACGTGATTTTTCGCGGGCAACCTTGCTCAGTTCCACATCCGCCTGCAATGGAGATAGACCATGCTTACTTCGTTCTGCATTCGTCAGGTCGACAACTTCCTGTTCAAACTGACTCAGTTCTCCAGCATTGTTGCTGTCAGTGTTTTGTTCTTCCTGTTCAGTCACATTCTGTTCCTGCGTTCCAGCATTCTGTCCTTCCTGTTCAGTCACATTCTGTTCATGAGACTCTGCATCCTGACCTTCCTGCTGCTCTGGATTTTCCTGAGTCCCAGCACTCTGATCTGCTTGCTTTTCATTATTTTCCCATGCAGGTTGCTCATATTTGTTTAGGAAATGCTGCCAGATTTCGTTTCCGGACAAATGTTCCTGTACGTCATTAATAGATACCTCATTAATAGAATAGAAGACTTTATATGAATGCTGCTGTTCCTGATCTTGAGCAGAAGCAGCTGCAGAAGAAACAAAAATGCCACTGAATAAAATAGTAAATAAAGCTGTGATGATGCTTAATTTTTTCATCATAATTTTTTCTCACTCCTTTTTTGATTTGCAACATCATCATAGCATGCGTTTTTTGTCATATTCATGGAATATTTTACCGTAGATTGCGCCCTTGCAGGAAGAAAAAACAAGATCCTTGCCAAATAAGCAGTTTGCCAATGGGAGGAAACGGGTAAATTGGAAAAGGTCTGTTATAATGGAAACTTTTACATAAACATATGGATTGACACCTTTGGAATCCGCTTTTTATATTACAGAAAACAATTATTTGTAACCAAAATGTTACTTGATTTCCCCCGTAAACATCCTTTAATTTATAATATAGTACTATTTAAAAATGCTGTATTGCAAAATCTGTCACATATCAACATCAACCTTCTATAATACTGAAAAACTTTGCTTTGCAAATGATTCGTTTTTTAAAATTAAAATAGAAATAATGGAGGATTTAATAATGTTATCCACTGCTGAAATAGGAATTGACCTCGGAACCGCAAATATCCTTGTATATTCAAAATCTAAAGGAATCGTATTAAATGAACCGTCTGTAGTAGCTATTGATGTAAACACGAAAGACGTGGTAGCCGTTGGAACGGAAGCCAAAGAAATGGTGGGAAAAACACCACAGAATATTATTCCGATCCGTCCTTTAAAAGACGGCGTCATTGCCGATTACGATATCACGGCAAAAATGCTGAAGGAATTCCTGAAAAAATTAAGCAAGAAGATTGGTATGTCCATGAGAAAACCAGTAGTCGTTGTATGTACCCCGACCGGCAGCACCACTGTGGAACGCCGTGCCATTCATAATGCCGTCACCAGCTATGGGGCCAAACAGGTACATTTGATAGAAGAACCTGTGGCAGCAGCCATCGGAGCTGACTTGCCGGTGGATGAGCCAATTGCCAATGTGGTGGTGGATATTGGCGGCGGTACTTCAGAAGTAGGAATTATTTCCTTTGGCGGTGTAGTTTCTTCCAACTCCCTGAGAATTGGCGGGGACAAGATGGACGAGGAAATTATTCACCATATCCGTAAGAATTATAATATTTTAATAGGAGAACGGACCGCGGAAAATATTAAAATGGAAATTGGCTATGCCCATCCAAACCATGCTGAACAAACGCTGGAGATACGTGGAAGAGATATGGTAAGCGGGTTGCCAAAAACGCTCACTATCACTTCCTCCGAGATTCATGAAGCATTAAAGGAATCCCTGGAATCTATTCTGGAGACAATCCGTGCAACACTGGAAGACTGCCCTCCTGAATTAAGCGGTGATATTGTTGACCATGGTATCGTCCTGACAGGTGGCGGAGCCATGTTAAATGGAATGCAGGAATGGCTTTCCGATGAAATTTATGTGCCGGTCCATATTGCACCAAATCCGCTGGAATCTGTAGCTATTGGGACAGGACGTTCCCTGAAAATGATAACCAAACTGCAAAAAGCTGCTAAATAAGCCAAGCTGACTAGTACGTCAGACAACTGAACAGAAACTATTTTTAAAAATTTACAAGCTATCTGTTTACAAATCTTTCTGATAATTATATAATGGAATTCAGTTAATCATGTCTTAGAATTATCCCCATTCAAAAACACATGATACAAAAAGGGGCACAGATCCCCGGGAAAATAATATTAAAAAAACTGCCTAATCTGCCTCCAGTCCCTTACCGGGAGCTGTAACGGCAGATACAAGCCAGTTCAAGTCATGCTTACAGTTAAGACTGTAAATGATTTGAACTGGCTTTTTACTTATTTCAAAGCTGCTTTCGCATTATTGCCGGCAGTAAGAGCAGGCATTTTTGGAAAGCAACTGACTAAAAAAAGAAAGAGGTGATAACGTTGTCAGGTGCATTGGAGCATATTCGAATTCTCGATTTATCCCGCGTCCTTGCAGGTCCGTATTGTACGATGATTTTAGGGGACCTTGGTGCTGAAGTGATTAAAGTGGAAGGTCCGGGCGGGAGTGATGAAACAAGAAAATGGGGGCCTCCTTTTAAAAATAATGTAAGCGCCTATTATTTAAGTGCAAACAGAAATAAAAAAAGTATTACTGCCGACTTAAAATCCGAAGAGGGCATTGCATTAATCAAAGAGCTCGTAAAGACAAGTGATGTTATCATTAATAATTTTAAAACAGGCACCATGGAACGTTTTGGACTGGATTATGATACCCTGTCGGAAATTAACCCAGGGATTGTTTCCTGCTCCATTACAGGATTTGGGGAAACAGGGCCAAATAAGGATATGCCCGGATATGATTTTATTATCCAGGCCATGAGCGGATTCATGAGTATTACAGGAGATGAACATTCAGGACCGCAAAAGGTCGGTGTGGCAATCACGGATGTTTTAACCGGGTTATATGCCTGCATCGGGATTCAGGGAGCTCTTTTGGAAAGATCCCAATCAGGCAGAGGGCAGAAGCTTGATATTTCACTATATGATTCTGCCGTGAGTGCCCTTGTAAATGTGGGTAGTAATTACTTGATGTCCGGTGAAGTTCCCAAAGCCCTCGGCAATCATCATGCAAATATCGTCCCCTATCAAACTTTTAAAACAAAAGATGGGGAAATGGTCATTGCAGTGGGAAACGATAATCAGTTCACCATGCTTTGCAAATTAATCGGAAAGCCGGAGTATGCCACAGACTCACGGTTTAGCACGAATCCCGACAGGGTGAAGAACAGGGACAGTCTTGTTCCGCTGTTACAGGAGGAACTCTTAAAGGAAACGACAGCCTATTGGCAGGAGCAATGCAAGCAACATAATATTCCGTGCGGGCCAATTCAGAACATCGCGGAAGTTTCCCGCGATCCGCAGCTTCGGGCAAGGGATATGTTTGTCAATTATAACCATCCTTCTGCCGGGGATATCAAAATGATTGGGAGTCCATTAAAACTATCAAGGACCCCTGTCAGTATCAGGCAGCACCCACCTGATGCCGGCGAACATAATAAGGAAATAATATCTGCATTAAAAATAAACAATAAATAAGGAGAGGATCAACATGAATTTTGAATTTACAGAGGAGCAGAAAATGCTGCGAAATACAGTGAGAAACTTTACGGATAAGGAGATTTTGCCGCATATTGCCCAGTGGGACCGGGATGGAAAATTTGACCCGGAGATTATTCCAAAGCTTGCTGAGCTTGGTCTTATGGGGGTTTGTATCCCTGAGGAATACGGTGGAAGCGGGATGGACTATAATTCCCTTGCCATTGTTTGTGAAGAATTAGAACGCGGGGACACTGCTTTCCGTACCGCTGTATCCGTGCATACAGGGCTTAACAGTATGACCATTCTGCAATGGGGAAATGAAGAACAGAAACAGAAATATCTGGTGCCACAGGCGAAGGGAGAAAAAATTGCCGCTTTCGGACTGACAGAACCTGGAGCGGGCTCAGACGTGGCTTCAATGGAAACAACAGCAGTCAAAGAAGGTGACTATTATATTCTTAACGGACAGAAAACCTGGATATCCCTATGTGATACCGCCGATAACTTCCTTGTATTCGCTTATACGACTGACCGTTCGGAAAGGCATAAAGGAATTTCTGCATTTATTGTGGAACGGGAATGGGAAGGTTTTTCCTCCAAAGCCATTAAAGGAAAGCTCGGAATCAGAGCCGGCAACACTGGTGAGCTGTTCTTTGATAATGTAAAAGTGCCTAAAGAAAATCTTCTTGGAGAAGAAGGCGAAGGGTTTAAAATTGCCATGTCTGCATTGGATAATGGAAGATTTACAGTTGCTTCCGGTGCTGTAGGACAAATTATGGCGTGTATGGAAGAAAGCGTGAAGTATTGTCATGAACGTAAAACATTCGGAAAAGAGATCGGCAAGCATCAGCTGGTGCAAAAGATGATTGCAGAAATGGAAGCCGGTCTGCAAATGAGCCGATTGCTTGTCTACCGTGCAGGGGAGCTGAAAAACCAGGGAAAACGCAACACAAGAGAAACATCCCTTGCCAAATGGCAGGCATGTGATTTTGCTAATAAAGCAGCAGATGATGCTGTACAGATCCACGGGGCATACGGTTTCTCCGATGAATATCCGGTAGAGCGCTTCCTGCGCAACTCCAAAGCACCGGTCATTTACGAAGGCACCCGTGAAATCCATACAGTGATGCAGGCCGAATACGTACTTGGCTACCGCGAAGATAAAGAACTGAACAAAATGCTACCCGCATGGAAAGAAACCGAATACGCAAAATAACGGGGTCAGTCCCCCGTTACACTAATACGTTAATGCGTTAGCATGGTGGGGGTCTGACCCCCGCTGCACTAATACGTTAATGCGTTAGCGTGGTGGGGGTCTGACCCCTTCTGTTGATATTCTGTTACAGCTTGCTGTATGATAAGTGGAAAGGAGGTTTCTGATATGTTTGAAAAGTTAACTAATAGTATTTATATTGACGGGGAATGGAAAGAACTGAATGAGCAGCAGACAAATACTGTCTATAACCCCGCCACGTTGGAGCCGATTACAAAGGTGGCCAATGGTGGAAAGGAAGAGGCTGAAGCAGCGATTCAGGCCGCTGCAGAAGCATTCCCATCGTGGAGTGAACTGCCTGGCAGAAAACGTTCACGGATTCTGTATAAAGCTTCCGAACTAATGACAGAAGAAGCCGAGCGTTTGGGCAGGATTTTGACGACGGAGCAGGGAAAGCCTTTAAAAGAAGCGATCGGAGAAGTAAAAGGTGCTGCAGCATTTCTGTTATGGTATGCCGAAGAAGCAGCACGCGGCTACGGAGAATGGCTTCCATCATCGGTAAAATCCAAGCGCATGCTGGTAATTCCGAAGCCGGTCGGTGTAGTCGGTGCCATCACACCATGGAATTTTCCGTCTTCCATGATTACGAGAAAGCTGGGACCAGCACTTGCTGCCGGATGTACCGTTGTCCTGAAGCCATCGGAGGAAACACCGCTCTCAGCCATTGAAATCATAAAAATCTTTGAGAAAGCGGGTATGCCTAAAGGCGTGGTAAACATGGTAACTGGAGATCCACAGCAAATTGGAAATGCCATGTTAACCAGCAAAGAGGTACGTTTAATTACGTTTACCGGCTCTACTGCAGTAGGAAAATACTTAATGCGCGAGAGTTCCGAGCATGTGAAAAAACTATCACTGGAACTCGGTGGACATGCTCCAAGCATTGTATTTAAAGATGCGGATATTGACAAAGCGGCTGAACTTGTTTTAGCAAGCAAATTCAGAAACAGCGGCCAAACCTGCATTTGCACTAACCGCTTATTTGTCCATGAATCTATTGCCGATCAGTTTACCGAGGCACTAAAGGAAAAAGTCGAGAAAATGAAAGTAGGTTCCGGCATGGAAGAAGGGACAGAGCTTGGACCGTTAATCAATAAGGCAGCATCAGAAAAAGTACACAGCCATATGGAAGATGCTGTGGAACGAGGTGCCGAAGTTATTTCCGGAGGGGGTTATTGGGAAGGTGATCTTAATGGGCATTTCTATAACCCTACCATTCTATCAAATATAGATGACGATATGAAAATTATGAACGAGGAAACGTTTGGTCCGATCATCCCTATCCAGACATTCAAGGATGAAGATGACGTCATTCAAAAGGCTAATGATACAGATTACGGATTGGCAGCCTATATATTCACGGAAAACACAAACCAGGCAATAAAGGCATCCGAAAAACTGGACTATGGAATTGTCGGCGTCAACGACGTATTCCCCGCCATGCCTGAAGCACCATTTGGTGGAATTAAGCAGTCCGGTATCGGAAAAGAAGGCGGTCACCACGGAATGGCCGAGTTTCTGGAAGAAAAATATGTTTCCATTTGTATTGAATAATAAATTTGTGTTAGAAAAACTCGCTCCCGCTCACCTTTAAGTAAATGTGTCAGTTTTTCTTATACTTAAGACTTAAGTTTTATACTTGCTTCATGTGCGAAAAAGGAAGTCCGCTGTAATTTCAGTGAACTTCCTTTTCTTTATAAGCTTCATACTGCTTATACAAATCCTTCAATGCAGATGCCAAAGCATTTCCTGCTTTGCCCAAATATCTTTCCTTTACTTCTTTCACCGGTTCCTCTATTCCATCCTGCAGGCTGTAACCCTTTAAAAGGTGCTGAATGAAATCTCTCCCGTGATCTGTTGCCAGAGTACAATTTGCGGTAACGATAACGCTGTATTTCTTATCAATTTCCGCAGTAATTGTAAGTGTTTCATAAATACTCTTTGCTGCCATTCCGGAAGGCAATCTTGCATGACCGGCAATAAATACAGTATTATTCAACATACCTCAGATCCTTTCTGGTTTCCTAAAACCAAGTTTATCAGAAATTTCTCCCGCTGTCTGGTATGTTTTCTTTTTAATCAGTTCCAGATGCTCCCCTGTAAAATGGGTTGATAATCCACTGACGCCCAATGCAGCAACCACTTCATTACGGTAATCAAATATCGGATAGGATATGCCCGTCGTATCTTCATCCTGTTCCCCGGAGCTCCAGGAAAACCCTTCTTCCCTTATTTGATTCAAGTCTTTCCTCAGTTCATCCATTTTAATTGGCTTTCCATTTGGAAAAGTAGCAGATTTGGCCAGCTGTATAATTTTCTCCTGCTTTTCTTCCGGCAAATAAGCGAGCAACAGCTTTGGACCTGAACCAGCGTACAGCGGAGCGCTTTTCCCGACCCTGGTATAAAGCCTTAATGCCCTGGTGCTATCCACTTTTTCAATATACGTCGCTTCACCGTGGTTAATGACAACAAGGTGAACTACCTCGTTAATTTCCCGGCCAAGCTGCTGCATATACGGCAATGCTATCTTTCGTACTTCCAATTTATCGGCGACAAGCTGTCCCAGATCAAGAAGTTTTAAGCCCAGACGGTACCTGCTGTCATGTTCACTTTCTTTTGTTTTATTTAAAAAACCAGCCTCTTCCAATGATGATAAAAGCCGGTAAGCTGTCGGTTTTGGAAGATTCGACCGGAGGGATATCTCTTTTAATGATAATTCATATGTATCTTCCGTGAATAAATCCAATAGTTTTAATGCTTTTAACACACTTTGATTCATTGCTTTATCCCCTTTTGCCACAATCATCTTCATAGCTATACTCTTTTTCTATCAGAAAACTGCCGGGAACACAAATATAAATCGCTTCTTAAGTCAGGGAATTTCTAATGAATCATTTATTCCTGCAGTCCCTGTGAATAATCACACTACCTTATTTTTCATTGTTTCTGTATTAAATAAATGCATGAGATTTCTCATTTAATCTATTAATTAAACAATCTCCGTAAAGTCAACACGTACAAACATTAATTTAAAAATACCCTCTGCAAACAGCAGAGGGGGGGACGTACTATGCTTTTACTGCAGATGGATCAGCTTTTATTTTTTCTTTGATGTTTACAGCGCGTTTTGCCATTTCTTTAATATAAACATCTCCGTCCACAATTTTTTCAGGCGGATATACGCCTCTTTTTGTTATTGTACCGTTTCCAAGCATTTGAGCAACTACGGAAATAGTATTTGCCGTCGCGCGTGCCATAGCGGTAACATTGGTTTTCCTGTCCTTGAAGGTGGTCATTTCATACGTGAAGCTTGCAGGCGCACCATTCTTTTCCCCGGATACTTCGACCCTGAGTAATACCGCATCATCTTTATCCCCTAGCTCAACAATAGGGTCAAGCACTTTTAACAGCACTTCCCTCGGGTTGATTTTTTCACCATTCACATCGACTTCATAATCCGCCCTGGTTAGATTCAAATCAACCAGCAGTTTAAACTTTTCAGCATGACCGCGATAGCGGATCGTTTTATACTCCAGCGTCTTTAAATGAGGATAGGATAATGACAATGTCGATGTTCCACCTGAAGTATGAAATGCTTCCAGCGGTCCGAATTTCTCAAAATGAACAGTTTCCACTTCCGACAAAGAAGGTATCTCCTGTTTGACACCATCCCTTATAATAAGTGAAGGATCGGTATAATGATCAAATACCCCTTCCATGGAAAATACATGGTTATATTCAAATGGAGGTTCCGGCTGTACCGGAATACCGCCAACATACAGTTTAATTTCTTCCAATTTATCGAGTTTTTCTGCACCATAGCCGGATAAAATATTAATCATTCCAGGTGCGACGCCAAGGTCAGGAATTAAAGTGACGTTAGCATTTGCTGCTTCTTCCTTCATTTCCAGTACCTTATCTGTAACATTACCGATATGGCCTCCGAGATCCACGGAGTGCACACCAACCTGAATCGCTGTTTTTGCTACGATTTCATTAAAAGAATAAAACAGCGCATTAATAATGACATCAAACTGACTCATATAATCCGCCAAATCTCCCCTGTCACTTGCATTCACCTGATAGGCTGTCAGTTTACTCGAGTTCAATTGGTCTACAACCTGCTGTGCTCTATCCAGGTCTATATCAGCCAGTCCGACTGCCGAAACCCCTTCACTGTTGACTAAATCCCGTGCTGCTTCCTTTCCCATTAATCCGGAACCCAATACACCTATTTTCATCTCATCAACTCCTGTATTATAAAATTATAAACCTGTTTAACCTATGTTCTGACACATCCGTTTTATGCAATTAAGCTCTTGAAAGCGCAATCATTCATCCCTTTAGAAATGGCCGGAAAACACATCTTCCGACCATTCTAAATTGACCCACGCTAATTATTCCACATCAATTTGCGCGCGCTGCAGCTTGCCGCTGTAGTCGACATAAACTGCTTTCCACTCGGTAAATACATCCAATGCCTGAACACCGGAATCCCTGTGGCCGTTACCTGTTCCTTTTGTTCCACCAAATGGCAGATGGATTTCTGCACCGGTTGTACCGGCATTGACATACACAATTCCTGTATCAAGATCACGCTGTGCTTTAAACACACGGTTTACATCTCTTGTGAAAATGGAACTGGATAAACCATAAACAACACCATTATTCACTTCAATTGCTTCTTCAAAGCTTTTCACCGGAATTAAGGAAATAACCGGTCCAAAAATCTCTTCCTGTGCAATACGCATATCTGCTGTTGCGTCCGTGAAAAGTGTCGGGGCAAAATAATTACCTTTACCATGCTCATCATCAGTCAGTGCATGACCGCCTGCAAGCAGTTTCGCTCCTTCATCCTTTCCAATTTCGATATAGCTTTTTATTTTTTCCATTCCAGCTTCATTAATGATCGGTCCGACTGTATTGGACTCATTCAGCCCATCACCTATGGCAAGATCCTTCATTTTCGCCAGAATTTTTTCCTCGACCTGCTCTTTTACATCTTCATGAACGATAACCCTGCTGCATGCTGTACAGCGCTGCCCGCTCGTACCAAAAGCACTCCAGATAATCCCGTCCACAGCAAGGTCAAGATCCGCATCGTCCATCACAATTACGGCATTTTTACCACCCATCTCCAACGAGACTTTTTTCAGCTGTCTGCCACACTCGGCAGCAATATTTCTTCCGGTGTCATTTGAACCAGTAAAGGAAATAACACGGATATCATCATGATGTACCATCGCATCTCCCACTTGGGAACCGGAACCGAACACGACGTTCAGCACTCCTTTTGGCAACCCGGCTTCTTCAAATATTTTCGCCAGTTCATATGCCATCATTGGCGTCTCAGTTGCCGGCTTCCAGATCACTGCATTTCCGGCTACGATAGCAGGGAATGATTTCCATGTAGCAATGGCAATCGGGAAGTTCCAAGGTGTAATAATCCCTACTACTCCAACAGGAGCACGCTGGCTCATCGCGAATTTGTCCTTCAATTCAGCCGGTGTTGTATGACCAAATAAACGTCTGCCTTCCCCTGCCATATAAAAGGCCATGTCAATACCTTCCTGCACTTCCCCGCGTGCTTCCTCCAGCACCTTTCCGTTTTCCATCGTAAGCAGCTGGGAAAGCCTTTCTTTTCTTTCCTTCATGATGTTGCCGACTTCAAGCAGAATTTCCGCACGCTGCGGCGCAGGAACCAATGCCCATTCCTTTTGTGCTTTTTTCGCTGTCTCAACGGCATCATTAACATCATCTGCCCCGGACAATGGCACCTGCACGATTTCTTCTCCTGTTGCAGGGTTCATGACCGCAGTTGTTTTTTCCACGTCCACCCATTTTCCGTTAATAAAATTCTTTAATTTATCTGTCCCCAAAGTTACTGCCATGAAGATACCTCCTTGAAAGATATATATATAATTTTAATTAACCGCTTTCATAAAATCCTCTGTTACTTTTGCTTGCTTATAACATTTATTCACGCGGAAGATTATAAACACAAGCAAGACATTTTAAGTATTTATTTATCATAATTTTCTGCTTCGGTTTCCATTTTCATTATAGCATACAATCTATTTTTAAAAACAAATGATATGAAAGAATAATAGTAATGCCCTTACTAAAGGACGACTACCCTATTTGAAAAGCTTTTTCAGCCTCGAAATTACTTCATCGAGCCTCTCCTCCGTAACGGACAATGCTATTCGGATGAAACCTTCACCATTTTCGCCGAATGCATTCCCGGGAGTGACAATCACACCTGCCTCCTCCAGGATTTTATCCGCAAATGCTGCTGAAGTGTATCCTTCTGGTACTTTGGACCAGACAAAGATCGTCCCCCTTGGTTTCTCGGTTTCAATCCCCATTTCATTCAATGCCTTATGCAACTTTTCCATCCGCTTTTTATAAATGCGGTTATTTTCCTTTACAGCGGAAAGGTCGCTTCTCAGTGCTGCCTCTGCCGCTTTTTGAACGGGAATAAACTGCGATGTATCAATATTGCTTTTTAATGTCGCCAATGCCTGGATTACTTCTTTATTGCCGACTGCAAAACCGATTCGCCACCCTGTCATATTAAAGCTCTTGGAGAGGGAACCAAACTCTATCGCCTGTTTCCTGGAGCCAGGTGCCTGCAGCACACTTGGCGATGTATAGCCGTCAAAGGTAACCAGATCATAGGCCGCATCATTCACCAGCAAAATATTATGTTTTTCTGCAAACGAAACCGCCTCAGTAAATGTATCCAGTTCCACAGTTGCCGCTGTCGGATTGCTGGGATAGTTTAAAAACATCAGTTTTGCCTGTTTAAGTTCGTCAGCGGTAAGCTTGTCATATAACGGCGCATAGCCATTATTGACATCTAGCGGAACAGAAACACTTTCAGCACCGGCAAGATGAACAGCTGTCCTGTACACAGGATAGCCCGGGTCCGGGATGATCACTGCATCGCCTGGATTGGTTACAGCCTGAACCAGGTTGGCAATTCCTTCTTTTGACCCTATCAGTGCCAATACCTCTGTTTCCGGATCCAATTCCACATCATACTGCTTTTTGTAAAATGCAGCTACAGCTTCTTTAAATGAAGGCATGCCGCTGTAAATCGAGTACTTATGGTTTGCTGGTTTTTTTGCTTCCTCCACTAACTTATCATATACAAACGCCGGTGTAGGCAGATCCGGCGCACCAATTCCCAAATCAATCACATCTACCCCGTTTGCTTCCATTTGCTTTTTCTTTCTCTGAAACTCGGAAAACAAATAAGGGGGTAAACTTTTTACTCTATCAGAAACAAAAGACAACGTCGTAAACCTCCTTCCCATTCCATTTATTGAAACGTTATTTCATATGTTTAATTACAGTATAAAACAACATGCTAAAAATGACAACAATTAATTTTTATATTTTGAAAAGTTTTATCTTGCGCACTTCTCACAACAGCAGAAACCCTTTATACCGTTAACATCTAATCACACGCGGCAATAAAGCCATCATAAGGTTTAATTACAAAGGGATTCTGCTGTTTATCAAAGAAAAGGCGACCTTTTCAAGTCGCCATAAATGGTTACCCATATAAAATACACTTCCGCACCGTAGTACGAATTAGTATTATTTAGCCACCGGTTCTTCCTGAATGAAATCCGAATCATCCGGTTTCTTTAATATAGCGAATAAAACAACAAGCCCTGCCACAACAACAATCAGTCCAAGAAAGACATTTCCCGTCAGTCCAAGTGCCAAATATCCCAATCCGGCGATCCCGGCTGCTGTCAAGGCATATGGAATTTGCGTTGTAACATGGTCAATATGCGGACAATTGCTTCCGGTGGATGAAAGAATAGTCGTATCTGAAATTGGTGAACAATGGTCACCAAAAACCGCTCCCGCAAGTACTGCAGCCATCATGGGCAAGATCAGTGAAATATCAGTGGACGCAGCTATTTGCCCTGCAATCGGGAGTAAGATACCAAATGAGCCCCAGGATGTACCTGTGGCAAAGGCAATAAATCCGGCAATAAAGAAAACGACGAGCGGCAATAATGAAAAACTCAGATTGGATGCTTCCACAACACCAGCCAGATACGTCCCCGTACCAAGCTGATCAATTAAGTCGACTATCGCCCAGGCAAATATTAGTGTTAAAAAGGCCGGCAGCATCGACTTTGCTCCTGCCAAAATACCCACCCCAAACTGACTGCCGGTTAATTTTCCTTTTGTTATATGACGGAAAAATAATATAAAGGTAACCGCCAAAGCAATGATACCGCCATAAAGCAGAGCAACAGTCACATCTGCTTCTCCAAATATATTAATTAATGTCCGTTCGCCTTCCAGTGCTCCGAGACCATTGACATACATAATCCCTGTAACCGCCGCAAAAAGAACAGCCAGAGGAATGATGAGGTCACTGATTTTCCCGCTCTCACTGACAGGAAGCTTAGAGGTGGTATCTACCTTTTCATTGCTCTCAGGATTCAATACTTCCCCCGTTTTAATTGCTCGCTGTTCATGCTGCTTCATCGGGCCAAAATCCACTTGTTTTATTGCAATTACAAGTATTACGCCGAGTGCAGCCCATACATAAAAATTCATCGGAACAATCTGCAGAAAAGCACTAAATGCGGTATATTCCGTAACGCTGTGAGCTGCCAGAATGGTGCCGATAATTCCGATTATATAGGCTCCCCAGCTGGAAATAGGCGCGATAACACAAACAGGAGCAGCTGTGGAATCGACAATATAGGATAGCTTGGCCCGGGAAATTCGATTTTTATCCGTAATCGGTTTTGCTACCTGGCCAACTGTCAAACTATTGAAGTAATCATCAATGAAAACAATGATGCCGAGAAGCATCGTCATGATCTGTGCCCCTATTCTGGTCTTCACCCGCTTTATTGCCCATTCGGCAAATGCCCTCGTGCCACCCATCATGCTCATAAAGGCTGTTAGAATTCCCAGCATCAGTACAAATAACAAAATATACACATTCCATGTATTTAGTGCCCCATCGTCCACAAAAACTCCTTTAAAAGCCTGCCAAACAACAGTAATAGAACTCATAAAATGAAAGCTTTCAATAAAAAATGCCGAGGCAATGACACCAACCCCCAATGATAAGATGACCCGTCTTGTCAATAGAACCATTACAATAGCCAGAATTGGCGGCACTAAAGACCAAATTGATTCTGCCATCCCCTTCTACCTCCCCTTAATTTTAAATGTACAGCTTGAAGCCCGAGTTCGACAGTAAATAGGCACAAATTCACTTGTGGATAAACTATATTCCCCATAAGGTCAGTCTTTCTGTGGATTAGTGCCTCTTAATTTTTTAAATTTTCATAGGCACACGTATTACAATATTTACCTTTACATACCAATGTTAAATTGGTATAATATAGGCATGTACATAAGAAGAGTTACCCGTAAAAATAAAGATGGATCAAAGGTTTCGTACATTCAGCTGGCTCATAATGAGTGGGATTCGAAGGCCAAATATGCGAAAGCGAAGGTGATATACTCTTTCGGCCGTGAAGATAAAGTCGATATGGCCGTACTTGAACGACTGGCCCAAAGTATTAGCCGATTCCTTACTCCGGAGGAAGCGCTGAAGTCGAAGCAAAAAATTAGCGATGCAGCGGAGTTTTTATTTCATTCCGCCAAACGGCTGGGTGGTGTTTGGCTGTTTGACCAATTGTGGAAAAAGCTCGGCATGGATACGATCCTGAAAGATATTTTCCGCAACCGCAACCATGAGATGGATCTGGAACGTGCGATTTTCGCCATGGTCGCAAACCGCGGACTCGCTCCTACAAGTAAATTGGGAATGGAAGAATGGATTTCAGAGGATGTCTATATGCCTGGCCTTTCCCGGATTCAGAGCCATCAGCTATACCGTGCTATGGACGAGCTTCTTGCTGTACAGAGCCAGCTTGAGGATCGTGTGTTTGATAATGTTTCCAATCTGTTCAACCTGGAAGTGGATCTACTTTACTTTGATACCACATCAAGCTACTTTGAAGTCGATCCGGATGAAACAGCTGAAGATGATCGGTTCCGCCTTCAGGGCTATTCGAAGGATAAACGATCTGACCTTGTACAAACGGTGATTGGACTTGCCGTGACACGGGAAGGTATTCCAATTAAAGTGTGGACTTGGCCCGGTAATACGATGGATATGAATGTCATCGAAGAAGTGAAAAAAGATCTTATGGGCTGGAGACTGGGACGCATTGTACAAGTGATGGATCGTGGTTTTTCCTCCGAAGAAAACCTGCGTATCCTTCAGCGGGGTGCCGGTCATTACATTATTGGGGAACGTATGCGTTCAGGTAAAAAGGATGTGGAAGCCGCCCTCAGTAAACGTGGTCGTTTCCATACGATTCGTGACAACCTTCAGGTAAAGGAATCCATTGTGGGAGATGGCGAAGCCAGAAAACGTTATGTGATTGCCTTTAACCCTGAAGAAGCTGAACGTGACAGACATCAAAGAGACCAGATTGTCCAAACGATTGAACGGAAGCTGGTGAATTTAAAGCAGCTGCCCAATGAAGCCCACCGTAAACAGGCGTGTGCACTCCATGCACATAAAGTGTATGGCAAATATATCCGTCAATTGAAAGACGGCACGCTGAAATTGAATAAGCAGGCAATCCGCGATGCAAGCAAATACGACGGCAAATATTTAATCAGAACATCAGATGACACGCTGTCGATTGAAGATATTGCCCTGGGGTATAAGCAGCTGCTTCAAGTGGAAGATGCCTTTCGCACACTGAAGTCCACGCTGAAATTGCGCCCCATGTATCATCGCTTGGAAGACCGGATTCGAGCACATGTAATCATTAGTTGGTTGGCACTGTTACTTGTAAGGCTTATTGAAATGGAAACGAACGCAAGCTGGGAGTCTACACGTAGAGAGATGCAACGGATGCAGGTAGGGCATTTTACTACAGACGACGGAGATCTCTACCGCACAACAACCCCTACAGCTAAGCAAAAGGAAGTGTTTCAAAAAGTTGGGGTGAACTTGCCACCAGAAATCTTGGATATTCAGCCTAAGAGCTAGTAACACAATAAGTATGTCTTTTTAAGCCCTCAATCCTTTGGGTGTCAAGGGATTGAGGGCTTTATGTTTACCTAGTGGCTGTAGAACTCGGGTGAAGCAGAGCCTTCCAACTCTAGTTATCAGAACCAGTTCCCGACCCCATATACAGTCATCTCCATACCTCCTCTCTTTAAATGTAAGGGCTTACAAGATTGATCCTATTCTAACTATTCTATATTATTTATGAAATTCCTCTTTTATTCAGTATAATATTAATACTTTGATCAGCTCTGGTATACTGAGGATAGAGTAATTTATTTTAAGGTGAGGTGATCCAATTGGATACGGGTAAAAAACATGCCATTTCCCTGGATGAAAAAGATGAACTCAAAGAATACCGTAACTCGTTTTATGTGAATGATTCAGTAATTTATTTTGACGGCAATTCATTGGGATTATTGTCTGCACAAGCAGAGGCTGCCCTGGAAAGCTTAAAGGAAACATGGAAAGCCTATGCCATTGACGGATGGGCAGAAGGAGAACACCCTTGGTTTTACTTATCGGAAAAGCTGGGCGCCATGTCCGCCCCCTTAGTTGGTGCAAAATCCAAAGAAGTAATTGTAACTGGGTCTACTACCACAAACCTGCATCAGCTGGCGGCCACATTTTTTAAACCGTCTGGAAAAAGAACAAAAATCCTTGCAGATGAACTGAACTTTCCTTCTGATATTTATGCTTTAAAAAGCCAGCTGCAGTTAAAAGGATTAGAACCTGCCACCCATTTGATACAAGTGCAAAGTAACGATGGAAATACCTTGAAAACAGATGATATTATAGAGCAAATGACAGAAGAAATTAGCTTAATTGTACTTCCATCCGTCCTTTATCGAAGCGGTCAGATTCTGGATATGGCAAGATTAACGAAAGAAGCGCATAAACGAAATATCTTGATCGGTTTTGACCTATGCCATTCAGTAGGTGCCATTCCCCATCAATTATCCGAATGGGGGGTGGATTTTGCTTTCTGGTGTACGTATAAATACTTAAACGGCGGTCCGGGCAGTGTTGGCGCTCTTTATGTCAATGAAAGGCATTTTGATCATCATCCTGGACTTGCAGGCTGGTTCAGTTCCTCCAAGGAATCACAATTTGATATGGACCACGCCCTCACCAAAGCACCAGATGCCGGCGCTTACCAGATTGGCACCCCACATATTCTCAGTGCGGCTCCTTTGCTCGGTTCACTGGAAATTTTTCAGGAGGCAGGGATAGAAAGAATTCGCCGTAAATCTTTACAATTGACAAACTATTTAATCGAATTAATCGACAAAGAACTGTCTCCATATGGCTTTTTTATTTCCAATCCAAGGAGTGATTCAGAACGTGGCGGACACGTTTATTTGGAACATCCGGAAGCAGCGCGAATTTGCAAGGCACTTAAAGAGAGAGGTGTTATCCCGGATTTCCGCAAGCCAAACGGAATCCGCCTGGCACCTGTCGCTTTATATAATACGTTTGAAGAAGTATGGCAGGCTGTACAAATTTTAAAGACAATCATGGAGGAAAAAAGCTACCTTCAATACGAGAACAAACGGGGAGTGATCGCGTAATGAATAAATGGATAGATATTTCTCAGCCGCTCACCAATGATATGGCAGCATTTCCGGGAGACGAACCTTTTCATTATTCCTTAACATACACAAAAAAACAGACAGGTTCGGCGAATATCGGCCAAATGAGCGCCAGCCTGCATACGGGGACACATATTGATGCGCCTTTTCATTATGATTCCACCGGCAAGACTGTCGATGAACTTAATCTGGAACGGTATATCGGGAGAGCAAGTGTCGTGGATGTCAGTCACACCGATCAAGTGACTGCTGAAACTTTAGAAAAACTTGATATAATACTATCTCCGAGGGTATTACTGAAAACTGCCCTCCCAAATGACCCGAAGCGTTTTCCGGAAAAGATGCCTGTCCTGGATGAGGGTATTGCTGCATTTTTAAAACAACATGGCGTATTCCTGCTCGGTGTAGATATTCCTTCCGTTGATCCGGCAGACAGTAAACAATTAAATACACATCATGCACTCTATAAACATGATATTAATATCCTGGAAAATATTATGCTTGACCATGTGCCGGCAGGAGAATATGAGTTAATCTCTCTTCCCCTTGCCATTCATGGAGGCGACGGCAGTCCTGTACGTGCTGTATTAAAACCGATTCATTCTGAGGAGGGATGACTATGCCGGATAAGAATAAATTTGAGTCAGAGAAAGGGATCCACACCGATTTCAAAGAAAAAATGACTTATGGCGACTACCTGCAGCTTGATTCTTTGCTTTCCAGCCAGAAAAGATTATCCGATCATCATGATGAAATGTTATTCATCACGATTCATCATGTAAGTGAGTTATGGCTGAAGTTAATTATCCATGAGATTCAGGCTGCCATTAAGGCAATTCAGAATGAAGAAATGCAATCCTCTTTTAAAATGCTGGCAAGGGTATCCAAAATACAATCGCAAATTATCCAGGCATGGGACGTATTATCCACATTGACCCCTGCTGAATATATGGAATTTCGCGACAAACTCGGCAATGCATCGGGTTTTCAGTCTTATCAATACAGGCTGGTGGAATTTGTACTTGGATATAAGACCCCGTTTATATTAAAGATATACAGTAACAGACCCGACATATATGCTGATCTCAAGGAAGCTTACGAATCTCCGGGATTATATGATGTAGCTATTCAAGCCCTGGCAAAAGAGGGATTTTCCATTAACGAAGACGTATTGAATCGCGATTTCTCCAAAACCTATAAAAAGGATGTCTCCGTGGAAAATGCATGGATGTATATTTATAGAAATGTGGATAAACATTGGGAATTATACCAGTTAGGGGAAAAGCTGGTCGATATAGAGGACTGGTTCCAGCAATGGAGGTTCAGACATATGAAAACCGTGGAGCGGATTATTGGACATAAGACAGGAACCGGCGGATCGACAGGTGTCGGCTATCTGAAAAAAGTCCTGGACCATTATTTTTTCCCCGAACTGTGGGATCTGCGGACAAAACTGTGAAACACGTGGCAGTTCTGTTGTATTATGGTTACGAAGGGTCAGTTATATACTCTGCTTTCCCGTTAAATATTCACCGTAATATTTCCGACTAATTAAACGTAAAAATGCGATTTTGCAATTGAGAACTCGTCACGCTGTTGCAATTAATCGAGAGGAGAGGTTTGAATGGCACGAAAAATTTTGATTGTAGGTGGAGTTGGTGGCGGTGCTACCGTGGCTGCCCAATTGCGCAGAGAGGATAAGGAATCGGAAATCATTCTGTTTGATAAAGGAAGTCATATTTCCTTTTCCAATTGCGGAATGCCTTATTATATTGGTGAAGTTGTAGAGGAAAGAAAGCACCTCCTGTTTCCGGAGGAGAAATTCAGCGGAAAATATCATGTGGATGTACGGACAAACACCGAGGTTATTGCCATTGACCGGAAGAAGAAGCAAATCACCTGTAAAACTGACTCAAGCACCTATGAAGCCGGATATGATATATTAATCTTAGCCCCGGGTGCTTCTGCAGTAATGCCTGATATTAAAGGAATAGATAATGATAAAACATTTCCGCTCCATACGATCCCTGATATGTACAGGATTTATTCCTATATCGAAAAAAATAACCCAAAAACTGCTGCTATAACGGGAGCAGGATTTGTCGGTCTGGAAATGGTGGAAAACCTTCATAGACTTGGGTTGAAATGCACCATAATAGACCGGTCTTCCCATGTCTTCAAAACTGTCGATTCAGACCTTGCCGAACATATACAAAAGCATCTTGAGGAAAAAGGAGTGCAGATTCATTTAAATGATGGGGTTTCCGCTTTTTCCGAACAGGGCAGCATACTCCATCTAAACAGCGGAGATACGGTAAATTCGGATTTGAATATGATGGCTGTCGGAGTAAAACCAAATACTTCCCTGGCTATTGATTCTTTCTTGACCTTGGGTAATACCGGAGCAATTAAAGTTAATGAATATATGCAAACATCAGACCCTTCAATTTATGCACTTGGAGATGCAGTGGAGACCAAGGATTTAATAATGAACACACCTAGAAACGTTGCGCTGGCCAGTCCTGCACACAGACAGGCATACATTATTGCCAGTCACTTAAGCAACAATCAAATACCATATAAGGGAACATTGGGCACGTCCATTATAAAACTTTTTGATCTTACGATAGGAGCAGCCGGGCATAATCGCACTTCTTTAAACAAACACGGGGTTACCTTTAAAGAAGTAAGTCTGGAAGCCCGTTCCCATGCAGGATATTACCCCGGATCAGACAAGCTCTGGCTGAAAGTATTATTTGATGAAAAGTCCGGCCTCATTTACGGGGGACAGGCAGTTGGGTTTGAAGGTGTCGATAAACGGCTAGCCGTTCTCGCAACGGCCATTCATGCAAAAATGACAGTGGCTGACCTTCCTGAACTGGAACTTGCTTATGCACCCCCATATTCCAGTCCGAAAGATCCGATTAATGTGCTTGGTTATAAAGCCGTTGCACAGCTTGAAGATTAGTCTTTTTAACATTGGTCGAAGCAGGTTGAAACCTGGCTTGTAATCATTACAGTGGAGTGATTTCCGGTACCTTCTTCAGGAAATCCCTTCCCTTCATATCGGCCAACAAACAAAAAAACCCAGCTTCCCGGTGCTGATCCCCAAGAGTTAGATTTCTGCCAACTTTTGAGATCCAGCACCCTACTGCCGGGATTTTTTCATTTACAAATCTTCTTCAAAACGATATACAAGTCTG
The DNA here is from genome assembly GCF_055379185.1 of Virgibacillus kimchii. Taxonomy (NCBI): domain Bacteria; kingdom Bacillati; phylum Bacillota; class Bacilli; order Caryophanales; family Bacillaceae; genus Virgibacillus; species Virgibacillus kimchii. Next base: position 3,922,129 of record NZ_AP043951.1, on the reverse strand, counting down.
TAGTTATTCTCATCAAGCAGTTCGGCAACATGCACGCGGGGACCATGTCCAAATATTACTTCATCCTCAGTCATCGCCACAATCATTGCCTTTGTATTCTGGTGGATATCCTCATATATATCTCCAACTACCGGTTTTAGCGTATTATCCGTTTCCGCTAAGTAGCTGATGGACTCGTCCTGCAGCTGCTGCTCTTCAGGTACAAGATTTTTATCGTAATATGCTATTTCCCGGCTGGCTTCACTTCTTCCCGGGACCATCACCACGTATTCACTATGTTTTACGCCGTTATCCCTTGTTGTCACTACATTCCCGTCTTCCACACTTTCCACTTTTTCAATTTCATTCAGGGAATAATGATCCAGAAAGTCCGGTGCAGGCTTAACAATTAAAATATAATCACCCGGCTCCGGTACTTTGTCCTTATCAATGGTATACCGTTTTCCGTAGAAAATGAATGTATCATTATGCTGCGGACGACACAGCTCGATTTCACTGGCCCTCGTTAGAATTTGTGTCATGTCCTTTAAACGGTACAAATGAACAGACTTTTTGAGTATAGGTTTTACCGAATAAACTTTGTGCAGTTCATTCCGGTAAAAGACAAACTGCCCTTTTCTGACCTGAAATAGTCTCATTCCAAAACCTCCCATTAATGCTTGGTTATCCATACTTCCTTTATTTCATTGAAAGCGGATCGTAAAATGATAAAAGAATGAATCCCTAGCTTTATTTTCCCTTGCCGGTAAGTAATTTAAACATTTCCTGCTGTTATTGTTTATAATCCATTTCTTCCACCATTAACGCGAGTACTTCCCATCTTTCCATTTTCTTCTCAAGCTCTCTCTCTGCAGACTGTTGCTCGGAAAATAAATCCTGCACTTTTTCCGAATCACTGCCGGCCTCCGTAATTTCCGTTTGTATCCGTTCAATCCTCATTTCCAATTCCATAATATGATCCTCGATGGTGTTCCATTCTTTTTGTTCATGATAGGACAGCTTTTTCTTTTGCTTCGGCGGTCGTTTTTCAACAGTTTTTTTCTCTTTCTTTTTCTCCGTCTCGTCGGGTTGCTGCTCCAGAAAGGCACTGTAATTACCATAGAAAATATCTATTTTCCCCTGCCCCGCAAATATAAATAGTTTATCCACTGTACGGTCCAGAAAGTAACGATCGTGGGAAACTGTTATAACAACACCGGGAAAGTGTTCCAAATAATCTTCCAGGACGCTTAATGTTTGTGTATCCAAATCGTTTGTCGGTTCATCAAGCAACAGCACATTCGGCTCCTGCATAAGGATCTTCAGCAAATAAAGTCGGCGTCTTTCCCCGCCGGATAATTTCCGGATGAAATTCCACTGCTCCGCTCTGGAAAATAAAAAACGTTCCAGCATTTGTTCTGCCGTTATCGTATTTCCATCCGCGGTGTAAATCACCTCTGCCTGTTCCTTGATATAGTCAATAACCCGCATCGACCCGTCCAATTCTTCTTCTCCCTGTGTATAGTAGCCGATTTTTACTGTCTGACCTGTTTTTACCCTGCCTGCATCAGGAGAAATACGTGCTGCCAACAGGTTTAGCAAGGTTGTTTTTCCTGTTCCATTGGCGCCGATAATGCCAACCCTGTCACCCGGTAGGATCATGTGGCTAAATCCATCTATGAGGTTTTGCTTTCCATAGGATTTACTGACTTCCTCCAGCTCAACTACCTGTTTACCGAGACGGGGAGCACCTGCCTGCAAGGAGATCGATTCTCTCTTTGTATGGAACGTTTTTTCCTGCATTTCCCCGATTCTCTCTTTCCTTGCCTTCTGTTTCGTGGAACGTGCTCTTGCCCCCCGCTTTAACCAGGCCAGTTCACGTCTCAACGTATTTTGATGTTTTATTTCATCACTGGCTTCCAACGCTTCCCGTTCCGCTTTTTTTTCCAAAAACACTTCATAATTTCCTTCATATTGATACAGGTTCCCTTGGTCCAATTCAAAGATCCGATTGGTTGCCCGGTTTAAAAAATACCGGTCGTGTGTAATAAGAATAAAGGAACCTTTGTATGATTGCAAATATGCTTCCAGCCATTCTATCGTTTCGTTATCCAAATGGTTGGTCGGTTCATCAAGTAAAAGCAGATCGGCCGGCTGCAGCAACGCCTTTGCCAGCGCCACCCGCTTCTTTTGCCCACCGGAAAGTAAACCCACTTTACTCGTAAAATCCGTAATTCCCAACTTGGTTAAAATCGTTTTTGCTGTGGTGTTTGCTTCCCAAGCTTGCTCTTCATCCATTTTTTGCTGCATCTTCAGCAACTTATCCTGTGCTGTTTGATTATCCGGTTGCTGTTGTAATTGAAGCAATGCATATTCATACTCCCGCATGACTGTCATAATTGTGCTCTCACCATAATAAATCTGCTCCATTACGGTCAAGTTATCATCCAGCACCGGCTGCTGATGTGCATATTCTATATGATAATCCTTTGGATGTTTAACGGTACCTCTCTCCGGCTGCTCCAACCCAGCAATAATTTTCAATAAAGTAGATTTTCCCGTGCCGTTAACCCCGATTAAACCAATTTTCTCCTGGTCCCTTATCACACATGAAATAGAGTGAAACAGCACCTTGTCCCCATAAGATTTATGTATATTTTCAATCGTAAGCATGTTTCAATCCTTCCTTTAAAACTATTCACTTTTTATTTCTTTTCAACTTAATCCATTCTTTTACAACCACTACGATTAAAAATAAAAACCAGGATGTAACAACATAATAGACTGCCCTGGCATAAATGTCCATTTGGGGAAAGAAGGTGGTCATTCCCGTCCAAATAACGCCAATCACTGCAAGCTGTATAACCAATAATTTAATGATAATCTCCCCCCGCGAATGAATAATACTACCCTTTATTTTATCCTACTATATCACAATTTTCCATTGGGAGAATATGCTTCTACTTTATTTTCTGCAGTTCCTGAACAAGCCATTCATAATCCATCGCTCCAAAAGCTTTATACTGAATTTTACCATTGGAGTCAAGCATGTATGTAGTAGGTATAGGCTGAATGCGGTACAGTTGACTGACGCTGGCGTTTTCATCCATAAGAATAGGGAATGTAAGCCCATACTGGTCGACAAAGTCACTAACCCTCTCAGTCGAATCCTCGGAATATGTAAGGTTTACTGCTAAAACAGTAACATCCTTATTTTCTGACAAACGCTGTATATCCGGCATTTCTTCCCTGCATGGCCCGCACCAGGATGCCCAAAAGTTTAGTACGACACGCTGCCCCTGGAAGTCGGATAACCGAATTTCATCTCCACCCAATGTCTCCAGCGTGAAATCCGGGGCCATATTTCCAATTTCTGTCCCCTCCAACACTTCTTCCTGTAACTGAGCATCCATTCCTATGTATGCAGCCTCATCTTCAGGCCGCGCCTCCGTGGACTCAAACGCCACAACAACAAAAAGAGCAATCACCATGAACGCAGGCAGATAGGCAAATATCTTTGCTTTTCCCATATGATAACCTCCTCGTTTTTTACTCCTATTGTTGCACCTGCCGGCAGAAATCATACGGAAAGTAGAGAGAAAAGACATATGGAACGGAAAGAAGTTTGCCCTTGGATCTAACCTCAACTCTTTTGCACTTCATCCCCCTTTTAAAACTTCCCTCAAATTATCTTTACCTTAAAACTTTTGCTATACTCATCATAATAAAACCGTGGGAAATACCATAAATATTCAAGTGGAACAGACACGAATGGAAAGGGGACGGATAAAATGTTAACGGAAAAAGGAAAAAACAATTGTATCACCGATGTGGAAGGGATAAAGGTCGGTCATGTTACCCTGGATGAGAAAATAGACGAAGAAACTGCTGTCTGCACCGGGGTGACTGCCATTCTCCCCCATGGAGGAGATATATTTGACAAAAAACTTCAGGCAGCAAGTGCAGTGATTAACGGGTTTGGCAAAACTACAGGGCTTGTCCAAATGGAGGAGCTTGGACAGCTTGAATCACCGATCATGCTGACCAATACGTTTAGTGTAGGTGCTGTATGGCAGGGCACGTTAAACTATATGGTTGAAAGAAACCAGTCAATCGGAGATACAACGAGCACCGTAAATATTGTAGTTGGCGAATGCAATGATGGCTATTTAAATTCCCTTCACTATCAGGCTGTCAAGCCGGAACACGCGATAAAAGCACTGGAAAATGCCACATCCGAACCTGTGGAACAAGGGGCAGTCGGTGCAGGTAAAGGAATGCTCTGCTTCGACTACAAAGGCGGCATCGGCACAGCTTCCCGTATTGTATCTGCCAAAAATGAAAAATTTACGGTCGGCTGCCTTGTGCTGAGCAACTTCGGAAAACGGGAAGACGCTTTGTTTGCCGACTGGAGCAAAACAAAGCTGGATACTCCGGATGGATCCATTATGATGATTATTGCAACAGACGCTCCGCTGCACAGCCTGCAGTTAAAGCGACTGGCAAAACGTTGTGCCGCCGGATTGGGAAGAGTAGGGAGCAACATCGACCACGGGAGCGGAGACATTGCCATTGCATTTTCAACGGCAAATACATATGACCATCAGGCTGAAAAGACAACAGAATCCATGACTTACCTCCGGAATGACCATAAAATAATGAATAAACTGTTTCAGGCCGTGATCCAGACAACAGAAGAAGCAATTATTAACTCCATGAAATTTGCGGAAACAACCTATGGCAGAAAAGGACGATATTTGGAAAAAGCACCGATTTAACGTTGAGGTATTCAGTTGTATGGACAGGTGTCTATATTTGGTGTTCGATAACAGCACCTGAAACCATCCTCGGGGAGGTGTCCATACGCATCCTTAGGTAATGAATTCAGGTGTCATTGCTTCATGCAGCCCCGGTGGTTGGAGACATTTAACTAGCTCCCCCGGGGATTTGTCTTTAACAGTTGCCCTCTACATTGCAGCTCTTCGTCTGTCTGTGTTGCCGCAGAAGTTCCGCCAAACGCTCGAATCCACGAACTCCCTCTATAAAAATTAAAAGCACTCTTCCTTTAACACACAATATGTGATTAATTCACATGTTGTTTTAATTCCCCACAGTAGTAAATACAACTTATTATAAGTTTACACTATATTCACCGTGTCAAACTTTGTTCATTTTTGCACATATATTTGTGATTTAAATCACAGGTGAGAAGGGTGAAAAAAACTATACTAGAGTCAGAGATAAGAAAGAGCCATTCAGTCAAGCAGATAACACAGCAGATCCAGGACCAATTTGATTGAGTGGATAAAATAAAAAATCCTTATCTTTAAACAAAAAATAATCTTATGAGGTGATTATTATGTTGAAGAAGAAGTTGGGTTATGTTGTTACCGGTCTGAGTGCTGCTGCGTTGTTGTTATCTGCCTGCGGAACATCCGTGGATGAAGCATCCCCGGAATTGGATGATTCCATGGAGGAAGTAAATGCGGCTGAAGAGGTGGAGGTTATTAAACCGCACCAGGATCTGAATCAGGAGCCGGTGCCGGTTGAAATGGAACGTGACGGTTCGGATGTATATATTAAGATGACTTCCCAGATTACGGATATTGAAATCGCACCAGGCGAATTTTATAAAGCATGGACGTTTAACGGCGAAGCGCCAGGCCCGCTCGTGGAAGTAATGGAAGGGGACACCATCCATTTCACCATGGAAAATCTGGACCCGGCCATTCCGCACAGCATGGACTTCCACGCTGTTCATACGGCACCGGATAAAGGTTTTGCCGATGTGGAGCCGATGGAAGAAGAGACTTTCGTCTATGACGCTTCAAAACCGGGCGTATTCATGTACCACTGTGGAACGGACCCGATCCTTTCCCACATTGCCAATGGCATGCACGGCGTGATCATTGTCCATCCGGAAGATGGCTTCCCGACAGATGATGAGGTGGATCGTGAGTATGCGATTATTCAAAACGAATGGTATCAATATAATGATTTGGATGATATGACTAACGGCGTACCGTCCCAGGTTGTATTTTCTTCCAAAACACTGGAAGGCGGAGACCAGCCTAATACAGACGGAACGACCACTTCACTGAAGGATGAACCATTACACGCTGAAGTAGGCGACAAAGTTCGTTTCTATATCAACAATGTAGGTCCGAACGAAATTAGCTCTTTCCACGTCGTAGGCACCATGTTTGATGATGTCTATATCGACGGAAACCCTGCCAACCATATGGAAGGACTGCAAACAGTCATACTTCCGGCAAGTGGTGGAGCAGTGGTGGAGTTCACGGTAACTGAAGCGGGCGAATACCCATTTGTTACCCACCAGTTCAACCATGCCACTAAAGGCGGCGTTGGCATCCTTAAAGTAACCGAATAAGAAAATAAAGGGACGGCTCTCCTGCAATAATGCAACTGGAGAGCCGTCCCGCTGTTTTACTCTTTTATTAATTGAAAATATGTGCTGAATTGATCTTTATTTACCAAAAACTGTTCCCCATCATGTATAGCTCGAATACGTCCTGCCAAAACGAGTGCCCCTATTTTTGATTCCTCAATGGATAAATACTCAGCAATTTTCGGGATCGTTACATACATGTGCAACAGTCCTTTCCTGAATTTTATTCTGTTCATTTCCTATACTATACTTTTGATGACAGTAAATGTGAATCTGAACGAAAGCTCAGGCAAAAGATACAATCCATTTTTCCACAAAGATATTTTTCCTTTTATTTAATCAACCAATATATCCTTATGCTCCGGGGTCTTTTCTATTTTACTTTTTGCATATGGGCATAGCGCAACAATTTTTTTATCCTTTTCACGAGCATGTTTTACGGCTTTGTCCACTAATTTTCCTGCCATCCCCTGGCCCCTTAATTCACTGGAAACATAGGTGTGATCAATGACAATATTATTTTCCTCGGACGTATCAAAAGTAATTTCCGCCAACGGGTTTTCTTCCTCTTCACCAACGTAAAATTTATTATTACCTGCCTTAATATCCTCCATAACACTACCTCCTCACATATTTCTATACCCTTATTTTCTTCCAATCATACATTATTATTAAATTCCATCTAACTTTGAAACATCGGCAAAGTTACTGCAATTACCATAAGAAAAATAAGTAATAGATAGTTTACCGAATAAAGAAAATTCCAGCGCGCCCATTTCGCTACATCTTTTACAAAAAAACCACTAATTCCGACGGCAAGCCAGCCAAGATTCAGGAGAGTTGCTACCACTAAAAAAGTTGTACCCAACTGTGCCAAATAAAAAGGCAGTGGAAGCAGACAGGCAATGTAAACGACCGTTTGTCTCTTCGTCACTTCAAACCCATAAACAACAGGCAGCATCGCCACCCCCGCGGCTTTATAATCGTCATATTTTCTGATGGCTATGGCAAATGTATGCGGCATCTGCCAAATGAACAAGATGAGAAACAGAACGATAGGAACAACGTGAAATGCAGAATCAATGGCCGCCCACCCAATCATTGGAGTTACTGCACCGGACAAACTTCCGATTACAGTGTTAAAAGAATATTTTCTTTTTGTCCACATGGTGTATGGCACAACATATAAAAACCAGCCAATAAGCGCATAAATCATTGCTTCCAGCGATGTAAACAATAAAATGATCAATCCAAGAAAACTGGAAGCTATCCCAATGGCCAAAACAGTATTCATGGATATATGTCCCGTGACGGTCGGCCTATTCTGCGTCCGCTTCATAATCGTATCGATATCCACATCATACCAATTGTTTAACACCAAAGCACCGGCCATTACCATTGTACTTCCAATCAAGGTAAGTAAAAATATTATCCAATAGTCAGCAAAGGCATTACCCGTAAAGTAAAGTGCCAGCCAAAAACCTGAAATCACAGGCAGTACATTTGCTATCAGGACGGTTGATTTAAAAAGAGATTTAATATCCGTGATCATAGTCGATTTTTTGAGCTGACTCGAATTCTGTGCAGACTTGTCCTCGCGCCTCATATAGTATCCTCCTGAAACAGGTAAAAAACATATAAATATCAAGTAATACTATCATATCACGGAATAAAAAAGGACGATAGTAATTGAGCGAAGTAATCCAGCGTATAATTTCCACATCAAGTTCCATCCTAAGAGCAAAAGAAGCTGAAGATAATATGCCTGATAGGGTACGACAAAACATAGAGCCCGCTCCTCATTATGATGGGAGGCGCGAAGGTGTGCTATATGATTCATCGGGAGCAAAATACAGCATAAACTTGGATAAAAAGGCAATAAACCCTAAAGAAATTAAGGAAATTAGAGAGGCAATTTACATATTTATATTACTGAAACCATAGAATTTCCGAACGAAATTAGACTTGAAGTGCACAAGTCATACCCTATAAAATAACTAGCAGCAGGGACAATGTACCTGTCCCTGCGTCCCACTATGTTCCGACTGCTTTCCCCCATAACACGCTCTGCATTACAATACCAATAAACCCAATCACCAATGTGACAAATCCAATCACCTGAAAAATATGAAACACTCCATACAATTGTACAAGGAAACCGCCGGCAACAGGTGCAAGCAGCAAAATGATTCCTGTCAGGGAATTGTACATTCCCGACATTTGACCTACCTTTCCTTCCGGGCTTTCCATTTGCAGAATATAGCTGATCACAACACTGAATATACCTGTGCCTACTCCTATAACAAGCGCAGGACCGATGATCCACCAAATATTTACACCAGGCGAAAGCATGCCCATGGTAAAAAGACCTGCACCGATAAAAAATATCGAACTTCCCAGAAACCATCCATACCTTCTTATTCCTTTCAATCTATTCAGGCATAGAATGATTCCCACTGCGCCTAAGCCTACTGCAGACATGAGCCAGCCTAATAAAGAAGGATTTTCGGGAAAAAGCTCCCGTGTTAGTACAGCAAATTGTGCATCCACCAATTGGATGGATATAAATGCAATTAAAGAAAAAGAGAAGCTTGCCACTAATACTCTGGAACGCAGTATAATGCCCCAGCCACTCGCCCATGTTTTCCAGAAAGCATCTTTATCCGATGTGTCCCCTTCCAGTGTAACTGCAGATTCATCCGTATCTACATGGCGTAAAAACAAAAGAATGCAAACAGAAACCAAAAGAGCTAAAGCGTAGACAACAAAACTCAACCTTGGTGAAAATGCTGCAGCAATGGAAGCACCGAGAAAAGGGCCAATTATTTTTGATAATTGATTTACGGTACCATTTAAAGTTACCGCTTTTATAATCAATTCCGGTTGGACAACTTGCCTAACGAGCGCCTGTTGGGCAGGGAAATGAACAACAGTAACACCCGAACGTGCAAGTATAATCCCTAACATGACCCACGGGTTGGTGATAAAAATAAGGAAAATGGTTAAAACCGCTGTCAGTAGATCTGCCAGAAGCATGATTCTGACCTTTTTGCCCCTGTCGATCAAAATTCCTGCAAATTGACTGAATAAAGCATGAGGGAGTGCGTAGACGACAGGGATAAGCGCAATCATCCAAGGTTCTGATTGCCAGACGTAGCTGAACATCAGCATGACTGCCAGCATATCGAAAAATCGACCGAACGTAGAGATGGCATATGAACTAAATAACATAACAAATGTACGATTTTTCCATATAGACATTTTTTCTGCTGCCTGATCTTCCATATGATCACCTTCCTGAATAAAAGGATAAGGGATCAATATCAGAGGAATATCAGAGAACGGAAAAAACCTGCTTTTTAATCTCAGTCTTTAACTTGAACAGGTTTGTGTGCTTGAAATAGTCAGTGGCTTCTTTTTTATAATGATGAATGAGTTCCTTTTTTGTACCTGCTTTGGGAAGGAGCAACTCCAGGACTTGATATATCAATAAAAAATAATAGGTATGGTTTGATTGATGAACCATCCGGATCGCTTGATCAATGGTATGCTTCCCCATTTTTTCCTTGCCTTTTTCAATGAGAAACAACCCTCTCATCATCTTGAGGGCAGCCTGTTCTTTTAAAAAGGGAAAACGGATCAGCACATTCTCTGCCTCGTTAAACCCTTTTTCCACTTCATCCATTTTATTGTCATAAAATAAAATAATCGTTTTCATGATATGCAAAAAAGGGAAGAATCCATGTTCAGGAGAGCTGATGGCATCTAATTCTTCCTGTATAAGCTGCATGGAATGCGCTGGTTTATTTATTTTCAAATACAACAATGCCAGGCTGACACAGGTTATATCCATTCGATCTTTTTCACTTAAAATATTCTTTTGAAGCACTCGCTCTTGCACGCTTATTACTGTCTTTGTATCACTTTCCACAAATCCATACAGTAATAAAGGAACAAAAATATGTTTCGTTCCGTCAAGTTTTTTCAGGAGGGATTCAAAATCACTTTGGAGCCAAACGATTACGGTTTCCTGCTTCTCATCAGTTGGAAAACCTAACGTTTTATTTGTTATTAATTCTTTTACTGCTTTCCCTTGACCATATTTGTAATAAGTAGCCATTAATTCATTTGCCTGTCGGGATATTTCTTCCGGAACTGGTATTGGCGATTCATTAGCCGAATTTTCCAGTTTCAACGTATAGCCTACCCCTTTTACTGTCTTAATCATCACCTTATCACGGAAAGGGAATAATTTTTTTCTGAGCCTGTAAATATGATCATCCACGGTGCGGTCCGTTGGTTCTTCCATTGGCCAGCAAGCATCCAGCAACTCCTCCCTGGAAAAGACCCTTCCTTTATTCTCATATAAAAATTGCAGCAGGAAAAATTCTTTTCTGAGTAACGTGACTTGATTGCCTTCCAATGTTACGGCAAAATCCTCCCGGGAAAAATTCATTCTGTTCTCCTCCGAATGTTTCATAAATCCATCTTTATTATAAATGAAGACATTAGCAATTGGAATGCTGTACCGATATTAAATATATGGAGTGTAACAATGCGGAAAGTAAAACATTAATTACTGAATCGCTTGCATATTTTATTGATCTTTTCAGATGGGAGGAACATAATTTTTCTTTGTTATGCAAATTATAAGAGGTAAAAGGAGGGCGATAAGATGAATAGGGATCGACGTGAAAAAACTTCCCTTGAAAATTCCAGCAAGGTAGCAAAAAAAATGTATGATGTCTCTTATTATAAAAGCAATGAAGCCATAGATCAGGGAATGGCCATTACCCATGAACAGGTCTCTGATAATTATACGGAAGGGACCATTGATGGTAAGATCGATGAGCTAAACAAGGAAGGTGCATTAAAAACACATGATGGAGAGCCGCTAAGGAGAAAAGGTCCTGAATAGAGACAGCGGGGACTGGGATCTTTATCCCAGATAACGCCAATTTGGGACAGCGTACCTGTCCCTGCTGTCCCTGATTACACTTCAAGTCCGCTCCCAAAACCGCTGCTCACCTATCACAGAAACAAATGCTTCTGCAAAATCAGTATTTTCAGTGGCAAACACAACCCCTTTCAGGTTATTTTGGCTCGCGGTTTTTATATACTGTTCTCCCGTTGTACCAACCCCAATCGGCTTATAATGTTTGTAAGCCGTACCCACAAAGTTCATAATATCCTGTTGAAGTGAGGCATCACTTCCCCCTGCAATGTATAGCGAATCATACAGCGCAGGATCTGTAATGAGAAACGTTGCATCGACGTCAATACTCGTGCCGTCCGTTCCTGTGACCGAACCAAATTTTTTGCCAATAATTTCGTAAAGAATGCCATGGGATTCAAACGCACGGATCACTTCTTTAACTTCTCCTCCATTAAATCCATCACTAATGAGCACGCCCACCTTTAATGAATAGGCATATTTCGGTGTGTTTAACTGACTAAGGGATGGATAGCTGGTTTCCACAGGTACATGCACACCTGACGGAGGATTTGCATCTATATAATCAGCAATCGCCGTCGCCAGCCCAATATCCACATGACTGAACATATCAACCGCCTGCTGACGCACGGATTTACTTTTTACATTTCCGAGCATAAAACTAAACGCCTGGGTTATATGCTGCTTCTCCACTGCCGACATACTGTTCCAAACCATCCTGGCCTGGGAAAAATAATCTTTAAACGAATCGCTTGTGGCTTTAACCTTTCGTCCTTCCACCCTCTCCGGATAGTGAACATACCCTCCTTCTTCCGGGGGCGTTGGTGCTGGTGTGTTTTTTGCCAAAGAATTTTTATAATAATTTACACTGCCAACATTAATCTTGCTTCTCATATAACCGCCCTGCTGGTTATTGTGAATTGGACAAATCGGCCGGTTGATTGGAAGGTCTTTAAAATTCGGGCTGCCGATCCGGTGCATTTGTGTATCTTCATAGGCAAACAGCCTGCCCTGCAGCACCGGGGCATTGGAAAAATCTATCCCCGGAACTACATTTGCCGGATTAAAGGCGACCTGCTCTACTTCCGAAAAGAAATTATCCACATTTTTGTTCAGCTTCATTTTGCCAATGATTTTTACCGGAACAACTTCCTCAGGCCAAAGTTTTGTCGGATCCAGCACATCGAATTCATACTTAAATTCATCAGCTTCATCGATCATCTGTACACCTAATTCATATTCGGGATACATTCCATTTTCAATTGCATCCCACAGATCCTGGCGATGGAAATCCGGATTTATTCCCGCAATCGTTAATGCTTCCTCCACGAGCAGGGAATGAACACCAAGCACAGGTTTCCAGTGAAACCTGACAAAAGTTGCCTCACCTTGTTCATTTACAAAACGAAATGTGTTCACACTATAGCCCGCCATCATCCGCCAGCTTCTTGGTGCCGTCCGGTCAGACATCGCCCACATGACAAAATGGGCAGTTTCCTGGTTACGCACAATGAAGTCCCAAAAATTATCATGCGCCGCCGAAGCCTGGGGAATATCATTATGCGGCTCAGGATTTAACGCATGGATGATATCCGCTAATTTAAACGCGTCGTGAAGCGCAAACGCCGGGAAGGAGATTCCCAACAAATCGTAATTTCCTTCCTCTGTATAAAACTTTACCGAAAACCCGCGCGCACCAAGCGTTGTATCACTTGACCCCCTATACCCTTGCATGTTGGAGAACCTTGCAAATACAGGTGTCTTTGTTCCGGCATGTTGTAAAAAGCCGGCTTTTGTATGATTTCTCATCGACGTATACAGTTCAAACTCTCCATGTGCCCCAAATCCTCTCGCCTGCACGGCTCTTTCCGGTATTTTTTCCCGGTCAAAGTGCATCTGTTTTTCAAAAAAATGAAAGTCCTCCATTAAGGCAGGACCCCTTGGCCCGGCTTTTAACGTCTCTTCATTATTTGAAACTTTTAACCCTTTACCGGTCGTAAGTCTTTTCCCCGTATTTTCCACGCGATATTTTTCAAGCTGTTCCTGCTTTTTATTTCTATTTGGCCTATCCACACAATCTCTTTCCTTTCTTTTCGGAATAAAGCGACGATGGGATGAGCGTCAGCCAGTCCCGGTTCTTTACGATTGGACAAGCTTTTAGGCACAGCCCTAAATCTTTACGTTGTGACGAGCATTCAGCACGGTGGGGCGGGCATTTACGCGCAGTCCCAAGTCCCTCATCCCAGACAATTTCATTTCGAATAATGCACTGCTGCATCCCCGCCCTTAAGTGCGATCCCAAAAGCGCTGCTTTGCGATTGCATTTACGAAATCCTTTGCAAAGTTCGGATTATTGGCTGCAAAAACGACACCTGCCAGATTGTTTTTGTCTGATGCTTTTAGGTAGTTACCGGCAGTCGTTGCAATGCCAATCGGCTTATAATGTTTATAGGCCATCGTGATAAACTCATTGATGTCAGACTCAAATTTCGCTTGATTACTGGTTCTCCCGCCGACAACATAAAGCGCGTCATAGAGCACTGCGTATTTTGTTAAAAATGTTTCATTTACTTCGATTTGTGTACCGTCTGAGCCGGTCACCATTCCCAGTTCTTCACTGATGATGTCCATAAATACACCATTATGCTTTAAAGCGTTCAATGTATTGGTCACTTCTCCCCCGTGGAACCCATCACCAATCAGTACGGCTACTTTTTGTGTGGCGGCAAAATATGGTGTATTTAATTGGCTGAGGGAAGGATAACTTGTTTCCACTGGTACATGAGAGGTTTGTGGAGGATTCACACCCAGCTTTTCCGCTAATACCGTCCCAAGTCCCTGATCAACATTTGCCCACATTTCCACGTTTTGCTGTCTGACTGATTCACTTTTTACATATTGGAGGTGAAATGTCAGACACTGGGTGAGATCCTGTTTCTCAATGGATGACAAACTATTCCAGAAAATCCTTGGCTGTGAAAAGAAGTCATTAAACGACTCACTTGGCACTTCTCTCGTAACATGACCCTCCACATCTTCAGGGTAATTGACATAGCCGCCTTCCTCAAATGTAGATTCTGACGGCGTATTTCCGGCTAATGAGTTTTTATGGTAATGCACAGGATCTACATCAATCCTGTATCTTGAAAAACTGTCACGCAGATTAAAATACTTTTCATTGATCGATTTATTGATTGGAATTTCATTGATGTTGGCGGTGCGCTGCCGGTATAGCTCCGTATCCCTGTACGCAATGCTTCTCCCTTGTAAAACTGGATCATTCGTAAAGTCAATCCCCGGTACGACATGGGCAGGGTCAAAAACAGACTGTTCTTCCTCCGCAAAAAAATTATCCATGAGCCGGTTCAGCGTCATTTTACCTATAACCTGAACGGGGATCTGTTCCTCCGGCCAGAGCTTCGTGTTATCCAATATATCGAAATCGTACTTAAACTCATCTTCCTGGGCGATAAGCTGAATTCCCAGTTCATACTCAGGGTAGGCCCCTTTATTAATGGCTTCGATAATATCTCTTCGGTGGTAGTCCGGATCCACCCCGCCAATCACATTTGCCTCATCAAGCAGTAAAGAATGCACCCCAAGTTTGGGAATCCATTTAAACCGGACAAAAGTGGATTTTCCTTGTTCATTGATAAACCGGAATGTGTTGATCGGCCAACCTGCCATCATGCGCCAGCTTCTGGGACGTCCCCGCATCGACATCAGCCACATGATCATATGGGCAGCTTCCTGATTATTTGCTATATAATCCCAGAAATTATTATGGGCTGTCGTTGCCTGCGGAATATCTGTAACCGGATTCGGCTTAGCCGCGTGAACCACATCCATAAATTTCATGGCGTCTGCTATGATAAACACCGGAAACTGGAGGGATAATGAATCATAATTCCCTTCCTCTGTATAAAATTTCACCGCAAATCCGCGGATGTCCACGGCCGTATCCTTCGACCCCCTGTTTCCCTGAAAGGTGGAAAAACGCGTAAACACAGGGGTTTTCCTCCCTGCTTCCTGCAGGAAATGGGCTTTTGTCAGATGTTTTAATGACTGATAAGCCTCAAATTCCCCATGAACTGCAAAGCCCCTGGCATGCACCACTTTTTCAGGTATCCGCTCCCGGTCAAAATGGGTGATTTTCTTATAGAAATGAAAATCCTGTAGTAATCCGGGACCACGTCTCCCCGCCCTTAGTGACGTCCGGTCGTTGGAAACTTTTACACCATGGTCATCTGTCATCTTCTTTCCGGGACCGGTATTTCTCCGTCGGAACTTCTCCAGCTGCTCATCCTTATTATTGTCTTTGCCCGACTTTTTAAATCTATCCTTATCCACGTCATCATCCTTTCGTGATATTTACATTTCCAATAAATAATATGTATGCAAAAGGAAATTATTCTATGTATAAGGATGGAAACTACATTATATGATGGACAAACTGTTTGTATGAGAAAAAATGGTGCCTGTGGTCAAGCCCCTTAAAAAAGGACATTAAAAAAGTCGACAATCAATATAGGTTTTCTTGACCCACCACCCTTGACTTTGTTTGTGTCCATGGTATTTTTTGACTGGCGGATGGGAGAAATAATCCCCTAAGGGGAAGACCATCCGCCTAACAAGCCTACCATGGACAATCACTTCTAAGTTCCGCTGGCGGGGCCCCGTCCCCTTCCAGCGATCACTAAGAAGTGGCACGACAGTCAAGGGCAAGCAGCTGCGCTGTGGTTACATGGACGGCAGTCAGGCACAATTTTTGTATTGTACATAATATGCTTTAGGAGAAATGAACCCAAGTCTCTTTTGGATTCGTTTCTCATTAAATCGTTTTACGAAGGATAATAAATTTTTCCTGTAAGTCTTTCGTGAACAGTTGGGATAGAAACAAAGAAATTCTGTTTTAAGCTGTGAGAAAAAACTTTCAATGACGGCATTATCCCAACAGTTTGCCTTCCTTGACATGCTGGGTATAAATTTAAGTTTGCTGCTCAATTGATGATACATAAGCGATCTGTAGACGCTGCCCCGATCGCTGTGTATGAGTACGCCTTCCAATGTCTTTAACCTTCTTTTTCTTTGTGCTGCTTCAATCGTATCCTTAATTAACTGCTGGTTTGGGCTCTCCGATATTTTAAAAGCGATAATCTCCCGGTTAAATAAGTCCATAACGGCTGAAATATAAACTTTTTGGTTTTCCACCCACAGCTCCGTCATATCCGTCACCCACTTTTGGTTTGGATGATTTGCATCAAAATTACGATCCAGAAGGTTTTCATAAACAAAACCGGTTGAACTGGTTCTAGCTTCACTGGTCGTTTTTTTGCGCCGCACTTTAGCTTTTAAATTAGCTTCATGCATAAGGCGGGCAACTTTCTTGTGGTTAACAGTTATCCCTGCTCCTTTTAATTCCTTAGCGATCCGTTTGGCACCGTATGTTCCTTTATGCCTTCTATATATTTTTTTAATTTGATCCAGCAATTGCTTTTCTTCCGTGGACACGGGCCTTCTAACACGCTTTAAATAAGCATAATAGCCACTTTTGGACACACCAAGTACGCGGCATAACAGGACCACAGGATAATGATGAGCCTTCCTCAAATAAGTAACCGCATCATATTTTTTGGCTATTCGTTCTCCTTGAGAAAGGCCTGGAACTTTTTTAGGATTTCTATCTCTAATTCCTTTTCTTTTAGCTCTTTCTTTAGCTCTGTCACTTTTTGTCCTTCATTAACTTTCTTCCGTTGAGTAACAGAACGTTGATTGATTAATCCTTCTTTACCATTTAAAAGATAAGCTTTACGCCAATTATTAACCGTATCCCGATGTACACCAATCTCTTCGGCAACTTGTGCAACACTCCGACCATTTTCAAGAATATCCTGTACTACCTTCAATTTAAATTCAGCACTTTTGTGGGTCTTTCTTTGCTTTTCATCCATTTTATAACCCCCTCGTATAGTATATTTAGGCCCATAATTTTGAGCCTATAAGATTCTTACTTTTATAAAAATATAGTCAAATCTCTTGGATGTCCTGAGATATTTCTAGATAATGGTCTTAGGATCATTTGGGACAATTCTTTTCCCCCTTGTGGCTCGACCACATTAGAAAGACTGTTTCCCAGTGTACGTGCGGACCTTCCTACTCGCAGGCTGTGCACCCTGATTATCGAACCTGGATGGTAGTAGCTCTAGGGCGGCTTTCGAATCAGGGATAGTACTTATACACGAGGTTGTTGATCGACGTTCACACTAGGGATATCTCAGGGCGTCCAAGAAATAAGTACCAATGATTCTAAATCGAAAGGAGGAATTCCCCCCATGAAATTATTTGTTGGTCTAGATGTTAGTTCTTTTGATATTAAGGTTTGTTTTCTAAATGGTGAAGGAGAGAAACTTCGTTCCTTCACAGTATCCAATGATTTGCCTGGTGCCACTGTTTTACGTGATTCTATTTTAGAGAGTATACAAAGCCAAAAAAGCCATTTGATTAAAATTGGTCTTGAATCTACTTCAGTTTATAGCTTTCATCCATCCATGTTTTTACATAATGATGAAACGCTTAAGGCACTTGGTACAGAAGTATTCGTTATGAATCCCAAACAGATTGCGAACTTTAAAAAGAGTTACAGTGATATGGACAAAACGGATGAAATTGATGCGTTTGTCATTGCCGATTATTTACGCTTTGGGCGTTTGCCAATGTCTGTTGTTAAAGAGCAGCAGTATGTTGCGCTTCAACAACTTACTCGCTCTCGTTACCAACTCATCCGTCAAGTAACTAAAGAAAAACAACACTTTCTTCAGCACTTAAGTTTTAAATGCAACACCTTCACAGAGGAAGTGGAGTCTTCTGTCTTCGGCAATGCCATGATGGAGCTGTTTTATGAGAAATACAGCCTTGATGAACTGGCGCAAATGCCAATAGAAGATTTAGCAGCATTTCTTCAAGAGAAAGGCAGGAACCGCTTTGATGATCCAGAGTGTGTAGCTAAATCAATCCATAAAGCTGTTCGTTCTTCCTATCGCCTAGATAAGGTTGTAGAGGACTCTATAGACATCATTCTTGGCACTACTATTGAGGTCATAAGGACTCTTCAAAAGCAAGTAAAAGAGATTGATAAAGCGATCAAGCGAATTATGGCTGGATTACCTCAAACACTTCAAACGGTACCTGGTATAGGTCCAGTATTTACAGCAGGCATTATCGCTGAGATTGGGCAGATAGACCGTTTTGAAGGTGAAACAAAAATCGCAAAGTATGCGGGCCTTTATTGGCGTAAACACCAATCAGGGCGCTTTACGGCTGATGATACTTCGCTATCACGTAATGGTAATCAGTATCTCCGATATTACTTAGTTGAAGCCGCCAACCGGGTAAGAAGAGAGATTCCTGAATACCAAGTGTATTATGAAAAGAAGTATCGAGAAGTACCGAAACATCAACACAAAAGAGCCCTCGTTCTAACCGCAAGAAAATTAGTGCGTTTGGTGGATGCGCTACTACGTAATCACCAAATCTACACGCCGAAAAGGAGCGTGAATATATGAAGCTAAATTGCTTCTAATATCCTTTGTGTTATTTCCAGTAATTTACATTATTTTACTGGTCTAGTTTCTTGATGCCTTTTTTAAGCAAATTGAACCTTGACAATTAAATAATTTAACATTTTTCTCTTGACATACTACCGCAGGTCTTATAAAAGTCCGTAATGACGTATTTTCATTATACCCTATTGTCCATTATAAGGGGGTTGAGCACTGTCACTCCCCGAATTTTGTCGAAGTGCCAGGCACCTTTCTATACCATTGTAAATTTTATATTCGGATTTTCCTTTGCTGCATCTTCAAACACCTTTATAACAGACTTCCCATAGTTTCCCAGATATGCCAGCATTGGTTGACGATGAATCAGTACAATTTCAATGGGGTGATTATAAGTGCTGAGCGCATCCCATAGTGCATCAAGGTTGCTGCCGTAGTATCCATTCAGAGGCAGTTCGGATTTTAAATATGCATGGACTTCTTCTTTATGTGTCATTTTTTCTCCGTCCAAGGTAATGTGTACCATTTTATTCATCTCCATATAATATGGTAAATGTATCGTAATGATCATCGGTATAGTAAATTAACCCATCATTGGAATAAACAATGCGTTCTGCACCGCGGTAGCCGCCTTCATAATTAATATCTGCTTCATAATACTGTCTGCCTTCTTTTTCCGGAAGCAATCCTTCTCTATTTCCAAATCTGTCGCCACCAATGCTTTTCCGCTCCGTCACTTCCCACAAATTGCCTTCACTCGGCTCCCAGCCTAATTCGCCGGCTTCCGATTTCGTTATAAAATTATCCGGAAGCCTGTTGAAAGTATGAATATAAAGGGCAACCTCATCTCTGCCCGTATAATAACCGGCTTCTTCTATTTCAAATTCAGAACCCTCTTGTACCGTTTCCTGTTCATCTTTATTTTCTTCCAGAGTAAACATGTCCGGCGCAGAACAACCCGCAAAAACTGCCCCGGCCAGCAAGATAATAAACAAAAATAATAACCGTTTCACAGAACTCACCCTCTTCTTATGCCACTCCCCAACTGGTGCCTAGTATAGTAAATAGTTCATAAATGAAGAAAGACCATCATTTTCAATGTAAAATAGAAGTACCTATCACAGAACTTCCAATTACTAATCACTCAAAGGAGATGAAAATGATGGTCCATACATTATTGAACCATATTCAAGGTAAGAATGGAAGTCGATGGGCAGAATTTATTCGAAAAACAGGAGGAGAAAAGATATTAATCGTAGCGGTGGATGCAGCGAAGTATACGCATAAGGCCACAATCTGTACATTTTATGGAGATATTCTGGTAAAACCATTTGAGTTTGATGCATCCGGGACTGGATTTGAGAAGGTAAGGAATTTGGTTGAGAGTGAAAAGAAAAAACATAAAATGAAAGAGGTTGTTATTGGCATTGAAACAACGGGGCATTATTATGAGGATCTGGTGAGGCGCAGTTATAAAGAGGGTTATATGGTTCGGGTTATAAATGCAGCGACCACAGCACAAGTACGGGAGATGCTTTTAAATTCATCCAAGACAGACAACCTGGATTTAATGGCGATTGTACAAGCGATAATATACGGTCATGGCACAACGCATGAATTAAGCTCGGATACGATGAATAACCTGCAAAAGCTAACTCGTGCAAGACGTGAGTTAGTGGCAGAGCGTTCATCTGTACAAAATCAAATACGTGTCCATTTAGACCATATATTCCGCGAATTTCAAGGGAAAAGTGTATGGGAAAACGGCAAGCGAGAACAGAAAAAGCCCTTTTCCGATTTATTTGGGAAGTCGTCGGTTTACATCATGAGAAATTGCCCACATCCAAGCGATATCGTGGAACTTGGAGTGAAAGGCTTACGTGCTCTTTCGGTACGTGAAAATCTAAAACTGCGAGATGATACGATTCAATGCTTGCTTGATTTTGCCAATCAATCCATTTCACAGCCAAAGGAATGTGTCCAGGCGGATCAATTCCTGCTTAATCAGCGTCTGGATCAACTGGAATTATTAAATAAACAGATTAAAAAGCTGGAAAGAGAGATTGAGGATTTATTTGTACAGACAGAGGGGGCGGTCCTTCTTAGCGTGCCGGGTATTGGAGTCGTTACTGGAGCTGAATTATACGCGGAAATGGAGGATATTTCTGATTTCGATCATGCGGGACAATTAATAAAAATGGCAGGGACAAACCCAGTCGTGAAGCAGTCAGGGGATAGGAGACCTTCTTACTACGCTGTTTCCAAACAGGGGAGGAAGCCTTTCCGAAATGTTGTTTATCAGGCCGGCCGGTCTTTAGCCAGTAATAACCCGGAAATGAAACAGAAATATAAAGAGCTCATTGAACGCGGAAAAGTCGCTCCACAGGCTTACATTGCTTTGGGAAACCGGATGATTCGATTAGCCTTTTCCATGATTAAGCATCAGACGTTATACCGTACAAATCATAAAGATTATACTTTACTCAATCAAATAAGCAAAAAGCTGCACAGCGCTAATACAAAGCTGTTTTTCGAAAAATTTGCCGCAACGATAGACTATCAGTCTGCCTAACTGGAAATTAAGTAATTATAGACAGTGAGCCAGTTATGACAAAAGTGATCCATTCACTGGAAAATAGCACTATCTTAACCACAGCTTTAGCTGCTTGCCCTTGACCGCCGTGCCACTTCTTAGTGATCGCTGGAAGGGGGCGGGGCCCCGCCAGCGGAACTTAGAAGTGAATGTCCGTGGTACGCTGCTGATGCGGATGGAGCCCTAAAGGCTGTTTTTCTACCATCCGCCATCAAAACCACTACCACGGACACAAACAAGGTCAAGGATGGTGGGATACATGGCATGAATGATATTATTTGATGTTTTTATTCACTAAGTAGAACACGAAGCATGAACTGATTAAAGCCATTTGTTTTTATAAGCTATAGGAAGTGAAAATGGAGCTCCTCTAGGACGTTAGATTACATTGAACAACGTGCCTGAGGCTCCAGACCTCGTGTGACAGCGTTATGGATCTTGTCCTGCAAGTACGAATAATACGTGAAAATCTAAGTTTATATCACTAGGTTGTATCCTCTGCAGGATAAAAAAGCAAGATCCCTTTTACGTTCTAGAGGGGCTCTATTATAAAGTTCTGTGATGGATGAGTCTTTTCAGAAAACAAAGAAAATGAAGGGCTTTAGTTAAACTTACCCTTTTTTCGGTAAAATTACCTATTGACTTATTTACCATTATACGCTGTCACTCCCCGAATTTGCTCGAATTTTGTCGAATGGTATATTGTGACTTTTGATGAAATATCATTAGCATTGCATAAAACCTAAAAATTAAAGTCAAGCAAAGATTTCATAAGTAACATTAATATGATGCAATATTCTGACTGCACCTCATTCCGAACAGTGAAAAAAAGTTAATACAGGAATAAGTGTAGTCCTTGTCAGATAATTTGAATTATATTAAAAAGTAATTAAAATAAAGGATCAAACGTTAAATCGTTTAAATGACTCACCTCCTCAAGTGCAAATTGACGCTCTATGAACTTAAATTCTCTCTCCCAACGATTTGCTCGCCGTCCTTTTGACGTGCGTTCAGGCTTTCTAAAGAGGGAACGAATGAATTTATCCAGTCCTTCAAATAAGTTGGTTTGCAACTTTCGGTGTACGTCTAATAATGATCCTTTATGATGTAAGTTTCGCTGCATTAAAAGTTCTAAACAGTATGTAATGAGCGCAATCCAGATTTGATTGTAAACGGCATTCTCGCTTTTTCCGTAGAATGTTTTCAGGTGTAAATGCTGTTTCATCCATTTGAAAAAGGTCTCTATTTTCCATCGGTAGCGATACAAGTCACCAATCTCATTAGCGGAAAGATGGAAGCAGTTTGTGATAATGATAACCGTATTACCTTCACTATCTTCTGTTTCAATTAACCTTAATGATCTAGTCATTTGGTTTTTTCCTTTTCCTAAGATAACTTTCTGGTCCTTAAATATGAGAGAGTCTGGATTTGCCTCATATTCTTGAAGTACTTTTACTTCAGCGTTCTTTTTCAACCGTGTAATAAAACGAACTTTTTCCATGCAAAGCTTATCAAATTGTTTGTAATCGTTGTAACCCCGATCAAATAGATAGACAGCATCAGGTACGATTTCAATAAGTTCATTCATCTGTGTTCGATCTGCATGCTTGGCTGGTGTAAGTACACCACTATCAGGCAATACCATGTCTTTTGTAACAACTACCTGAAGATGAAGCCGAACGCCGGCTTTTGTTTTACGGAATGTTGCCCATGGATATTGCGTCAGGGACATACTCATCGTTGTCGAATCAATGACATGAAGTCTTGAGATTTGTTGAGAAATAGGCTGCCCTTTCTGCCGAGCATGGATGTTAAAAACAAGATGGTGAAAGACCTTCTCAAAAACTTTTGGTGATAAAGCTCCCAGCTTCCTTGAAAGTTGAGAGGTGCTAATATCAAATCCCATATGGCGGTTTAATTTGTCATCATCTTTCACCTTTTGGGTAAGGTGCGCTAAACTATCAACCTCATTTATGTGGGCTATGATAAGCAACTGTAAAAATTTATGAGCTGTCAGTTTTTTAACGTACTTATCAAGATCGATCACATTGATTAATTTCGTAAAAGTTTGTTCGTTTATTATCTTTAATAATTCATTTATTGTTGTTTTTGTGTTATCCTTGTCCATGTGATGCTCCTTATAATTAGGGATTTGGACAAGAACTACTACCCTAATTATAAGGCTTTTTTTATGCAATTGTAAGTATTATTACCTATATTGGGAATATTTTTTACTAGATGTAATGCTTGACAAAATGGTTGATAAATTAATGCAATGCTAATGATGAAATATATATATAAAGACCGGCTGATATACGATCTTTATGATGAGCACTTTGTTAAAAATGTTCTCGAATATAATCCTTTGCCATAAAATAAGCATTCGAAGTAAATAATTGGGTTTTAATTTTATTTTCCAGCATGAGTTTTCCAAACTGTTCGAATTCAATCAGCTTCACTTTAATATCTTCCGTCTCGTCCAGGTACTGTTCATGGGCTTTATATGCATCCAGGATTAGAAAAGTTTTCACTTTATTGTTTTGCGTCGCCGGGTTTACCATAAATTCACCTAAAAACACGGGGCCCCTCCGGGAAACGTAACCAGTCTCTTCCCTGACCTCCCTAACCAAACCTTCAGCATGTGTTTCATTTCCTTCTCTTTTTCCAGCCGGCACTTCAATGAACAAATCTGCTCCTGCATGCCGGTATTGTTCGACCAGCACCATCTCGTTATCTGCAGTAAGCACGACCGCATTCACCCAGTCAGCGTATTCATTGACAATATATTCATTGATCACCATGCCATTCGGAAGTTTGCAGCGGTCTTTCCGGATATTCCCGAACGGGCTCTTATGTATATACTCTGACTTCAACGTTTGCCATTTCTGCATATTCGTCCCCCATATCAGTTTAAAGAATTTTTAAATACATAACTCGCCTTTTTATAACCCATTTTATCTTCATAAAAACGATGTGCCTCCGTCCTTTCAAGACCTGATGATAATGCCACACATTCATAGTTATGTTCCATTGCCCACTTATGCACAAATGCAAGCAGCTCTTCTCCATAACCTTTTGAGCGTCTGGTCGCGTCTGTTACTAAATCGGCAACCCAGACAAATTTCCCGTAATAAAGCGTGATCATCGGTTTAAATCCGGTAACCGCCACCATTTCCCCATCATCAAATAAAGCAAACATTTTATAGCTGTCTTTATCCTGTGCCTCTTTTACCAAATGCAAATATGTATTTACATCAAGATGCGTTCTCAGTTGCTTCATAATTGAAAATGCAGTGCGTATTTCTTTTTCTGATTGAAGTTCTTTGATGGATAATGTGCTCATTGTATGCCTCCGTTTTCACTTTAAAGTCAATATTTATTTAAAAATCGAACAACCCTATCATTTGTTTCGTCCGCATCTTTCCCAAGCCAAATCAAATGTCCCCATGTATCCAGCAGATTTAATTTTGAATGAGATATATTTTCATGTGCAAAATAGGCATGTTCTACAGACACCGAAGCATCATTTATGCTATGCATGATTAAAGTTGGACAAGATACCGCCTGCAAATCTTTATCAGACACCTCATCGATCTGTTTCAAATCGATCAAAAATCCGTCTCCCGACCGCTGGCGATTGTTCATTTTTTTAATTTCTTCCGTATCATGCTCACTGAATTTGTATTGTGCTTCTTTATATGACAACGTACTGAAAGATGGAAACATCTGTCTGAAAATAAACCTCGGAAACAGATTGTTTATCCAGGATATGAATGCCCACGTGTACTTTTCCATCCTGGGATGAAACAGCAGCTGTGCCGCTTTGTATTCTTTATCCTTTGGACTGAGCCATTCTTTTGTGACTGCAGATTGTAACGTTAATGAACGTACGCGATTCGGATATTTAGATGCAAAATAAATACCGCTTGCCCCTCCTGCTGATATAGCGAGCACATGAACCTGGCTGATATTTAGATGATTTAATAGTTTGTTGTAATATTCACTTGCAGTGGCAAGGCTTTTCCCTATTTCTTTAGATGTCCCTCCATAACCTGGCCTTGATGGCGTAATTACGGAAAAGCCATTTTGCAATAATGCCTCATATCCAAATGTTTCATTACAGTTTGAGTGACCGCCGTGAAATACAAAAGCAGGGTCTCCTTCTCCTGCAATAGAATATTCAATGGTCACATCCCCAGTGTAAAACTCCCCTAATGTCCGATTCATCAGCCATCCCCCTTTATTACAATCTCCTTTAGGCCGGCATGAATCATGTATAAGAACGATTCATTAAAACTACTCTCCACCCATCGGGGTCTTCAATAGTTACACCCTGCTCTTTCCAGTAACCATTCTCAGGTTCCACTTCCTCATATCCCATTTTATACAGGCGAGCGGACACTTTCTTAATTTCATTTTCATCCGTTATGTAAAAAACCAATAGGTTATCCTTGGTCGGCGCAGGGCAGGGACTTCCATCAATATGTCTTGTAAATTCCAAATGATAGTCCGTGTCCGGCAATCCAAAAATAACCCCTTCGTATCCTCTATTCCCTTTAAATTGCTGTATTTCCGTTAGTCCCAGACCATTTTTATAAAAATCAATTACCGCTTCAAATTTATCGGTTGGTCTTGCTATCCTGATTTGTGCAGCGGTAAAATCATTGAATTTCATATGTAATCAGCCCCTTATATAGCTATATTTACAGATGTTTTAACTGAAAAACAAGTTTTTCTACCTGTTGTTTTATGTTAAAGTTCATTTAGATTGTTTGAAGTGAGGTTCTAAAAGTTTAGGAGCAACTAAAAAACGTACACGCCAGAAACGTTATCCTACTGCCAGAAACCGTTTTGTACAAAAAACAGGAGGTTCAGTCCAATGGTACATACTCTATTAAATTCAATTTTAACATAATATCAACTTATCAAAGATTTTAAATGGTATGAGTTCGAGGAGGTAGACTGAATTTGCAGGCATTATTGGTAATTGACATACAAAACGGGATTGTAAACTTTGGTGATTTTGAAGAGGAACTGGCACGGATGGAGCTTGTAATCAAGGGTTTTAAATCTAACAGGCTGCCGGTTATTTTCATGAGGCATTTCGACGATATGGAAGAAAGTCCGCTCCATAAAAATTCAACCGGATCTGTGTAAAACGTCACTTTATTCCCTCCGAAATAGGGGCATTCTATTCAAATTCCTCCAGATTAATTATTTACTTCCCTGAAGTAATGTGCTAAATTTTTTGCATATTATAAGGGGGAGTTTTTTATGATGATACCACATTATTTTGGAAAAAGTCTTAAAGGTTATGCTTTAGAGGGGAAAGATAATGATTTCCCAAGGTATGAAAGGTGTCCCGGCTGTAATTGTATTGCTGAGGGCAACCTGCACCGTAACGGATATTATTTTCGTTATGGAATTGATAGGGAGGCAGATCAGTGTATACCGATATGTCGAATGAGATGTTTGGCTTGTAAGGTAAACATTTCTATTCTTCCTGAGTTTCTTATTCCGTATTTTCAACATACCTTGGATACGGTCATTCATAATATACACCGTATCATTGATGGGGAGAAATTGGATGGTTGTCGCCAGCAGTTTGCCCAGCACTTCAAGCGTTTTAAAGAAAGGCTACCTTGGATACATAGTTTTTTTGTGGACGAGGGGCATCAATTAGGGTTTTCCCGGGACATAAAAAAAGAAGCCCAAAAATACGTGAAAATGATCCTGGATTTAGGCGAATCCACCTTCTTTCGAAGGTCCTGGGGTCATTTGTCATCATATTTTATGGGCAAATTAATTTTACCATATTTATCGCCTGAAAAAAATAAAATCAGTCCCACATAAATATTGCCTATGAATCTCTTGTCGGAAAAGGTAGAATAAAAGCAATGGATAACCGGTTGTCCTTCTATTCAAAGGAGGAAAAATTCATGAATGAAAAAACACGGGAAGAAATTGCTTTATTTCGCTATGGCCTGATTGCCCCGCTTTTCAATGGGCAAAGGGAGCCAAAGGAATATTTTCAGGAATTGGAGGGGAAAGTTCACCAGGTTCCTTACTACGGGGAACGAAAAATTGCGGCTAAGACGATGCAGGAATGGCTTCTTCATTATCGGAGAAATGGGTTTGAAGCATTAAAGCCCAAAAGACGGGCAGATCGCGGGAATTCTCGCCGACTCTCTCCCGATGATAAGGATCACATTCTCAAAATAAGAAAAGAAGAATTTTTTCACATGCCGGTCAGTGTGTTTTACGAACAGCTGATTAACCGCGGAGAGGTTCATAAACATGAGGTATCCTATTCGACCATTAACCGATTACTCAAAAAACATAACCTGGCCGGAAGGAATCACATGAGCTTTCACCCGGAAAAAGAACGGAAGCGTTTTGCCTATGACAAAGTCAATGTGCTATGGCAGGCAGACCTGTCACATGGACCATATATACCCATCGATGGGAAGATGAAGAAAACCTTTCTAATCGCCTATATCGATGATTGTTCCAGGATCGTGCCATATGCCGAATTTTTCTCTTCCGAGAAGTTTGATGGATTAAGAGAAGTGACAAAAGAAGCGCTAGTGCGACGTGGAAAGCCAACCATGATTTATGCGGACAACGGAAAGATTTATAGATCAGAAACGCTGCAGTATGCCTGTGCGGAGTTGGGGATCACACTGGTGCATACGCAACCATACGATCCAAAAAGCAAAGGGAAAATAGAAAGACTATTCAAAACAATACAAACACGGTTTTATCCGTTATTAAAAAGTGATCCGGCTCATTCTCTGGAAGAATTAAATAAAAGATTTGGGCGGTGGCTGGAGGAGGATTACCACCGAAAGCCACACGCCTCACTTGATGGAGAATCACCCCATCAAATATTTCATTCACAGTTAGATCATATCACATTTTTAGATGATCTATCCATATTAGAAACAATTTTTTTAAAAAAAGCAGAGAGAAAAGTGAAATTGGATGGAACGATTACGTTAGAAAAGCAATTATATGAGGTTCCCGCTGCATATATTGGGCAAAAGATTGAACTTCGACTTGATGATCAAGCAGTTTATGTATTTGAGGATGGAAAGCAAGTGGCTGAAGCTATTCCGGTTTCCATGGGAGATAACGCGCACGTCAAACGAGGGCCATTACCATCTCCGTTCGCTGTCACGGATACAACAGATGAAGATGAAGGGGAGGAAACGGCTCATGTATAAATCCTTTTATTCACTGGCAAAAACCCCATTTCTCAAGGATGTGA
The DNA here is from genome assembly GCF_055379185.1 of Virgibacillus kimchii. NCBI lineage: Bacteria > Bacillati > Bacillota > Bacilli > Caryophanales > Bacillaceae > Virgibacillus > Virgibacillus kimchii. The sequence continues at coordinate 3,893,368 of NZ_AP043951.1, read as the reverse complement.
AACATGCCGACGCTTTTGAATCCACTATTTATCAAGAAGCGTTAAACGGGTTGTCATATTTACAAAAGTCCAAAGGCATTGGTTTAATTATTGGTGATCCGGGTGCCGGGAAAACATTTACACTGCGTTCATTTAAGGAGTCACTTAATCCGGCGTTATATCATGTGGTCTATTTTCCATTGTCTACCGGAGGTGTAATGGATTTTTACCGGGGACTCGCTTATGGTTTGGGGGAAGAACCAAAGTTTCGTAAAGTAGATTTGTTTCGCCAGATTCAATCAGGAATTGAACAAATGGCGCAGGAACGTAAAGTTACCCCTGTTTTTATACTGGATGAGATGCATATGGCAAAAGATGCTTTTTTACAGGATTTGGCAATACTTTTTAATTTTCAGATGGATTCATCGAATCCATTTATTCTCATATTGGCCGGACTACCACATTTAAAAACACGACTGAATTTGAATCATCACCGGCCATTGGCTCAACGAATCATTATGAAGTATCAAATTCAACCATTAAGTAAAGAGGATGTGTATGCGTATATAGAGCACCATTTAGAACTGGCAGGATCCAGAATGCCGATTTTCAGTTCCACCGCCCTGGAAGCAATCGCTTTGCGATCACAAGGCTGGCCGCGTGTCATCAATACATTAACAATGAACTGCCTTTTGTACGGGGCACAACAGAAGAAAGAACAAATTGATGAGGAAATCGTCCGTCTGGCAGCTGAGGAAAGGGCTTTATGATGGTTGAAGGTATTATGATTTTTCATATGGGTTTCTGGAAAATATGGATTGATCAAGAGGAGTACGTAGCGTACGAAGGATTGCCTATAGAAATAAAGATACAGAATCATTATGTGAAAGTTAATATAGGAAAAGATTATACTGAATACAATTCGTGGTTTGTGGAGTTTACTGAAGATGTTGCTTTTAATCTTCGGGAGTTTGAGGCTTATAAAGTAAGAGTAGTGTCCATAAATTTATTGAAAGAAGAGGATGTCCTTTAAGAGGCATCCTTTTTTCATAAAAAAACAGAAGAGAAATAAAGTGATTATTTATTGCCAAAGCTGGAATAAAGTGGGAAAAATAGCACATTACTTCAGATATTCCACTGTATTAATTTGAAATTAGGGACCTGAGATAATGTGCTAGTTTACAGGATCTGAACTGCATCCGTCATTAAGGGGTTATGCCGACTATGTTATAGACAAGCAAACGCCAAATTCATTTTACAACACAGATCTGTCAAATGTACTGGATAAATTGGGTGCCACGCATCTATTTATTACTGGATTTAACACTGAATTCTGCTGTATGTTCACAGCAATTACCGGATTTGACAGAGGCTATCAAATTACGTTCATTGAAGATGCAACAGGGACCGTAAATACAGATGAAACATACGAGATGAGGGGGTTGGATATACGGGATTTTGTAGGTACCGTATTGCATTGGTCGGACGTGATCGAGGTGCTGAATTATGAAGAATATGTTGAAACATACAACCACTTTTTAGGCAGATGAAGGAACAGCTCAGTTCGAAATTTGAACTGAGCTGTTTTTTTTCTGTATTTCTCACTTGAAAAATGCTATCTTCCACTTCCAAAAGCAGATGATTTTCGACAATATTCGACGAATTCCGGGGAGTGACAGGCACTTTTAAATAACAGGCACTTTTAAATACATATTTCCAACCATTCTGTGGCAAAGTAATGAATAAAATTCATTACTCTTCAGGGGGCCAACCTGTGAAACGACGGCTGTGGAAAAAGCATACGGGAAACAACTTCAGTCAGGAAAAGGGACAGAAAGAGGAGACACTCACTTCAAACCTTGATCAAACACTGAATGTATTCAAAAAAATATACACCTATCCAAAAAATTCAGATTTTACCATTAGGGAGCTAAGAATAGGTGCGCTAAATAAACAAGCTTCCATCCTTTTCATCAGTTCTATTACAAAAGTCGAGAATGTGAATCAATTTATTGTTGACCCTTTAATAAAAAACGAGAAAAACAGCAATTCAGTGGAAGACATTATTACTACAGCTTCCATGGAACAAAAAAACACCTTCAAGGACGTCATGAAAGAAATAAACAATGGGATTGCTGCATTATTTATCGATGGGGACAATCAGGCTTATATATTTAACGTTTCCGAATTTGAAAGCAGAGGTATAGAAAAGCCGGATAATGAAAGTGTTGTAAAAGGACCCAAAGAAGCTTTCAGCGAAAAAGTTTCCACAAATATTTCCCTGGTTAGAAAAAGGGTTAGGAACGAAAGTCTTGTTGTTGAACGTTCTACTATATCCAAGGGTTCCAATAATGATGTCTATATGCTTTATGTAAGTGACATCACCAATGAACAATTGCTCAATGACGTTAAAGAGAGATTGAACGAACTAGATACAGATGCCATCCAAAATTTATCACTGCTTGAACAATACATTGAAGACAGGAAATATTCCATTTTTCCTTCCATTTTATATACAGAAAGACCGGACCGGGCTGCCTCATTTCTCGAGGATGGGTATATCGTGCTTTTAATGGACAATTCCCCTGATTCCCTTGTTGTCCCTGCAACTTTCTGGTCTATGTTTCATTCGTCGGAGGATCATTATTTACGGTTTTTATACGCTAATTTCACCAGACTGCTGCGTATATTTGCGAGATATTTATCACCGTATTCACTTCTGCCATTTATGTCGCTGTTGTTTCCTATCATCTTGAAATGATACCACCTGATTTATTACTGGCCATTGCAGCAAGCAGGGAGAAGGTGCCGTTTCCCGCGGTTATTGAAATTCTGCTGATGGAACTCGCTTTTGAATTAATTAGAGAAGCTGGCCTCAGGGTACCAAGTCCAATTGGACCTACCATCGGGATTGTTGGTGCCCTTATTTTGGGGCAAGCTGCCGTGGAAGCCAATATTGTCAGTCCCATCGTCGTTATTGTCGTAGCTTTGGGCGGTTTGAGTTCTTTTGCTATCGGGGATGTAAGTCTGAATTTCACCATTCGGATGTGCCGTTTTATTTTTATTATTGCTGCAGGTCTGTTTGGAATCTACGGGATGACAGCTGCATTTGTGGTGGGGTTATTTTACATGGTTTCTTTAAAATCATTTGGTGTTCCATATCTTGCGCCATTAACACCGACGTACCCCTCATCAAAAGATACAATTTTCAGAAAAATATTGGAAAATGAGAAACTCAGACCAGGGTATTTGAAGCCTAAAGATATAAAAAAAAGATAAGGAGAACAACATGGCAGGCTCGGGAGATAAGATTGGGATCAAAGAATATACAATGTTAGCCATTTTTTTGGTTGGCATAAAAACAGCGGATGACATTCCAACGATGATATTTGACAGACTTATGACCGCCGGCTGGATGGGTCCGATCATCAGTGGGATTTTCGCTGTACTGCCTTTGATACTTTTGCTGAACCTTACAAAAATACATCAGGGGAAAGGGTTTATTGATATTACCTACCATTTACTTGGAAAATATTTCGGATTCCTCGTACTCTTCTTTCTATGGGCTGTTGGATTTTTCTATATCATTCTTGATACGGCGACTTATACAGATATTATTTCCACGATGTATTATATAAACACACCGACAATTGTCATCTATGCTGTATTGGTTGCCGTTTCTGCCTACGGTGCTAAAAAAGGGCTGGAGCAAATCGGTTCTGTTGCATGGGCTATTTTCCCGTATTTACAGTTCAGCCTAATGTTTGCCATCATCCTGACCATGCTGCACGGAAATGCTGATTTCCTCTTTCCGGTATTCGGGCCCGGTGAATGGGATTTAGTAAAAGAAAGTGCCATGAACGTGTCGTTGTACGTGGATTTTATTTATTTGTCAATCCTCATCCCCTATATGAAAAGTACCAATGACTTCAGTAAAGGTACATGGATCGCATTTATCATCATTATGATTAACCTTGCCGTCTCCATGGCCAGTTATATCATGCTTTTTGATTATAATTCTGCTATGTTATTAAATTATCCGTATCATGAAGCCATTCGAACCATAAGTTTGGGGTTTCTGGGTAACCTGGAAACGCTCTTCTTACCATTTTGGCTGATCGCTGCATTAATTAAATTCAGCATATACTTTTACATTAGTATATTACTGTTTGGGAAGCTATTTAAAATCAAACATTTTGAATACATTATTCCTTCATTTGCCACCCTTATTCTATTTTTGGGGTTAATACCCGAAACTCCGACATTCACAATTTTTAATACGAGATTACTGCTCGGTGATATATTATCTCCTGTTTTTTTCTTTTTGCCGATTGTTTTATGGGTGGTTTCCAAGTTTAAAGGAGAGAAAGTTTTATGAAACTGCCTGCGGTCTTTTGTAAAAAAATATATATAGTTTTCATACTGTTTTTCCTCAGCGGCTGTTGGGATCTGACTGAAGTTGATGAGTTGGCGTATGTTACAGCACTCGGTATTGAAAAAGATGAAGAAAATGAAGGGATGGTTATTATTACCTATGTGCTTTCAAATCCCGAGGCTGGCAACTTGGCAGGGGGAGGCGGTGAAGGAGACGAGCCCCCTTTAGAGACCATTTCATTTACAGCAAATGACTTCATTACAGCCAGAAGTTTGGCCAACATGGTAGTTTCCAAGCAGTTGACCTACGACTTATTGCGGCAGATTATTGTATCAGAAGATTTTGCAAGGGATAGCGAATTTATTAGATGGATGTACGACATCACCAAATCAATTGAGATAAAAAGAGATTTAAAACTCTTTGTTTCAAAGGAAAGCCCATTTACTTTTGTGGAAAACAATCAGCCGAAAATGGATACCAGACCACATAAATATTATGAATTGATTTTTAAACGGGGACAGGATGTCGGAACAACGCCGCCCTCTAAAGTAGATAGTTTTTTTCGGATTACAGAGGCAGATGCCGACCTGTTTTTAGGGAGCTATGGTACTACGAAAGAAAATGAAGATAATAAAAGGTTAGAAGACCCTGATCAAATTGAAGCCGGTGACTTCCACTATAAAGGCCATACAAACACCACGCAATTTGCCGGTGCTGCCGTTTTTAAAGAAGGAATAATGATTGATTCCATTACCATCGAGGAAACCAGACTTTCTTATTTATTAAGCAATGTGATGGAACAGCCCGGTGAAATATTAACAACGATGCCTGATCCATTTGACGAAGCATATCAAATAGCTGTGATGATAAACAGGGATGGTAAAGTGCGTCTTCATATGGATTTACAACGGGAAACACCTTCTATCCAGGGAACCGTGCCTATTCGTATCTCCATATTGACAAACCACAGTATGGTTGATTTTGAAAATGACAAAGCGAAAAGAGACACTTTAAAAACTACGATTGAGGATACATTGAACGGAAAATTTGCCGATTTCATCAAAAAAACGCAGGAAGAATACGGAGCAGAACCGTTTGGCTGGTCACTGACCGCCAGAAAACAATTCCGAAACATCCCCGAATATGCAGCGTTTGACTGGATGAAGACATATCCCGAAATGGATATAAATATCAAAGCAGAAGTAGAGCTTGAAAATTTCGGCAGACAAACCGAGTTGCCCGATTTAAAGGAAATGAGGGATTAGATGCATATGGTGATAGGGTTGGCTGTTTTATTGTTTTTATCTACACGGCCGGATTTGCGGTTAAGTTGTGGAAGGATAAAAATAAGGTAGGGTCGTTTGTAATCTTTCTTTTGGCCATCGGTATTGTTGTAACACCCTTTTTTTCAGTTTTTTGAGTGCCTTTTGAGTGCCTGGGGCTGCGGTACAGTCGTTCCTCGTCCCACCGTAAAGATTTGTCACTCCCCGGTTTTTGTCGAATGATGTCGAGTTTTTGGATGCACGAGGTGCCGGATTACTAAAGATGCACTTATGCGGATAAAGAAGTTTTAAACTTTCTTATCTGCCAGAAAAGACCGGCTATGTGCCGGTCTTTTTCACATTATCACATTTTTGAAGAAAACGAAGGGGCAAACGCATACGGGCTATGACCCGTACCCCGGCTACAGCCGGAAAGCCGGGTCCCACACTGACATCTGCTTCTTACTGACTTGTCTTATCCTTTGGATTGAGGATTTTTGGTCTTTCTTTTTTCAACGGGATCGGGGAACGTACCAGCGTTTCCAAAAATTCTTTCGGACTGAACGGAATAAGCGGCCACATATAGGGGGTGTTCAGTGTTTTGGTTGAAGCCAGCAGAATAAACCACAGAACAATGGCTATTAAAAATCCATGTAACCCGAATAACGCAGCAGCAATCAGGAAAATTACCCTGAAGAAACGGTTGGCCAGACTTAATTCATAACTTGGTGTAGCGTAGTCGCCAATAACGGCAGCCGCCAGATATAGCACCACTTCATGGGTGAACAGTCCAACTTCAATGGCAATTTCACCAATTAAGATTGCTGCTACCAAACCAAGGGCCGTTGCCAAAGCATTTGGTGTATGAATGGCTGCCATCCTTAACATTTCCACACCGATCTCTGCAATAATAAATTGCCAAAATAAAGCGATAGATCCTGTCTCTTCCACACCTAAAAAGTCCCAGTTTCCACTTAATAGATCGGGGTTTGTGGCCACCAGATACCAAAATGGTAATAAAAAAAGAGAGGCAAAAATAGCCACAAACCTTACCCCTCTCAAGGCAGCACCAATTATCGGTTTATTACGATATTCTTCCGCATGCTGCAAATGATGCCAGAAAGTTGTGGGACAAATCATGACACTGGGGGAGCCGTCCACAATAATGAGAACGTGACCTTCCATCAGATGCACACCTGAAGTATCCCCCCGCTCTGTATAACGGACCATGGGATAAGGATTGAGATTTTTTCCGAAAATGAATTCCTCCATCGTTTTTTCTCCCATGGAAATACCATCAATATCAATTTTTTCAATTTCTTCTTTAATTCGTTCAACTAATTCCGGATCAGCAATACTATCAATATACGATACAATAACATCGGTTTTTGACCGCTCTCCAACTTGCAAATATTCCATGATTAACGAACGATCACGAACACGCCGCCGAATTAAAGCAGCATTAAAAACCATCGTCTCCACAAATCCATCTCTCGGACCACGAACCACCCGCTCCATGTCCGGCTCTTGCGGTTCACGTGCCGGGTACTCTCGTGAATCCACAAGAATAGCTTCCGTGCAGCCTTCTATGATGAAAACAGATTGACCGGATAGGATTTGGGGTATTACTTCTTCGAGATCTTCAGATGTTTCCACTTCCTGGTGAGGTATAAAGGTACGTGTTAATGTTTCAATGGGATTACGACTTAACTCATCATCTTTCAATCTGCTTAAATTAGTCAAAATCCGAATAATCGCATCATCATTGGCAAATCCATCAACAAAAAACATACCCATTTTTCGGCCGCCATGCTCTAATTTATGATGGATGACGTCGAAACTCTGTTCTATTCGCAATTCTTTTTGCATATAATCGATATTTTTCTCAAAATCCTTTGATATCGGTACCTGTTTTCCCGGTTTACCCATCAGATCATTCCTCTCGTTTTTTGTGCATTTATATTGAATCTGCCTCAGCTTATGTAAAATTGCAGGGTAAAGCAAAAGTACTGAACTAACGCATTACATGGAACGAATATTAACTAATTCAGGCTATATGTTCCCGTTACCCGATCTCGTTCTTCTCATCTAAACGAGTAAGCTATTCCTCTGTGTTATAACTGCCCCATTGAATACTCATTATTATTATGTACATTGTTCATTACATTAAACACATTGACTCGTTTGGAAAGCATTGGATAATTATTTACCGTGTTTGGAATGGAGGGATTTTGTGTAGGTGAGGGATCAATGATTACGTTGAATGCTGCAGATTACCATTCTAAATCAAATTTGAACAGAGCACCCGCAAATCCAATATTTCTGGTGGAACGAGAAACCACTGTACCACAGCCAAATATTTTCGGTCGGACGAACATTTAACACAGTCCCGCGCACCACTTGGTACATGCATCATGCTATAATATTTATATAGGCTATGGAGAGTCTGTTAATTCTTTTCGAGGGGGCCAAGCATGAGTGAAGGTATCTTTGTTATGGATTATTTCCCATTGCTTCTTGGTCTCTTACTGGTTATCGGAGTCCTGACGACAAAGTTTTCATCTCAGTTGGGACTGCCGGCGCTTGTACTCTATATACTGGTAGGAATGATAATAGGAAGCGACGGATTAGGCTTAATTTACTTTGATGATTATGAACTGGCTAGATTAATTGGGATGATAGCATTAGTCATTATACTTTTTGATGGTGGTTTTCATACAAAATGGTCTGTTATTAAACCTGTCATTACCCCTTCCATTTTATTGGCTACTTTAGGGGTGCTTTTAACGGCAGTTATTACAGGATTAGGTGCCATTCTAGTCCTGGGTGTGGGCTGGATGGAAGGTATGTTGTTTGGGGCCATTGTTGGTTCCACGGATGCTGCAGCAGTTTTTGCGGTTCTAAAAGGTAAAAGTATCCAACCAAAAGTTAAGGCAACACTGGAAGCAGAATCAGGTTCCAACGATCCTATGGCCATGATTCTGATGATCACCTTTATAGAATTTATTATCAGTGACCAGGGTTCCCTTTTATCTTTTGCCGGTTCCTTCTTATGGCAAATGATAATTGGATTAATCATGGGATTCACCTTTGGGAAATTGGCTGTATACTCCATAAACAAAATTAATTTGGATTCCGGTGGTCTTTACCCCGTCTTTGCACTGGCCATTGCCATATTAGCCTACACAATAACTGATTTAATTGGCGCAAGCGGGTTGTTGGCTGTGTACGTGGCCGGTGTTTTGGTAGGTAACTCAGAGTTGGCCTATCACCACTCCATTTTACGCTTCAATGAAGGATTTACCTGGATTGCTCAAATTCTCATGTTTACCATTTTGGGGTTGTTGGTATTTCCAACCCAATTATTTACAATGGATATAATTTTAAAAGCATTACTAATTTCGTTTATTCTTATCGTTATTGCCCGACCGGCAGCTGTTTTTCTGACTACCATTAAGCTCGGATATACGCTTAAGGAGAAAGTATTCCTTTCCTGGGCAGGCTTAAAAGGTGCAGTGCCAATTGTACTGGCCACTTTCCCGCTGGCGGCAGGATTGGAAAACAGTCAATTATTTTTTAACGTTATATTCTTTATCGTACTGATTTCCACCTTGCTTCAAGGATCAACGATTTCCTTTCTGGCAAAAAAATTGGGCTTAACCGGGCCGGAGGAAACAACGCCGATACATTCGTTGGAATTAATATCCATAGGAAAAGCAAATGCCGAGATGATCGAATACAAAGTGGAGGAAGATGACGAAATCACCGGCAAGTCCCTGAATGATATTGAATTCCCGGAAAATGTGCTTGTTAATGCAGTGATCCGAAATGATAAATTAATCACACCATCCGGAGATACCGTGCTAAATTCAGGAGACATACTGTTTATCCTTACTTCCCGAAAGAGAAAAAAGGATTTGAGAAAGTTGCTGGAGAAAAAACAGGAAACCGAACGAGCTGAGTCGCCGGAGGGGGAAGATTAAGCATTCCCTCCCTGGCTTGGTTACGGAAGCCTCCATACAACTCAGAACGGGGGATAAACGCTCCCCCGTTCCATCAATCCTTCCGTTCAAAATTATTGAGCAGTTCCCGCACTTCGTCTGTTGACTCTGTGCTCATCAACGCATGTCTTAATTCACTTGCCCCGCGAAAGTCTCGGACATATATCTTAAAAAAACGGCGAAGTGGCTTGAACTGACGCGGCTCTGTTTTTGAATACTTATCAAAAAGATCCAGATGCAACCTTAAGAGATCCAGCAACTCCTGACTGGTATGATCTTTCGGCTCTTTTTCGAAAGCAAATGGATTTTTAAAAATACCCCGCCCAATCATCACGCCATCGACACCATATCGATTAACCAGATCCAAACCGGTCTTGCGGTCCGGTATATCCCCATTGATCGTCAAAAGTGTATCGGGTGCCACTTCATCACGAAGTTTTTTAATTTCCGGAATCAACTCCCAATGCGCATCAACTTTGCTCATTTCCTTTTTTGTACGCAGATGGATGGAAAGATTAGCGATATCCTGCTCAAATAAGTGTGTCAGCCAGTCACGCCATTCGTCAATATACGTGTAACCAAGCCTCGTTTTCACGCTAACAGGTAATCCGCCTGCTTTTGCTGCTTCTATTAACTCAGCTGCAACATCCGGACGGCGGATCAGACCGCATCCCTTCCCTTTTGTTGCCACATTAGGGACTGGACAGCCCATATTGATATCCACACCTTTAAAACCTTCTTCCGCCATACCAATACTCATTTGCCGAAAGTATTCCGGCTTGTCCCCCCATATGTGAGCCACCATCGGCTGTTCATCCTCGGTAAAAGTTAAACGGCCACGCACACTCTGCTTCCCGTCCGGATGACAATAGCTTTCCGAATTTGTGAACTCTGTAAAAAACACATCAGGCCTGGCTGCTTCACTCACAACATGACGAAACACAACATCCGTCACGTCCTCCATTGGCGCCAGTATAAAAAACGGTCGTGGTAAATCACGCCAGAAATTATCTACCATTTTATACTCAATTCCTCTCATGCAGGATAGTCGTAGTTGTATTCAAAACAAAAGAAGCAGAAGCCTTTCTGCTCCTTTTATACTTATACCATGTTTACGTACTTTTTATCAAATGGCTTGAAATTGTAAACTTTCATCGAATTTTTATATAATCCACCAAACTAATTAAGACAGAAATCTGTTTCGTGGACAAAGAATCTTTAGTAGATATTTATTCATAAAGAAAAGCGTCGAGTTGTCTGGGAGGGCCACAAGTTCCATTTTACTGGCAATAGGGAACTGACAAGATTGACATATTTCAATTAGTAAACTCAGTAGAGAATTTTTGATTTCATAAAATAAACCATTTATACTTTTGTAAGTACGGGGAAACCAAATGGCCGTTCCACTTAGTGAATAAATGTCCTTTGGTCTTATAAATAGAAATCCTCGTAATTAGCTTACATCTGGAGGGAAAGAAAGTGAAGGTAGCAGCAATCGTAGGAAGTATTCGTAAGGACTCATATAATTTACAATTAGCAAAATACGTTCAACAACGTTATGCAAATAAATTTGAGGTGGAGATTTTAGATTTAGCTCCCCTGCCAATGTATAACCAGGATATCGAATTGGATCCGCCACAGGAAGTTGTTGATTTCAAAGCAAAAGTGAAAGAAGCAGATGCTGTTCTTTGGGTGACACCTGAATACAACTCAACCATCCCGGGTGTACTGGGGAATGCAATTGACTGGTTAAGCCGGGTAGAAAAAGTCATGAATGGGAAACCATCTATTATTATGGGGTCTTCTATGGGAATGTTGGGTTCCGTAAAAGCACAAATGCACTTAAGAGATATTCTCTTCGCGAGCGGATTAAATTCTCCGGTGCTTGGAGGAAATGAAGTCTATATTGGTGCCGCACATGAAAAATTTGACGCTGAAGGAAATATAACTGATGAAGCAACCATTGCCTTTTTAGATGAGGTCATTGGAAACTTCCAGGAGTGGATGAAGCCATACCTGAAGCAATACGTTTAATGATAAAACACCTCTCCCACTCGATGGAGAGGTGTTTTATCGGCAACATATCCATCCTCGCTCGTATAGTTTCCGAAAAGGGCGCTCTGACTTGGAGCGTCCTCAATCATAAACATTGTTGTAATTTAATAGTCTTTTTTCTTTACTGGAATCCAGATTTCGCTTCGATATTTTGGATTTCCAGTGTCTGGACTCTCATTCCATAAAATTTCAGGACCTTCAACTGCCTCATATCCTGAAGATGGAAACCACTCTGAATATATCCTTCCCCATACATTTTGAAGTGTTTCCGGGAATGGTCCAATAGATTCGAAAACTGCCCAGGTACTGGCTTTTACTTTCAATACATCGAATTCGGCTGTTTTATCACTTGAAGTTGCTACTCCGATATAATGATCCAGCTCACCCTTTTCTTCCATTCTTCCTTCCGAAAAGTTAGTAGATGCACTAATAATACCTGTTGGTTCTATATTGGCAAGTGCTTTTAATTCTTTAATAACCTTTGGGGTTAAAAGTTCAGTCATATTTGCAATCTCTGGATTGACACCTTTAAAAATAATTGGAACTCTTTTCTTAAATCCTACTAACTTAAAAGGTCCTTTCTCAACAATCCGATAATTCATTTCGCATCCTCCTTGAATTGATAATTGAAAGGTCATTCTAGGATAGGCTTTTAACTTTGTACTCTCACTTCTTGCTTTAGAAGGAAGAGTACCATGCATGGAATGAAAAGCACGGGAGAATGAATCAGCTGAATCATAACCATATTTGACAGCAACATCGATTATTCTTAAATTTGTATCTTTCAAATCAAGGGCAGCCAGCGTTAGTCTCCTTCTTCGAATATATTCTGACAAACCAATTCCTGATAAAAAAGAAAACATCCTTTTAAAATGATACTCTGAGCAGCAAGCAATTTTTGATACTTCACTATAATCAACTTCCCCCGTTAGGTGCTCTTCAATATATGCCAAAGCTTTATTCATACTACTTAACGAACCCATCAAACGACCTCCTATCATCATCGATATTATCAAAGAATGCGCATACCCATCCGATAATCTGTGCACAGTATCGTCGTGACTTTTTCAAACTTATTTACTCAAACGTTTACCAAAACTATATTCACAGCAGTAATAAAGATTTGATAGAAAAACGCCTGAAAGATACATCGGATAAGGAATCAAGTTTTTTCCAAACATTCTCTCAAACGCTTTAGCAAAACTTTATTCTGGTGAAATGGGCGGTTTTGGCAAGAGTTTATTCTTTGTTTACATTCTCTTCCTCAACCAACTCACACATTCTATATGGTTCGTCTGCGGAAAGTTATCCACTGGTTGTATTTCCATCGTTTCATAACCGCCATCTTCCAGAATGCGAAGATCCCGAGCGAGTGTGGATGGATTGCAGGATACATATACTATCCGTTTTGGGTCCATCTCCATCATCGCATTCAGGAAATCCACTTCACAGCCTTTACGGGGTGGATCAACGACAATGACATCCGGGTTCAGCCCTTGGGTTTTCCACCAGGGCATGACTTCCTCTGCTTTACCAACGAAGAATTCAGCGTTCTCAATTTCATTGATCCTGGCATTCATTTTTGCATCACTAATCGCATCCGGCACCACCTCGATCCCGTAGACTTTCTTCGCTTGCTGCGCCAAAAACAAAGAGATCGTACCAATGCCGCAATAAGCATCCACTACGATGTCATTGCTGCCAATCTGAGCATATTCCAGTGCTTTCTCATACAGCACTTTCGTCTGCTCCGGGTTTACCTGGTAGAATGACTTTGCTGATATCGCAAAACGGATATCACCAATCGTATCGTAAATATATTCTTCTCCCCAAATGACCTTTGTCTTCTTTCCCACACTAGCGTTGCAGGAAAATAATATTAAAAAATCAAGTAAAATATTTTATTTGAAAGTTGGTAATATTAGATCTTTTCACTTTAAAATCCATTAAAAAAACCTTATAATTAGGGTATGGTAGTCCTGTCCAAATCCCTAACTATAAGGAGAAACCATGGACAATAATACCATAAAAACTGTATTCAAGGAATACATTCATCCATTAGATTCAAAGGTAATACAAAAAATGATTGATCATGCCGAAGTTGACAAATACGTCAAAAAGCTTGATGTACTTACGTTTACGAATGCTTTTATCTATGCCCAGTTAAAAAACTTAGATAGTCTGAAGCGGATAAGTGATACGATTAAACGAAAGAAAACGGTGCAAAGACTTGTTGGTATAGAGAGCATTAGTAAATCACAACTCTCTCGAAAAAATGGAGATATTCCACCCGAGATTTTTCAGGCGATCCTGCATCATTTAATTCAAAAGCTGCACCAAATACTTGGCCCAACAATGACAGACAAATCACTTGGAAAGCTTCATCTGATTGATTCATCGACCATTTCCATGTGTCTCAGCCAATATGAATGGGCAGATTTTCGGGAGACAAAAGCGGGAGTGAAGATGCATACTTCCATCGTCTTTTGTGATGATATCTCTTATCCAAATGATATGATACTTACCCCTGCAAGACCTGCTGATGAAACTCAGTTGGATTCATTAATTGTGCCGGATAAAGGGGTCCTTCATGTCTTCGATCGAGGTTATTTCAACTTTGCTAAGTTTGATTATTATTGTGAAAAAGGTATCCGGTTTGCCACAAGAATTAAATCGAATACTGTTGTAAATGTCATCGAGGAATTGCCGGTAGATGAGGATTCTTCAATCTCCAGGCATGCGATCGTGAAGATTGGAAACATGAAGAATCCGCTGCAGTTAATAGAAACTGTAGACAGCGAAGGGAACCAGATCCGAATTGTGTGTAACGATGCAACCGTCGGTGCACAGGAAATCAGTGATATTTACCGGCATCGCTGGCAAATTGAATTGTTTTTCAAATGGATAAAGCAACATCTGGTTATCAAAAAACTGTATGGAAAGAGTGAAAACGCTGTATACAATCAAATACTAATAGCTATGATTACTTTCTGCCTAACCCTGTTAATGAAAAACAAGTTGGGCTATGAAGGAACTTTAGTCGAAATGTTGCGTTGGACCCGTGATTTCTGGTCACAATCCATGACATTTTTTATTTCCGAATTATTCAGGAAACCAGAACGATCATCCAATGGACGACGAAGGCTGGACCACGAAAAGGTTTTTAATGAAACCTTGGCACAATACGAATCAGAGGAGGTTTTGCACTTAGATGATCTAAGCTACGATCCAGTTAACTAATAAATATATAAAATTCTAAAAATGGATGAAGGGCTACCTTTAAAGCATATTAACTTTTTTTCTCGAATAAAACTAGGTATTTATCAGAAAATTGAACTAAATAACTGAAGCTACCAGATTTATTGATTGACATTGTTTTTACTTTTTAATGCAACGCTAGTGTCTTTCCCATAATCATGTTGGTCCGTTGATCGTTCACATTATGCACGATGGATTTCACGTGGGGGAATGTATCTGTTATCTCGCGTATAAGCGCTTTTTTATGGGGCAAATCATGTGTACGTGTAATCAGGACAATCATTGTATCCTTTGTTTCCCTGCCTGTCCGTACCATAATATGCCGGAGCACGCCGCGATCTGTTTTTTCATCATAAGCGCGAATCCCCAGTTGATTGGCTATCCGGCGAACCGCATGGATGGACCGGTCATTTAATTCATCCTGAATGACGCATGTTTCCATATCATCAATAATTTCATGACTGCGTTTCCGATAAAACCCGGTTATTAACTCCCCATGTCTTTCACCAACTGGCATTTGTACTTTATTCCTATACCGCCACGGATCCTCCATGCCAATTGTCGGATGGACCGGTACATGCTCAAGCTTGGCAATCTTCCGCATCACGTTTTCCACCTGGTTCTGTTTCATTTTCAGCTGCAGGTCATAGCTCATATGCTGCAGTTGGCATCCGCCGCATTGATAAAAAACGTTACACGGTGGTTCCACCCTGTCATCACTTTTACGTTTTGTCTCCAGCAACTTTCCAAAGCCGAAATTTTTATTTACTTTCACTACCTTTACGTCTGCTTCCTCACCCGGTAACCCATAGGGCACAAATAATGGATAACCGTTAATTTTTCCTACTCCATTTCCTTCATGGGTCAAGTCTTCAAATTTCAGTGTTACCGTCTCATTTTTCTTTACTGGTGCTTTTGTCATTCTTCTCTTCCTTTTCGTACTGATATATTTCATCCATTTTATCATAGCTTTTCCGTCACGATCACTATTCATTAAAAAAAGGACTACCTCCCAGTAATCCTTTCTAACCTTCATCAGGCAGCATAAATTCAATATGCTGCTGCAGATTTTTAAATTCTCCAGGCAACATGCCGCCATACTCCCCATCAATATTCAATTGCATTTTTTCATCTGTCGTTAATTCAATATGTTTGGCCTGCATATATATAATGAGATCATCCTCCAAATGCGTGCCGCGCAGTGCCATCGTTACCAGGCGGATAAAATCAGCCAGGTTGGTCTTTCGTAAAATAATGACATCGAAGTAGCCATCATCCATCTCTGCATCAGGTGCCAGTTTCTCAAATCCACCGACAGAGTTTGTATTCGCAATTAAAAAGAGCATGATGTCTTCATCGACAATAACTTCCCCGTCGCAAATAATTTTTGCGGAAGTGGGCTTCAGGGATGGCAGCATCTCAATCCCCTTCACATAGTAAGCCAATTGGCCAATCATCGTTTTTAATTTGCTTGGCACATCATAGGTCAGCTCTGTCAGCTTTCCTCCACCTGCAATATTAATAAAGTATTGATCATTCACCTTCCCGACATCAAGGAATTTGGCAGAACCATGTAAAATGACATCCACGGCCTTTTGTATATCCTTTGGAATATGGAGGGCCCTGGCAAAATCATTGGTTGTGCCTGTTGGAATGATACCGAGCTTCGGACGATATTCCTGTTCAGCCATGCCGTTAATGACTTCATTAATCGTCCCATCCCCGCCGGCTGCGACAATCAGATCGAATTTCCGTTCCACAGCAATTCTCGCTGCTTTCATGGCATCATCTTCCCCGGTCGTGGCATGGGCTGATGCTTCATACCCGGCAATTTCCAATCTTTCCAATACATTCGGCAGTTCTTTTTTAAAAGACTCCCTGCCTGATGTTGGATTATAGATGATTCTAGCTCTTTTCATTGTATTTTCCCCCATTAACATCTAACACACACTAGGTAAGCTTACCTTCATATTACATCGATGATGAGGTATTATCCATTTAATACTTTTCTTGGTTGATTGTTCATGATCAGCATGTGGATTATTTATTGTGATATTTTTTCCTCAGCCGTAAAAACTCCAGACCGCTACCGTGGAAGATAGCAGTCTGGTGTCCAATTTACCTTTTATCCAACTCTTCCTTAAGAATCTTATTAACCATTGGCGGGTTTGCCTGCCCTTTTGTTGCTTTCATTACCTGACCAACAAGAAACTTCTGCGCTTTTGCTTTTCCATTTTTATAATCAATGATGGATTGCTCATTGTCCTCGAGCACTTTCCCGATAATTTCTTTCAATTGACCTTCATCGGAAATTTGCACAAGTCCTTTTTCTTTTACAATCTTTTCCGGATCTCCCCCGTTTTCCACCAGTTCGGCAAAAACTTTTTTCGCCATTTTGGAGGAAATTGTTCCGTCCTCAATCAAATTGATCATATCGGCTAAAGCCTTAGGTGTAATAGCAAGGTCCTGAAGCTCTTTGTAATGCTTATTCATATATGCAGAAACTTCACCCATGAGCCAGTTGGAAACCTGTTTTTTGTCGGCATCATACTCAAGTGCTTCTTCAAAAAAGTCAGCCATTTCCTTCGAGCTGGTGAGCACTTCTGCATCATATTCTGACAGACCAAGCTGATCCATATAGCGTTTTTTGCGGGCATCCGGCAGTTCCGGAATATCCCGGCGAATTCGTTCTTTCCATTCCTCATCAATGTAGATCGGCAGAATATCCGGCTCCGGAAAGTAGCGGTAATCATCCGCTCCTTCTTTCACCCGCATTAAAATAGTTTCTTTTGTTTTCTCATCATATCGGCGGGTTTCCTGCAAGATTTCCCCGCCGGACAGCAATACTCTTTCCTGGCGTTTTTCTTCAAATTCCAGCCCTTTTTGAACATAGTTAAACGAGTTCAGGTTCTTTAATTCCGTCTTCGTTCCAAACTCCTCCTGTCCAATGGGGCGGAGGGAAATATTAGCATCACACCGTAGTGAACCCTCCTGCATTTTCACATCGGAAACACCGGTATACTGAATGATATTTTTCAGTTTCTCCAAATATGCATAAGCTTCCTCCGGAGATCGGATATCCGGTTCAGAAACAATTTCCACAAGTGGTGTTCCCTGTCTGTTAAAGTCCACCAGGGAATAACCATCATCCCCGTGCATTAATTTTCCCGCATCTTCTTCCATATGAAGACGGGTGATGCCAATCCTTTTTTTCTTTCCGTCTACTTCAATATCAATCCAGCCGTTTTCCCCAATTGGCTGATCATATTGGGAAATTTGATAGGCTTTTGGGTTATCCGGATAAAAATAATTTTTACGGTCAAATTTAGTATGCGAGGCAATATCACAGTTCAAAGCCATCGCTGCTTTCATTGCAAAATTTACCGCCTCTTCATTCAACACAGGCAACACACCGGGATATCCCAGGTCTATCGGGTTAATATTCGTATTTGGATCCGTACCAAACGCATTCACGCTGGGACTGAAAATTTTAGATGCTGTTTTCAGTTCCACGTGTACTTCCAATCCTATGATCGTTTCAAAATTCATTTGCCAGCACCCCCAATTTGAGGTCGTTTCTTATGATGATCCGTTGCCTGCTCATAAGCATGGGCAGCACGGTAAACTGTACTTTCATCAAAATGCTTTCCGATAATCTGCAAACCGATGGGCAGGCCATCTTCAGAAAATCCGCATGGCAGGGAAATTCCCGGCACACCTGCCAAGTTAACCGGAATGGTTAAAATATCATTGGCATACATCGTTAATGGATCATCGGTCTTCTCACCAATCTTAAACGCCGGGGTCGGTGAAGTTGGCCCGATCACCACATCATAGTCTTCAAATATTTTGTCAAAATCACCCTTCATCAGTGTACGGACTTTCTGGGCTTTTTTATAATACGCATCATAATGCCCCGCACTTAATGCAAATGTTCCGAGCATAATACGACGCTTCACTTCTTCACCAAATCCCTCGCTCCGGGATTTTTTAAACATATCCATCATATTATCCGCTTCCGCCCGGACACCATAACGCACTCCGTCAAAGCGGGCAAGATTGGATGAGGCCTCGGATGATGCAATAATATAATACGTTGCCATGGCGTATTTTGAGTGAGGGAGAGAAACTTCTTCCCAGGTTGCACCCAAAGATTCATATACCTTCAGTGCTTTTTGCACTGCTTCCTTGACCTCAGGCGCCACACCCTCGCCCAAATATTCACTTGGAACTGCAATTTTTAAACCTTTTACATCATTGGTGAGGGCATCGATGTATTTCGGCACTTCCAACTGAGCAGATGTGGCATCCATCTGATCATGCCCGGCCAATACTTCAAGCACTCTTGCATTATCTTCCACTGATCTTGTAATCGGTCCAATTTGATCCAGCGAAGAAGCGAACGCCACTAGACCAAAACGGGAAACACGTCCATAGGTTGGTTTTAAACCGACCACACCACAATAAGCTGCCGGCTCCCGAATCGAACCGCCGGTATCCGATCCCAATGCAAATAAAACTTCCCCGGCTGCTACTGCTGCAGCTGAGCCACCGCTTGAGCCTCCCGGGACGTAATCCGTATTCCACGGGTTTCTCGTAATGAAATAGCCGGAGTTTTCGTTGGAAGATCCCATGGCAAACTCGTCCATATTCAGCTTTCCAATAGTGATGGCCTGTTGTTCTTTTAATTTCTTCATCACCGTGGCGTCGTATAATGGATCATTAAAATTATCCAGCATTTTACTTGCACAAGTCGTACGAAGTGCCTTTGTTACAATATTATCTTTAATTCCGGCCGGCATCCCAAACAAGCTTCCTCTTTTGTCAGAGGAGTTGTCCAGTTCCCTCGCAGCGTCCCGTGCTTTTTCCTCATTCAAAGTTAAAAAAGCACAGACCTGATCATCCACTTCCTGAATACGCTCATAGGAGGCATCCACCAAGTCGGTTACTTTAAGTTCTTTATTATGTAGCTTTTCTTCCAATTCTCTAATGGTAAAATCAAACAGCGACATCGTTCATCCTCCCTACTCTTTAAAAACTTGGCTTCCCATTCTTAATGATGAAAGCCTAAGTTGTACTTTTGGAGATAAAAAGATTAATTTTTTAATCTGCCAATATAGATGGCACGCGAAAATGTCCATCCTTCTGATCCGGGGCATTTTTCAGTGCGTCTTCTTTTGTAATCCATGATTCAGGTTCGTCCTTACGCAAAACATTTTTTAAGTCCGATGCATGTGTAATCGGCTCCACATCATCGGTATCCAATTCATTCAATAGATCAGCGGATTCAATGATTTCACTTAATTGATCTGTCAGCATATCCGCTTCCTCTTCGGAAATGGCCAAGCGGGCAAGTTCGGCAACATGCTTTACCTGGTCTTTTGTTATATTCGTCATCGATTACCCTCCAGTCAAACAATTATTTATATCGTTCCACTCTTTTTTGATTAATGAAGTATAACACTATTGATGATAGCAGAACATGCCTGTTGCAGGCAACTTTTGCCCTCTTCTTTTCCGCTCTTTTTTACGTGCACTCTTATAAAGTATTGTAAAATAAAAGATGTTTTAAACAAAAAAAATCCTGAAACAGGTTCCACGCTGTTTCAGGTCAATCTATCATTTGGTAAATAGGGTAAAAACATTACTGATGTACTTACTACTTTTAGAAATTAAAAAAAGTGGTTAGGTTGTTTTACTGATAGAATACTTGGCACCCTATCACTGAGTGCAGCATCATCTTGTGGCTGTGTTAAAAGAAAACCAGTTACCAGTAAAGCACCAATAGCAAATGCTGAAATCATTTTTTTCATTGTCTCCCCCCCTAATAGAATTAAATATTTGTAATTTGCTTGTATGCAAAATTAGCCAACTTATAATACTTCGTCGCATCTTTATACTTATGAAATTTTTCAAAATGGTCTGCTAATAATTCCGCATAAATTACTATATTACCGTAATCTTTTTGCTTCTTTAAATCAGGTAAACAGTCATTAATGATCAACTTTTGGAACTCTTTATATTCTTCTTTAAGAAGATGATCATATGCATGAATAATTATATGATAAATTTTGTATTGTTCATCTCCTTCAAATTCTTTCAATAACTTCAATCCGTAGTTAACAGAATCCCGGGCTTCTTTAAATTTCTCCATACGATAATATTCACTAATTAAAGATGCTATAGTATATAAATGATCAAGAGAATGAGCTTCTTCGTCGTTTAAAACCGCCTGGAAATGTTTAATTGCTTCCTGAGATTCTCTTTTTGTAAAGTATAAATGGCCCAGGTTTTGGTGTGTTAATAAAATTAATTGCTTATTTTTAGTCAATTTACCTAAATGTAATGCTAGATTATAGTTTTTAATTGCATTATCATACATCTTTATTCTTCTATAGGAAATCCCTAATAAATTGTGACATTGAGCACATCGGATAAAATTATATTCTTTCATAAAAACATCTAGCGCTTTTTTGGAGTATTCAATTGCTTCCATGGTTTTTCTTAATTTAGTATGCGTTACTCCCATCGTATAATGCAAATCAGCTATTTCTTCTTCACTCACATCACTTTGCCTTGCTCTTTCTTCAGCTTTTTTATATAGCCGCATACTTTCATTATATTCTCCATTTGCCAGTGTACTGTAATTCCCCTTAAATTTATACCAGTAAAATAAATGCAGGTTATCAAAGGTACCGGAGATATCATTAAGCTGTTTAATTTTTTCCTCTGCTTTATCGTAGTCGCCGATTATTAAAAAATACCTTACTTTATGTATTTCAAACATCAGTAAATTCTCGGTAAGATTTTCATCCATTAATTTCTGTATTTCTTCGTATTTATTAATAATCTCTTCTTTATCATTGGCCTCAAACAGCATCCCGTACCATTCTTTGCATTTTTCCTGGATAGTGGTGTTCAAGGAATTATCAATTTGTATGCCAAGCCGGGTACACAGTGCTTGAAGTATCTCAGGGCTGGCTTCTGTCTTCAGGTTCTCAATCTTGGATAAGTAAGATAAGGAAACAATTCCTCTGGCAAGATCACCCTGGGTCATGTTCTGTTTCGTTCGCTGCAATTTTATAAGAGACCCAACCTCTATCAATATACCCACCCTAACCTTTACTAGAATTATATGACTCTGTATATTGATATTATAACATACTTTCTGATAATTCATATTGGGAAATTCATAGGGTAAATATAGCGATAATCGCCTTAAAAACTTTCCGATTTTCCTATTTGAAGAAAATAAGCCTTTTTTAAGCTGATTTTGCTCAAAAAAAGGCTTATCGACAAAATATGACTAATTCCCCATTACTTAAAACATTTCGGAAGTTGTCTTTGGCTGCATGTGCTGGATTAGGTAATCAGGCCCACCAGCTTTGGAATCGGTACCTGACATGTTAAAACCGCCGAATGGCTGGTAACCGACAATTGCCGCTGTGCAGCCGCGGTTGAAATAAAGATTTCCTACATGGAAGTCTTCTCTAGCCTGCTCCAAATGCTTTCTGTTATTGGTTATGACTGCACCGGTTAAACCATATTCGGTATTGTTGGCAATTTTAATGGCCTCGTCGAAATTCTTGGCTTTTGTCAATCCAACGACTGGTCCGAAAATTTCTTCCTGCATAATGGTCGCTTCCGGATCCACTTCGCCAAAAACAGTTGGTTCAATAAACCAGCCTTTTTTATCATCTCCGTTGCCACCTGTAAGCAGTTTTCCTTCATTTTTTCCGATATCAATATAACCCATAATTTTATCGAAGCCTTTCTGATTAATAACCGGCCCCATAAAATGGGTGTTATCATACGGATCGCCGACAGACATTTCCTTTGTTAATTCAACGATGCGGCTGGCCACTTCATCATACACATCTTCATGGATCACTGCCCGGGAACAGGCAGAACATTTTTGGCCTGAAAAGCCAAATGCTGATTGTACAATGGACTGGGCTGCAAGCTCCAGGTCCGCATTGTTATCAACAATAATTGTATCTTTTCCGCCCATTTCAATGATGGTTCGCTTCAGCCACTTCTGGCCCTCCTGAATCTTGGCAGCACGCTCAAAAATCCGTGTTCCAATATCACGGGAGCCGGTAAAACTGACAAAGCGCGTGCGTGGGTGGTCCACTAAGTAATCGCCTACTTCGCTTCCCGGTCCGGGAATTAAATTGATGACCCCATCCGGAAGCCCGGCTTCCTCCAATACTTCCATCAACTTATACGCAATCACCGGTGTTGGGCTGGCCGGTTTCAGTAATACAGTGTTACCTGTGACCATGGCGGAAACCGCTGTTCCGCACATGATGGCAAAAAGAAAGTTCCAAGGGGAAATGACGACACCTACACCCAGCGGTATATAATGATACTGGTTAAATTCTATGGGGCGGCTTTCCACTGGTTTTCCATCCATTATTTCAAGCATTTGTCTTCCGTAATATTCCATAAAATCAATGGCTTCAGCCGTATCTGCATCTGCTTCCTTCCACGGTTTACCGCCTTCTTTAATCAAATGAGCGGTGAATTCATTTTTGCGCCGGCGGACAATGGCAGATGCACGGAAGAGAATATCAGCCCGGAATTTCGGATCGGACTTTCTCCATGTTTCAAAAGTCGTATCAGCTACTTTCATCGCTCTCTCTGCTAATTCTTTGTCCGCTTTGGACACATACCCGATGACTTCTTTCTTGTTCGCCGGGTTGACAGACAAAATTTTATCCTCTGTTGATACCCGCTCTCCGCCAATGATCAGCGGATAATCCTTTCCCAGGTCCTTTTCCACTTTTTTTAATGCTTCCAACATGGCTTTTTGGTTTTCTTCTTTGCTGAAGTCCGTGAACGGTTCATGTTTATAAGGGACTACCATTATTTAAAATACCTCCTGCATACATGGTCTATTTTTTATCCTCTCCCATCCCATTGATTTCAAACGTTTTTTCTTCATAAACAGGGACTCATCTGAAAATATAAAGCTAGACCAAATGAACCGTTCAACGATCAGCTAATTAATGAAAAATATGCACAGTAGGTGATTCAGCATTGGCAGGCCGATAAATCAAACTTTCAACCTTGTTACTTGAAGTCACCCTTATCTCCAATTCAAAATAATTGGCAAACATATCCTGCACCTGCCCATAAGCAAACTGTGTAAAACCGACGACTTCCGCTTTCCCGTAAAACTCAAGGGGTATTTCAATGCTTAGCCGCTGCAGCTCCTCATCTATATAGAAGCCTTCTCCAATAATCCCTACGTAATTAGGGAAAAATTGGGCAATTTCTTCTCCAAAGCTTGATATCACTTCATGGTCATCAAAGTAATTCTCTCTTCCTTCGTCTGAAGGGAACAGAATATACTCATCCGAAATCGAATCCCAATCCCCAATGGAGTTTACTCCACCATCAACGGTTGTTTTTGCAACGAAATTACCCGGTACCGGTGATGATTGTTCTGCTTCTCTGTAAATAGCCAGCATGACAGGCACATTTTCCAGGCCTTCTATCTCGCGGACCCTATTTAATATTTCCTGTGCAATCTCTTCTCCCTGCTCAAGCATCTCGCTTTCGGAAATATCCTCATAGTAATAGGTTCCCCCGGTTTCCAGCTGGTACCGGTATACTGATTTCATGGCGATGCCAATCGACATCCCGGCAAGCTCAACTGAATCACCATCTGTTCTCTGTAAAAAATTCTGCTCCAGTATATGGGAGAGGTATCTCGGGCTTTCCTCATGCCTTTCAATGGCATCATCCACGTCCATATCTTCCGTATCCTCGATGGCCGGGTTCAACCCCTGCTGGAGATTTTCCCTGATTTGATCTTCATTCACCGTCATCTCCTCTTCCTCAAGACGCGCTATTTCCCGTTCCACTTCCCTTTCCAGTTCTTCCTCCGTCAAGGATCTGCCAAGCCAGTCATATACCATACTGGATGTTAAATACTGTCCTTCCTGGAATAAATATTCCTCCGGCTCGAACACATCCTTGGAATGACGCATCAGGCCTTCCTCCAGTTCATCAATATCCAGACGATTAGCCACCTGATTGGTAATCACACCACGTGCTTCGCTTGGCCTATAGGGAATAATCATCCGATAATTTTCCTCATCAAGGCGGTGACTGGGTACAAGGGAAGTTTCCTGTTCGGATTCATTTTGTACCACTTCTTCCTCCGTATCTTGCTGTGGCAGGCAGCCCGTCAGTATTATAAAAAGGAAGGCTGTTAACCAAATTCCTGTTTTTTTCATGCATGACACCTCTATCCCTCTATGGCCTCTTTCAACTGTTGTTCATCCCAAATTTCCACGTTAAGTTTTTTCGCTTTATCCAGTTTGCTCCCGGCGTCCTCACCGGCAATAAGCAAATCCGTCTTTTTGCTTACACTACCTGTAACCGATCCACCTCTTGCTTCCACCAGCTCTTTTGCTTCATTTCTCGTGTAGTTCTCCATTTTACCAGTCAGTACTACTGTTTTTCCGGCAAAAGCGGAATCTTCTGCCGTGCTCGTTTGCTTTGGACCTTTATATATCATGTTTACACCGATCTGCTGGAGTTCACGTAATAATGCGGATACCTTCTCTTCAGAAAAATACTGAACAATGGCATCTGCCATTTTATCTCCAATTTCGTCAATGGCTACTAACTCTTCAAAGGTTGCCTGCTGCAGATTTTCCATTGTTTCAAATTCCATCGCTAGTGTTCTTGCTGCCTTCGATCCGACATAACGTATTCCTAAACCAAACAATAGCTTTTCAAGTGAATTTTCTTTGGAAGTTTTAATAGCCTGCAATAGATTGTTTGCTGACTTTTCTCCCATTCGTTCGAGTTCCAGTAACTCATCTTTTTTCAATCGGTACAGATCTGCTATCGTTTGAATGAGTCCTTCCCGAAAAAGCTGTGTAATTACTTTTTCGCCGAGACCGTCAATATTCATGGCATCTCTGGAAACAAAGTGAATCAGCCCTTCCTTTAATTGAGCGGGGCAATTTGGATTAATGCATCTTAATGCCACTTCTTCTTCCAGCCGGACAAGTTCATTCCCACATTCCGGGCAGTTATCAGGCATATGGAATTCTTCTTCATCCCCTGTTCTTTTTTCTTCGACTACCCGTACCACTTTTGGAATAATATCCCCTGCTTTTTTGATCACGAGGGTATCACCGATTCGTATATCCTGTTCGCGGATTAAATCTTCATTATGCAGAGTCGCCCGCTGGACCGTTGTGCCTGCAACTTTTACCGGTTCCAGGATAGCTGTTGGAGTAACAACTCCGGTTCTTCCTACATTGAGTTCAATCGCCGTAAGCTTCGTAATTGCCTCTTCCGCCGGAAATTTATACGCTATTGCCCAGCGGGGACTTTTTGCGGTGAAGCCCAATTCCTCCTGTTGGTTCAAGTTATCAACTTTAATAACAATCCCATCAATTTCATAGCTTAAATTCGGGCGTTCCTCTGTCCAATATTCCACAAACTCCATGACTTCCTCGACTGTTTTACATGTTTTCCATTCGGGATTTGTTTTGAATCCCAGTTCCTTCAGTTTGTTCAGCCTTTCGCTGTGAGTTTCCAGTGCTTCTCCCTGCCACTCTCCGACACCGTATAAAAATATATCCAGGTTACGGCTTGCTGCTATTTTCGGATCCAGCTGTCTCAATGATCCTGCTGCAGCATTTCTTGGGTTGGCAAACGGTTCTTCGCCCTTTTCCTTTTTTATTTCATTTAGAGCGAGGAAGGATTGATGCGGCATGTAAGCTTCTCCTCGGACTTCAATTCTGCCTGTTTCCTCTATAGTAAGAGGAATACTGCGAACCGTTTTTAAATTACTTGTAATATCTTCGCCGATCGTCCCGTCACCCCGGGTCGCCCCCCTCACCAATCGGCCATCTTCATAGGTCAGGGAGACAGCCAGCCCGTCTATTTTTAATTCACAGACAAAGCTGATCGCTTCACTCGTTCCCTGTCCCGCACGCCGTACAAAATCTCGCAGATCCTGTTCATTAAATGCATTTGCCAGGCTCATCATCGGCACATCATGCTGCACCTTTTGAAAACCTTCCAGTGGTTCGCCGCCCACCCGCTGTGTAGGTGAATCTTCTGTGATGAATTCCGGAAAATCCGCTTCCAGTTTGATCAGTTCCTGCATTTTCTGGTCGTATTCCGCATCAGGGACAGTTGGTTGGTCGAGCACATAATACTCATATCCATATTGATTCAATAAATTTCTTAGTTCGCTTATTTTAACCTCGGCTTGTTGTTTATCCAAAACCGGAAACCTCCCTAATCTTCTTTCGTGATCGGAGCAAGCTGTGCCAGCACCCGTTTAATGCCGGTCGGTGCAGGAAAGGCAATATCCAGCTCCATCGCTTCTCCTTCACCCTGCACTTTCACAACTGTTCCAGTTCCCCATTTTTTATGTTTAGCCTTATCTCCCGGTGCCCATGTTTCATCACTTGCGCTGGCAGCGGCTTTCATTCGTCCGGCTTTCCGTTTCGGCCTGTCCGGTTTTGCTTCAGGCACACCGAAACCCGCGCCGAACATAGAGGCATTCGCCTCCTCCATTCCATCCACCAATTCATCCGGTATTTCATTGATGAACCGGCTCACGGGGTTCATGTTGGTTCTTCCGTATAGGGTGCGCATTTTTGCATGAGTTAAATAAAGCTCCTGTTCCGCCCGGGTAATTCCTACGTAAGCCAGCCTGCGTTCTTCTTCCATCTCTTTTTCATCAAACATGGATCGGCTGTGCGGGAAAATATTTTCTTCCATTCCGATTAAGAAAACAACCGGAAATTCCAATCCCTTTGCTGCATGGAGTGTCATTAAAGTAATCTTTTCTGCCTCTGTTTCTTCTTCCATCCGGTCTATATCCGCAATTAATGCAAGATCAGTGAGAAAGGCTACCAATGTCTTGTCTTCTTCCGCTGCAGCTTCAAAATCCTGGGTCACCGTCATGAACTCTTCCAGGTTTTCCAGGCGGCTTTGTGATTCCAGGGTCTGTTCATTTTTCAGCATTTCTTCGTAGCCTGTGCGTGTCAACACTGCTTCCACCATATCTGTCGCCGTTAAAAATTCCTGCTGTTTGGACAGGGTTTCAATGAGTTCACTGAAGTCCGCCAAAGCCTGTGCTGCTTTTTTGGGTACACCGGTAAAATCAATTTCCTGAACAGCTTCATGGAGCGATAAGTCATTTGCTGCAGCATACTGTTGCAGGCGTTCGATGGAAGTTTTTCCAATACCCCGTTTCGGTACGTTCACTACACGCTCAAAGCTTAAATCATCATCCGGATTTGTAATCAAACGCAAATAGCTCAGCATATCTTTTATTTCTTTTCGCTCATAGAATTTCAGCCCGCCGACCATTTGATAAGGAACATTTGCTTTTACCAGGGTATCCTCAATGGCCCGGGACTGGGCGTTTGTCCGGTACAGAATGGCCACTTCACTCGGAGAAAATCCTTTTTCCGTTGTCAGCTCCTGAATTTTTTCTACGACAAATAGTGCCTCTTCCTGTTCTGTTGCCCCTTGAATGTAATGAAGTTTTTTTCCATCCGGGTTTTCCGTCCACAATTTTTTTGGTTTTCTTCCTTTATTATTTTCAATGACATAGTTCGCTGCATCAAGAATTGACTTGGTGGAACGGTAATTTTGCTCCAGGAAAATGGTGCGGGAAGCAGGATAATCCTTCTCAAAGGAAAGGATGTTTGTAATATCCGCACCGCGCCAACGATAAATGGACTGATCGGAATCACCGACGACACAAAGGTTCTGATAACGGCTTGCCAACTGTTTTACTAATATATATTGTGCATGGTTTGTATCCTGATACTCATCCACGTGAATATATTGAAATCTTCGCTGATAATATTCCAATACTTCCGGGACACGCTTAAATAAATGTATCGTCTGCATGATTAAATCGTCAAAATCAAGCGACTGGTTTTTACGCAGTATTTTTTGGTAGGCTTCATAAATTTGTCCCACCTGCCGTTCATAAAAATTCCCCACCTTTTGGTTGTATTCCTCGAATGTGATCAGTTCATTCTTTGCTGCACTGATTTGCCCAAGCATCGCACGGGGGTCAAATTGTTTCTTGTCTATATTTAAATTTTTTAAGACTTGCTTAATCACGGACAGCTGATCACTGCTGTCCAATATCGTGAAGTTCCGGCTGTAGCCAATTCGCTCAATATCCCTGCGCAAAATCCGGACACACATGGAGTGAAATGTGGAAACCCACATATATTCACTTTCCAGTCCAATCAGTTTCCGGACACGGTCCTTCATTTCCCTTGCTGCTTTATTCGTAAAGGTAATGGCAAGTACATTTCTGGCACTCACATCTTTCTCACCAAGCAAATAAGCAATCCGGTGGGTGAGCACCCTTGTTTTTCCACTGCCTGCACCTGCCATAATAAGCAGCGGCCCTTCGGTATGCTTCACCGCTTCCTGCTGCTGTTTATTCAACCCATTCAACAAGTCATTTACTGTTTGACTCATAGCTACACCGCCTTTTATCCGTTATCCTTGACGGCCTTTACCGTCTTGAGTGCTTTTTTAATATCCGTATATATAATATTTCCAACTACGATGATGTCAGCATGTTCTTTCATTTCCCGCGCCTGAAAAACGTTTTCAATACCGCCGCCATAAATCAGTTTTGTATCATTTAATTGGTGTTTCACCTTTTCCACCAGCCGAGGATCGCCGTACTTCCCGCTGTATTCCATATAAAAAACCGGCAGATGAAATACGTTTTCCGCCATATAAGCGTAGGCCAGAACATCTCCTTCGTCCGGCAGAAAGCTGTTTGTATGCTGAAAGGCTTTTGCCTCCTCATTTAAAATACAATAACCTTCAAACAGAATTTCACTGTATTCCATCATATCCACGTATTGTTTGATGGCCTGGTGCTGAATATCCATCATCCACTTTTTTTCTTTGGAGTTCAGCACCATCGGTATGTAATAATAATCAAATCCGGGCGTGATCGCCTCCATGTTGGATATTTCCAAGATGCAAGGCACCGTATAACGGCGGATCCGGGATAATAAGTCCAGCACCCCGTCCAATGTGACATTATCCGTGCCTCCAACAATAACAGCATCTGTTCCTGATTCACAAATCAACTCCAAATCCTCATCCGAGATTTCCTTTGCCGGATCGAGTTTAAACAAGTGTGACCATTTATTTAAAGTATTAACCAAAATGCTTATCCTCCTACTTATAGTACGTTCGTATATTATACCAAAAATCAGGGCCGGAATTTAGAGATATGGGTAAG
This sequence comes from Virgibacillus kimchii, assembly GCF_055379185.1. Taxonomy (NCBI): domain Bacteria; kingdom Bacillati; phylum Bacillota; class Bacilli; order Caryophanales; family Bacillaceae; genus Virgibacillus; species Virgibacillus kimchii. The sequence continues at coordinate 3,863,158 of NZ_AP043951.1, read as the reverse complement.
ATTTTTTGAGGGTTGTTTCTTGAAAAGTTTCATTCTGTTTAATCAGCATTCGACATACACGCTGCATTCACGCATTCGGCAATTCCGATCCGCTGCATGAGTCAATGAACGAGGTGGATTTCTCTTCATTCGGTCACTCATCGGCTGCATGTAGCAACGAACGAGGACGATTTCTCTTCATTCGGTCACTCATCAGCCCATATAAAGTCTAGTCTTAAAATGAAAGGCAGAAGATTTACTGCGATGAAGCTTTAAAGCGGGGAAAAAGACCGCAGCACAGGGGGGCAGCGGTCCTTTGCCTTTCCATTTATTTTTCATCCAAAATACGGTCAAGCACCATTTGATAGCCATCACTTCCGTAGTTAATGCATCTTCTCACTCTGGAAATAGTCGCTGTCGATGCGTTTGTTTCCTGTTCAATCGCACTGTATGTCTGGCCTTCCGTCAGCATTTTCGCCACTTGCAGGCGCTGGGAAATGGACTGGATTTCAGACATAGTGGCGATATCGTCAAAAAATCGATAGCATTCTTCACGATCCTTTAGTGAAAGAATCGCATCAAATAATTGATCCAATTGTTTTCCGCGTAATTTATCAATTTGCAAGCCAAACCCTCCTGCTTCCTTTATAAAAAAGTTTTTGCCAGGTCCTACTCTGTCACTGTTACCGAATGTTCAAGGCCCGGGCTGGTTGGAACCACATTCACCCAGGTTTTTCCCGGAACTAATCCAAGTACTTCCCCGCCTTGAACCGGAACAATTCTGCCCTCTCTATTTTCCCATTGCAATTGTAAAACCTGTCCTTTTTGCAATAAATAGGCATCTCCACCGGAATCCAGATCAATAGAACGGCGCCCTTGTGCATCAATCGTTTCATGGTAGGTTTCAATGACAAATACATTGTCCAGTTTAATTTCTTCTCCTGTATCCATTTCCACTGTTTTTTCCCGGTCACTGTACCGGATATATTTTTCAGAATTGGGATCATACTCATATTCAACGATATTCATTGGGTTATCAGAATACACGACTTCCACATGCTTTGCAGCTTCACCGGATATATCTGCAGTTTGATCCTCTGCTAAAAAAGGAAGGGCTTCCTGGTTGATCACTGTTTCATAGCCTTTTCCCTCTGCTCTATCATAAGCTGTATCGAGAAGGGCATAGGAATTATGCGGTGCCTCCCGAAAACTTTCCCGTTTAAATAACGTACCATCATTATCATAGACAGCACCATCCAAATGATCTATGCCCCTGTTTCTAATCATCTCATTCACAAAGTCTGCTGCACCATGATAAACGTACAGAGCATCATAATTATTTGCCAATGTAAAATAATACTCCCGGGCACTCCGAACAGGACCTACTACTTCCGGTATCTCGCTTTGGTAAAGGGCCAGCAGACGGGTGATCCTTGCTTCTGCCAAAATTTCAAAGACGATATCCGCCTTGGACAGGCCTGTTTGCGGCCGTGCCTCTTTATGATTATTCACCATAACACCAATGGTCCTTTGGTCAGCACCATCATTTGTTCCCAGTCCCGTTAATGGATACACTTCGTCAAATTGTTCTTCTTTTTCTGTTTTGTCCTGTAAACTGCTGTCTTTTCCTTCATTGTCCTGTGCTTCGCCACTTTCACCGGAGCAGCCGGCAAAAATCAATATGACTGCAGCAATCAGTAAAAAAACAATCTTTCTCATTTCCCCAACACCTTTTTAGTCAGTTTCTATTTAATATACTATATTCATTATACGCTAATTCATGGTGGCTGGGAATAGCACTTCATTTTTCATGACGTCTACAATCCCCTGTTGGGTTATTCTTACATAAGGCAAGTGTGTAGATGACAAAAAGAAAATAGAGTAAACAGGATCATCAAATGGGTAACCAAAATCCTGCAAATATGTTTTCAACTCTTTTTCTCTTTCTATTAATTCCTCCATTTTCCCTTGATACATGAACCCGGATAAGGTCAACGGAATCTCCAGCAGAACTTCTCCTTCATTGACCAATACAATTCCACCGCCGATTTCTTTCAACCTGTCAGCTGCTTTTATGATATCCGGCTTGCTTTTACCGATGAAAACCAAATCTCCCGTCGTCGAATAGGAGCTGGCCAACGCACCCAGTTCTTTCGTGAAACCTCGAATGGTCGTATTCACCCTCCAGGTACCGGCTTTATCCATGAGGACAAGAAACGCCTCATTATTCTGTTTTGAAATGCTGTCCGGTGTAATGTCCACGTCCACAGCATACGGTTTCATAATTACCTGATTCATCATTTCCAGACCAAGAGGCACAGAGAACTGCAGTTCATTTTCCGTTAAATCGAAATTCAGTTCCAATGGCTCTATATCATAGGCTTTCCAGTCAATGAGAGGTTTTCTGTTTATTACTTTTCCCCTTTTGACAACCCACTCTCCCTTGGCCAGTACACTTTCCGGTGTCGGATCTTCTTTTTCCCTTAAAATATTTATATGTGCAATTTTACCGGGTGCAATACTGCCGAGCTGTTCGTCCAAATGAAAATGCTTTGCGGCATTATAGCTTCCCATTCGGTAGGCATCTTCCACAGGAATCCCACTTTTAATTGCTATATCGATACAAATATTTATCAAACCATTTTCATAGAACGTAGAGGTGGACCCATCGGTTGTCATGGACAGATTATCAAAAGTAGTTAAGCCTTCAGCAATGATTTCTTCTACTAGTTCAGGTAAGTCCGGGCGGATGGAAGAATATCTTAAAGTAGTATGGTAGCCCATTTGCAGCCTGCTGATTACTTCTTTGCCTGTCATTGCCTCGTGATCCCCACTTACTCCAAAAAGTTTCATTTTCGTCAATGTTTTTTCTGAAGCACCCGGAAAATGTCCTTCCACCGGTTTTCCCCGCTGCTTTGTTTCCTGTATCCAGTATAACAGACGGTCGTCTCCGGAAAGAAGACTTGGCCATGAGGTCAGTTCTCCTCCCTGAACTACGGCAGGATGGGATATCCAGTTTATTAATTCATTTGTATTAAACAATTCTTCCTCCTGCCCATCCTGCAACACTGTCTGAGCGTCATACCTTGCCCACCAGTACATCGATACAGGGTGACTGCTGAACTCCTCTAGTAGGGAAAACGCTTTCTTTCTGTCCAATAAAAAAAGCCATAAAAGGTTATCATTAATCAGTCCTGTGGTACCTGTTTTTGCAGCATGATCAGCCAGTACCTCAGGATTATAAAGTTGTGACGGGTGGGCGTGCGGCTCAATATACCCGGGAACCAGGTACTTTCCTTCACAATCAATGACTTCCACTCCATCCATCTGCTTCGGCAATTTATCTCCCACGTAAATGATGCGGTCGTGCAAAATCCATATATTTGCTTGAATCCATTGTTTCATAAACACATTTAAATAAATTCCATTTTGCAGCACCATGGTTGGTGCTTCTTTTCCATCGATGACACGTACATGTTGTCTAAGCTCGCGATTTCTCCAATAATAGCCTTTGTCTAACATACTGCAACTCTCCAAATAAATATTTTAATCTAGTTTAACATACTATTCGCTTTAGTACTGTAAAGTTTTGGTTAACGAAAGTGAATTTTTTGTGACATATTACCTATTGTAATATAAAGGAATGATGGAATGTACCTTTAAAGTTTAATTTTGAAGAAGAAATTTGTATTTTTCCGGAAGAGTTTTTGTGCGCTGCCGGCATGTGCTTCACACCTATCTGACGTGCGAGCAGATAGGTTTACCTGGGTATTTAAAAAAACCTTAACAACATTCGTCATTAAGGGTTTTTTTAGTTATTCCTTCACACCTATATCTTTTCTAAAAAAAAATTCATTCCTATTTTGATAGGGTTTCAGCGTTTCATAAACCATTCCGGCTGCTTTATTTCGATCTGATGCTTTCGCCCCAACAAGCAGTACACGTCCGCCTGTCGAGACAGGTCCTTCTTCGGATTGCTTTGTTCCTGCATGCACGACATAGGCAGAGTCTGCTGGAGCCAAATCCGGAATGGCAATACCTTTTTTATATTTTCCCGGATAGCCCTTGGAAGCAACCACTACGCCTACAGCAGCCTGATCTTCCCACTCAAGCTCGGGATTTTTTCCGTCCAGCACATCCAACATGACCTGTTCCAAGTTATTTTTCATTAAAGGCAGAACCACCTGGGTTTCCGGGTCGCCAAAGCGAGTGTTGAACTCTATTACCTTAGGGCCATCTTCCGTCATGATTAAGCCGGCGTAGAGTATGCCTGTAAAAGGGCGGCCTTCCAGTATCATCCCCTCAACTGTCTTTTGAAGGATATGGTCTATAGCAAAATTCAAATGTGCTTCCGTAATATCTTCTACCGGTGCATATGCCCCCATACCGCCTGTATTCGGACCTTCATCATCATCATATGCCCGTTTATGGTCTCTGGCGGTTACCATCGGGTAGACATTATTTTCATGGACAAAGGCCATCAGGGAAAATTCCTTCCCATCCAAAAATTCTTCGATGACAACTTTGGCACCTGCTTCCGCGAAAGCCTTGGAGACAAGCATGTCTTCCACTGCCTGATGCGCCTGTTCCTTTGTTTCAGCGACAACGACGCCTTTTCCGGCTGCCAGTCCGTCCGCCTTCACAACAATCGGTGCGCCCATTTCTTCAATATAGTCTTTTGCCTCATCGATGGAAGTAAATGCTTCATAGCCGGCAGTCGGGATATCATACTTTTTCATAAATTCCTTGGCAAAGCTTTTGCTTCCTTCCAGCAGGGCCGCTTCCTTAGTTGGTGCAAAAATCCTCAGCCCTTCCTCATGAAAACGGTTGGCCACGCCTTCATTTAACGGGGCCTCCGGGCCGATGATCGTCAAATCAATTTCCTTCTCTTTGGCAAACGCTACTAAACCATCTATATCCATTTCATCTATCGTCACACAAACAGCATCTTTGGCCATTCCGCCATTTCCTGGTGCGGCATAGATTTCCGTTACATTGGCACTTTCAGCCAGCTTCATGACCATACTATGTTCCCGTCCGCCACTGCCTGCCACTAATATTTTCATGGGGCTCACTCCTCTATGCCTCGATTTTCTAATGCTTAAAATGCCGCATGCCGGTATACACCATCGCGATGCCATGCTCATCACAAACATCAATCGAATCCTGATCACGCTTTGAACCGCCCGGCTGAATGATTGCTGTAATTCCTGCTTTTGCCGCTGCTTCCACCGTGTCCGGCATCGGGAAAAATGCATCTGAAGCAAGCACGGCACCTTTTGCCTTTTCTCCGGCTTGCTCAATGGCTATATCCGCTGCTCCGATCCGATTCATTTGTCCGGCTCCGATTCCAATTGTCTGGTTGTCTTTGGCGAGAACAATGGCATTGGATTTCACGTGCTTCACTGCTTTCCAGGCAAACAACAGATTTTTCATTTCCTGTGCTTCCGGCTTTCGTTTGGTAGGAATACGCACATCATTTTGATCGACTTTTCCATCATCACTTTGCTGCACTAATACGCCGCCCTGAACGGTAGTCAGTTTGTTATGAACAGCTGCCGTTTCATTTACATCCAGTTTCAACAGCCTGATATTTTTCTTTTTCGTTAATTTTTCCATTGCATCATCCGTAAATCCGGGTGCAATAATAATTTCCAAAAAGATTTCACTTAACTGCTCGGCGACAGCTGCATTAATTTCCCGGTTTACTGCAACAATTCCACCGAAAATGGAAACCGGGTCTGCATCATATGCCCGCCTAAAAGCTGCTTCCACATTTTCTGCAACTCCGATTCCACAAGGATTCATATGTTTAACCGCAACAGCTGCCGGCTCCTCATATTCCGACACGATATCAAGCGCAGCATTTGCATCCTGAATATTGTTGTAAGAAAGCTCTTTACCGTGGAGCTGCTTTGCATTGGCAATGCTTCCCTCCGTTTGAAGCGGATTTTTGTAAAATGCTGCTTTTTGATGCGGGTTTTCACCATAGCGCAATGTTTGCACTTTTTCATATGTAACTGTATAGGTTTCCGGAAAACCTCCTTCTTCTGTTTCACCAGTAAAATAACCGGCAATCATCGCATCGTAATTGGCTGTATGGCGAAAAACTTTAGCTGCCAGCCTTTTCCGTATTTCCGCTGTTAAGCTATCCGCCTGCAAATTCTCCAATACTTCCTGATAATCAGCAGGATCAACGACCACGGTCACATCGGCATAATTTTTCGCAGATGCCCGCAGCATAGCCGGTCCGCCGATATCAATGTTTTCAATAATATCTTCGTCTGTGGCGCCTTCTTTTTCCAATGTTTGTTTAAATGGATAAAGGTTGACGACAACCATATCAATCGGCGTAATATTATTTTCCTGCAACTGGTGTTGGTGTGTGCTGTCGGAACGCTTCGCAAGCAGTCCGCCATGTATCGCTGGATGCAATGTTTTCACCCGGCCGTCCAGAATTTCCGGAAACCCCGTTACCTCATCTACCGCCGTTGCGGGAATGTCCGCCTCCTGTAAAACACGCAATGTACCGCCGGTGGAAAGAATCTCATAATCCAACGCCATGAGTCCCTTGGCAAATTCGGTTATATTTTCTTTATTGGAAACACTGATAAGTGCCCTTTTTTTCACCTTTATCCCTCACTTTTCTTTTGTTCTCCCAGCAGCTGATTGATCACTTCTGGATAGAGTTTGTGTTCTGCCTGCTGGATCCGTTTTTTTAACGTTTCTTCCGTATCGTTAGTTAGTACCGGCACTTCAACTTGCGCAATCACCGGCCCTGTATCAATTCCTTTATCGATATAATGCACGGTTACCCCCGTTTTGGTTACTCCGGCACGATAGGCCTGGCCAATGGCATCTTTTCCCGGAAAATCGGGAAGCAGGGAGGGATGAATATTTACAATCCGCTTATCAAACTTCTTTAGTAAGGTTTCACCGACAATGCGCATGTAACCGGCAAGAAAAATCCACTCCACACCCGCTTCCTCAAGTTTTTCAGCGAGCATTTCTTCATAGCTTCGCTTATCATAATAATCCTTTGCATGAAAAATAACTGTTGGCATACGGTAATTCTCTGCTTTTTCAATTACTTTTGCTTCGGGCTGATCTGAGACGAGCAGCACAACATCACAGGCCAGATCACTATGTTCCATCATCGCCTGAAAATTACTGCCTGTTCCGGAAGCAAAAACAGCTGCTTTTGGCTTACTCATGAGGAAAAATCCACTCCCTCATTTTCTGTTACTTTGCCGATGACACTGGCAGCTTCGCCATTTTCGAAAAGCAGTTGCAGCACGCCTTCAGCATCCTTTTCCCGAACGGCAAGCGCCATGCCAATGCCCATATTAAATACGCCGTACATTTCTCTTTCTTCCAAATTCCCCTTTTCCTGTAAAAAGGCAAAAATTTCCGGCACTTTCCATTGCGAAGGATTAAGGGTGACACCTAAACCTGAAGGCAGCATACGCGGAAGATTTTCATAAAAGCCTCCCCCGGTTATATGGGAAATTCCTTTCACATCGTATTGTTCCAATACAGCTTTAACCGGTTTTGCGTAAATTCTGGTCGGCTCAATCAGCGCTTCGCCAAGGGGTTTGTCCAGTCCATGCTTTTCAGATAAATCCATTCCGGAAACGATTTTGCGGACAAGGGAGTAGCCATTGGAATGAATGCCGCTGGATGCCAGGCCGATCACTGCATCCCCTGCCTGGATATGTTCCCCGGTGACAAGTTTTGATTTTTCCGCGATTCCTACGGTAAATCCGGCTAAATCATATTCTTCCGCTTCGTACATGCCAGGCATTTCCGCTGTTTCTCCGCCAATCAAAGCAGCCCCGGCATGCTCACACCCATCGGCAATTCCGGCAACAATTTTTTCTATCATGGCAGGGTTGTTTTTTCCACAGGCAATATAATCAAGGAAAAACAAAGGCTCTGCACCTTGGGCCACAATATCATTCACACACATGGCTACGAGATCAACCCCGACTGTATCGTGTTTTTGCAGCTGAAAAGCGAGCTTCAATTTCGTTCCTACTCCGTCCGTCCCTGAAACGAGTACCGGCTCTTTGTAGGAAAAGGCCGATAGATCAAACAGACCGGCAAAAGCCCCAAGACCACCAAGCACTTCTTTCCGTGAGGTTCTTGCGATATGCTTTTTCATCCGCTCTACAGCTTCATAGCCTTTCTCCACATCTACTCCGGCATTTTTATACATATCCGACATGTTTATCCTCCTGCATTAACTTTTTATAAAATTATCCTCTGTTTTTTCTGTTGTTACAGGGTAATTTCCTGTCATACACGCCATACATAATCCCTGATTAATCGTCTTATCTTTTACAATCGCTTTTTCCAGCCCTGCTTCGGATAAATAAGCGACACTGTCTGCATCAATCACACCAGCTATTTCATTCACAGAATAATTGGCAGCAATCAACTCTTTCCTTGTTGACATATCAATGCCGTAATAGCAGGGATGAGTAATTGGCGGTGAGGCAATGCGGACATGCACTTCTTTAGCTCCGGCCTTTTTCAGCATTTTTACAATCCGCTTACTTGTCGTACCGCGAACGATGGAATCATCAATCATAATAATCCTTTTACCATCCACAATACTCCGGACCGGCGCCAATTTCATTTTCACACCCTGTTCCCGTAATTCCTGGGAAGGCTGTATAAAAGTTCTCCCGATATAACGGTTTTTTAATATTCCCATTTCGTAGGGCAAACCGCTTTCCTCCGCATACCCGATAGCTGCGGAAATACTGGAGTCAGGGACCCCGATCACCATATCGGCATCAACAGGTGCTTCCCTTGCCAGTTCCCTTCCGGCACTTTTTCTGGAAGCATGCACATTTACACGATTGACATCACTGTCCGGTCTGGATAAATACACATATTCCATCCCGCACATTCTCCTGCGGCCTCTCGGTGCGAATCTTGTAATCTCCATTCCTTCATCACTGATGATTACGAGTTCACCAGGTAACACTTCACGTTCAAACACGGCACCGATTTGATCAAAAGCACAGGTTTCAGAAGCAATTACATAGGCATCTCCCAGTTTTCCGACAGAAAGGGGGCGTATGCCTGCAGGGTCCACCGCTGCATACATTTTATCTTCCTTTAATATGACAAAAGTATATGCACCGATGATTTGATTCAACGCGTCGGAAATGGATTTCTTGTTCGGTGTCTGTCCGCCTCTCCGAATCAGGTGTGCCAGTAATTCCGTGTCCGAGGAGGTCTGCAAAATGCTCCCTTTGCTCTCCAATGCAGCACGCAACCGGCGTGAATTCAGGATGTTGCCATTTTGGGCAAGTGCCATGCTTCCGCCTGTTTGGGTACGGAATAACAACGGCTGCACATTTTCAATCGTTCTGCCGCCTTCTGTTGTATAACGGACATGTCCTATCGCATTCATCCCGGGAAGCTTGTCAAATTCAACTTCCCCAAAGACGTCATTAATTAGTCCCAGTCCTTTATGGGACCGGAGATTCTCCCCGTCATTGACAACGATGCCGGCCCCTTCCTGTCCCCTGTGCTGCATGGAATGAAGGCCGTAATAGGTCAGCTCGGCTGCTTTCCTGTGATTCCAAATGCCGAATACTCCACATTCTTCATTTATGCCTTTGAGTTCACCATGCATGGGATCGCTCCCCTCCATAACTTCTCCAGTTCTTTCGCATCTTCCTTGAACACGGTATCTTCGTTAACTTTGATTACAATGGATGAACCTGCCGTAACCGTACCAATTTCCTTTGCATGTTCCACTCTCGCTTCAAATGCTTCTTTATTCTCTTCTTTAATCGAAACAAGGAATCTTGACTGGGACTCACTGAATAATGCTGCAGTCACTTCCCCGGAAAGTGCCGCCTGTGCCCCGAGTCCATTTCCTGAAAAAGTACATTCAGCCAGTGCTACCGCCAGTCCTCCTTCAGCAAGGTCGTGTGCTGATTCTACAATACCTTCCCGAATGGCCTGCAGCAGCTGTTTTTGGCGAATGGCTTCCACATCCAGGTCAATTTCCGGGGCTTTCCCTTCGTATTTACCATGGATAACATTTTGCAGTTCACTGCCGCCAAATTCCGCTTTTGTTTCCCCGATCAGATAAATCGCATCTCCTTCGTTTTGGAAAACGCTTGGGGTAATATGCTCAAGTGATTCATGCAAGCCAACCATGCCGACAATCGGGGTCGGGAAAATCGACTTCCCGTTTGACTGGTTGTATAAGGAAACGTTTCCGCTGACTACCGGTGTACCTAGTGCTTTGCTTGCATCACTCATGCCCTCAACACTTTTCTCCATTTGCCAGAAAGTTTCCGGGTTCGTTGGATTGCCAAAGTTTAAGCCGTCTGTCAATGCGAGTGGCTTTGCACCAGAGCTGACCAGGTTCCTTGCTGCTTCTGCAACAGCAATTTTTCCGCCGGTTTCCGGATCCAAATGAATATAGCGGGAATTACAATCTGTTGTGATGGCAATGGATTTATCCTTGTCGCCAATGCGAACCACAGCTGCATTTGATCCAGGAGGTACGACTGTGTTTTCCTCCACCCCTGTGTCAAATTGGCTATACGCCCATTCTTTGCTTGCTATGGTCGGCTGCTGGAGTAATTTTTTTAGTATAGCTGCATAATCTTTCACTTCAGGTACGGTATTTTTCATCTGCTTAAATGCTTTAAAATGACCTGCTTCCTTTGACGGCATCTCGTATACGGGCGCATCTTCTGTCAATGCATCCACGGGGATATCCGCCATCACTTCACCGTGCTGCTTAATGCGGAACATTTTTTCTTCAATGACTTCTCCAACAGCCACTGCCTTAAGATCATACTTTTCAAATACGTCGATAATTTCCTGTTCACGGCCTTTTTTCACGACGAGAAGCATCCGTTCCTGGGATTCTGAAAGCATTAACTCATAGGCATTCATATTCTTTTCTTTCTGCGGTACAAGATCGAGATTCATTTCCACCCCTGTACCTGCTTTACTTGCCATCTCACTTGCTGATGAAGTGAGGCCAGCCGCTCCCATATCCTGCATGCCAACGAGTGCATCGGAATTGATTACTTCCAGGCAAGCTTTAATGAGTGCTTTTTCCACCTCGGGGTTACCTGAAACAGTTGGATCATCCCCGGAAACCTCTTCCCCCAAGTCCTCCGAAGAAAATGTTGCACCGTGAATTCCTTCCCTGCCAGTAGCAGCGCCGGCATAAAGGACTGTATTTCCCACTCCTGAAGCAATTCCTTTTTGAATGTCATCGTGATCAATTAAACCAATACACATCGCATTGACCAGTGGATTATCTTCATAGCTCTCATCAAACTGTACTTCCCCACCGACTGTTGGTACTTCAACACCCTTTCCATAGAAAGCCATGCCTTTTACAACTTCGGAAAATAAGTATTTAACACGATCTGAATGTAAATTCCCAAAGCGGAGGGAGTTCAATAAAGCAATCGGACGGGCCCCCATGGAAAACACATCACGGACGATGCCGCCTACACCGGTAGCAGCTCCGTCAAATGGATTTACTGCTGACGGGTGATTATGGCTTTCAATTTTAAACACTACCGCCTGATTATCACCGATATCAACGACGCCTGCCCCTTCCCCGGGCCCCTGCAGTACATGTGGTGCTTTAACAGGAAATTTTCTTAATAATGGCTTCGATGTTTTATAGCTGCAATGCTCTGACCACATGACCGAGAATATGCCGGTTTCGGTAAAATTCGGCAGACGGTCCAGCAATTTCTTTACCATTTCAAATTCTTCATCATTCAGTCCCATTTCCCTGTACAGCTTCTCTTTTTCGATTTGTTCCGGTTGAATAGCACGTTTTTCTGCCATAGGATCCCCTCCATTTTTGTGTAGACAGCTTATGAACTTTCGTGTTGCTTCCTTTTTGTATCAAATTACCCTTCCGTTAAACCGATTCGTTCAAAAATTGCATCCACATTTTTCAAGTGATATGTGTAATCGAAGCAGTCATCAATTTCTGCCTGCGATAATTTTTCTGTGATTTTCACATCATCTTCCACAAGCTGCTTGAATGATGTTTCTGTTTCCCAGGCTTCCATTGCTTTCGGTTGCACTATGTCATATGCTGTTTCTCTTGCCATTCCTTTATCTATCAATGCCAGCAATACGCGTTGGGAAAAAATCACGCCGTATGTTTTATCAATATTCCGCTTCATGTTTTCCGGAAATACAGTCAGCTTTTTGACGATATTGGAAAATCGGTTCAGCATGTAATTCAAGGCAATTGTTGCATCCGGTAAAATCACACGTTCAGCGGACGAATGGGAAATATCCCGTTCATGCCATAAAGCCACATTTTCATAGGCGGTTGTCATGTAGCCCCGAACCACTCTTGCCATCCCGCTCATATTTTCCGATCCAATCGGATTACGCTTATGCGGCATGGCGGAAGATCCTTTTTGTCCCTTTGCAAAAAACTCTTCCACTTCCCTTGTTTCCGTCTTTTGCAGGCCGCGTATTTCCGTGGCAAATTTTTCAATGGATGTGGCGATTAAAGCAAGCGTCGAAACATAGGCGGCATGCCGGTCCCGCTGCAGTGTTTGAGTGGAAACCGGAGCTGGCTTCAGTCCGAGCTTTTCACATACATGCTTCTCCACATACGGATCAATATTGGCATATGTTCCGACTGCACCTGACAGCTTGCCGAATTCTATTTGTTCTGCTGCCAGTTCAAACCGCTCCATGTTCCGCTTCATTTCCTCATACCAGAGTGCCAGTTTCAATCCGAAAGTAGTCGGTTCTGCATGCACACCATGGGTTCTGCCCATCATGACCGTATGCCGGTGCTCCAATGCTTTTTCCTTTAGGGTTTGAATGAAATTATTCATATCTTTGCGGATGATTTCATTGGCCTGTTTAATTAAATAAGATAAAGCTGTATCTACGACATCCGTGGAGGTGAGTCCGTAATGCACCCATTTCTTTTCTTCCCCGAGTGATTCCGATACGGCACGGGTGAAAGCTACGACATCATGCCTTGTCTCCTGTTCAATTTCATAAATGCGGTTCATATCGAATGCGGCATTTTCACGCAGTTTCTTTACGTCTTCAACCGGGATCAAACCCAGCTCACTCCATGCTTCACAGGCTAGAATTTCCACTTCCAACCAGGCACGATACTTGTTTTCCTCCGTCCATATGGACCCCATTTCTTCCCGTGTATATCGTTCAATCATTGTTTGGCCTCCTCAAATTGCTCTACCATTTCACTTAGTCCCTCTCTTGTTTCCCCGAGGAAAGTGACATGCCCCATCTTCCGTTTTGCTTTAGCTTCCGCTTTTCCGTACAAATGAACGAAAGGTTCGGGCTGCTCCTGCATCACTTTCAACGTCCCGTCGATATCCTCACCCAATATATTTACCATAACAGCGGGCTGCAGCAATTCCACTTTTGCTAGGGGTAGTCCGCAAACGGCCCTTATATGCTGGGTGAACTGGGAAACACTGCATGCTTCGATCGTATAATGACCCGAATTGTGCGGACGCGGTGCCATCTCATTTAAATAAATGTCCTCCCCCTTTACGAACATTTCAATGGCAAAGGTTCCCACAATATGCATTTTTTCCGCCAGTTTCCCTGCTGCCTGTATCGCTTTTTCTTCCACTGCCCCGGCAACTTGGGCAGGTACTGTAGTTTTATATAAAATATGGTCTTTATGTTCATTTTCAGCCAGTGGAAAATAGGTGATTTCCCCGGATTGAGCTCTCGTAAATACGACAGAAATTTCCTTGTCAAAAGGAACCCACTTTTCAATAATGCAATGTCCTTTTTCCTCTGCAAAGTCGATCGCTGTCTGCATATCATCTTTTGACGCTATTTTGATTTGCCCTTTGCCATCATATCCTCCGCTGCAGGTTTTGATCACTGCCGGAAAAGCGATGTTTCGCAGTGCATCCTCACATTCTTTGCCATTGTGAACAATCGCAAAGTCGGGTACCGGAAGGCCTGCATTTTTTATCAGCTGCTTTTCCTTTTCCCTGTTTTGAGTAATTTCCAGTGCATAGGCACCCTGCGGCAACTTTCCTTCTTTTTCTAAATAAGCAGCTGCCTGGAGGTCCACATTTTCGAATTCATACGTAATGACATCACTTACGTTATTCAATTCCCTGATCGCATCCATATCGTCGTATGCAGCTGTGATGGAATGATCAGCCACTTGAGCGGTCGGGCAATCGGGTGTTGGATCAAGTACTGCAATACGATAACCCATATGCCGTGCCGCCAGCGCCATCATTCGGCCGAGCTGGCCACCGCCAATAATTCCAATTGTTTTTGAAGGTAATATTTGTTTATTTGTCTGCAAGGTCTTCCCTCATTTCTGCCACTTTATTCTTCATGTTGTCCCGGTAGGTGTCCAGTTTTGCAGCAACATATTCATCATGGGATCCGATGATTTGCGCCGCTAAGATTCCTGCATTGGTGGCTCCTGCTTTCCCGATCGCCACGGTAGCTGTCGGCACGCCGCCGGGCATTTGCACGATGGATAACAGGGAGTCCAGGCCGTTTAAAGCTTTGCTTTGCACGGGTACCCCGATGACAGGCAATGTAGTCTGGGATGCAACCATGCCAGGAAGGTGTGCCGCACCGCCCGCTCCTGCAATAATCACTTTCAGTCCGCATTCTCTTGCTTCTTTTGCGTAGGTGAACATGTCATCCGGCGTACGATGTGCTGATATTACTTCCTTTTCATATGGAATTTGCAAATCGTCCAGTACATCGCAAGTGTGCTGCATCGTTTCCCAATCTGAGATGCTTCCCATAATAACTCCGACTGCTGCCATAATATCCCCTCCAGAAGATACTTGCCATTTAGTTTGTTACTTGATTATCCTTTATTATATTATTTTTGAATTAAAAAAGCCTATTCATCTCCCCCGGTGTATGAGAGAAGATGAATAGACTTGATGAATAACATTAAAAACAGATCATTGTACAGATTAGAAAACCTGGCTTATTGCCAGTAACCGCGAAAGCCTTAGCACCTCAAGGGTAGGACCTAAAGGCCCTTGCATTTATCCAGATGTAAAAGTTTCGCTATCTTACCTGCCAACGATTCATCCTCCCTCATAGTCCGGCTTTTACGGAGCCAGGTAGAAACTTCCGAGCCATATTCCCGGAAATATATGAGGTAATTCTATTAAGTTTTCTTGCTTCAGCATATCAAAATAGCAGTGAGTTTGTCAATAAAACAGCGAACGTTTTTTTAATTTAACATATTAATGTTCGGGTTTTACGAGGTGTTGATTTACAAAATAGAAGTAAAAAAGAAACTCAATGGGAATACGCTGAATTTTTTTCGCTTCATCATCTTTTTCCATCCCATCTCCAAATTAAAAACAGATTACTATAATGCAATCTGCTCCGCTTTCTACCCATGGAAGGGATATCCTAACTATAATTGATAAAAAAGAAACTGAATAGTCCTTATTTGTTCTAATCAGTTTCCTTTGCCTTATTTGTTTGGTGTTCATTGTTTTCAGGGGGATCAGGTGGATCATCGGGCTGCACCTGCTTCCCTTTCTTCGGGTTCATCAATCTCCCCCGGCGCACCTGCTTCACCCAGAATCCGCCGTAGATCTGCTTTGGTTCATAAGCAATGATAAACGCTTTCGGGTCAATTTCCTTAATCGTTTCATAAAGCTTTAATTCGTATTTTCGCGGCGTTAAAATTTGCATGGCGAGTCTGTCACCTTCCATACCGTACGCAAACCAGCTGGTCACGCCATACCCTTTTGACCTGAGCGTTCTCGTAAAGTCGATATCCGGATTGGAGGATATCACATTGACAGTAATATAGCCCAGTGCAAGTTTATCCTCAATTTTTGTTCCCACAATGACACCTGTACCAAAACCGAGTGCATAGGCTGCAAGATTTTGAATTTCATTCAGATTGTCCAATACGAGGCCAAGCCCGATAACATATATGACAACTTCCACCATGCCTACAGAAGCTGCAATATAGCGGCGGCCTTTTAAAGTTAAAATCATCCGGATCGTAAAAAATGAAACGTATACTACATTGATAAGAAATATGATTGTCACCATCACTAATGCGTTACTTAACAATGAAACCGCCTGCCTTTCCCATGTTTTGCCAGCGCACTTAAATATAATAATATGCACAGGTAAAACCGTTCTTGTCGTGTATGCTTGAATTCTCCCTGAAGAACCTGGTGGATTCCTGCATTATATGCTGGCACCCTATACTTCTATGCGGCTATTGGGGATTATTCTTTATTCGGCCCGTACACCCGCTTTTCAATAGAAGATTCTGTACCGTGAAGTCGTTTTTGCAATCTCCGTTTCCAATTCGGTGCCAGCAGTTCACAGGAAGCAAGTTCTTCCGCCAGGCGTAGATCTTCTTTATGAATATGCATGACTTCATTGCAAGCGGCAATGGTCCACTCGGGATACAGCCTTTCCAATAATTCCAGGTCAGATGCTGCCTGAACATGGCCTTCTTTCAACACGCGGAAATACCATCCGGTCCGGCCACTGTTTTGTATGCGTAAAGCCAAATCCATAATGCGGAAACGGCGGGCCGGTTTCCAGCATGGCTGGCGTGGCTGTGATACTTGAATAACCGCCTCACCTATTTTATATGTATCTCCAATGCATACGGAGTATTCATCCATTTCCAATACGGCAAAGTTTTCACCGAATCCCCCCATATCAATGGTGTCCAATTCCAGCTCCTTTTGCCAGTCTGTATAATGTTTAATCGGATAGGCAAAAACTGCCTTTTCCGGTCCACCGTGATTTTTTGTATCTGCCACTTCATCTCCGGTAAATCCAGTTTTGGACAACCACACCTTTCCTTCTGTTTCTGTTTTATAAATACCGCTCTTCCAGGGTCTGTCCATTTTATTTTCTGCATTTTCCGTACCAAGTTGCTTTACTTTTCCTGTAAATAATTTATGAACATATGGTTCTTCCATCATTACATCGCACTCCATTTATGATATAGTATCTTTATTCTATTAGAAATCCGAGCATTCGCCAACCTTTTAAAGTTACAGACGTTTGTTGCTGATAAGCAGCAGAATGTGAAAAATAAATATATTATCATCGTTCGGAGGGGAAAATATGCAATTGGAAAAAGCAACTTTTGCCGGAGGATGTTTTTGGTGCATGGTCAAGCCGTTTGACCAGTGGGACGGTGTCCATGCAGTCATATCCGGCTATACAGGCGGACACGTGGAAAACCCTACTTATGAAATAGTGAAAGAGGGAAATTCAGGCCATTACGAAGCCGTGGAAATCACGTACGATCCGGCAGTAATCAGTTATGATACAATTTTACGCATCTATTGGCAGCAAATTGATCCTACTGATGACGGCGGGCAATTCCATGATCGGGGCGATTCCTACCGGACAGCCATCTTCTATCATACGGATGAGCAGAAGCGTGCGGCGGAAAAATCCAAAAATGAACTGGAAGCCAGCGGCAGATTTTCAGCACCAATCGTTACCAGAATTCTGCCGACGGACACCTTTTACCCTGCTGAGGACTACCATCAGGAATATTATAAAAAGAACGAGAAACACTACAAAGAAGACCGGGAAAAATCCGGCCGCGATGAATTTATCCAATCTGTTTGGAAATGATTGTTGAACTTTAGGGTATGACTCCCAAAACCGCGGATAATCATAAGAAACGATTTAGCTTATTAAAAAAAAGAAAAAATAACTTTGACGATTCATTCAGTATATGATATATTAATCTAAATTCATATTAGTGACAACTCATCCAGAGAGAGGGAGGGACTGACCCGTTGAACTCTCGGCAACCGCTTATCCTTAAGCAAGGTGCCAATTTCAGAAGCATATTTATGCTAAAGATGAGAAAGGACGGTATCTGTATATCTGCCTCTTCTCATTTTTTTGAGAAGAGGCTTTATTTTTTCTCGAGTTGTCATTACATGAAAAATATCAAATGGGAGAGAAATTATTATGGCAAAAGAAGTATTCAAAGCTAACGCACATCTGCAGGAAAAAGTACTGGTGGAAACGACAGCACGGCAGCATCGTGTACTCGTTGACGAACCGCAAGCATTAGGCGGGGATGACACTGCAATGAATCCGGTAGAATTATTATTATCAGCACTGGGAGCTTGCCAATCGATTGTTGCCCGTACGTATGCTGATGACTTCGGGATTGACTTGAAGGATTTCAGAGTCGAACTGGAAGGGGATCTTGATACAAACGGATTCTTGAACAAAACTGACGTCCGTCCCGGTTTTTCAGATATTCGTTCAACATACAACATCGATACGGATGCACCAGAAGACAGAGTAGTAGAGTTCATACAATTTCTTGAAAAGCATTGCCCTGTGGGAGACACAATAGAAAACGCAGTGAATTTCTCATCTTCCTATAAAATTAATCAAAAAGCTTAGACGGGCGAAACACGGGGACGGTTCTTAAAGGGGACAATCGGAAATTTTGCGTCAAAAAAGCACAACTAGCGGGTATTAGCTGCTTGTTGTGCTTTTTTCTACCTATATCACTAGCGTTGCAGGAAAATAATATTAAAAAATCAAGTAAAATATTTTATTTGAAAGTTGGTAATATTAGATCTTTTCACTTTAAAATCCATTAAAAAAACCTTATAATTAGGGTATGGTAGTCCTGTCCAAATCCCTAACTATAAGGAGAAACCATGGACAATAATACCATAAAAACTGTATTCAAGGAATACATTCATCCATTAGATTCAAAGGTAATACAAAAAATGATTGATCATGCCGAAGTTGACAAATACGTCAAAAAGCTTGATGTACTTACGTTTACGAATGCTTTTATCTATGCCCAGTTAAAAAACTTAGATAGTCTGAAGCGGATAAGTGATACGATTAAACGAAAGAAAACGGTGCAAAGACTTGTTGGTATAGAGAGCATTAGTAAATCACAACTCTCTCGAAAAAATGGAGATATTCCACCCGAGATTTTTCAGGCGATCCTGCATCATTTAATTCAAAAGCTGCACCAAATACTTGGCCCAACAATGACAGACAAATCACTTGGAAAGCTTCATCTGATTGATTCATCGACCATTTCCATGTGTCTCAGCCAATATGAATGGGCAGATTTTCGGGAGACAAAAGCGGGAGTGAAGATGCATACTTCCATCGTCTTTTGTGATGATATCTCTTATCCAAATGATATGATACTTACCCCTGCAAGACCTGCTGATGAAACTCAGTTGGATTCATTAATTGTGCCGGATAAAGGGGTCCTTCATGTCTTCGATCGAGGTTATTTCAACTTTGCTAAGTTTGATTATTATTGTGAAAAAGGTATCCGGTTTGCCACAAGAATTAAATCGAATACTGTTGTAAATGTCATCGAGGAATTGCCGGTAGATGAGGATTCTTCAATCTCCAGGCATGCGATCGTGAAGATTGGAAACATGAAGAATCCGCTGCAGTTAATAGAAACTGTAGACAGCGAAGGGAACCAGATCCGAATTGTGTGTAACGATGCAACCGTCGGTGCACAGGAAATCAGTGATATTTACCGGCATCGCTGGCAAATTGAATTGTTTTTCAAATGGATAAAGCAACATCTGGTTATCAAAAAACTGTATGGAAAGAGTGAAAACGCTGTATACAATCAAATACTAATAGCTATGATTACTTTCTGCCTAACCCTGTTAATGAAAAACAAGTTGGGCTATGAAGGAACTTTAGTCGAAATGTTGCGTTGGACCCGTGATTTCTGGTCACAATCCATGACATTTTTTATTTCCGAATTATTCAGGAAACCAGAACGATCATCCAATGGACGACGAAGGCTGGACCACGAAAAGGTTTTTAATGAAACCTTGGCACAATACGAATCAGAGGAGGTTTTGCACTTAGATGATCTAAGCTACGATCCAGTTAACTAATAAATATATAAAATTCTAAAAATGGATGAAGGGCTACCTTTAAAGCATATTAACTTTTTTTCTCGAATAAAACTAGGTATTTATCAGAAAATTGAACTAAATAACTGAAGCTACCAGATTTATTGATTGACATTGTTTTTACTTTTTAATGCAACGCTAGTGTACCTATATGTAATTTCTAACCAGCAAAATTTTTGATTGCCCAAGAAGAATGAAGTCGCGGGTCTCAGGCGTCTCCCCCATGGAAATTCCATTTCTGATCTTTATTATAGGACTTTTCCCCATTAAAATCAATATTTAGACATACCTCCCCCCCTCCCCACTGAAGAGGCTTTTCGCCTGTTAGAGGGTCTGACCCCTCAATTGCAAAAATTCAGAATTGAGGGGTCAGACCCCCTCAGTTGCGTTTATGAATGCTTTGTATATTTTCAGGGAGGGTTGGTCGTTTATGGTTGCGGTTGCTTCCGGGTGCCATTGCAGGCCAAGTACAAAAGGCAGCTCCCGGCTTTCCACCGCTTCCACCACTCCATCACTGGATGTCCCGCTAATTTGAAATCCTTTGGGCACATTACGGTTTGCCTGGTGATGATAGCTGTTAACCTTGAATTTTTCTTCTCCGGTAATCTGATAAAGCAATGAATCTTTTTCCACATACACATAATGAGACATATGCTCCATTGGAGCCTTTTGCCTGTGCTGCAGGAGCTCTTGATCCATTTGCGCATAGATATCCTGATACATATCCCCGCCTGCTGCTATGTTTAATGTTTGGCTTCCCCGGCACACACCAAGAATGGGCTTTTTCATTCCCATTAGCTTTTTCATTAATTTAATTTCCGAGTGGTCCCTGGCAGGAATAATGGTGCCGAGGTCCGGATGTGGTTCCTCCCCAAACAGTGTAGGATCTATATCATACCCACCTGTGGCGTAGAGGCCATCAATCTGTCCTGCAATCTGCTCCACATCTTCCTCTTCCAGGAAATAAGGCAATAGGACCGGCATGCCACCGGCTCTCAGGATTGCTTTCACATTTCTATTTGTCACGGAATACACGGACTGATCCATTTCCATGGACGCAGTCAATCCAATTACTGGTTTCATTATAATCTCCCCCTGCAAAACAGTATATTTAATCATTAGTTTATACGTCCCAGCATCATCTGTCCATAGCTGATTTTCTTACTATGCTTAGACAAAAAATGCTATAGTAAGTAGGAGACAAAAATATTAGAGGAGCACTTATATTGATAAAGAAAGAATCATTAATACCGTTAAAAATGCTGTTATTCAGCTTTCATGCAACAAATACTATTATTCTAAGCTTTCTCCCCATATATCTGGATTTCCGGGGACTGAGTGAAACGGAAATTGGCTGGGTTCTGGCGATAGGACCGCTCGCCTCTATTTTTGCCCAGCCTTTTTTCGGATATTTAAGTGATAAATATAAAACAGTTAAATGGATTTTGCTCGTTTGTGTCATTGGACTGCTCATTTTCAGCACACTTTTCTTTCAAATGAACACACTGCTGTCCATTATGCTGATGGGTGCTGTTTTTTACTTTTTCACCACACCGATCGGTGCATTGGGAGATAGTCTTGCACAGCGGCGGGCGGATGAACTGCAGATTTCTTTTGGCACGATACGTATGTGGGGATCTGTCGGTTTTGCGACCTCTTCTCTTATCGTAGGTGAAATCCTTGCGCGAGTGGGAATTGAATATATGATCTGGCCTTACTTATTTTTCGGTACATTGGCACTGTTGGTTGTCTTTCGGTTAAAGGATGTAAAAGTTGATGCAGAACCAGTTCAATTTAAGGATATTGGTAAAATTGTTAAAAACAAGCCCTTTATCTTTTTTCTGCTGCTGATCATGTTCCTGTCCATTACACACCGGGCAAATGATAGTTATATGGGACTTTATATTACGAGACTCGGCGGATCAGAAGGATTAGTCGGGCTGGCATGGTTTGTTGGGGTGATTGCCGAGGCACTCGTTTTTGCCTTTGCGGGGTTTTGGTTCAAGCGGTTTAAACCGCTGATTTTCATTATTTTCGCTGGTGCGATTTACAGTCTCCGCTGGTTTATTTATGGCTGGGCGGATGACCCAATGTATATTGTTGCACTGCAATTCCTGCACGGCCTCACATTTGGTGTATTTTATCTGGCTTCGTTCTCCTACATTACAAGGCTCATACCAAGGCTATTACAATCCACCGGACATCTTGTATTCTTTGCTACATTCTTTGGTGTTTCCGGGATTGTCGGCTCTTTGGCAGGCGGGAGGATCATCGATACATTCAGCGGAAGTGCACTTTACTACAGCATGGGTATGATGGCAGCAATAGGTACAGTTTTGTTAATCATATTTCATGTGTTTTCATACAGGAAGGACTTTGATTCCGCGAACGGCTAGTGCGCAGCGATTCTGGAAAAATCACAGTCGTTGCTGAAAAGGCGTCAAAGGACACTTTTTATAACATATGAAACCCTGACATTTATCCCTTATAAAAATAATTGGATGAATGCCAGGGTCTCAAAGTATTACCTGCTTCTACTCTAACTCAAAAACATAAAATACAATACAAATATGACAAATAATCCATAGATTACCGGATGTACTTCTTTCCCTCTGCCTTTTATAATCATCGTAATCGGATAGAAAACAAACCCAATCGCGATCCCCGTTGCAATACTGTATGTTAAAGGCATGGTCGCAACGGTTAAAAAGGCAGGAACAGCAATTTCAAATCGATCCCACTCAATATCCTTCAGTGCTGAAGCCATCAAAACACCAACAATAATCAGGGCTGGAGCAGTCACCTCGGATGTTACTACACTTAGTAATGGCGAGAAAAATATGGCCAATAGGAAGAATCCTGCAGTAACAACTGATGCAAACCCTGAACGTGCACCGGCACCGACACCGGAGGATGATTCGACAAAAGCAGTTGTCGTCGAGGTTCCAACAGTGGCACCGACTACTGTTGCTGCAGAGTCGGCAAATAGTGCTTTACCGGCACGCGGCATTTTATTGTCCTTTAATAGTCCCGCCTGACGGGCAACACCGACAAGGGTGCCTGCTGTATCAAAAAAGTCAACAAACAGGAATGTTAAAATAACGACCAGCATCTGCATCGTGAAGATGTCGCCCAAATGAAGGAATGCCTGACCAAAAGTTGGCGCAAGACTCGGAACACCACCCACAATATCACCGACACCCTGCGGAGCCTGAATCAGACCAAATAGCATCCCGGCGATGGCGGTAATAATCATACCGTAGAAGATGCCGCCTTTAATCCCCATTGTCATCAGGATCACGGAAACTACCAGGCCGAATATGGCCAGCAGCACATATGGTGAATTTAAATCTCCCAGGGCAAGCAGTGTTGCTTCATCAGCAACAATAATCTGGGCATTTTGAAAACCAATAAACGCAATAAACAGACCAATACCTGCACCAACCGCGAGTTTTAAATTTGCAGGGATGAGATTGATGATTTTTTCCCTGAGACCGGACAACGTAAAAAATATAAAAATAATACCAGAAACAAGTACCCCGGCAAGCGCAGTTTCCCACGGAATGCCATAACCGATAACTACTGTATAGGCAAAAAACGCATTTAACCCCATACCCGGCGCAAGACCGATCGGGTATTTTGCCAGCACACCCATAATCAGGGTACCTACAGCTGCAGAAATCGCAGTTGCAGCAAAGACGGCCCCTTCATCCATACCAGCCTCACTGAGCATGGAGGGATTGACAAAGAGAATATAGGCCATGGCCAAAAATGTAGTCATCCCGCCCATGAATTCTGATTTATAATTGGTCCCCAATTCCTCAAACTGAAAATACTTTTTCAATTTCCTTCCCCCTCGATTTTTATCAAATAAAAATAAAAAACACTTTCAGCTCAATGCCAAAAGTGCTACATTACTACTACAGAAATAAGTAATCGGAAGAAGAAAACAGGTATATATGAAAAATCCGGCATGTTACGGTGCCAGGTTTTCCATTATGCAAGCTCGAGAATCTCAAAATCTCTTACCTGATAAAATAACCATAATCCGTTATTACTGTATCCTGCGTAGTCAGACCATTTACGGCGGTCCGGTAGAAACTTTGGGCCATATCCCCGAAATTATACGCAAAACAATGAAACTCATTATTATTATACTATTTTTCTACTATATGTCAACAGAACACGAACCTTTAAACACATTAATTAATAATCGTTCGTGTTTATTCTCTTTTTTTAAAATATTTTTGGCTCTTCGCTATTTAATGTTGAAAAGTCACATTACTAGACTTGAATAGTAGTCTGCCATTCCTTGTTTGCCGCCCTGCATTGTCTTGGATAATTTATAGGTAGTCAAGGAGTGCGCTTGACAACCTATAAACTATCCAAGGTAGTGGTCGCCAAGGCAAACAAAGGAACAACTACAGTCATGGCTCTGGTACCAAATCCAGCTTATTAACTGTCGCATAGGCCATGGCAATGAAATTCTCAGGTGTTCGATACCCACGGGCTTTCCGCTTAGCTGCTTGAACAAAGCTGTTTATCCCTTCAAGCAGACCGTTTGTCATTTTGGTTTTGAACCACCTTAAAATACCGGATTTATGCTTTTTAAGCGATTTAGCTACTTTTATCATTGGTTCTAACCTGGAACGAACAGCCCAATCGCACCATTCGTCAAAGTACATTTCCGAAATGATAATGGAACGGTTCCACATTTTTTTTAGTGATATTTTCATGCGGTACGCACGCCCGGTAGCTAAGTCCAGGTCCTTTAGTTTCGCAAATGTAGATGCCTGTTTTTTAGTCAGATTCTCCTGGTTTTTCAGCCATAAGTAGCGTGACTTTTTTAATTCCGGCTGTGTTGCCTGTTCTTGTCTGTGTACTAAATCCAATGCTTCATTCACCATTTTCATTACATGGAATTTATCAAAGGTAATGGAAGCATTTGGAAAGTTTGTTTCAATGCCTGAAATAAAAGATGGAGACATATCGCAACAGACCTCCTTGATTTGGGTAGGTTCAACACCTTTACTATCAAGGAATAAGCAGAATTCCTGCAGTACGTCAGCATCTTTACCGACTGTGGCAAAAATTAAAAGATTTGCCACTATTTTCCTGAGGTAGTAATATCAAGGCATCAAAAGGTTTCATAACTTAGCGTCATAAGTAAACGACAAATATCGTAGGTAAAGGGGAAAATACATAATGAAATACGGTTATGCAAGGGTATCAACTAACGGACAGGCTGTAAACGGTAATTCTTTAGAGGATCAAGTCGCAAAATTAGAGGCTGAAGGCTGCGAGGTTATATATAAAGATAGTTTCACCGGAACAAAAAAGGATCGCCCAGAGTTTACTAAGTTACTAGACGTAATAAAAGAAGACGATACTCTTGTAGTGACGAAACTTGACCGCTTTGCTCGTAGGAATTAATACGGTTAGAGAACTGTTTAAACGTGGCGTAAAGGTTCAGATACTCAATATGGGATTAGTAGAAGATACACCAACAGGAAGGCTTATATTTAGCGTAATGAGTGCATTTGCCGAGTTTGAACGTGACATGATCGTAGAACGTACCCAGGAAGGCAAGGCGATCGTAAAACAGAAACCGGACTTTCGAGAAGGACGTCCTAAAAAATACAGTAAGAAACAGATTGAACATGCTCTTAAACTAAAGGAAGCAATGTCGTACAAACAAGTCGAGGAATTGACTGGTATTCAAGAGTACGCTAATCCGTGCCAAGAGAAAACGAGAAGGAGCTTGAAACATAGTAGCGTTATTGACGGCATTTGGTATGTTTGTCGATGTGGATGACAACGAGTATCCTAAAGAGTTTTTCTAGTTAATAAAAAGCTCAGTAGAGGACGATGACACTAAGCAGAATTTACAACGAATAAAGTAAATGATAGAGGGCTGATCAGCTCTCTTTTTTGTGCGCTGATCTTTGCCCCCTTGAGTTTTGGCGAACGTGTTTATGATAAACCCGTGATCCGGTGTTTTCCCGGTGTGTAATATCGCGTAAATTAAACCAAGTAAAAATATTGCAATTACAAGCTTTTCCATTGAGTAGCTTTGTTTTACTCTTTTTTCGAACAAGCCTAGCAATTACACAAGATAGCAATAATATCAATTTGTAGCAAGCTATGTATGTATCAATTTTCGCCAACAGAGAGTGTGTGAACTGCTGGTTGTTCGATAATTATTCGCACATCTACGTAACCAATGTTTTCAATTTTAATTACATCCTGTAAAGTCACGTATAAATTGTGTTATTTTTTATATGTATGAATTTGTTAGATCTTAAGGAAATCCGATGGGAATTTGCAGTCTTCACATTCATGTTATTACACTTAGTTACTGGTTTAGGGGGTTATTATCAGCACATGCCTTTAAATAAAATTGGAACTTTAGTGCCGCATCACTTGATGATCCCAAAGCATAATATAATTCTTTTTCTTTACCTACACAATTAATTAATGGAGAAGCAAGCAGTTCCAACATTGATTGTATCTCGCTAATATCTGGCGAATTGTCAAATCGCACATCACTTTTCAAAATAAAATAAATTTCCCGCGCACTTATCATTCCTTCTGTATTTGAATCGGTGCTTTGTTCTGACAGACAATCAATAATTGATTGCATCAGTAGACCCTCTCTTTCAATCTTTTTACGGTCCTCTTCAAGTACTTGTATATTCACCAGCCCGGTTTGACTAAATATTTTTTTGTAAGAATCCGCATTTAATGGCACATTAGTATGCAAGTTAATCATTTCAGTTAACGAATTTATATCGATTAAAAGTACATTATGTTCTTCCGCTCTTTTAATTAATCGCGATTTTTCGCCGAAGTTTATACCAACTACCGCAGCAAAGTCTGCTTTATGTTTTCTTTTATGTTCATTTATTGTGATAAAGTCAACTGAAGACTCCGGGACTTCGTTGTAATACGTTGACTTTGCATCTATTGATACAGAATAGCTGAACTTTGGCACAGTAGGTGCGTGAAGCAGTACATCAGTTTTTCCAGCTCCGCTAATCCAATTAGCTTTAAATCCTAACAAGCTAAATCCTTCTTTTAAAGCTTCTTCAAAGCGATCAGGATTCGTCGAATCTTGAGACGCATCTTTTATTTCGTATACGATTTCATTTAAAGATCCTGAATTTCCATTTTCTAACGTTAAGACTTCAGCTTGGTCATCTTGTTTTTTATTGATTGGAAGATAATCTTTTATCATCTCGTAAAAGTTTCTACCTCGATGGGTTAACCCGTATGAATCTGGGCCTGTTTCTTGTATTAACTTGGCATTTTTTAATATATGTATCCTTTTGTGTATTTCGCCAGTACTTTTAAGTTTAAAATTATATAAACTCCTTCCAATATCGTGTATTTCTTTTACTTTTAATTTTTCATCACCAATCTCGGCCAAAATCTCAAACACATAATTATATTTATTATGGATGCAGCAGGCAATATCTATTTCCAATTGTTCGTTTGATAATCTTTTTGCTGCATCAGTAATTTGATAGTCAGTTTTTGATATTTGTTCAACGAAACCAAGATGTTTCAATGGCGTGAGGAAACCTCTAACAGAACTTTGTTTTATGCCGTATTTTTCACTTGAATATTCGTAGAGGTGTTGAATATTGGTTGGTTCATTCATTAGTTTCAAATACTCCATAAGCGTTTCATGCATTGCACTAACACTACCGGGAAAATAACCAATTCCATCTTTTCTTTCTTCGTTCTCATTTATTTTACATAATTCCAGAGCCCAAGCTGAAATCTGAATCTCTGATTCATTCAAGGTTTGATCCGATTCTTTAGTTATACTCTTATAATCAATGTATCCAACTTCATTTAAAAAATTTATCCCTAATTCTGTAATAAAATAATTGTAACTATAACCCTCATATTCTATTAATTTTAAATCCTTTAACCAATTAAGTCTTGCTAAGACTTCTTGTTTAGTTTTCCAAGGTAATTCGTACTCATTTACAGCTACACTCAATAATTTCTGTACCTGACATTTTCCTTGCGAAAGAATGTATAGAATCTCCGAGAAAAATTTAATATTAGCATTGAGAATAGCAGCTAAATATAAATCATCCCCTGTATCTAACCATTTTAAAGCCTCGTTGGATATTGCCCATCCCTTTTTCGAGTTACCAAAAACAATACTGGTTGGACGCAATATTACGCACAGTTGGTCTAGGCTATTCTTTCGTTCACTTCCATCTATTTCTATGATTGTTTTATATGGCTTCTGTTCTTTTAAGGCCTTTAGAATCGTATTTAGTGAAATAGGGTAACTTTCACCACGCGGAATATTAGGCATTCCCAAAACTTTCGATTCCCAGCCCTTTGATTTTGGGTAGGTTATATCATCGATATTATACATATAATTTTCATCCGTTTCTATTTTTTTAAGTTTAACGAACATACTATCTATATAGTAATAAATTATACGATAATGTCAATAGCTTCTTTATAAAATCTAAATCAATTTTATATATGATTAAAACCAATCTTAAAAGTGTTTTTACACTAATAAAAGCGTTTTTCGAAAAAGTGTCCTTTTATCAATATATATATCAGTAACTATCGCATTTTTTTAACTCATAAAGCTTATTAAAAACATGTTAAACACTCCTCAAATATTCCTATACTACTATGGCTCCTGTTTACGTTCACTTTTCGGCTAACCTCCGCTGTTAACCGTTCCCAACTCGTGTATAATAGACCTTCAAATGACTTTCGCACCTTGCCATGTTTATGTAGTCTAAGAACATTTAGAAAGACGTCAACATAGTCGTCTCCATATTCCTCAACAGTTATTGTACTATCAATGGCTGCCTTTGTTCGTAAAAGATTGCCATATGTTTTGTAAAGTCCATCAACGTCATAGAAGGGTGCTAGTGCGTCATAGATGACTTTCAGAATGGCTTGACGTAATGCTCTCGGGTGTTTTTCTGCCTTAGCTAATATGTAATTAGAGTGATTATTGTATAATGGTTCGGATTCTTTTTCGACGTAATTCACCTTGTCCGGCGTAGCTTTTTCGACTTCCTTTGCAGGTTCAATCTGTCGGCTCAAAGTGGGATTCATAGTCGCTAAAATAACTGTTATATTAACGGATTTAAGACGGCTCTTCCTGCGTGCTAGCCATTTCCTAGTAGTTGGTAATAGACTCGATCATGCCGTACTCTCTTAATGCCTTCAATACCCTTTTAACGGTACTGACTGACATACCTATCCCATCTGCAATCGTTTGGTTCTTCGCGAAGCTAACGCCTTTGATTCGCAAACTAGAACGTCCTAAATAGAGCAATACCTCTACAACTGATTCTGGCTGCTCGTCTTGCCGTAATACGTCGATATATTCATAAATTTTAGCGTCCATTTCTTCAACCTTTTCAAAAGTTTGGTACTTCTGCAATTTCTACAAGTCAATCGTTTCGTATTCCGTTTTAATTCCTGCGTTTGTCAATTTCGATTGCCTCCCGAATAAGAGAAGCACAAAACTGTACATATGTTCTTACGCAAGGCGTAGTTAAACAAGCCTTGCAATATATCCATTTTTTCGATATACCGTCCATGCCGTGGTTGTGTGTATATCGTATAATGTCCGGTTACATGCAACTCTTTTTTTGTCTTTTTAGTGCAGCTTAATTGGTATATCATTTAATGGGCTTGTCCTTCTTCCAATGTCGATAATGTCGTCCATTTCCAAGCCTCGCAGGTACTGTGTGGTTATATCTATACTGCTATGCCCTAGCGAATAGACGTCAATACCTTGTTTAATCTGCTTCTGCGCGAAGTAGTGACTGCAATCGTGCGGACTTCCTCGCACTTCATCGCTGACGCCTGCCTTATCGGTTGCGCGGCGTAATATCTTATTTACGTTGGATCGCGTCATGCCTCCTGCCTCTTGATTCAGGAAATAATGATTATCGATCATGCTCGGCGGTATATGTTCGAATCGAGCTTTCCTGGCTCTTTCATAACGATTCATCTGCCTGCGCATTTTCTTCTAAATATATACGTATCGCTCATGGTTTCCTTTGCCTCGAATAAATAAGCGATCGAGAAATACATCATCATTCTCTAATCCGACTAATTCGCTTACCCTTAAACCCGTTTCAAACATAAATATAAGAATCGTTTTATCCCGAATATTGCTGTACGTCTGCGACCCTGTAGAGTTAATTATCCGCTTTACTTCTTCGTCATTGAACGTAGTTATTACCGTACGGCTTTCCTTCAAGTTCTTAATGTCCGTCATCGGATTCGCTTGCTTCTCGATGACTTCTAATTCCTCTACTAAAAACTTGAAGAATACTTTCAACGTCGTAAGACGGTTATTGATCGTGATATTCTTCTCCCGTCCTAGTCGTTGCCTATACCGGATAAATAACTTAATATGTCTCGGCGTTACTTTCGTTACATCGTCGATAAAAAGCTCGTCGATCATGAACGTTTTCCAATCGTTTAAACGCCATTGACATAACGAAATATACTTTTCTGATAAACCATTTACTTGCTGTTCGAACTCAAATTCTTTAATTGCTTCAACTATTTTCAACGCAAAAAAGCGCCCCCTTTTACTCGATTGAAAGTAAAAAGAGGCGCCCATAATTTCAAATTTTATAGTTGCGGGCTAATGCGTATTAATTTGTACCGATATGGTTACGAATAGCTTTGCGTCAATATCTACGGTGTGTATTCACTAACCGAACCTATGGTCTATCACTCCCACTCAATCGTCGCAGGCGGCTTGCTCGTCACATCATAAACCACCCGATTGATATGCTCTACATCGTTCACAATTCGAGTTGAAATCTTCTCCAGCACATCCCACGGAATACGCGCCCAGTCGGAAGTCATTCCATCCACGGAGGTTACCGCACGAATGCCAATCGTATAATCATAGGTTCTGGCATCTCCCATAACACCGACACTTCTTATATTTGGCAGCACGGTAAAGTATTGCCAAATATCCCGGTCCAGGCCGGCAGCTGCTATTTCTTCCCGTAATATGGCATCGGATTCCCGGACTATTTCCAGTTTTTCTTCCGTTACCTCACCCAATACACGAATGGCCAGTCCCGGCCCAGGAAAAGGCTGGCGCCATACAATATGATCTGGAATACCGAGCTGTGTTCCGAGTTCGCGCACCTCGTCTTTAAACAATGCATTTAAAGGCTCAATTAATTCAAATTGCATATTTTCCGGCAGGCCGCCCACATTATGATGTGACTTGATCGTTTGGGCCGTTTCCGTGCCGCTTTCGATAATATCGGTGTAAAGCGTCCCCTGCGCCAGAAAATCCATATCTTTTAATTTTTCCGCTTCATCGTCAAACACATAGATGAATTCATTTCCAATAATTTTTCTTTTTTTCTCCGGATCGTCCACACCCTGCAGCTTGGAAAGAAAGCGGTCCTTGGCATCCACTTTGATGATATTCATATGAAAATCATCGGCAAATACTTTCATGACATCATCGGCTTCATTTTTCCGCAGCAGGCCGTGATCAACAAAAATACATGTCAATTGGTCTCCGATTGCTTTATGAATAAGTGCAGCAACAACGGAGGAATCCACCCCACCGCTCAGAGCGCAAAATACTTTTCGGTCCCCGACTCTTTCCCGTATATTGTTTACTTCCATATCAATGAAGTTTTGCATCGTCCAATCGCCATCACATTGGCAAACCGCAAAGACAAATTGCTTCAATAAATGATTCCCGTATTCGGAATGGCGGACTTCCGGATGGTATTGGACCGCATAGAGATTCTCCTCCGGACGGCTCATTGCAGCAATCGGCGTCGATGGGCTGGTAGCATCAATGGAAAAAGACTGCGGCGCCTCGATCACTTTATCTCCATGACTCATCCACACCGTTTGGCTGTCCGGGGTATCTTCCAACAGGACGGATTTGCCTTTGCGGTCGATCAGCGCCTTTCCGTACTCCCGGTTTTTGGCTTTTTCCACCTTACCGCCATAATGTAAGGCCATGAGCTGCATGCCATAACAAATTCCCAAAATAGGAATATCCAGCTTAAAAATATCTTCATCACAACGGAAGCTGTTTTCATCGTACACACTATGCGGTCCGCCTGATAAAATAATGCCTTTTGGGTTCATTTGCTTAATCTCTTCAGCCGTAAGTTTATGGGAGTGCAATTCACTGTACACGCCGAACTCCCTGATACGCCGTGTAATCAATTGGTTATATTGGCTGCCAAAATCCAAAACAAGAATCATTTCATTGTATTCCATCTTATAAGCTCCTATCTGCATTTTAACGTCGTCATTTTTAATATCTTTTAATTCTACTAATCCTCCATAAAGGGGTCAAGCCTTTATCCGATTGATTAAATTTTTCCAAACTTCAGCGAGTTCTCTCGTTCTTTCCTCACTCAGCTCATTTTTATAAATGATTTTTTCGAAATGAGCGGTCAGCTGTCCCATTTCATTGGTGGAAAATCTGGCATCAATCCGTTTTGCATATTCCCGCAACGTCTGATCAGGATCCCTTTTTAATCCTGCATGTTCCAGCAGCTTCAGTAAATGGATGTAGGCATCCTGATAGGCTGCTGCATCCTGTCTGTGTCCCAACTTTCTGGTGAGGAAAATCGTCTTCCAGCGGAACCTGGTTATATAAATCAAAAATCCTATTAGTAAAATTCCGGCAACAATCAAAGCGGCATGCCACCATGCAAATGTAAAGTTATTTGTATTGTTTCCTGCCATGGCCGCTTCTGACTCTTCCTCCTCCAGGTTTTCTTCAGGCAATTCCGGTTCTTCCACTTCCGGCGTCTCCAAAGGTTCGTTCTCCTCTTCTTCCATCTCTGCTTCTGACTCTTCAACATCAGTATGGAAGTCGGTCATGTTGTCAAACCCCTGTGTCGGCTCAAATGGTATCCAGCCAACACCTTCAAAATAAACCTCCACCCAGGAATGGGCATTGGCATTTGTAATTTCATAGACGTTGGCAGAATTGGAATCTCCGTCCTGAATTACTTCCCCACCGGTAAAGCCTTTCACCCATCTGGCGGGAATATCAATCGAACGAAGCAGCACTACCATTGAAGTGGAGAAATTATCACAATAACCAATCTGTGATTCAAAAAGAAACTGGTCCACATAGTCCTCGTCTTCTCCGGGGACAGGTACCCCGGTAGTTTCATACTGAAAATCATTGGAAGAAAAGTACTGTTCCACCGCTCTGGCTTTGTCGTATTTCGTATCATGTTCTTCCGTAATTTCCACTGCCAGATCCGATACACGTTCAGGGAGTTCTTCCGGCAGTTGCAAAAAACTGTCAACTACCTCATTTTCATTACGCTCGACTTCTCTCAGTTTATCAACGGAAAATGATGGTCTGTCGTAGGATAGCGTGTATTGCTCCAATTGTACGACCTCATGATTCAATTGGGTTTGCACTGCTTCTGTAAATAAGTCCATATGAAAGGTAGCTTGTGCCGCATAGACTTGCCTAAGCCCATATGGATATACCAGTTTTTCTATGGAAACATTGTCCTGGAATTCGACCATGGATTCCAGTTGTTCCGTCTCCACCGCATCTGAACCTTCATTAAAAGTATTGACACCAACTCCCCCGGGCAAGCGTTGATATTCCGGTCCATCGGAAGCTTCCCAGCCTTTTCCTGTATAAACATCTTTTGTTTCAATCCGCCAGTAATGCGCTTCATTTGCTGTTGCATGAAATACCGGGGTATAATCCTGCACGAATGAACCTCCCAGCTGACTGTCATCCTCTCCATACCCTACTTTCTGCACTGCACCTTCTCCACTGTCCGAACCACCAACATTCTGCGCCGCACTTTGAAGAAACGGTACCGGATCGGGCCATTGCGGAGGTGCTTTCGGTGCTGCATAGCCGATAACCGATGAAAAAATTACTGTTACAATAAGTGGAATCAGCCAGACCGGGGTTTTTTTCATCCATTTGAAACGGATGCCTTCCTTGTTAATTTCCCTCATGAAGTTGGCTATACCAAGCGCAATGAATGAAATAACGAATGTACGAACCATCGGTACTCCGGCATCGTAAACGGTAAATGTATCCAATACAGCAATGTAAATAAAGGTTAACAGTACAAACAGAAATACCCTTTTCATAACAACAAACCAATAATGCAATAAGTAGCTCATTAACCATATTAAAATAAGAAATAAGGCACTTCGGAACATAGGGGTTAATTGATGCCAGTTTTGCGACATAATGGCGGACACATTATAACTCACTTCCAAAAACCCCTGCTCAAACCAGAGCTGGGATAATGCCCTCGCTTCAAAGAACAATCCATTAATAATAAACAGTAACGCAAAACCTTTGAGCAAAAAGGAGAACCACCACTTCAACTGAAACATGGAAATTATAAAGCAGAACACCGCATATATGGCAAATACTGCTATACTGCTTGTAGCTGTAATTTCGTTGACGGGATAGATCCATTCCATAAACAGCAGGAAACCGCAAATATATAAAATAGAGGTATATAAAAATGTTTTATTTGTTTCCGAATACGTCATGTGAGCTTCACCTCTATCGGGTTCATTAATAGGTCTGATTCACTCAACGCTGCGATATTCACGCCATCCAATTTCAGTTCTCTTGTCTTTTCCCGGTTTAGTTCACGGATTTTATGTTCGGATTGGATGAATATAACGATGACCTTTTTGGATCGTTGTTTCATTTTTTTTAGGGTATCACGTAGATCTGCATTCAGATTATTTGTGAAAATAACAAATATATTGCCACCTTCCATTTTCATCATTTCTTCTTTCAGTTTCATGGAAAAAGGCTGCTTACCGACGGGCTGAATATGTGTCAAATGCTGTTTCACCATATGCATTTGGGCGGGGTCATTCCGCAATGGAAAATGAATGGCTCTTTCTCCAATCGTAACCAGTCCAACCTGGGAAGACTGCTTGCGGATTTCCTCCATTATGGAAATCGTCATTTCCACTGCTGCTTCAAATGCCAGGTAATTTAAACCTTCATACTCACAACCATCAAGTACCAGCATAATATCAGTGCTTTTTTCCTGTTCAAACTCCTTTGTCATCATGGCATTTTTTCTTGCCGTCTGTTTCCAGTCAATCCAGGACACCCTGTCTCCCGGCATATAATCACGTATTCCTGAAGCCACATTTGTATTTTTTAAATTAACCATATGGGAAGCAGCAGAGCCTTGTTCAAAGTTCATAGTCTGCTGCATCAGGCGGACAGGACGTTCATTTGGATAGGCGGTTAGACGATCCGGCAGTTCAAACACATGCTCTTTTGTCACAAATCCGAACACATCCCCGGTCCGTACACGTATTGCCTGCAAATGGTGCTCCCCTCTCGGAACCTGTTCGAACGCATAAGTGAAGTCCACCACGCGCCTGACAGAAGGAAACAGGATTCTCTTCACTTGTCTGTTAACTATAAGCTGACCAGGGTCATCCATAAAATGATATTTATCTTTTCTGCTATCAATCTTCTTTAATGTATCAGGCAAAACTTCCTCAAAAACGCAATAGTATAATGGGAAAGGAATTTTTCGCTTTATTTGCACTTGGACAGTTACGCTGTCCCCTGCACGATTCACTTGACGGGAAAGGTTTCTTGTAACCTCCCATTTTTTAAGCGGATAAAGCATTAGTCCAATATGATAGAGGAATATCGGAAGGAAGCTGAAAAACAGAAACCAGCTCACAAACCCTCCCTGGAACATCGCAAATGAATAGAGAAGGAGGAAAAGAAAAAGGATAAAAACAAAGTTACCGATAAACCTTACCCTTTCCTTCATCAGCTAAATTCCTTTCGAATTGGTATATGGGTATTTTTAACAATGGTTTGAATGAGTTCTTCTGCTGTCAGACCATCGTATTTTGCTTCATTTGTTAAAATCACCCGATGCGTCAGTACAAATGGTGCAAGAAATTTCACATCATCCGGCAGGACATAATCCCGCCCGAGAATATAGGCATACGCTTTCGCGGCCTTCATTAGAGCAATCGATCCTCTTGGACTGACACCGAGGTGAATGGAAGGATTGGACCTCGTCCCGGATACGAGATTAATAATGTAATGCTGCACATTTTTATCGATATATACTTCCTTCACTTCTTCCTGGACGCCGACCAGCTCTTCCCTTGTCATTACAGCTTCGATTTGTTCAATTGGATGATCTTTTGCCGTAATTTCCAGCATCTCCAATTCTTCCATAAAAGAAGGGTATCCCATTTTCAGTTTCAGAATAAATCGGTCCAATTGCGCTTCCGGCAAAGGGTAGGTTCCTTCATATTCAATTGGGTTTTGTGTGGCCATCACAAAAAAAGGCTGATTAAGCGGGATCGTTTTGCCATCAACCGTCACATTTTTCTCTTCCATTCCTTCCAGGAGGGCGGATTGGGTTTTTGGAGATGTTCTGTTAATTTCATCGGCAAGAATAACATTGCCAAGTATCGGGCCTCCACGGAACTCAAATTCCATTTTTTGCGGATTATATATGGATACTCCCGTCACATCTGACGGTAATAAATCAGGAGTAAATTGTATTCTTCTAAAATCGCAATCCAATGACTTTGCCAATGTTTTTACAAGCATTGTTTTCCCAACACCAGGCACGTCTTCCAAAAGCACATGCCCCTGTGCCAGCAATGCAACAAGACTTAATGTGGCCGCATCCTCTTTTCCTATCATCACTTTATTTATGTTTGAGAGAACTTTTTCTACTTTTCTATTATACGTAATCGTTTCTTCCATTAATTGAAGCCCCTCTCCGGCGCGGATCTTTATAAATACGCTATCCATTTATCAACAACCGGGTCAAGCTTTTTCATAGCCTTCATACCCGATAGTTATTTACATATTCATACACTATAATGATACTAAAAAAAGCGCATAAATTAAAGTATCCGTAAATTCTGAACCATTAATCATTGTAGACGAAATCGGAGATGAATATACTTGGAGAAAGTGGAAAGAAATTTTCTTGAGGAACAGGCGGAGTTAACCGAGCAATGTACGGCCTGCCGTCGGAGCACGGATTATTTGGCTGCAGTGCAGAGGTCCGGGAAGTCATTGAAATATCAGGACTCCCAGCGGGGATTACTTAGCGGTCGGGCGGCTCTTATTATTCACTTATAAAGC
This sequence comes from Virgibacillus kimchii, assembly GCF_055379185.1. Taxonomy (NCBI): domain Bacteria; kingdom Bacillati; phylum Bacillota; class Bacilli; order Caryophanales; family Bacillaceae; genus Virgibacillus; species Virgibacillus kimchii. The sequence goes on along the minus strand of NZ_AP043951.1, from coordinate 3,826,048 downwards.
TAAGCCAGTCCCGGAAAAGTTCGAGGGCTCGCCACGACCGCTGTAACACGAAAGCCCGATACCTCTAAACAGGCTGGGGTTCCAACCTGATTTTTTTATCTTTGCCCTGCCGTAATAAACGAAGACCATTCAATATGACCAAAATAGTAGAGCCTTCATGAAACAACACTGCCATCGGTAAATTTAACAGGCCAAAAATATTTAATATAACCAGTATGATAATAACTCCAATAGAAAACATGACATTTCCAACAATAATACGGTTTAATCTATGACTCAGCTTAAAACTATAGAAAAGTTTTTCCAAATTGTTTTTTACAATAACAACATCAGAAGATTCCATTGCAACCGAAGAGCCACTGCCCATCGCAATTCCTATATCTGCATTTGCAAGTGCTGGTGCATCGTTAATACCGTCCCCGATCATCCCGACAACTTCATCTTTTTTCTGACTTTCATTTACATATCTGATCTTATCTTCCGGCAGACAGGAGGCAACGTAATCATCAATACCTACTTCTTTTGCAACTATTTTTGCGGCCGTTTCATTATCCCCTGTTAACAATGCAACGTGTATTCCTTCACTTTGAAATCCGGAAACAGCATAGGCAGACTCCTTTCGCACCCGGTCAGCAAGTGAGAAATAGCCTGCTATCCGGTTATTTTTCCCGACGAAGATATTTGTATTCCCCTCTATTGTTCTACCACGGTAGTTATGAGGATCTTCATAATGCTCAAAAGCTGAGGGTTTACCAACCATGATATCGCCTTTTCTCATTCCGGAACCAGCTACTTCTTCCACAGGCTGTGTCTGCTCGACACTATTCAGATTCAACTCTTTAAATGTATTGACAATCGCTTCAGCAATTGGATGACTGGATTGTTGTTCCATATACACTACTTCTTTTAATACATCCTCATCCGCTTCATGCTCAACCACCTGAAACTCGCCATGCGTCAATGTGCCGGTTTTATCGCTGTAAAGAATATCCATCGTACTTAAGGCTTCCATCGCTGCTCCGCCTTTAAATAACACACCATTTCTTGCACCATTACTGATGGCACTCAAGGTTGCAGGTGTCGCTGAGGCAACTAGTGCACACGGACTCGCTACAGTCAACATAACCATCCCTCTGTAAAATGCTTCCTGGAACGTTAAACCATTAAAGGTATATAAGATAAAAATAAAAATAGGAACCCCAACCAGGACCCCAATAACGTATTTGGATTCAATGCGCTCAATAAATTTGGACACTTTGGACGGCCTGTTTTGAGCTTCCTCCACCATTCTGATTATATTTGAAAAAATGGTTTCATCGCTCAATTTGTTTACTTCCAGGTAAAAAACGTCTCCCTCATTAATTGTTCCCGCAAAAACCTCATTCCCTTTTTCTTTCGTTATGGGAACAGATTCCCCGGTCAAAGCAGATTCATTTACCACCGTTTGTCTATCAGCATACCCATCAATCGGAATCTGGTCACCTTTTGATACGACAACAACATCTCCCAAAACCAGTTTTTCCGTAGGTACCTCGCTGATCTCACCATTTTCTTTTAATACTTGTGCTGTAGAAGGCACTTGCGACATTAATTCTGAGATGGCCCTCGTCGATTTGTTTGATGCATAATCTTCCAATACTTCAGCACCAGCAAAAATAAGTAATAAAACTGCCCCTTCCGATTCATAATTAATAATAACAGCTCCAATTGCTGCTAAAATCATCAGCAAATCAACATTCGGAGATTTGGATTTAACTGTATCCACCACCGCATTTTTTGCAGCAAAAAATCCTAAGAAGAAAATTGCAGCATAAAATGAAATACGACTGGCGATATCAACAAACGGCATAAAAGCAAAACCAATAATAATGAAGAAAATACCTATGAGCAGAAACTGACCGGGCCGGCTTTTGATTAGATAGTTCAACATTTCACAGAACCCTTTCCTGAGTGACGTTATTTATAATTGCTATAATCTATTATAGTATAAAAGGAAGTAATTGTCAATTAAATTGAGAGTTTTTCGTTTAATTGAGAATGAATATCATCTTTGATTAAGATTACTGAATCAATATTTGTTCGGACCGGCAGCTAGTATAACATTGTCCGAAACCAATAAAGTAGAGTCTACTAATTATCATACCACATTCATTTTTGAAAATTCGCTTATAACAACCTTTAAGTTTGATTCAATTAAAAAAGGGAACCATTTCGGTTCCCTTTCATTAATTCTTTTTAACCCAAAACTTAAATACTCCGCCTTCATCTGCATCTTTGAGCAGCTCATGCCCGCTGGATTTTGCCCATGCAGCTATATCTGTCTTTGACCCTTGATCCGTTGCATGGATTTCCAGCACCTGGCCTACTTCCATATCTGTGATTGCCTTTTTCGCTCTGACGATCGGCATCGGACATGCCAACCCTTTTGCATCCAATACTTTATCTGAATTCATTATCCCAGTCACTCCTTCTAATTTAAAATAATTATCTTACTGCACAACGGTTTGGGCCGATTTCCATTTCCCGCTGTGTTTCCTCATCCGGTGTAATTTTACCCATGTTTGTCTGACGGATTTCTTTATACGCATTCGGCTGCGGAGGCAGATTTTCCGTTACAATTTTACGAAACGCTTCTTCGTCTTCAATATTTAGCCCGTGATTTTCAGCAAACAATGTTCCGAGCTTTTCTGCTACACTGCCATCATCATTCAGCTCTTCAATAATCATGAAGTGGGCAGGAAGTACAATAAGTTCCTCCGAAAGTTCACGGTAACGATCGTAAAGTGTTTCTCTCAAGTCACCGACCCAGTCCTCAGCCAAACCTGCAAGGTCAGGCCTTCCGATAGAATCAATAAAGAGAATATCTCCGGTCAGCAAATACTTTTCATCCACCACAAATGATGTTGAACCGATGGTGTGTCCTGGTGAATACAGTGCATGAATATTAATGGATACATTACCAACCGTGATTTCATCATTATCGTTTAATGGCTGGTATTCAAAAACCACTTCTCCTGCATCTTTTGGTGGCAGCCAGTACGTTGCCCCTGTTTCTTTTGCAATGGCTCTCCCGCCTGAAATATGGTCAGCATGCAGATGCGTGTCCAGTACATTGGTGATGGTGACCCCTTTTTCTTTTGCAAAGCTAGTGAAAATATCTGTCATTCGAGTAGCATCAATAACTGCAGCTTCTCCACCGGATACGACCATATAGGACAAGCAGCCTTTTCCAAGACGGACAAATTGGTACATTTCACCGCCATTGCTCAGTTCTCCAACTTTAACCGGCTCCATATGCTCGCTCCATGCCTTCATGCCACCTTCCAGATAGGACACGTCAATACCTTTTTCGGCAAGCATTTCTGCCACCATGATAGATGACCCTTCTTTGGCACAAACGACCAATAATTCTTTATCGTCAGGAATCCGATCCATGATTCCATCCACCCCATCAAGCAGTTCAAAATACGGCACATTCAAATGCTGAAAATGGTCCCCTTCAATTTTCCAATCCTCAAATTCATCCGCGTTGCGTACATCCAGTATAAAAAGTTCCTCTTTGTTCATCACTTTTTTTGCAACTTCTTTTGAACTCATTGCTTTCATAGACATTTATTTTACCCCCTAAGGTATATTTTTAATTAAAAATTTTTATTTTCTCATGCTACTTTCCGATTAAATTACTTATCCCATTAATTTATTTATTTTAATTCCTCTTTTATACGTTCCGGATCAAACCCAATAACCCATGACCCGTTAACTTCTGTTTGCGGCACACCCATTTGACCTGTTTGGGAAACCACATATTTCATCATTTCCGGACTGTGCTCCACATTTATTTCTTTAAAAGGTATATTATTTTCGGATAAAAAGTTCTTCGTCATGACACAAAATGGACAGGTGGTTGTTGTATATACTGTAATCTCATTCAAGTTTTATCCCCCCTTTACTGATTATTTTCCCACTGACTCATCCCGGGAATGACATTTGTTACCTTTGAGAAACCTTTTTCAGCAAGCTTTTGTGCAGCTAAGTCACTTCGGTTGCCCGTACGGCAAACGACATATACATCATCCTCTTTATTCAGTTCCTCCAGACGGCTTTCCAGCTCCCCAAGAGGTATGGAAATCGCACCTGGAATATGATGGAATGCATACTCTGCCTGCTCGCGGACGTCAACAACAACAATATCTTCTTTAGCATTCAATTTGTTCTGCAACTCATCATTTTTAATGACATGAGGATGTTTTATTTCCTCTTTTTCTTCTGCACTGCTTGCTTTTCTTACATAATGTTTTAATACGTTACCTTCCTCCACTGTTCCCAAATACTGATGTCCGGCGCTTTTGGCCCATGCCTGCAAATCTGCGGTGGATCCTTTATCTGTTGCCTGGACTTCCACTACCTGACCCGGCAGGAGTTCCTTCACCGCTTTCTTTGTTTTAACGATCGGCATCGGACATGCCAGACCTTTTGCATCCAGCACATTGTCTGTTTTAATCATTTTCTATAACCTCCCAAGTCTGAATTATTTTAAGGGACCTTGCCAATCCAACATCCCGCCAACCATATTTACCGCGTTATATCCCGCTGCATTCAGCAAGTGTGTGGCCAACCCACTGCGGTTACCAGATCTGCATACAATAATATATTCTGTGTTTTTATCCAGCTCCGGCATCCGTGTTTGCAATTCTCCCAAAGGAAGGTGTTTTGCTCCCGGGATCATGCCTGCCGCAACCTCATCTTTTTCACGAACGTCCAGGATTATTGCATCACTCGAGTTCTCTTTCAATAAATTCTCTGTCTCTCGTGCTGTTATTTCTTTCAAATTTTAATCCCCCTTCTTTCATTTGTTTATCTTTAAATAAACAGATTTACATTTCCGTTTTCCGCTTCTGACAAGTATGCCGCAACCCCTGCATATTCCACGCCTTCTATTAATTCTTCTTTTTGCAGACCCAATAGATCCATCGTCATCGTACAGGCGACGAGATTCACTTCCTGCTCTTTTGCCATATCAATTAAATCCGGCAATGGAACCGCGTTATGCTTTTTGATCACATTCTTTATCATCTTAGGTCCCATACCGCCAAAGTTCATATTGGAAAGACCCATGTTATCTGCACCTCGCGGCATCATTTTCTCAAACATTCTCTCCAGTTTCCCTTTTTTCGTAATCACCTGTTCATTCTTTCTGAAGGCGTTCAGCCCCCAAAATGTTGCAAAAACTGTTACTTCATGATCATAAGCCGCAGCTCCATTTGCAATAATGAATGCTGCCATCGCTTTATCATAATCTCCGCTGAATAAAATAATATTGGTTGATTTTTTTTCTTCCATCTTTTACACCTCTCTATTTTAATATCTATCAAAGTATCTTACGTTTTAACTCTACTACCTATACACCCATAGGTATTATACTGTTTAAAAAAATATAGTAGTTACTATATTTTTTTATCTGCTTTTCACCAACAGGTTAACCGCTTCCTGTATATAATCTTCCGTACTTTCACCTTTTTCCACCTGATCACGTACACATTGTTCCAGATTTGAACTCACTACAAGGCCGATGGCACGATCCAATGCATTTCTTGCAGCAGACATCTGTACAACAAGGTCTTTACATTCTTTACCTTCTTCCATCATTCTTAAAATCCCTTTAACCTGACCTTCTACCCTTTTTACTCTATTTTTCATTTGTTCAGTATATTCCATGCTGTATCTCTCCTTTTTTTAAACCAGCATTTTTCTTCAGTTGTTTCGATGAAGTAATTATATGATATCCGTTGATGTGGAAACCTTTCTTCTTCAGGAAGCGGGCACTTAAATTGATATCCATCATCTCTGAAGCCATGAGATAAATCTCTTTTTTCTCTATTTCACCATGGTTTCTTCTTAAATAAGCATACGGGATATTCACTGCTCCTTCAACCGGTGATTGATGGGCTGCCTGATTATCTCTGACATCTAGTAAACTTACATCTGTATCCCCATATATCTTACCAAAATCAATCTGAGGAATTCCATAAACAGGCATATACCTTTTATAAATGGAGTTAATAATTAATATTAACAAAAGCGAAGCAATAATGCTCATTCAAACACCCCGTATTTTGTTTTTTGATCAAGTGCTCATCCGCCTTTCGTTTCTTGGCTAACACCATGATATACCCCATAGGGTATTTTGTCAAGTGTATTTTTTTCTTTTTATTGACTATCGCTGACCGCGGGAATCTCCGTTGGCATTGCCGTTCTTTATTAACATATAATTACACTTATTTTTCATTAAGCATAGTCGAAATTAGCAATTATGCAATTAACTCAGACAGTTGATATTTAAATTAATCTTTCCAATTCCCCTGATTCTACGTGAAACAAACATCCTCTTACTTCCACGTCATCCCCATAAGCTTGATAAACAGGATGTTTTTTCAGATGTTCCACTTGCTTTAATACATTTACCTTTGAGAGTTCGTCTGTAGAAGTAATCACTGCGCTTTTATCCGGCAAACCGCTTCGAATCTTCGAGACCCATCCCTGCAGCTCTTCATCGGCCGTTTCCGACCAGGCCGCTTTAATTCCTCCACAGTCGGTATGCCCTTTAATAATAATTTTTTTCACCTTTAGATATTTCAATGCGTAATAGAGACTGGCAGAAAAACTTTCATCCTCCGAGTCCACTTGATTTGCAATATTCCGGTGCACAAAAATATTTCCCAGAGGCATTTGTGTTATAACGGAAGGGCTGACTCTTGAATCACTGCAGGAAAGCATAAAAAACTCCGGAGTTTGCCCTTTCTTTAATTCATCAAAGTAAAACGGATCTTCCTCTCTTACTTTACGGATAAAAGCCTCATTTCTTTTGCGCAATTCCTGTTTTTCCAATTGTGCAGCCCCCTTATTTTCCGATTGCTTTCAGTGTATCCGACAGGGTTAAAAAATGTATCTTATCTTCATATTTCTCATTCCATTCTGCCTTCTCCAAGAGATCCCTCACAGGGCCCTTAATGCCGGAAAATAGAAATTGCACATTTCCTCCGCTGCAGGTTTCCATCATTTCTTCCAGCGATTGAATAGCAACTGCGTCCATTGAATTGACGCCGGAGAAATCCAAAATGATCCATTTTAAATCTGTTTTTTCAGCTGCACGTTTACATAACCTATCTTCCAGGAAAGTCATGTTTGCAAAATAAAGAGAAGCGTCCACCCTGAATATTAATACTTCCGGATCTACTTCTGCTTCCGGATAACGCTGAACATTACGGAAAACATTTTTATCCGGCAAATAACCTAATTCAGCTACATGTGGATAAGCACTTCTTGCGATAAATATAATTAATGAAAAAGCCAATCCAACTAATATGCCCTGCTCAATGCCAATGAGGAGTGTCGCTAAAAAGGTAACTGCCCAGGTCCAGCCATCTGCACTCCGTATTTTAAATAAATGTCTGGCTTCTTTTACGTCAATTAAACCGTAAACAGCTACCATAATAATTGCCGCCAAAACCGCATTAGGCAGATAGTAGAAATAGTCTGTAAAGAATAAGAGAGTCAGAATGATCAGTATCGCTGTAATAATGGAAGCCAGCGGCGTTCTTGCCCCTGATTCGTAATTTACTGCTGAACGGGAAAATCCTCCAGTCACCGGATAGGCTGAAAAGAAAGATCCCCCTACATTGGCAAGTCCCAGACCAACCAGTTCTTTATTCGGTTCAATCTTGTATTTTTCCTTAGCGGCTATTGCTTTTCCCATGGCAATAGATTCCATGAAACCAACAAATGATATGGTTAAAGCAATCGGCAGCAATGCAATGACTGCATCCATGGTGAAGGCCGGTATGGAAAGTGCCGGCAATCCTTGAGGCACCTCTCCTACAATGGATAGGCCAAACCTTTCCAGATTTAATTGTGAAACAAGCAGAATACTTACTGCCACCACGATAATGGGACCCGGTATTTTACGAACATATTTTTTAAATAGAATAAGAAGTGCGATACTCCCCGCTCCTACACCGAGCGTAACCGGATTGATTTCCGAAATGTTTGCAACAGCCTCCCAAAGCTGCATGATCGCATGATTTGATTCCAGATTAACACCTATTAAATCTTTTAATTGACTGATTCCGATGATAATTGCTGCAGCAGAAGTAAAACCGCTGATGACGGCATGGGATAAAAAGTTGACCAGAAAACCGAGGCGCAATACACCCATCAGGAATTGTATCAATCCAATCATCAGCATAAGCAGCAGTGTTAAAGAAATATACTCACCGGACCCTGGTTCCGCCAAGGTAGATACCCCGGCCAGTACCAGTAATGAAACCATTGCGACCGGTCCAACAGCAAGCTGGCGTGAAGTTCCAAATAATGCATAAATAATTAAGGGGATCGTGGAAGCATACAGACCAACCACTGGAGGCAATCCAGCCAACATCGCATAAGCCATTCCCTGTGGGATAAGCATTACTGCAACAATCAGACCAGCTGAAAGGTCGCCACTTAAATCGGACTTTTTATAAGTAAGCATCCAATCCAATGCAGGAATTAACTTTTTTAACATCCTTTCTCCCTCCTTTTCCATCTGAGATGTATATGTTAATTTTTATTTATTACCTTTACCCCTATGGGTATATTAACAAGTTGATATAAAGATGTCAAGGGATGGTATTTCAATATATAATATATCCTAAAATAGTCATTTTATTTACTTCACTATAAAAAACTGGCCCATTGTTTATTAAGAAAGTTTAATTGAAATGTTGATTCAAGGAAGATAAAACTTTTCACGCTTAAATACAAGTAAAACTAACGCATGAACTAATGCGTTAGTTTTACTAAGAATATAACACCTTCACCGTTTTTCTAATCAATGAGTCTGCTTGACTTGGATTTTTGATACGATTTTTCAATTTGCTCTGATAGAATTGGTTTTAACAGTACACCAACAATAAAAGCAAAGAACCAAAATACAACAAGCAAACCGATATTTTTCCATACAAGCCATGGAATTACACCACCAATCGCCTCCCTTAACAGGTCTATAGCATATGTGAACGGCATAAATGGGTGAATTGCCTGAAAGAATGGTGGTGCCACATCGATTGGGAAGGTTCCGCCACTACTTGATAATTGAAGGACAAGCAGCACGATCGCCAATGCTTTTCCTATATTCCCCAGGATCGATACAAGGGTATAAACGATAGTCATAAAGATGACTGCAATAATAACGGAAAATATAACGAGTAAAAAAGGGTGAGCAGCATAAATGCCAAGTAAATGTAAATTACCAGTACTGACAATTACCCCCTGCAATACCCCTACAATCAAAAATAAAATCATTTTACCAAAATAAATTTGCCTTAAAGTGTAACCTTCCCTCCTGTCTGCCGGATGAAGATTGGTTGTCATTAAATTGGATAACAATAATGCCCCAACCCAAATACTTAGAACAGTGTAGAAAGGTGCATTGGCTGAACCGTAATTCGGTATATGAAATAACTTTTCTTCTTTTAAATCAACTGGACTGGCAAAAAAATCACTTTCTTCTTCCAAGTCATTTCGCAGGACAGATATTAATTCGGCAATCCGGTCCTCTTCTTCCATTTCTCTTAATTGATCTGCCGTATCATAAATTGCTTCTTCAAATTCCGGAAGATACGTACGACTAAAGTCATTTATTTCACTTAATGATGCTTTAACTTCCGGTACTTCTTCCTTAAAAATTTCTGCCAATTTAACATACTTCTGCTCCGCATCCGGAAGGTCATTTTCTATGATCCCCGCCATATGATTCACACGGCTTTCTATTAGAGGCAAATCTTTTTTTATAAATCTTGCAGACGTTTCTATTATATTGATAACTTTTGGAAAACCATTTTGTATTTTTTGTTCAAGTTGAGCCACCCTGTCTTCCACATCAGGTAACGTATTCAGTAATTCCTGCAATGTCTCCTCACCTGTCATTGTCACTTCTTCTGCCTGGTCAAGCATTTCACCTATGGTATGAAGCTCATGATAGGCATTTTCGACGTCAGCTTTCGAATGAGTTAAATCATTTAATAACATTGCATAAGCATTTTCCACACTATCTGCCCATTCATTTTTTAACAAGCTTGCAATATGATTGGAAGATGCTTCTACTTCCTGTGCTTTTTGGCGGACTTCCTCTACTCTTTTCATGTCCAGCTCTTCTTCTTGTTCCAGTAGCTCGAGGAGATGATCCATTTCCTGCTGAAGTGATTTCAACACATTTTGCAGCGTAGTCAGTTGATTAATCATTGTAGGAATGTTGTCATCCTGCGTAGCTTCATATAGCATGGTATAAAGATTAATCGTGTTATCTATGACATCCATACTGGATAATAATTGTTCATTTACATGCCGTAAAACTTCCTCCACCTCATCAGTGGATTCCACATCGTCTATTAAAGCGAGGGTTTGATCAACTGTGGATGCCGACTGATTAATAAAATAAAGCTGCTGCAGGATGATCTCACTCACTGAATCTATAGAATCTTCCACTTCTCTGGAAAATTCCTGAAGAAATTCCACATATTCCTCTGCAGCACCTCTTTTATCAATCAAAACCGGAACAGTTTCTTGTAAATCAATAATTGTGGCTTGTGCAGATTGGGCTTGCATCAATGCCCACTCCAGGCGGTCGGCAACTTCGGAAAAGCTTTCTCCAAGGCCATTTACATCTTCAATGGCCTGCTCCAGCTCCGGAATAGTTTGCTCCAGCTTTAAAACTTCTTCACCCAACTGATTAATATAAGGAAATTGTTCATCCAGGCGCAATATTAATTCAGCACTACTATGAATTTCGGGAAAATATTCTTCTAATCCTAAAAATTGCTCAATACTGCTGTCAATTTTTCCCCAGTTTTCCTCCACCTCAATTAAAATTTCGGCAAAACTGTTTATTTCCGGGAAACGTTCCTCCAGTTCATAAACAACCTGCTTAATCTTCCGCATCGTCGGAAGTTCTTCTTCCAGCTGGATGCCTAACCTATTAAATTCTTTAAATAGAACCTTCGATGTTTCTCCTATAAACTGCTCATTTATTTCGGTTACAATTGCTGTAGCTCCGGCAGAAGTCATCTTGGGAGCAATAGCATTTACCTTTTCATTTACCTGATACAAAACTTCCGGTTTAAGAGGCTCTCCATTTATTACCTGGGCCAAATCCTCCGAAAACGTACGATTAATGTAAATGCCCGCATAGTAATCACCATGCTTAACTCCATCCTCTGCCTCTTGTCTTGAACTTATTTCCCAACCCAACTCCTCATTATCCTCCAGATTTTTGACCAGTTGTTTGCCAATATTAATATATTCTCCTTCTACTTCTGCACCTTCATCTTCATTCACTACAGCAATTTGTATTCCTTCTGTATTCGCATAAGGATCCCAGGCAGAACCTAAATTAAACCACGCATATAACGCAGGTAATACAGCCAGACCGATTAGGAGGATACCTACAAAAGGCACCCTGCGTATATTTTTTAAATCCTGCTTAAAGATACTCCAAACATTTTTCATAACTTCCTCCATCCATACATCTAAAAATAGCCATGTGACTAAAATAGTATTTTGGTCGATTACACAAAAAATAATAAGGTAACTTTATTCTTCGCTACCTATGCCATGAATAAAATATAAATTAATTAGAGATGCGATCTCGTCTTTATCCAAAGAGTCATAACGTTCTTTCCAATCATTAACCAGGTTAATGTACATTTTATACATTAGAAAAGCGGTGATTTTCGGATCACATTCCTTTAACTCTCCACGCTCTATTGCCAAATTAATTTTCATCTCAATAAATGCACGAATTTCGTTTTCAAAATCCTGCAACGCTTCTATTACTTCAGGTGTGCCAATTTCCTTTACTTCCTGTGACAATTTAATAATCAGTTCATGTTCTTCCCGAAATTGGGTAACAGCATGTAAAGCTGCATTAAAATTTTCAACAAAAGCATCACCGGTGGTAACAGCTTCTGTTGCTATTTTTCTCATTTCGACAGCCAGTTTATGAATGATTTCCTTTAGTAATTCTTCTTTTGTGGAAAAGTAAGTGTAAATGGTTCCTTTACCCACTTTGGCTATTTTTGCGACCTGATCCATGGTAGTCGCTTTATATCCAAAATGACTAAACGATTTTATTGCTGCATTTATAATATTAACTTTTTTATCACTAATCACTGGTTGGTTCTCCTTCCGTAATTGACCATAAAACGAAAACAGTCATTCATTATTCTGTTATTTTAACATGATATGAAACATGGATCAATACAATAAGCTTACATGAACGTCTTCATGTTATGTAATTCAGTTATCTCCAACAGAATACAACATGGTTATAAAGATACTACCAGAATCATTCAAAATTAATTTTTGTCAGATAGTGGGAGGGTAAACCAAAATGTATGCATATTGCCGTTTGATGTCATTCCTATTTTCCCGTTATGGTGCTCTATGATTTCCATTGAAATCGCCAGTCCCAACCCTGAGCCGCCTGACTCCTTGGAACGTGAAGGATCAGTTCGGTAAAAACGCTCAAAAATTTTCTCCTGCTCAGTCACGGGAATTTGTTTGCCTGGACCGGTAACTCGGAATGAATATTCTGAATCCAACTGCTCTCCTGTAACTAATATTGGCCCTTCCCCCTCATAATAACGAATTGCATTATCAAGCAAATTACTGATGACCTGTGAAATTCCTCCATTATTCGTCTGTACCATGCCAGGTTCCACATTGAATTTCACTTTCAACCCCTGCTGCTTTATTGATCTCATAAACATATTCAGGCACTGATTGGCCAGCATTTGCATATCGCTTGTTTCATTTATCACATAGGATTGTTCCGGCATTAAGTCCCATTCTTTCAGCTGTTCCATTTGTTCCACCAATTTCACTAGCCTTTTGGATTCTTCATGGAGGGATTGATATAATTCCTGATCACCCTGAACCACTCCACTACTCAACGCCTTTAAGTAACCGTTCAAATTGGATAGCGGGGTTCGGATTTCATGGGAAAGATCCGTAACCAGTTTTTTTCTATTTGCTTCGTTATCTTTTAGCTTAATTACTAAATCATTAAAGTGACCGCTCAGCTGTCCGATTTCGTCATTGGCCTCTATCTTTATCGGTTCAGGATACTCTCCCTGTTTCATGGTTTTTGCAGATAATATTAACACTCTTAATGGATGGAGTAATTTTTTTGTTAAATAATAATGGATAATACTTCCTACTAATATAGCAGATATACTGAAGATCCACAGGTACTGATAAAGAACGGATTCAAATTGGGACTGATTGTTTACAGCTGAGAGTCCATCATGCAGCATGCAGGCTGTGTTATATATAGCCCAGCTGCTTAACACGATAAAAGAGGCTATAATGATGACATTAATAAATGTCAGCCGAAACAAAAAACGTTTTGGTAATAAACTTCTGTATTTTTTATTCTGCAACAAATGTATACCCCATTCCCCGCACTGTTTTTATTCTGCTTGGAGAAGCAGGGTTTTGCTCAATTTTTCCCCGCAGTTTTTTTATATGTGCATCAATGGTACGATCCATAACCATTTTATCGGCATAAGGATATAGTTGATCGAGAAGCGCTTCCCGTGTGATGACAACATTCGGATTTTCCATAAAATAATACAGCAGATTGAACTCGTGTTTTGTCAAATTCAATTGTTTATCAAAAAGCAATACTTCCCCTTTTCGAGGTTTAATGCAAAGACCGCTGTATGTAATCTTTTGACAAAATTGGCCAGTACGGCGCAAAACAGCTTCCACATGCGCCACAAGCTCTTCCGGTTCAAATGGCTTCACCATATAATCATCCGCACCGATTTTCAGACCGTTAATCTTATCCTCTGTACGCGCTTTAGCTGAAAGCATGATAATAGATACTTCATTTCTCTCCTGCTCCCGAATCCATGTACACAATTCCTCACCGGATAATTTCGGCAGCATTAAATCAAGGATCACGAGACATGGATGTTGTTTAAGAAAGACTTCCTTGGCTTTTTCTCCGTCCGATGCTTCTATCACATCGTAGCCGGATTCTTTCAAATAAATGCCTACCAATTCACGAATCATTTTATCATCTTCCACAACCAATATGGTTTGTTTCATCGTGTTCACCTCTTGCCTTATATCCTACCACACCTTTTCAATCCATATCTTCATAAACTTCCACCATTTGATCATAATTCAGCGGCCCAAAGGTTTTAAATTGAATAATTCCTTCCGAATCGATCATAAATGAAGTCGGAATCGGCTGAATGGCATATATTGTTGCCACTTCTATAATTTCATCCAGGAGGATCGGAAAAGTTAACTCATATTCATCGACAAACTGCTGAACCTGATCGGTATGGGGCTCTGTTTCCGTTAAATTAACAGCAAGAATTTCCACATCGGTATCCTGATAAAATCTTTCCATATCAGGCATTTCCGCTCTGCACGGCGGACACCAGGTTGCCCAGAAATTAATCATTACCCGGCTGCCGCGGTAATCCGACAGCTTTGCTTTATCTCCATGTAAAGTATTTAGCTGAAAGTCGGGCGCCATATTTCCTGTTTCAAGACCAACCTCTGGATTTTCCGCGTTGGCCGCCTCTTCTTTTTCTCTTTCCGCCGCTTCCGCTTCTGCCTCTTCTTTTTCTTTTTCGGCTGCTTCCTTGGCCTTGTTGGTTTTATCATCATCCAGATTCACTTCAATCTCTATCTCGTTTTCTTCTCCATCTTCCTCCTGTGATTGCTGATCACCCAAGGGAAAAACGAATTCATAGATCGCCCAGCCAAACATACCAAACAGCACCAAGCTCATGATTATTTTTTTCATCCAAATACACCTCTCTTTTATTAAAACGAAGGATCACACCCTGGCAACGCCCATTCGACAAGACGCAAGCTTTTCAGAAATGACATTCTTTCGGTGGGACGAGCATTTGACGCAGTCCCACGCATCTTAATCCATCATTTCCAACTGTTGCAGCATTTGGTCGTGATTCATTGCTCCCAGAGCAATAAATTGTATTTCACCACTGGAATCAATCATATAGGAGGTGGGATATGCCTGAATTTGATACATCTCCATCACATCGGATTGTTGATCCATCAGTATGGGAAATGTCAATTCAAAATCATCCACAAAATCAGCAACTACTTCCTCATTACTTTCTGATTCCGTCATATTAACCGCCAATATGGCAATATCTTCTTCCTCATAAAGCTTTTGCATGTCGGGCATTTCCGCCCGGCACGGCGGACACCAGGTTGCCCAGAAATTGAGCATTACCCGCTTTCCACGGTAATCGGATAGAAGCACTGTTTCCCCATCCAGGGTGGTTAATTCAAAGTCAGGGGCGATATCCCCTCTCTCCAACCCTACTTTTCCTGACTCCACCACTTCCTCCGATTCCTCTGGAGATGAGGAAGTGATATAGTCCCGTGACATGGTGTTTTCTTCCTCCGAAGTATCATTCGTATTTACAAAATCAAACATTGCCCAGCCAAGCATTCCGAGCACGATAACAATGACAATTCCTGCTTTCATTTCTTATTCCTCCATTGTTTATCCAAGTCGTGACATCCATGTGTCCTGAATTAATTCAAGTAAAAATGCTGAAATACGCGGCATCAAACCAAAAAACAAAACGAGCCCCATTGCAACCATCATCACTCCTCCGACTTTCATGATCACTCCACTGTGCCGCACGATCCATTTCGTCGACCCAAGGAAAAAAGTCAGTATAAGAAAGGGCAATGCAAAGCCAATTACATAAAAGACCGTATAGAAAACACCGTGCCCCGGATTTGTGGCTGCCAACAATAAAATTGAGCCGAAAATCGGACCGATACAAGGTGTCCACCCTGCAGCAAAACCTAATCCGACAAAAAATGTTCCCATAAATCCAGCCGGTTTTTTGGTATAATGCAACCGTTTTTCTTTCATGAGAGCAGGTATCGTTATCCATCCTGCTACAAACAATCCCATAAACACGATGAAAATCCCGGCAATTCGCTGAATGAGCAGACCGGTATCACCAATTAATAAATTTTGCGCCCACTGTCCCAAAAAGGAAGCACTGGCCCCGAGACTGATAAACACCAGGGATACTCCCAATAAAAAGAACAATGAATGACTTAAAAGCTGGCGCCGGATTTTCGCATTATGATCACCCTGCAATTCTTTTACACTTATTCCTGTAATATAGGACATATAGGCAGGAAAAATAGGCAGTACGCAGGGAGACAAAAAGGAAAGCGCACCTGCACCAAGCGCTAAAAACATTCCAACCAGAAAAATCGTATCTGCTTCAATAACACCCATTATGACTTCCTCTTCCTTTCGTTAACAATCATGATTGAGACACAAAATATTACAAATAAACCAATGAACCACGGCTCCATCATATATTCAAATACGGTGACAAATGGATAAATAAATTGAAGTAGCAGCATACCTGCAGTCCACACAGCCAGAGTCGCCAGCAGTATGATGAAAATCGATACTCGCCCACGCAATGAGAAAAATCCAATCAGCAGGACTGCCAGTACAATTAAATACCCAAGCGCGTATGTATTGTCGTACAACGATAATTGCAGAAATTCATAAACAAAGGAGGACACCAGAAATACATGGGCAAACATTTCAGCAAATGCCATCAGATCCAGTTTATTACGTATCCATTTATAAATTATGATGATTGCCGTAAACAGAACTGCCAGATAAAATGCTCCAGCGTTTCCGGGATAAGCAAGCACAGCAAGCGGATCCTGAATAAATAAGGGTATATTTAACAGAATTTTTCCGAGCCAGACGAAAAGGATGAAATTAATCAATTGGGACATTAATTCTTCCATACGCTGCTTCTTTTCTTCCTTTGGCAAATCACTCAATAGATAGAAGGAAATCAACCCGATAGCCAAACTTGCGATAATGATGCCTATTGATATAATTCTGCTCGAAATTACCATCACGGGTTCCTCCATTCATTCCTTCAAATACGATGTTACATGTTGAATATGAAAATTTGATGAAAATAAAAAGGCTGGGACAAAACATTTACTCAAAAAGAAAGCAAAACCATTATAAACACTATCCGCTAAGCCATAAAATACTCCAATGTCACTCGGGTACAAGTACGGAATCCAAATCAACTGCCATTGCCCGTCTTCTTAGTGTCTTATGTGCGACGGGCGGCTGGAGAAAACCCTCGGATGCAGCGCCCTAAGTGGTCTCAGAGATGCCTCTTATCCCGAAAGAGTCTTCGTATGTTGCCGGAGTTCATGTTTTAAACATTTGCTTCATAATTAAATAAACTTATTTGTGTCCCAACCTCATCATTATATACTTTTATCTATTGCTTTAATAAGTCTGTTTTCTACATCACCGGCAATCTCTTTGAGTGAATCATCGCCAGCCAGTTCCATTAATGCCGTTGGTTTCGGCAGTCCAATTTTTCTTTTTCTTTCTTCTTCGTAAACTACAATCTTACATGGCAGAAAATAGCCAATCAACTGGTTCTTTGTTAATATCCGTTGTGCTTCTTTTGGATTGCAAACTTCCAGCACCCGGTAAGGCTGGTCAAACTCAAATCCTTTATTGTTTAGGGTTTCTTTAATATCAAACTGCCAAAGGATGCCAAATTTATCCTCCTTTAAACTTTCTTCCAGAGACTGGATAGCTTCTTCCATTGATTTGTCTGTCTCCACTGTATAGTGAAACATGTCAGTCAACTCCTTTTTATCTTACTTACACTCATATGAATGCTTTTACAGCATAATTCTCCTGGTTTAATGAAATGACTTCCGTATAAAAACCGTGACCGTCTAAAATCTGAGCCATTTTGTCGGACGGTATCCTTATATTGAGAGGCGGCCCTGACGATGTTTCTACCACTTCCCATTCTATAACGAGCATTGTACCACCGGTTTTTAAAATCCGCTTTATTTCCCGGAGTGTTTTATCAATATTTGGCACTTCATGCATCACAAAAGAGATCATCACTTTGCTCACGGATTGGTCACCAAGCGGGATCTGTTGAAGTTCGCTTTCCACAACCTGAATATTTTCCACTTGTTCATCACTTGCGTTTTCTTTTAGCATATCCAGCATTTTCGGTTCTACATCAATGGCGTGTACGGTATCTTTCGTTTGTTTTGCCATGGGGATTGCAAAATATCCATTTCCTGATCCAAGATCTGCAATAGTATCATCCGGCTTAATGTTCAGCAAACCGACAACTTCATCGGGAGGTAATATTTTTTTTCGTTCTGAGCTCATCAACAGCTCTGCTTTTTCGGGATTAAACCTTTTTCCCGCCATATTCTTTCCTCCTTTCTAGACCCAGCTGCTCATGCCGCCTTTCACATTGGTCACTTTTTCAAACCCCTGTTTCTTTAATATTTTCGCCGCTTTCATACTTCTCATACCTGTTTGGCAAATGATGACTACTTCTTTATCTTTCTGTAATTCTCCAGATTGGTGAGCTAATTGGGCGAGGGGTATATTTTTAAACGGTTTCCGATGATTTGCTTTATATTCCCCGGGTGTTCTTACATCGATAAATTGTCCATTCTTTTCCTTTAATTTGTTTTTGGCTTCCTGTACTGTAATATTATTTACTCCTTTTACCGGTATAAATCGGCTCATAAGAAACCATACAACCGCAATGATAATCAATACCTGAATGATTATTTCCACTTCAAAACATTCCTCCCCTTATATACCTATGCAGGTATTATTCTTCTAAAAAAATAGAGCATAACAAAGTAACAACTTATTATGCTCTATTATTGTACCTCAATAATATACCCCGATAGGTATATTGTCAAATTTGAATTTCTTATCCCAGTAACGTTTTTTCCATCAAGGATACGTAATTGGTCCGGCCGGTCCGAGCGGAAGACCGAACAGCATCCAAATGATCAGCATAATCGTCCATCCGACCAGAAAAACGATAGAATACGGAAGCATGGTTGCAACCAATGTACCGATCCCCATATTTTTATCGTATTTCTGAGCGAAAGCAATAATGACGGCAAAGTAAGGCATTAACGGTGAAATAATATTTGTTGTTGAATCCGCCACACGATATGCCATTTGCGTTAATTCCGGTGAATAACCCAGCTGCATCATAATTGGCACAAATATCGGAGCCATCATCGCCCATTTTGCAGAGGCGCTCCCGATAAACAGGTTAATAATCGCTGCAATGAGTACGAACAGAATAATTAAAGGTATGCCGGTCAGGTTAATATTATCTAAAAACTCTGCCCCGTATACGCCTAAAATAATTCCCAGGTTTGATTCGTTGAAATAAGCGACGAACTGACCCGCAGTAAAAGCAAGCACAATAAACATTCCCATGGAAGCCATCGTATCCGACATCTGACCAGCTACATCCTTATCATTGCGAATCCCTTTTGTGACAACGCCGTATACCAACCCGGGAATAAAAAATAGTATAGCAATGATTGGTACGAGTGAATCCATAAAGGGGGATTGGACAATCTGATCCATTGTGTTTCCTTCCGTCCCCCTTAAAGGTGCATCCGGGGGTACGATCAGCAGTGCAACCAACGCCAAACCAATCAGTAAACCGATACCAGAATATATTAGCCCTTTTCTTTCTCTGGCAGACAATCCTTCCAGACCTTCTTCATTATATTCTCCCTTATAAGCTCCTAACCGGGGCAGTACCATCCTTTCCGTGACCCATGTGCCAAGTATCGTAAGTACTAATACACTAACCGCAATAAACGCCCAGTTCATAGCTATATTCATTGTTTCTGCGTAGGCCGGGTCAATCGTTGCCGCAGAAGCAATAGTCAACTCACCCAATAACACATCTGTACCGGAAAGCAGCAGGTTGGCACTGAATCCTCCTGACACCCCGGCAAAGGCTGCCGCCAAACCACCAAGGGGATGCCTGCCCATCGCTGCAAATATTAATGCACCAAGGGGTGGTAGTACAACATAACCGGCGTCGGATGCAACACTGGACATAACGGCCGCGAATACAAGCCCAACCGTAATAAACCGGTCCGGAATAGATAAAACAAACCCTCGTAAAAGTGCACTAATCAGGCC
Source organism: Virgibacillus kimchii (assembly GCF_055379185.1). Lineage (NCBI taxonomy): Bacteria > Bacillati > Bacillota > Bacilli > Caryophanales > Bacillaceae > Virgibacillus > Virgibacillus kimchii. The sequence goes on along the minus strand of NZ_AP043951.1, from coordinate 3,805,932 downwards.
TGTCCGTTCTGCCACACCAATTCCGAGCATCGTTACAAGTACCACGCCCAGGGGTGCAAAACCGATAAAGTTATCGGTGACACTGCCAAAAAGGTATTCAAGCCCCTCAGCAGTCAATAGATTATTAACTTCTACCGTTTCCCCATCTCCCGGATGTTCCACGTTTATTCCAAGTGGTGATAAAGCTGCAGATAATATCAGGACGAGCAAAGCTAATATAGCGAATAACGTTACCGGATGCGGCAGCAGATTCCCCACTCGTTCCACCGAGTCGAGCCCACGCTGAAATAAACTCTTGCGTTTTTTCGCCATCGGAATGTAACCCCTTTCATCATAAAATATCCAAAGTGTATAAACATAATAAAATTATTATAAAGGTATTTTTCTTTTTAGGACAAGTAAAAATGAAAACACTCTTTATAATATATTGCCCGCCATTAGCTTACTGATTAAATCGGGAATAAACGAAGGTCGTGCTTCAGGAATAACACCTATAGTCATGAGGAAGACAGAAAAGCATTCTTCTTTCCTGCCTGTCACCAATTCCATTTACTTATTTCCCCCCCTTACACACCTTCTTCAAAATATGGGTTCCCTCTCATACCTATCCATAGATCGGATTCTTCCAGTTGATGGGCCAATTGCAGAAGGCGGTGTTCCTCTCCTTTTCCTGCCATCACTTGCACTCCAAGCGGCAGTCCCTCCTGCGTATGATGAACCGGCACACTCATAGCAGGTTGTCCGGTTAGATTGGCAAGCTGAGAAAACGGTGTGTAAGTCAAGCTTGGCAAAAACATGTCATAAATCAGTGCCTGCTGTTCATTTTTCGGCAATGCAGCCATTTGATCGCATAACTTTTCCTCTTCTTTTTCAGTATGTGTCAATTCACCAACTTCAGGTGCTGCGTAGGCAGTGGCAGGTGTAATATAAAAATCATAGCTTTGATGGAGTTGTGCCATCTGTGCCGCTGCCGTATCCCATGATGAAAGGCTGGCTGAAAACTCGGCGGCAGAAACGGATTTTCCTGCCTGATTTAAGAGCCACGTCTCCACTTCCACATCGTCTTTGTCAAGCGGCCTGCCAAGCATTTCTTCCAAACCGAGCATCACCGAAGCAATTTCTCCGCTGTTCATCAAGTAATAGTTTTGCATCAGCTTGATTCCGTCCACTCCATGATCCGTTTCTTCCACCATATGGCCTTCCTGTTCCAGCCAGTGAATGACTTTTTCCACAGCTTGTACAGCATCACGGGAAACGGGCGTGTCCACGGGGGACGTTGTGGAAAAAGCGATACGCATCGGTTTCCTGAAATCTTTTTGCATCGCTTCTTTATAACTGCCCGGAAAAAATGGCGTCTGAAATGCCGCTTCCGGCTGCACGACTTGCAAAATATCCAGCAGAGCAGCACTGTCCCGAACAGTTTTACTCAGCACAAAATCAATGGCCGCTCCCTGCCACTGCCTCCCTGTTCCCGGCCCCACCGGCGTTCTTCCCCGGGTTGGCTTCAGCCCAAACAGCCCTGTGAAAGAGGCCGGAATGCGGATCGACCCACCGCCGTCACTTGCCCCTGCTATTGGGACAATTCCCGAGGCAATAGCCGCTGCTGCTCCGCCGCTTGAACCACCAGGTGAATAATTAGGGTTCCATGGGTTTTTTGTTGCCCCGTACCACGCTGGTTCTGTAATATTTTTCAAGCCAAATTCCGGTGTATTTGTGTGCCCAATAAACTGCAGACCGGCTCCACGCAGTTTTTTCACAAAATGGGAATCCTGTGTCACTTTGTTTGTCTTTAACAGGCGGGAACCGGAAGTAAGCGGCTCTCCCTGAAGGCGCTGGGAAATATTTTTTAATAATATTGGAACTCCCGCAAATGGTCGGTTCTTAACTTCTGCCTCCTTAGCTTCAGCAAATGCTTTTTCTTTTCTTTCATAAACTACCGCATTCAGTAGAGGGTTCACCTTCTCCAGCTGCTGAAAACTTAATTCGATCAATTCCTCCGGCTTTATTTCTTTGCTTTGAATCATTTCCGACATATCTGTTGCATCCAATGTGGTGTATGTCTTAAGCCTCATCCCTGCACCTCTTTAGTTATTTGCCTACAGTGTATCATTCCATGGAATGGAAAAAAAGAGATTTTAATTTTCATGAAGACAGCTAAACTTCAGAATGATGATGATACTAAAAGAAACCTTTGCTTATCCTGGAGGAATTCATACTTTCGGCAGTAGAAAATAAGCACCCTTAATTAACATTCTATTCCTCTCTCGTATCCGTCCCTGTTTTCTTCCATGGGGGATCCCCTATGGCGTGCAATTTTTGATTAATTTTGTAAATAATGTACGGAATGACAAAAGCTAAAATGGTACATAGAACAGTCATCCCGTCAGACAAGTTGCTTATCAAATTGTCCCACATGCTTGCTTCTCCTCCATTAATTGTCCAGTGTATCCGAAGCACCTAAACGTTCAATATTCACACTCGCCGACACCTCAATATCCATTTGAGAGAAATAATTTTCGCCGTGATCCCAATTACCCTCTACCTCTTTCCACAAAGGATGGTGTCTGCGGTATAAAATCTCACCAATCCCCAATACATCCACCTGAAGTTCCCCCTGAATTTTATCGATCGCTTGCTGCATATAGTCTACTGCCCTCTCCTCGGCATGTTGCTCCAGTTTCTTCTCATATTCTTCATCCGTGAGACTTATACTTCCAAATGTTTCTACAACATTGGCATCGACATCCACTTTAGCGAATGCTCGCAAATTTTCTTTATCTTCCCCGGTAATTTCCATACTGGTGTGAAATTCGGTCATTTCCAGCTGTACCAAATCTCCATCAACATGGATATCCAGCATTCCTTCCTTCGTATTTTCCGTCAGTAAATTAAAACCTACTGTTTCTTCGATGTTCAATATACCAACCAGCTGATTTGCTTCCCCGCGAAAAACGCCTGCATTTTCAAATAACACTTGATTTCCTTCCAGTTTAACTTTTGGCAGTACAAAGCTTTTTTCTTCCAGTAAATCTAAATGAAGGTCTCCCAGGTTAACCGGGTTTATTGCTGATGCATCCCCTTGTACACTATCCATTAATTTATCGATATACATACCGGGCAATGGATTGGTCTTCGGATCAATATCCAATATCCTGCTCGCATCCCCTTCTGTCATGATTACTCGGACCGTTCTTCGCATATCTTGGGATCGTAAATATACGTCCATAATATCTGTAAAAAGCTGAGGCTCTATTAGCACATCCTCGGAAATGATTAATACTTTCAAGTGTTGATAAAAAGGGTTTTGATCTGTTCTTTTGCTCTTTGCAGTGTCCAGCATATACAGACTTTCACCTGTTGTTGATAAATTCATATAAGGTTGTTCTCCACTTGCCTCCCCCATTGTCGGCGCACCAATCCCTCCCGGTAACACAAGTTGATTTGTAAATTGGAGGATGTACTTTCCGTCCTTTTTCTCAACCAAATCAATAGCATTACCAATTACAAATCCCCGTTCTTCAATCTCCACCTGGTCCCAGCAGGCTGCAGTAAAAATAAGGGAGATAAAGACAGGCAGGAGGGCAAGAATGCTTTTAACCATTTTTTTTCACACCCTTTATTTTATGAATAATTGTAAGCACTAGTGCGGTTCCGACCGTTAAACCGAGTCCATAATAACTGAGAAATGTGCCAAATTGCTGTACTTCAATATAACTTTCCGGAAACATCCCTGTAAAAAATACAAGCGGTGATAAAAATAAGATCAGCTTTATTTTTTTCACGGTGATGACAGATTTAAGGGCAAAGACTGTGGCATCAAAAGCCATACACATGGTATTAAATATCGCCATAATCCAAATAACAAAAAAAATCGAGTCAAACCGTTCAAAAAAACCTCCGGGCACTTTAATTTCTTTTGCCAATTCAATAACAGGAATAAACAAATTGGAAGCGGCGGTATTTCCAAACACACCGACAGTTACTATAAATACGATGATATAAATCATGACGGTAAGACCCATGCCAAAAAAGGCCATCTTTGGTGCCTTTTCCGGATTTCGTACCAGGGATATGTAAAAAAATAATATGCCAAAACCAACAAACGAAATAGCACTCTCCTCTATCCCCCTCAGAAAACCATGAAAGTCCGTCTGAAAAAAAGGCTGCAGATTTTCCGGTTCAAATATCCCGACGGAAAAGGAGACAATAGTGAATAAAATAAATAAAATAATGGGCAAAAACAACATATTTAAGCGAAATAATCCTGCTCTTGATCCTGATACCGCGTACACTACAACCAACAGAAAGGTTAACCCAATCACTTCTATCGGTGTCCGTTCAAATAAATATGCCTGGGCAATATCCGAAATAGACCGGACAACATAGGCACTCACCATGACCCCGTTTATGGAGAAAAGAATGGTTAGGATGATGGCCACCGGTTTTGTCACCAATGCAGAAGCATACGTCATAAATTCCTGATTGGGAAAACTTGCAGCAAGCTTGGCAATTAACCATGTAACCGATACGAGCAGCATCCCGCTAATGACAATGGAAACCCAGCCATCAATGCCAATAGTGGGTTCAGCAACTTGGGAAGGCAAAGTAAGAATGCCAACTCCTATTACAATCGAAGGGACTGCAATCATGATTTCCTGTTCTGATATTTTTTCATCTGCATATTCAAAATGTTTCAAGACGTTGGACCTCCTTTATCTGCAGACCGCTTATCTTTTGTCAGCAGATGTCCCCGGCGTGTCGATAGCAAAGGGTCCGGTACCCGGAGAATTAGATCCTTCCAGTCACGGAGAAAGCCCGGAGCGAACGGGGAAGAATATGGCACTCCTAAACTTTTCAAATTGACAATATGAATGTTTACCATAATATAGACGAGCACAATACCATAGAGTCCCAAAAAAGCTGCTGCAAACATAAACCCAAACCGCAGCATGCGAAATGCAATAGCAGTACTGTAGGAAGGAAATGAGAACGAGGCGATAGCAGTGATGGCGACAACAATCACCATGACCGGACTCACCATTCCTGCTGTCACCGCCGCCTCCCCAATAACCAATCCACCGACAATACCAATCGTCTGGCCAATGGTCTGAGGCAAACGCGCTCCCGCCTCCCGCAATAGTTCCATCGTGACAGCCATGAGCAATGCTTCAATAAAAGCGGGAAAGGGAACCCCTTGTCTCGTTGCAGCAATGGAAAAAGCCAAGTCAGATGGAATCATGCCCTGATGATAGGAGATCAGTGCGATATATAAAGATGGTGCAAACAAAGCAATGAATGCGGCAAAATAGCGTAATATACGAAGTAATGTACCAATTTGCCACCGTTCATAATAATCTTCAGGAGACTGCAAAAGATTCCCCAGTGTGGTTGGCAATACGAGCACATACGGTGTGCCATCCAGCAAAATGGCAATTTTACCATACAGTATAGCTGATGCCACTTTATCCGGCCGCTCTGTACTATCCGTTACTGGAAACGGAGTTAAAAAGCTGTCCTGAATCCAATGTTCGATAGTTCCGGACTCCAAAGCACTATCCGTATCAATGGTTTCCAATCTGCGGTTCACTTCTTTTAAAAGTTTCGGATTAACGATGCCTTCCATATAAGTGACAACCAGTTTTTTCTTCGCTCTGCGGCCTATCCGATGTGACTTGAAACGAAGGTTGGGATCATTAATTTGCCTGCGGATCAGCATGAGATTCGTCTGCAGATTTTCTATGAATCCATCTCTCGGTCCGCGTATTAACGATTCTGATTCCGGTTCGTCAATCGACCTCGTTTCCCAGCCCGGTGTGGGCATAATCAGTACTTCCACCACACCATCTATAAATAGAACCGTGCTTCCGGATAATAAAGCAATTGTCATATCATCCCATAGCTGGGCTTTTTCAATTTCTGTAACAGAAATAATATTATTCTTTAGTTCATCAACAAGCTTACTTACATCTTCCGGCAGTTCATTTTTCTTTGCCAGGATTTGAAGGTTTTTGACAATATCGGTATGTACTAATTGCTTATCTACCAACCCATCTATATTGACAAGTGCGTATCTTTGTTTATTTTCGCCAAGGGATAGTTCCCTGACTACGAGGTCATCCGGTTCATCAAGCATTTTTTTCAGGTTATTCAGATTTTCATCCAGGCTTTTATCAAACTCACCAGTGTAGGCTTCTTCCGTTTGTTTTTTTACTTGTTTCTTTTTAAGGGTTCGGCGTTTCAAAAATTATCACCCTCCATCAGAACAGAATTTACTTTACATCAATAATGGCACAGAGTGGGAATACAATGATTCCATTTCTTTTCTTTTGCCCCTGTTTCCGTATTTTTATACAAACGGATAAATGCTGTATAACACGTAAAATTAATACCATACTAAAAAAGAGGAATGCATTATTTTTTTAACGGAAACGGAGGCAAAATGTCATGGAGAAAAGCATCCCGTTAACTGCAGCAGAACTCGGACAGATTTGGGGAAGCTATATGGATGCCAGTTTAAATAAAGCAGTTTTTTCGTACTTTATAGAGAAAGCGGAAGACGAAGAAATAAAATCGGTGATCCAGCAAGCCCTCGATTTATCACAGAACCATGCCGAAAGCCTTAAAAAATTCTTCGAGATGGAAAATCATCCGCTCCCAACAGGATTTACGGAGGAAGATGTAAATACGGAAGCACCGCGACTATATACAGATCAATATATGCTGCAGCATTCTTTACAGTTGGGAGCACTTGGTATGACAGAAGCAACTGCAGCATTAAGTATGACGGCCCACAAGGATATTTATGACTATTTCAAACAGGCTCACCAGTATTATAATAGTCTTCATGAGCACGCAATGGCAATTGCCATCCAGAAAGGAATCTTCCTCCGCCAGCCAATAATACCGGTTCCAAAGAAAGTTGATTTTGTGAAAAAGCAAAATTTCATTCACGGCTGGTTTGGCGATCGGAGACCATTATTGGCACCGGAAATTGCCAACTTATACTCAAATTTGCAGCGTAATGCTTTGGGTGCTGACACACTTACAGGATTTAGCCAGGCAGCAAAATCGGAAAAAGTAAAATCCTTTATACAAAGAGGTATAGAAATTGCCAAAAAGCACACCAATATATTTACCGACATTTTAAAAGAAAGTAACGTACCTGTGCCTATGGGAAGCGATGCATCTGTTACGGATTCATCAGCGGTTTCTCCTTTTTCCGATAAACTGATGATATATCATACAACCGGAATGATCACACTCGGGATTGCCTTTTACGGAACAAGCATCCCGGTAAATATAAGAAAAGACATCGCAACTCATCTCATACGGCTCAGCGGAGAAGTTATTTTATATGCGGAAGATGGGGCAAATCTTATGATTGAAAATGGATGGATGGAAGAACCGCCCCGAATGGTCGACCGGGATGAACTGGCTAAGAAAAAATCGGGAAGGAGTAAAGCGGATGACAATGAGTACTAGTCTCTCTGGCTTACCACAATTGCAGGAAGGTATTTCTGTACATTGGGTAATCGAACAGCCTGAACGCAAAGCCGTTGGCAATATAAATCAAGCTCAACAAATGCATAACATTTCCCATGAAAAATTACCAGCAATCATTGGTCCAGTTTTAAAAATGGGGCGGCTTCATTCCCAGCCTGTTAACTTTAATGTACTATGTTTCAGTAAACATACTATCTCTCGGCTGTTCGATAGAAATATTAAAACGCTTTACGAACAACCCGCTCCCCCGGTAACGGCTGTTTGGAAAACTTTGAAAAATATTCATATCGGCAATGTAACTCCCTTTAAAATGGAAAATATCAGGGCACACCATTTAGTTGATACGAAGAAGAAACTGCCGCCAATATTAACGCCGGAAAAGAATTGGCGAAAAAACGGGTAATCAGCATGGGAAATCATTTGAACAAGAAAAGCAGAAAACTTGAAGCGATCCTCTGGAGTGTTGCCCTGCCAGGGTTCGGACAACTTCTCAACGGAAAATATCTCAAAGGTCTTTTTTTTATCATATTGGAAATTATAATTAATGTAATGGGAAATTTTAATCGTATTATTGTACTTAGTTTTAATATGGAAATTGAAAGAGCCATTGCTGAAACGAATTATTTATGGCTTATGTTTTACCCATGTTTATACTTTTTCAGTATATGGGATGCTTATAAAGATGCGGGTGGGGGAAAGACGGCTTTTGCATACTTGCCGCTTGTATTTTCAGCCTATTTTGTCACGGTAGGTTTAATTTTTTCAGCAAGACTTACATTATTTGGATATTTAATTGGTCCTATGTGGCTCCCCATTTTATCCCTGCCTGTAGGTTTGGCAGTCGGGGCCTTGATTCGCTGGATTTTATTAAAAGTATATAGCAATGAGGCGGAGGAGTCTTCGTAAAAGTGCACTCGATCAGTTTATGTTGAGTGTACTTTTTATTTTGGGGAGGTAAACTACTGAAGTTTTTGCCGTTGTTTGATGAAGTTACTTTATTGTTGTATATAAAAAAGGGACCCAAACGGATCCCTTTTTTTACTGCATATTATTATTCTGCTGTGAACCTTGTGCCTGCTGCACTTGCTGAAGTGCTTGCTGAACCTGTTGCTGCGCTTGCTGTAATTGTTGGTTTTGTTGCGCATCCGCACCAGCTTGTGCGTTCTGCAATTCCTGTTGAACCTGCTGCAACTGTTGCTGCGCTTGCTGAATCTCCTGCGGATTTGCATTTGCCTGCGCTTGCTGTACAGCCTGCTGTGCAGCCTGAGCTTGTTGTAAAGCCTGCTGCATCTGTTGGTTATTTGCCATAATAAATCCCTCCTGCATTTTTTGAGCATTGTGCTCTCTGTATTTAGCGTGCCGAATTTATAGGGGATTATGTATTTTTTCATGCTTTTTTTAGCTAGTTTTTTACTGAATACTTTCCAGCGAACCGTGCTGATCAACTACCTCTACCTAACAGGATTCTTGATAATCTGCAATAGAATTAAAAACTTGGCTACCAGGATTCGAACCTGGGGATCACGGGATCAAAACCCGTTGCCTTACCGCTTGACTATAGCCCATTAAAAAGAAATAATTTTGCACAATCCATCTTATTTTGTGCCCCTCTTCCTTCTTTATTCCTCACTTTTTTTTACTTTTTTCAGTTCAACCTGGATGACCCTGTATCAATACGTTGCTGCCCGAAGTACCATCCAATAAATCATAGAGGTACAATAGAACACCAGCCTTCCCGGGTCCAAGTAGTTTGCCCCTTTTTACAATCAAAATCTATTTCACACTATGATTAATGATGGTATTTTCGGGAATAGCACATATAGAATTTGTAAAAGGAGTGGTATTGTTGAGTCAATTAAAGGCAGTTATTTTAAATTGTTCTTTAAAAACGTCAGATGAAGAATCGAATACAGATGCTTTGATCAAGAAATTCGTGTCTACCTTCGACGAGAAAAACGTAAAATCGGAAATTCTCCGGGTCGCTGACTACACTCTGGGTTACGGAATCAGTGCCGATACCGGCAATGGAGATGAATGGCCAACGATTTTATCGAAAATAAAGGATGCAAATATTGTTGTTCTGGGAAGTCCTGTCTGGCTGGGAGAGAAGAGCAGCATTTCGAAATTGGTGCTGGAGCGTTTAAATGGCTCCAGTGACGAAACGAATGATCAGGGACAGCCTATTTTTTACAATAAAGTAGGTGGAGCTGTCGTTACTGGAAACGAAGATGGGGCGAAAAAAGCTGCCGGTGAGTTAATATTCGGGCTATCCCAGCTTGGCTTCCTTATTCCACCAAACCCGCTGGCATACTGGGTAGGAGATGCAGGGCCGGGCCCTTCCTATATAGAGGCTGAAGGGCATAAGAGTGAATTTACACAGGAGAATGCTACAATGGCCAGCCATAATCTGATTCATTTGGCGGAAATGTTGGATGAACGCCCGATTCCTGCAGAAGGAAATGCATCATAATAAATGAATTCATAAAAGAGTGCTTGCCTTACTACGCTGTCTGGCAGGCACTTTTTTTCCCAGTCATTTCAATTGCAAGTGAATTCCTGATAAAGTTGAAAAACCAGGTGCCTTTCTTTAAAAGCGATAGATGAGTAAATTCATTTATGTCGCGATTATTAAAAATACTCCTAATAATGTTTTGACAAATCCTAAAGGAAACGGGAGAATATGACATAATAATTGATTTGGAAAGGTGAAACATATGCGTGTAGCCATATTTGATTTTGATGGGACTTTGTACAAAAAAGAAACATTCCCCGTGTTAATGAATCATTTAAAAAAACATCCCTTGTACAGTAATAGGTACAGGCGGTTTTTTCGTACGATCCTCCCTCCCTACATCGGATATAAGTTAAAGGTCTATCCGGAAAATAAAATGAGGGAACGTTCCATGCAAATTTATTTATCGTCGTTGAATGGTTTATCAACAGAAGAAGTGTACGGATTTTTTTCCGAGCTGGCTGACAAAATGAAAGAGGATTATAATCAGCAAGTAGTGGAACAATTAAATCATCACACCGCAAACGGTGATTGTATCATGCTTGTATCCGGTGCCTTCATGCCATTGCTTGAAGAAGCCACTAAAACGTACCATGTTGATAAAATTATAGGTACAGAAGTGCCTTTTGCAGAGAATAAGTTTGACGGTACAGCAGCTATTTACCACATACAGGGTCAACGAAAAAAAGAACAGATTGAACAAGCGTTGGAGAATACAGATATTGACTGGGAAAACAGCTACGCCTACGCAGACAGTTTTTCGGACCTTCCTGTACTGGAAATGGTCGGTAACCCGGTTGCTGTACAACCGGAACCCCGTTTAAAAGCTGCCGCAAAAGAGCGTAAATGGAAAATTATTTAATAGGATCGCCACTGCAGCAACTTGTGTAAGGATAGTACAGTTTGTTCCACTCAAATTATGGCTGGCATACATAAGCCGACTGACAAGAGCATTATTAATAAAAATGGGAGAATACCCGATTGCAGGTATCCTCCCATTTTTATTTTTTAGTTCGACAAAATTCGAGCTTTTTCGGGTGGTGCCTGTGCTCAACCCCCTTATAATGGACAATAGGGTATAATGAAAATACGTCATTACGGACTTTTATAAGGGGGTTATAAAATGGATGAAAAGCAAAGAAAGACCCACAAAAGTGCTGAATTTAAATTGAAGGTAGTACAGGATATTCTTGAAAATGGTCGGAGTGTTGCACAAGTTGCCGAAGAGATTGGTGTACATCGGGATACGGTTAATAATTGGCGTAAAGCTTATCTTTTAAATGGTAAAGAAGGATTAATCAATCAACGTTCTGTTACTCAACGGAAGAAAGTTAATGAAGGACAAAAAGTGACAGAGCTAAAGAAAGAGCTAAAAGAAAAGGAATTAGAGATAGAAATCCTAAAAAAGTTCCAGGCCTTTCTCAAGGAGAACGAATAGCCAAAAAATATGATGCGGTTACTTATTTGAGGAAGGCTCATCATTATCCTGTGGTCCTGTTATGCCGCGTACTTGGTGTGTCCAAAAGTGGCTATTATGCTTATTTAAAGCGTGTTAGAAGGCCCGTGTCCACGGAAGAAAAGCAATTGCTGGATCAAATTAAAAAAATATATAGAAGGCATAAAGGAACATACGGTGCCAAACGGATCGCTAAGGAATTAAAAGGAGCAGGGATAACTGTTAACCACAAGAAAGTTGCCCGCCTTATGCATGAAGCTAATTTAAAAGCTAAAGTGCGGCGCAAAAAAACGACCAGTGAAGCTAGAACCAGTTCAACCGGTTTTGTTTATGAAAACCTTCTGGATCGTAATTTTGATGCAAATCATCCAAACCAAAAGTGGGTGACGGATATGACGGAGCTGTGGGTGGAAAACCAAAAAGTTTATATTTCAGCCGTTATGGACTTATTTAACCGGGAGATTATCGCTTTTAAAATATCGGAGAGCCCAAACCAGCAGTTAATTAAGGATACGATTGAAGCAGCACAAAGAAAAAGAAGGTTAAAGACATTGGAAGGCGTACTCATACACAGCGATCGGGGCAGCGTCTACAGATCACTTATGTATCATCAATTGAGCAGCAAACTTAAATTTATACCCAGCATGTCAAGGAAGGCAAACTGTTGGGATAATGCCGTCATTGAAAGTTTTTTCTCACAGCTTAAAACAGAATTTCTTTGTTTCTATCCCAACTGTTCACGAAAGACTTACAGGAAAAATTTATTATCCTTCGTAAAACGATTTAATGAGAAACGAATCCAAAAGAGACTTGGGTTCATTTCTCCTAAAGCATATTATGTACAATACAAAAATTGTGCCTGACTGCCGTCCATGTAACCACAGCGTAGCTGCTTGCCCTTGACTGTCGTGCCACTTCTTAGTGATCGCTGGAAGGGGACGGGGCCCCGCCAGCGGAACTTAGAAGTGATTGTCCATGGTACGCTTGTTAGGCGGATGGTCTTCCCCTTGGGGGATTATTTCTCCCATCCGCCAGTCAAAAAATACCATGGACACAAACAAAGTCAAGGGTGGTGGGTCAAGAAAACCTATATTGATTGTCGACTTTTTTAATGTCCTTTTTTAAGGGGCTTGACCACTGTCACTACAGTACCAGGCACCGCCACTACCTCTGCGGACTATCTGTTTCTCCGCGATTTCTTCACTTCTCTTACGTTGGTCTCCCAGGCTCGGTCGTTGTCCATCATTTTCTTGGCTGCATATATTAATATGAATTGAAGGGCGATGATAGGAACGCCCATAATGCCTGATAATACTTCCAACGGAGGCAGCCCCCCAATTCGCATAAGGATCAGTGCCAGTATCGTGATAACTGCTGCTACAAGCAGGCGCAAATGCTTAGATGGTTCGTATTTGGCCATGTTTTCCCTGCTTGTATAAGACGCGATCGTATAGGTGGTGGAGTCAAGCGTCGTAACAAGGAACACCATTGCAATAATCACAAAGGCAATCATGGCAATAGTTCCCAATGGCAGCGAACTTAAAATGGCCGGGATTGCCGACATTACATCATCGGCTGCTATTTCCAGCACAGGCAGTTCCCCGGTAATATAACGATGTACACCAAGGCCGCCCAGAATTGCCGTCGCAATCCAGGAAATAAGTGTTGGGGCCAGTAAATAGGTTAAAATCATTTCCCTGACTGTACGTCCTCTGGAAATTTTGGCAGCAAACACACTGTGCAGCATCGCCCAGGTCGCACTATAGGCAAACCAGAATACCGTATTACTTTCAATATGAGTCATCTCCCCTAAAGCAAGGGAATTAGTGGACAAGGACATTTGGAAATAATTAGAAAACAGGAATCCAATCGTATCTGAAAAATAACTAAGAATGAAAATCCCCGGACCAATCAACATAATAAAAAGTCCAAACCCAGCTGCAAAGTACATATTAAATGTACTCAGCCGTTTAATCCCTCTTTCTATCCCCAGATAGGCGCTGATAGAAAATAGAAACACCCAGATCAGGGTAACCATTAATGTCAGCGTAAAGGTTATTTCCATATTAAAAATCTCTGCCAGATTATAGGTGACGATGGGAGTACCCAAACCAAGCGTTACCGCTGCCCCTGCAAGGATACTGATAAGAAAAAGAATGTCCAGTAACTTCCCGCCAAGACCGTCGGTAAATTTATCCCCGAACAATACCCGGGTTGCCTCGGAAACCCGCATCAACGGCCTTTTCTTTACGTGCAGGATATACGCAAATGCCGGTGCTGCCATGACAAATATCGCAAACACCTGTACACTCCACATGAACATTCCGTAAGCATTCCCCCACAAGAGAGCTTCCGCCGATTCCGGCTCCACTCCGAACGGAGGATCAATTGCTACCTGAGTCCATTCTGTCATACCGGTTCGCATAATCGTAGAACCAAGCCCCATAGCAATCAAAATAGAGGCATATTCAAACAAAGTAAATCTCGGTTTTTCCATAGGATCTCCAAAGACTACGTCTCCATATTTGGAAAAAGATAAGTATAAGCCAGCGATCACGAGAATGATAGCGTACCAGATATAGCCCCAGCTAAATGAATTAACGATAAAGTCAAAAATGTCATTCAATAAATCAAGCGATTCTGCTTCATAGAGGGAAAATGGGATACTGATTGCAATAATGATAAGCAATGATGGAATAAATATCTTATAATCTATTAATCTTTTTCTGTTTGTTGTTTTACTGTTTTGCGGCAATGTTCTTCCTCCTCTTTCCTGATAATCCTGCTTCCATGCCTTATTAAGTAAATCTCTCGGTTATCTTTATTTTTCCTTTTGGAAGGCAGGATAAACATAGATAAAAAATGATATGTTTCAGTCATTTTTCAAACTATACAGGAAACAACAAAATCCCTCCTTTAGTTTCATCCTCTATTATTACGGTAACATATTTAACAAAGTCAGAAGGAAGAAAGGAAGATGATATGACAGCTGAAGTAGTGATCATGAATAAAAAGGGGTTGTCTTTGGCCGCAGATAGTGCCATCACTAGTGGCAGGGACGGAATTCAAAAAGTGTACAACTCCGCCAATAAGTTATTTTCCTTATCGGGCCAGCACCCCGTCGGCCTGATGATTTATGGTGCCGCTTCATTCATGGAAGTACCCTGGGACGTTATTATTAAATCCTACCGAGATTATTTAGGGGAAAAAAAATATGAGAATTTAACAGATTATGCAGAGGGACTGATGCAGTTTCTAAACGAGGATGAGCGCTTTAAAAATAAAGAGATTGAAAGTATCATCGTTGACCGTACTTACTCTGATAAGCTGAAACAAATTGTCAAAGAAGTAGAGGAAAAAATGGAGCAGCATCCGAATGAAGAACATATGGACAACAGGATACATGATTGGTTGACGGAAAGAACAGAAGCTCATTTAAAAAGAATGAAAAAAATGGAAACTGTTTATCTTGATATACGTTTTCTCACATTCAAAAAAGCTTTTCACCCGCTTATTAAAGAAATAACAACTGAACTGATCACCCACCCTATTTCCGGTCAATTGGAAAAAAAATTATGTGAATTGGCCTTTGAAACAGTCAAAAAGGACTTTTTCAGTGCCGGGAGCAGCGGAATTGTTATTTGCGGCTATGGTGAAAAAGAAATTTTCCCCCATTTGCTGAATTACAGGCTGGAAGGATTCGTTTTTGGTCAATTAAAATATAAAAAGCTGAAAGAAAGAAAAATAAGCTATACTTCTGATAAAAAAGATGGAACGGCAAGTATTTCAGCTTTTGGGCAAACGGAAATGGTTGATTCTTTTTTACTCGGTATGGAACCGAATATGGCAGATGCCGTATTTGGCATTATTAATAAAGTATTCCTCAACTATTACGAACAGATCAATAAGCATACAAATATCGATTTAACAAACGAACAGGTTACCTCCTTGGAAAAATTGGGTAAAGAAGTATATACCTCTATTAATGAAGCTGTAGATGAATACCAGCAGCAGCATTATATGAATCCGCTGCTTGGTGTTGTCAGATCATTACCGATAGAGGAACTCGCGGAAATGACAGAAGCGCTTGTAAACCTCACTTCCTTTAAACGACGTGTAACAAGAGCAACTGAATCTGTCGGCCCACCAGTCGATGTAGCTGTGATCTCAAAAGGAGATGGATTTGTCTGGGTGAAGCGAAAGAATTATATTGATCCTCAAATAAACTATCGCTGGGAAGGAGGCGGTTAAATGACACCAAATAAAAAAGAACCACCAAAAAAAGAGCATTTCTTTAATTTAAAAGAAGAAGACCGGCTTGAATTTGAATTAAAGGATAGGGAAAAGCAAGAAAAAGAAAATGTGGCCAGAAACGTGATGGACAGGCTAAACGGAAAGTACAATAAATAAAATTCGACAAATGGGGTTTAGAAAAATCCATACGTGGAAAACAAAGAACTGTAAGGCGATCTCACCGCCTAAATCATTGAAAGGAGTTGTTACCGATGGCTCAAAACAATAAGAACAATAACAACAAAATGTCCCGTGAGAAAGCAGGACAAAAGGGCGGAAATCAAACAGCAAGAAATCATGATCAGGAGTTTTTCCAGGATATAGGACAAAAAGGTGGAGAAACTACTTCTCAAAATCATGATCAGGAGTTCTATGAGGATATCGGGCAAAAAGGCGGAGAAACTACTTCACAAAAATACGATCAGGAGTTTTATGAAGAGATCGGCCAAAAAGGTGGAAACGCCACATCTCGTAACCATGATCAGGAATTCTATCAAGATATAGGGCAAAAAGGCGGAGAGACAACCTCCCGTAACCATGATCAGGAATTTTATGAAGAAATAGGCAAAAAAGGCGGAAGAAGCCGTCAGCAAAATAACAACAATAACTCTTAAAAAAACTGGGACGAGGGTAAGCTACCTCGTCCCATTTCTTTTGAAGAAAAAGCTTGTTTCCAGTTTGGATATCAGTACGCAAGATGTACTTATCAGCGGATCCCCTCCAACATTCATCCTCAATAAACCCTTCACTAAAAAGAGGCATCCGCCAAAACCGGATACCTCTTTTTTATTTAATCTTCCTTTTTATCCTTTACTCCAATTGCTCTTCCCGGTCTTGGGGAATCTGCTGTTCCGTAGAGCTTCCCGTTCCACGGATCAATCATAATACCCTTGACGTCACCGAGACGGTCGTCTGCAGATATACTTTCAAACCCCCTGCCCAGGTTATAGCCCAATTCCTTTAGTTTTTCCATTGCTTGTTCATTGATACCGTCTTCCCATTCCCAGGAACGCTGAGGGTTATTGAAGATCCGAGGTTCATCAATGGCTTCCCCTACATCCATTTTATAATCGAGCACGTGGAGAAGTACTTGTGCTACAGACCCGACAATCGTTTCTGCGCCTGGTGAACCAAGCGTGAAGAACGGTTTCCCCTTATGATAAACAATGGTAGGTGTCTTGGAACTCACTGCAAATTTGTTTGCGTTCGCTTCATTCACCGTTCCGGGTTCAGGATTAAAATCAGTTAAATCATTATTCAAAATAAATCCGTACCCGGGAACCATAATTCCTGAACCGAAAATCCGCTCTATGGAAGACGTGCATGCTGCAATATTTCCCCATTTGTCTATTGCAGTGAAATGAGTGGTCTCCATTCCGTGAAAACTCGTATCCTGCCTCTGTTTGTAGCTTGCCTTTCCTTCTTCATACTTCCAAGGTTCTCCCGGATTTATTTTCTCTTTCCGCTCATTAAAATCTATCAGTTTTAACCTTTCCTTAATATAAGCCTCTGAAAATAGGCCCTTTAATGGTAATTTAACAAAATCCGGATCGCCAATATGTGTCTGCTGGTCAGCCAGCACCACCCTGATTGATTCAGCCACCAGATGATATTTCTCCCAGGAATGTACATCGGATTGACTGATATTAAGTTTCTCAAACATTTTCAGCAGCAGGGATATGGCAAATCCTCCTCCATTTGGCGGCGGTGGAAAAGCCAGATCGTATCCTTTGTAACTTCCCCATAAAGGATCCTCCATGACAGCCTTATAGTTTTTTAAATCCGATTTTTTCATAATCCCGCCCATCTTATCCAACGTCTCTATGATTGCATCGGCGATCTCACCTTCATAAACTGAAGAAAAACCTTCATTGCGAATTATTTTCAGCGCTTTTGCCAGATCCGGCTGGCGAATCGTATCCCCTTCTTCCAACGGCTTGCCATCGGGAACAAACACCTTTCTTGCTTCTTTTCCAAACCGGTCTTTAAAGTTATCTATGGTTCTTTCCCACAGGCTGTTCACATGGTAATCATTTTCCGCCAATTTAATAGCCGGGTCAATGAGGTGTTTAAGTTCCTTGCTGCCATAGGTGGTATGCGCCAATTCAAGTGCTTTCATGATGCCGGGCACACCTACAGACTTCGCACTGACAGAGCGCTCTTCAAAAGGGATCAGCTCCCCGTCTGCTTTATAAAATATATCCGGGGTTGTAGCTGCCGGTGCCTTGCTGTGACCGTTAATCACCTTTGTTTCCTTCTTTTTATTGTCATAATATAAAATATATCCACCTGCAGCAATACTGGTATTCATTCCTTCCACTGCGGTCAGGGCCATTTGCATGGCAATGACGGCGTCAATTGCATTCCCTCCTTCTTTCAGAACTTCTTCTCCTGCCTCGGCGGCTTCCTTTACCGGGCACGATACCATGCCATCCTTCCCACTTGCAGTATGGTACTTCGAAGCCTCTCCCACAGGCTTTTGATTGTGAAAAATTTCTTCCAGACTCATCAGCACTCACCTCTTTTTTATAATGCAATCTGCACAGCTGTCCATAAAAAATATAAACACTTTCCATGTACCCGTTTCTGCCTCATTTCATTCCTGGGACGGGAGATGAAGGGACATTTTTTCGGGAGGAGCATTTACGCGCAGTCCCAGGTCTTTCGGTGGGACGAGCATTCACGCGCAGTCCCAGATCTTTTCGATGGGACGAGGATTCACGCGCAGTCCCAGGTTCAAGGATTTATATAAATCTGGTCATCTTCATATTTCACCTAAAAATCCAGTAAACCAATTACGGATTTCATTCGATAACATTATTTTTATTCCTTTATGAAAGAAGCCCAGGCCGGAGGGAAATACAGCCGTGCACATAGCTGAGGGTCGAGCGGTTACTTGAGATCGGTTCTATCATACATGGTTGGGAGGATTTACGCCGAGCGTGTACTTGAGGGCGTTCTATCATACATGGTTGGTGAGATTTACGCCGAGCGTGTACTTGAGAGCGATTCTATCATACATGGTCGGGAGGATTTACGCCGAGCGTGTACTTGAGATCAGTTCTATCATTCATGGTCGGGAAAATTTACGATCGAGCGTGTACTTGAGGGCGATTCTATCATACATGGTCGGTGAGATTTACGCCGAGCGTGTACTTGAGATCGGTTCTATCATACATGATCGGAAGAATTCACGACTGAGCGTGTACTTGAGAGCGACTCTATCATACATGGTCGGGAGGATTTACGCCGAGCGTGTACTTGAGATCAGTTCTATCATACATGGTCGGGAAAATTTACGATCGAGCGTGTACTTGAGATCGGTTCTATCATACGTGGTCGGTGAGATTTACGCCGAGCGTGTACTTGAGATCGGTTCTATCATACATGATCGGAAGAATTCACGACTGAGCATGTACTTGAGAGCGATTCTATCATACATGGTCGGCAGGATTTACGCCGAGCGTGTACTTGAGAGCGATTCTATCATACATGGTCGGCAGGATTTACGCCGAGCGTGTACTTGAGATCAGTTCTATCATTCATGGTCGGGAGGATTTACGCCGAGCGTGTACTTGAGAGCGATTCTATCATACATGGTCGGCAGGATTTACGCCGAGCGTGTACTTGAGATCGGTTCTATCATTCATGGTCAGAGAAAGAAACGACCGAACGTGTACACGAGGGCAACTCTATCATAAATAGCCTGACCTCTACTCTCACGATTCCTGCCTTCATGGTTAAACGAGCATTAATTAGACTTCTATGACGGCTTCCTCTCCACGCCACCCACCCCTTCAATCTTTCCATCTATTATATCCACTCTTCTCGCCGTAACCGTAAAAAAACATTTTCATTGCCCATACCTATTATCTCCTTCAGAATAGAGGCAACACCTATCAATCGAAAGGAGGAGATATATTTGGAATTAAGGCAGTTGGAGTATTTCATGATTGTCTGCAAAGAGTTGCATTTTACCAGGGCGGCGGAGAAATTAAATATCTCCCAGCCTACATTGAGCGAACAGATTAAACGGCTGGAGGATGAAGTGGGTATTCCTTTATTTGACCGGATCGGCAAAAGAATTTTACTGACGGAAGCCGGGAAAATTTTACTGTACTATACGCAGTCCATCTTTTTTGAAGTCGAACAGGCAGAGGCGGCACTCCGTGACTTAAATGAATTGCAGCGCGGTAAATTGGTGATCGGCTCCCTCCTTTCCTGTGTGAATTACCTGCTCCCTCCGGCCATCATTGAATTCAAGCGATTATATCCAAATGTAAAGCTTTCTGTCCATGGATTGAAAACAGAAGACATCAAAAAATCACTGATTGAAAATGAGTTGGATCTGGGGATCGCCTTTTTACCTGTGGAAGAGAAAGAATTTGATTCAACACCGTTATTTACGGAAGAACTCTCTCTTGCCGTTTCTTCCGATCACCCGCTGGCTTCTCAATGGGAGATGGATATGAAAACGCTCGAAAGTACATCAACTATTCTGCTTCCTGAAAGTTATTACCTGAGACAGTTGATTGACTCATATTGTAAGGAGCTTGGTTTCACATTGAAGCCAATCCTGGAAATGACAACACTGGAATCTTTAATCCAGATGGTTTCCGAGGGGGTAGGGGTAACGATTTTGCCTGAACCTTACCTTGACTCCCTGAACAACCCCCGAATTACAAAGGTGAAATTAATTAACCCAACACCACAACGGGAAATCGGCTTTATTTACCGAAAAAACAAATTCATCTGCGCTACCACGCAGACATTTATGGGACAAATTATGAAGGCTATTCGCCACGTGTCTTAATTTTCGCGAATCAATCCCAACAGGATACACGCAGAATACCTGTTTTCATGACAACCTGATCAAAATATGTTATTCTATGATCGACAAATCAATAGTTTCACACTACTGGAGGTGCCCAAAATACGGGCTGAGAGGAAAGTGAGGCTTTCCAACTCTTATGGACCTGATCTGGTTAATGCCAGCGGAGGGAAGTAGTCAGATGACAAAGACTATACTATTCTCAGCATATAAAGCCGGGTCCGCTAATTTGGATCCGGCTTTGTTTTATTCATGCTGTCAGCAAATCACGACAACTGACCCGCTAACTCATCCACTTTCTGCCCTGCAGCTTTCACCAGGCTGCCTCTTCCCTTTCCGCCAGAGTCTTAGAAACTCACCTGTACCTGGAACCTCATTTAAAGGGAGGTATTAATTTGAACCGAACAAGACTATTAACGACCATGGCTGTATTTGTTGCCATTGGAACATTGGGTGCCCAGTTAATATGGTTTCCTGCCGGTGTAGCCAGGGCCTATCCCGTGCAGCATGCTGTCAATGTGATGGCTGCCGTGACTCTCGGACCGTGGCCTGCTGTTGGCATTGCTTTTATGATCGGCTTATTAAGAAATATGCTTGGCCTTGGTACATTACTGGCATTCCCCGGTGGTATGGTGGGAGCGCTGGTCGCAGGCTATCTTTACAAAAAAACCGAAAAACTCGGTTTTGCTGCCGGCGGTGAGGCCATTGGAAGCGGCATAATCGGTGCTTTATTTGCCGTGCCGATTGCACAAATACTGATGGGAAGTGCTGCTGGTGCTTTTGCCTTTATACCTTCATTTCTTGTAAGCAGTGTCACCGGCGCGCTTATTGGCTGGTTTATTATCGCAAAAGTGAAACAGACAAACCTGCTAAGCGTATAAGTCTGTTAAATAAATAGATATTGAGGAGGAAAAAACTTGAAAAAAGTCCATAGTGCCCTGACGATTGCCGGCACAGATCCAACCGGCGGTGCGGGAATTCAGGCTGATTTAAAAACATTTCAGGAACTGCAAAGCTACGGGATGTCGGTAATTACATCCGTCGTCGCTCAAAATACAACAGGTGTTCAGGATGTGTATCACCTGCCTATTTCCATGATCGGGAAGCAGCTGGATTCCGTGTTTTCCGACATGCCTGTTGATGCATTCAAAACCGGAATGATCGCCAACATAGACATGATGAAAATGATGAAGGCCAAAATTTCCGGTATGAGCGCGCCATACGTCATGGATCCGGTTATGGTGGCAACGAGTGGGGATGCGCTCATACTCGAAAACGCACGGGATTACTTGCGCGACCATTTAGTCCCGCTAACTGCCCTTGTAACACCTAATATTCCGGAAGCAGAGTTTCTGACAGGAGACAAAATTCAATCAAGAGATGATATGAAAAATGCTGCAGTAAAACTTGTTGAAGAATTTGGGGCAGGAGCAGCATTAGTGAAAGGCGGTCACCTGGATGGTGAAGCGACGGATTTTCTGTATGACGGAACAGAACTTTCCGTTTTCACCGCAAAGAGAATTGATACAAAAAACACGCATGGTACCGGCTGTACCTATTCAGCTGCAATTACTGCCTATTTAAGCCAGGGAGTGTCACTGCAGGAAGCTGTTCAAAAATCAAAGAAATTTGTTACGGCAGCCATCAAACATTCCTTCAACCTGGGCAATGGTAATGGCCCGACAAATCACTGGGCTGTCCGATCTGAAGAGGAAATAGAATCCGGAAACAAATAGTAGGCCGTCAGACACATTTAATGCATCTAAAGAAGGGATGATCGTATGCAATATAATGTACGAAAAGCGCTGAGAAAATACTTCATAATGGGAAGCGGGGATTGCAGCAGAGATCCAAGAGACGTTTTAAAAGAAGCAGGAGAAGCCGGTATCACCGCATATCAGTTCCGGGAAAAAGGAGATGGTGCTTTGACCGGCAGGGAAAAACTGGAATTGGGTAAGGATCTTCGTGACATTTGCCGGGAATACAGCATTCCATTTATCGTAAATGATGATGTGGAACTCGTTCAGACATTGGAAGCAGATGGTATACATGTTGGACAGGATGATCACCCGGTTACAGAACTGAGAAAAATGTTTCCAGGTAAAATCATTGGTCTGTCGGTATCCAGGGGTGAACTTGAGAGCAGCCCGCTGGATGATGTGGATTATGTCGGAGCCGGCGATATTTTCGGCACGGCCTCTAAGCAGCACGACAAATCCGCTGTGGGAACAGAGTGGGTCGTGGAATTAAGAAAACAATTCCCGAACCTTCCTATCGTAGGCATCGGGGGAATTAATAAAGATAATGCTGCTTCCGTACTGAAAGCAGGAGCAGATGGAGTAGCTGTCATCTCCGCAATCGCCCAGGCTGAAGACATTAACCAAGCTGTAGCTATGCTTTAAGGAAAACCATCAGTACTATTCTTTCTCTGCACTATCCAAATTGGCCAGAACCTGGCTATACAGTAAACGGGAGGGCAATTTACACCCTCCCGCTTTTCTATATTATCCGTTCTTCACTTCTTCCATGCTTGCCCCGTGGTTAATATGATACGTTTGTCCATTTAAAACAAGCGCAGGGACTGATTTAACCCCAGCGTTCTCTGCTTCGTTGATTTTTGATGCATCATCGTTAAAGTCGATGACTTCTACATCTACCTTTGATTTGTCAAAGTAGTCCAAAACCATTTTTTCTGCGTCTGCACAAACCGGGCAGCCGGCATGATAAAATACTGCTTTTTCCATACATAATACCTCCTTGGTTTGACTTACTACATCCAAGCATAGGTCAAATCCGAGGTACCATCAATAAGGCTTTCCCTATCATACCCATAGGAATAAGCTATCAATCACAGGAATTTATCGGTAAACTTTTGTTAATGCAAGTAAAACTGATGGGACTCCTTAATAGCCTACCTCCACTACAGCATTGACGATATACATCAAATCATTTTTATCATGCTGATCCTCAAGAATAATCCCGCTGGTGGCAGTCATTCCCCCTTTTACTGTTTCTACGGTCACGGTGCCATAAGGAATAAGCTGTTTTATTTTCTTTTCATCCAGATTTCCCAAATCCTGCGGAATGCCAAGTTTCACATTCACTTTCATTTTATTAATATCTTCATCAGGAAGCATTTTTCTTATTCCCGGCATGGAATTATAATGAATCGCATCCATCACCGCCCGCTTTGCCGCTTCATTGACATCCTGGCCGTGCAAATCTACCCCCGTGCCTGTTTCAATAAATAGAATTTCCTTCATATCATCTGCTCCTTTCCCATTGTCTTTTTATATCATCTGAATGCACTACATCTGCAAATGTCCCGTCAAGCAGAGCAAGTGCATAATCATGGTGTCGTTGATGGTCAGAAACGGCACAATCAGCGGGAACAATAACGTGAAAATCCCGCATATACCCGTCCCGGGCAGTGCTATCTAGGCAAACATTTGTATAAGCACCGGAAATGACCAGTTCAGTAACGCCACTACGGCGTAGAATCAATTCAAGGTCAGTGTACAAAAAAGCACTGTAACGATGCTTTATGACAATCTTTTCACCATGTTCCGGTATGAAAGGTTGAAAAAATTCTGCGCCCCAGCTCCCAGGTTCACAATAGGAAAGGCCGCTTTTCGAACCTGCTCTGCCATACCTTTCTTTTTGTGTCGGAGATGCTGTCCATTCACTATGTTCAGAAATGGCATGGATCACCGGGATGCTATTATTTCGGGCAGCATCCAGTAAATTTTTCGTCCTTAATAAAGTTTCCCGAAAAACGTGGACATTTTTCCCCCGTTTGGCTGCAGTACCGTCCGGATGGCAAAAATCATTTTGCAAGTCTACAAGTAGCAGTACTGATTTTCCATTTGAAGTGCTCATTTGCAACAGACCCCTTTTCACCATTCGCTAGTATATTTGCTCCACCCGTTTATACTTATCCACTTTCTCCTTATCGAGAAAGTACAGCTCATCTAGCAGTGCCGGGATAAATGAACCGGGACCATTTGCTTTTTCCATTGCCAATTCGGCGGCGATGCCATAAGCCGCAGCTACTTCAATTCCTGCTTCATATGGATCATTTCCTACACTAACATACGGCCCGACAAGAGATGTAAGCAGGCAACCGCTGGCAGTGATGTTTTGCAGCATGGCATGTCCGTTTCTGCACAGGGTCGTGCGCTTGCCATCAGTGATGACATCTGTTTTTCCGGTCGCGATAACGACAGTGTTATACTTATTGGCAACGCCTTTGGCCACCTCCGGATCTACTTCCTCAATCGTAGAATCCGGTCCTTTCATTACTGACAAAGTATCCCCGAGTACAGCAATTTCCCCCGCATTAGCACGGATGGCAGCAAATTTCACTTTATCCAGCAATTCATAGATCACTTCTGTACGAAATTTGGTCCCTCCAACTGCAATGGGGTCCAGGATTACCGGCACACCTTTTTCGTTTGCTGTTTTTCCGGCAATCAACATCGCTTCTGCCCGATCTTCGGTAAGGGTACCCAGGTTTAACACAACTGCTGCTGCATGCTGTGCATTTTCTACAGCTTCTTTAGGCGTATTGGACATGGCCGGAGACGCACCGACGGCGATGAGTCCATTGGCAGCCATATTTGTGGCCACTTCATTGGTAATATTATAAATGAACGGGTTCTCTTTCCTGATTTCTGCAAGATAGTCCATACTGAACGCTCCTTATTCATAGATTTTGAGAAAAAAATAGGGAAGATTACTAAAAAAACCACTCCGGAAATGGAGTGGTTTGATATACAAAATCCGTATATTCGCCAGCTCCACTTCCCTACGCTGGTACAAACCAGATCAGGTTCAAAGGGATTAAGAAAAATCTTATCTCAGCCTGCCGGCACCCCTAGTGGAATTTCATATGTACATTCATTATACCGATAACTTTCTCCTGGGACAAGAGGACAGGTACCTCGAACCGGTTTGCTATTTTAACAGGAAGCGGCTATAATTGTTATCGAAAATTAAATTAATTTGTAATTCTGCTGGGGGAGCACGTGGATGCTGAGAGAGTAAATCGACCCTTGGAACCTGATCTAGGTAAGGCTAGCGTAGGGAAGCGGATTGGCAATGTTCTATTTATGAGTATACCCATTGCTGAACCCATTTCTATGACTGGAAATGGGTTTTTATTTTCCTGTTTCCCCTTGCATGAAAAGAGGTGAGAGCATTCTGCAACTAAAAGGTCCAGCTACTTATTAAGCAAATTTAATAATCGGAGAGGAGAAGAGGAAATGGAAAAATTATTTACAGAACGTCTATGGGAAAAGGTGGAACCTATTTGGAACTCATACATCACCCACCCTTTTGTAAAAGGACTTGGGGAAGGATGGTTGGATCAGAATAAATTCATGCATTGGCTAAAACAGGACTATGTATATTTAATAGAGTATTCCAGACTTTTTGCACTGGGGAGCGCCAAAGCGCAGGATTTAAAAACGATGACCACTTTTGCCAAACTGCTGGACGGCACACTCCATATGGAAATGGATTTGCACCGGCAATATGCCGCCCAATTCGGCATATCCCAAGAAGACTTGGAAAAAACAGAAGCTGCCGCCACAACTACAGCTTATACAAGCTATATGCTGAATGTCTCCCAGCGCGGTGGAGTGGAAAATGTCGTGGCCGCTGTACTGGCTTGTGCCTGGAGTTATAATTTTATTGGCAAAAAGCTGGCAGCATGGCCAGGGGCAAAGGAGCACGAATTTTATGGCCGCTGGGTAAAAATGTATTCGTCGGATGATTTTACCGAACTGGCTGAAGACTGCAAAAATCTGCTTAATGAAATAGCAGCAGGAAAGCCTGAAAGAGATTTGGCTGAACTGGAAGAGATCGTCGTGAAAACAAGTAAATTGGAATATATGTTTTGGGATATGGCGGAGAATAAAGAAGATTGGCCGGTATAATTTCGCCCAAAAACAGCCCATCACCCATCTAATGATATATAATTTTTTATTAAAAGGCAAAAGCAGCCATCCGCAGAGCACTTGACTGCTCCACGGATGGCCTTATTCCCAGCCCTTATATGGCTTCTTCGGTATCCAACTCCGATGACCAGATTTCAATCAATTCATTTGAATAGTTTTCCAGGATACGATAAACCTTTCCTGAAATAAGCTCATTATTTTCCTGATGATAAAGCAGCAACAGAAAGCTATTCATATGTCTGACTACTTTATCGCCATCTCCCTGTTGTTCAAAAAGATCCACAGCTGTTAAATGGTTTTTCAGTGTGCGAGGAGCTGTTTCATCAGCAAATTCCTCTTCCTGTTCAAAACGTTCCACTAGCGATTGCATCCCGGCTGCAGTTACCCCTTCCGGCAAATAATCAATAACAACTTCAGCTTCGTTATAGTTATTTCCTTCTCCATCCGGGTCATAATCATTCTCAATATTTCCTGCCGGATCTACAGAGAACCATTTGATCGTCGTGGTTTCTTCAATTGTTAATGTTTCTCCGCCCATTCTTGTTCCGGCTACACTAATGACATCGGAGTCAAAAGTTGGTCGTGAACCATCCAGGGTATAATAAACAGTAGCTGGTTCGCTCATTTCAAAGTCTACCTCAACAGGATCATGGTACGTTCCTTCTTCCGGAGAAATCCAAGTTTCCGGATTTACATCATCGTTTGCATTTTCAAGGGCTACCTCAAATAATCCGATTAAGCCGTTGGCAAATTCCATTGCTTCTGCATGGCCTTCTTCAAATTCCGGTTGGAAGCCAACACTTACCCAGCGTTCCGTTTCTTCATCCCACAGTTGTGCTCCCACTTCAAAGTTCCATGCATAAATATCATGGTTATACCATAATGCGTCTGCTGAGTTGCCCCCTGCAGAATACAGCACATCCGGGATGGGGCCGGTTCTTCCAGGGTGGATAACAGTACCGCGGTAGTTTTTAATTTCTGTCAATATATGTTCTGAAGCCTGCCAGTAATAGGCTTCCTCTCCTGCCGTCGGACGAGGCAATGGATTGCGGTCTGCATCGTAAGCTCCAGGAGACCACATAAAGTACCCACCATGGGAATGAATATTCATGGCAAATTCAATATTTTGAAATTCCTCTGCCAACCAAACAATATTCTTCGCCTCTGGCTCTGATTCTATTTCCGGTCCGGCATAAGTCCCTGACAGGCAATTTGTTGAACCGCCAATCCATCCGTCATACACTGATCCAACTGCATGGTTTCTATTTAAGTCAACACCCCATTGATTGCGGTAAGCTGGATCTGAAGCTTCGGCAGGACAATGATTCGTAAGATTTTTACGTTGCATATTGTAATCATAGAATGAGAAAATCCCGCCATCCGGATTCACTGTCGGTACGATGAAAATATCAAGGTTATCCACTAACTCTTTCGTATTTTCATCAATATGATAGTTTCTCAACAGCCTTTCAGCCGTCTCCACGGAAACCAGCGGTGTTACCCACTCACGAGCATGTTCCTGAGAATATCCCAATACACCCGGCTTAGAGCCGTCGCGCTCTTTACCTATACGTATGGCCTTTACTTGACGAGGTTCTCTGGAAATCTCATCAGGTGCATTTAATCCATCGGTTAATGCTATGTCAGCTTCATTTTCCACCAGTCCATCACCACTGGAATCTCTGTAATTGGTTGCAGTAACCAGATCACCTGCCTGACTGTTAATTGCATTTATTACATCATTTGCTGTACTGTTCGCTTCGCCGGCATCATCTGTTCCAAGGGTAACTGTTATTGCATCACCCTCTACTGCAACATGAAGCTCCTCATTTTCCCCTTCTGCAGTCTGAATATCTATCGTAATATCATTGCCGCCTTCATGACCCCATGCTTCTGATGTAAGTACAAATGCAGCATCTACTGTATTTCCAAAAGTTGCTTGTGCATGTCTTCTGTAACCATTTGTTTCATAAGGAAGCTCTACAATTTCTGCTAATTCGGGAAATTCTTCCGCTAAAGCAATGATTCTTTCTTCAGTTTCTATTGGATCCATATAATGATCAACAAAATCTTTCAAATAATCATCACCCACCGGCGTGCCATCACCTATCCATTCAGTTAATTCTGTTTCCACAGATCCTTGCTGACTGGTAGTAATTAATACATTTTCC
Organism: Virgibacillus kimchii; assembly: GCF_055379185.1. NCBI lineage: Bacteria > Bacillati > Bacillota > Bacilli > Caryophanales > Bacillaceae > Virgibacillus > Virgibacillus kimchii. The sequence continues at coordinate 3,777,206 of NZ_AP043951.1, read as the reverse complement.
GGGACTGAATCAATATTTGTGAGTGTATAGTGATATAAATATTCCCCATAATCCACTTTTCTTGTCATGGAGACAGTTTGTTCTTCACCGTTTTCATCCACCCAAGATGCATTCATGGATACATCAGGTCCGGCGCTGGACTTTGCCTCAAGATATAAAAATGTCCCTGACTGATTAGTGAAGTAATCAGATCTGAAGACATTAATATTGTCTTCTGCACTGGATAAAGTCCACTCCTGTTCTGATCTTCTTTCGCGTTCCTCCAGTATTCTTTCCACATCTTGAGAGGTTTGAACGATAGTGAGGTCATAACCTTCCGTTTCCAATCTTTCCATTTCCACTTCTGTAACAATTGCATGGACTTCCAGCTGGCCATTTTTATCACTGGCATAGCCTGTTAATTCATAGCCGTTTTCTACTAAATAGTCAACAGCGTCTCCATCCGGCACAACAATTTCAACAACTGCCGTCTCCGGTGGTTCTTTTTCCACGACTGCGGGTGAGGCGGAAGTAGAGCTGAAATCCATCGAGGTAAGCGCTATCATAATTACTCCTGCCACGGCCAGCAAAGACCATGTGAATCTTTTGAGATTCATTTGATTCCCTCCTCTATTATTTTTTTCTATTCACTAGTCATTATATAACTATTATCTGAACATTGGTATGATTTAGATAAAAAATGATTCTAAAGGTATACGAATTTACAAGAATTACTTTATTACATAATAGAATAGTAACGTACGTTTTTTTATTGGTAGGAAGGAATATTTATAGGGATACATGAAAAATATGAAATCTTACACGGGCCGTTGGTAAGAAGTCTTTTTTTGTTGGGGGGAGCAGTAATATTTATACCAGGAGAACTTGAATAAAGAGTTAAACTGCAACAGAGTTTGCAAGAAAGTACGGTCTGTCTGGTTAAGAAACTCCAATTTAATTAAGACGGCGACTCCTTTAGGAACATTGATAGCCAAAAACCATACAGAAAAGCTGGAAGGATGAAGCAGCATCCACTGGCAAAGAAAACGGGGTGAAAAAGCGTTCGAGCAATAATTTTCGGCGGGCGTGCATTTCAGTTCAGCCTCAAATATTGCACTTATGCCTATGGGTAAAGCATCCGTCCGGATCGTTTTGCAATAATAATTTTTCGTTATGAGATAAGCTCACACAAATAAAAAAACAATGTGTAAATATATATGGAATACCGACTAAATTCTGATGGTTTTTCTGAAAGAATCGTTGCAGGAACATACGGAAAGGTGTACATTGGAATTAATAAAATTACTATTGAGGTGAATGTGATGCTTAAGTATATATCCTGGCTGTTTATCATTGCAGGTCTCTCTACTTTAGCGTTTGGCGGTTATCAGCTATGGAGTTCATCACATCAGGAAAAAGAAAGGCTCTCAGAGGCAGAGGCTATGCTTGCTGCAGACAATAACACATTGCAGGAAATAAATGATGAAAATATTACAGAGATAAAATATGAAAAAGGGGAAACCATCGGGTTACTGTACATTCCGAAATTAGACCGGGAAATTCCTATCGTGGAAGGTACGGACGAAGAAGAACTTGCACAGGGAGTAGGTCATTACCATGACACCGGGCTCCCGGGTCAAAATAAACAGATTCTTCTTTCAGGCCACAGGGATACCGTCTTTAGAGATTTTGGCGAATTGGAACACGGGGATGAATTCCATGTAAAAATGGAATACGGCACATATAAATACCGGATAAGAGATCATGAAATCGTGGAAGCAGACAATACGACCGTGATCGATCCAACCCGGGAAGATGAATACTTAACTGTTTCCACTTGTTATCCTTTTTCAATGATTGGAAGTGCACCCGACCGTTACGTATTATATGCATACCCGATGTGAAAACAAAATACAGGTAACAACAATATCGAAAAAAGATAAATCCCGCTTACAACTGTACTGGTCTGGTCAGTGAATAGTCCTTGCAGGGCTGTTAGTTAAAAGCTGGTATACTTGTGAAGAGGGAGAGGGTTCATCATAGTTAAAAGGAGTGTCGCTATGACAAACAAAAAAGGCATGAAACGGCATGAATCGCTGAAAGATTTATCACGACATCATATGATTGGCTTGCACCTGGCACTCAAATTAAAAAGAGCAGGAACAGAGAAAAGCCGCTTATCGATCGAAGAAATAATGAAAGATGCCGATGATTTTTGGAACCCTGGTGGCCAGGAGCATTTCCGGGAAGAAGAAGAAATCCTTTTACCGGCCTATGCCCAATACGAGGATATTAATAAACCGGAAGTAATAGAAATGCTTATGGAACATGTAAAATTACGTTCCCTGTTCGATCAACTCTTAAAGTTGAAGGAAACGGACCTGGATATGATGCATGAATTAGGCGCTTTACTGGAAAACCATATCCGTAAAGAAGAACGTGTCCTGTTCCCCATGATTGAAAAAGCATTGCCGGAGGAAAAATTGCAGGAATTGGCTCCCTATTTGCATTGATACAAGTATGCAGAAGGCCCGTCTGCAAATAATATCGTATCCCCCGGCCCGGCCTTTGTGGACATTTCACATAATGAGGGCTATGAGCGATCTTCTCTATTTTCCTCTCCCCTGATAATAAGGGAGAGGAAGTAATCATGCCTGCACATGTCATCATAAACTTTATAAATTTAGCTTTCTATTAAATTTGCAGCATTTAAATACCCGCTCCCCTGTACATTCGCTGGCTGTCCCATGTCTTCACATGCTTCCATTAATCTCTGTTTCACTTCATCCGGTGTGAGATCCGGATTACTTTGCAGAAGCTGGGCAGCTGCTCCGGCACAGAGCGGTGTGGCCATGGAAGTACCCGATAAAGAAATATAACCGGAATCTACGCGTGCAGATTTATTATTTTTATCAAGAAATGATCCGGGAGCTCTCAGGGAAACCACTTCGACACCCGGAGTTAAAATATCCGGCTTTGTATACCCTTCCATTGTTGGACCCCGGCTGGAAAAATCGGCCACTGAATCGTCTGAACGATCCGGAGTATTATTGTCATCCACAGCGCCAACCGTGATCACTTTCGGACTGTTGCCCGGACTTGCTATTGTCTGGGAATCGGGTCCTGAATTTCCGGCCGCAACACAAACTACCATGCCTGCATCCCAAGCTGATTCCACAGCTTTTACCGCAGGGTCGTCTTCAACAGGACCGGTCGGATGAGAACCAAGTGACAGGGAAAGAACATCGATATCATACGCAGACTGGTTCTCGATGCACCACTGCACGCCATCAATAATTGCGGATAAAGAACCGGCACCCATTTTGTTTAATACCTTTACACCTACTATATTCGCTTCAGGGGCCGGACCTTGATATTGTCCATCTGAATCCGCACCGTCTCCCGCTGCATCACCAGCACAATGGGTGCCATGTCCATTATCATCGTAGGGTTCCTCTTGATTCCCCACCATATCCTTAAACGCCGTAATACGTCCTTCCAAATCAGCATGGGGCTGTACTCCTGTATCAATAACCGCGATAGTTACACCCTTTCCTGTCAACCCATTTTCCTGTAATTGATGGGAGTTGATCGAGGGTGTTGCATTATCTAATAGCGTAGTAACTTCTCTATCATAGTGGATTTTTTTTATATGATCACAGCTGTCAACTAGCTTACCTATATTTTCTATTGAGAGATGGGCGGAGCAGCATGAGATAGAAGGTAACTCTCGTAATTTCCGGTTTTTCGTATTTTTAACATCCTGTAAACCAGCAGCATAGCAATTATCCTCAAATTCTATAATAACTGGCAGCCGCTTCATGTTCTTTCTGATCTTTTCCAACGGACGGTGCAGGAAACAAGGAACAAAACGAAATGGCCGGTAAAAGTCGATGAAATGACGCTTCATCTGTTTATCTAACTTTCTCCCCTTTCGTCTGCTCAATTCAATCATGGAAAAGTTTAACATATTCATTCTCCTTTCTTGCATATACGATATGCTACGCAGACTCCGAAAAAAGAGAATATACAGTTGTACAAAAATAAGAAAAACAGGCTGCAAACCGAATTTTTAGACCTTATGCAGGCCCTTTACTGGATTTTTTAAAGGGATGACGTAAAATAGAATTAGACTGTACCATAAATTTATAGCTTCAGGAGTGATACACCAATGATATTAAAAAATGCCAGACTTTATGGAAAAGAAAATAGATGGGATATTGAAATAAAGAAAGATAAAATACAGTCCATTACACCGGCAAAAATCAGCGATGCATCCAATGAGGAGAACACCATTGATTTAAACGGAAAAATGGTACTTCCTCCCTATGTGGAGCCTCATATTCATTTGGACTATGTTTTAACAGCCGGAACACCAAGATGGAACAGGACTGGTTCTGTATTTGAAGGCATCGAGATTTGGTCCGAGCGGAAGCAATTAGTGGACGAAACAAAGGATGACATAAAAAAACGTGCGTTGAAAGCAGTGAAAATGCAGTTGAAACACGGGGTTCAGCATGCACGGACCCACGTGGATGTAAGTGATCCCACACTAAAAGGATTAGAAGCAATGCTGGAGGTAAAAGAAGAAATAAAACCATGGATGGACTTGCAGATTGTGGCGCTTCCACAAGAAGGGCTTTACACGAAGCCAGACGGCGAAAAACTGCTCATCCAAGCATTGGAAATGGGCGCGGATGTGGTTGGAGGCATCCCTCACTATGAGTTGACACGCGAAGATGGAGTCCGTTCCGTGATGAAGGCACTCGAGCTTTCTGGGAAATATGACAAATTAGTTGATATTCATTGTGATGAGATTGATGATGACCAGTCAAGATATTTGGAAGTACTAGCAGGAGAATCATTGAAACTGGGCATTGGAAACCGAGTTGCAGCCAGTCATACAACTGCCATGGCATCCTACAGCAATGCGTATACGTATAAACTGTTTCAAACCCTGAAGAAAGCCAACATCCATTTTATTGCCCTGCCAAAGGCTAATTTACATTTACAGGGAAGGTTTGACAATCATCCGACACGCCGTGGTCTGACACGGGTAAAAGAGCTGTTGGATGAAGAAATTAAAGTATGTTTCGGAATGGATTCCATCATGGATCCTTGGTATCCGCTCGGGGACGGGAATTTAATGGATGTCGTCGATACAGGACTGCATGCCTGTCATATGACTGATTATGACCATATTGTAACAGCACTTAATCTTATTACAATTAACGGAGCAAAAACGTTAAATATAGAGAATGAGTATGGTGTCAAAGAAGGGAATAAAGCTAATTTAATTGTCATAGACTCGGATTCTGAATATGAAGCTGTCCGTACACAGGCACCGGTAATCTATTCGATTCGTAATGGCAAAGTGATGGTTGAAACAAAACCAATGGAAACAAAAATGAACATCCCGGGCCTGTAATAAGTTTCCAAAAAGCACAAAAGTCTTTCGTGATAGATGTGATTAGGCAAGGATATAAAATAAAACAACAGGACGGCATGTTATACTGCCAGCCTGTTGTTTTGTTTTCATAGTATTTTTACTGCACATCGATTTCCCTATACTTTCGATATGCAGCAATGACGGTATCTTATAAAGAAATCTTGGTTGGGGTCTATTTGAAAAAAAGCAACTACTTTCTATTCCAAAAACGCTGCTGCGCGATGGCATGCACAAAATCCTTTCCGAAACTGGTATTATTTCCGCCAATCACTACACCAGCCGGGTTATTCTTCTCAGTTGTTTTCAAATAAGTTTGACCCGTGGAAGCCAATCCAATTGGTTTATAATGCTTATACGCATTACTGACAAATTCCATCACATACTGGTTAAACCTCGTTTGATCCTTCGCACTTCCCCCTACAACATAGAGAGCATCAAGGAGATAAGGACTAGTTGTCATAAAGGTTTCATCCACTTTCAGCTTTGTACCATCCGAACCTGTTACAGTACCAAGTGTGTCACTGATGATAACTATAAAAACACCGGATTGCTGCAGGACATTCAAAACATTGGTTACCTCATTGCCGTTAAAACCGTCGCCTATCAGAACCCCCACTTTTTGCGTATAGGCATACTTTGGTGTGTTTTCCTGACTAAGAGATGGATAGCTTGTCGAAACGGGAACATGGGAACCTGCGGGACGTTTAACTCCTATATTATCAGCAACAATGTAAGCAAGATCCTGATCAACATTTACCAACAAATCAACGTTTTGCTGCCGCACTGATTCGCTTCTTACTTTTCCAAGCTGATAGCTGAAACCATTAATTATTTGTTGCCTTTCAATTGGTGTCACGCTATTCCAAAATATCCTCGGCTGTGAAAAGAGATCATTAAATGATTCACTTCGGCCGCGGATCACATGTCCCTCTACTTTCTTGGGATAGTGTTCATACCCACCTGCTTCCGGAGGGGTTGTGTGCGGCGTATTATTAGCGAGTGAATTTTGGTGATAATTCACCTGATCCACATCTATCCGGTACCTCATAGGGCCTCGCCGCTGGTTATTATGGAAGGGGCAAATCGGTTTGTTAATCGGTAATTCCTGAAAATTAGTCCCGATCCGATGTACTTGTGCAGTATGATATGCAATTAATCTTCCCTGCAGCACAGGGTCATTGGAAAAGTCTATCCCCGGAACGACATTTGCAGGATTAAATGCTACCTGTTCCGATTCTGTATGGTAATTATCAATGTTTCTGTTTAGCGTCATCTTCCCGATCATTTGCACAGGAATAAGCTCTTCAGGCCAGAACTTGGCAGGATCAAGAATATCAAAATCGTATTTGAATTCATCCTCCAGCGGGACCAGCTGAACGCCCAACTCATATTCCGGGTAGGCCCCTTTATCAATTGCTTCCCGGAGATCTCTCCGGTGGTAGTCAGGGTCAAGCCCTCCTATTTTAAGCGCTTCATCTTGAAGCAGGGAATGCACTCCCAGTACAGGTTTCCAGACAAAACGAACAAAAGTTGCCACACCTTCATCATTCACAAATAAATACGTATTAATTGACCAGGACTCCATCATACGATAACTTCTAATAAGTCCCCGGCCTGACATAATCCATTCCACCATATGGAGGGCTTCCGGATTACTGGCTACATAATCCCAAAAATGATCGTGTGCGCCGGAAGCTGTTGGTATATCATTATCCGGCTTTGCCTGATATGCATGCATAGCATCAGGGAACTTCATTGGATCCTGGTTGATCAATACCGGCATCGCTATGGTGGTGAGATCATAATTTCCTTCTTCTGTATAAAACTTAACCCCCTGACAGCGTAAATCCCTTGCTGTATCATATGATCCTCTAGGTCCTTGTACAGTGGAAAAACGGATCGTTAAAGGTGTCTTTTTCCCGGGCTCCTGTAAGAATCCGGCTTTTGTCACATGCTTCATGGACTGATAGCATTCAAACTCTCCATGGGCACTGTAACCTCTTGCATGAACCACTCTTTCCGGTTCCTCTTCCTGCACAAAGTGCGACATTTTCTCAAAATAATGCCAATCCTCGTGTAATGAGGGACCACGCTCTCCGGCTTTCAAGATCTCTGAGTCGTTGGATATTTTTCTTTTCTGATTTGTGGTCATTGGCTTCCCAGTGTTTTGTATACGATAGCGATCAAGCTGTTCTTGTTTGCGATCGCTGGCAGCCGGTTTTTGTCTTGATGACTTCTCATCCATATTATCGCCCAGCCTTTCTCCGTTGTTTTAATTCCACTTATATAATATGTTAGAAATAAAAGGAATATACACTCATTAAATGAACAAACAAAACGGCATGGAGCACCTTGGTACATGACTTCTCCTATACATTTTATAAAAGCTATGATTAAACCTTGATTTTCACATATATGTTTTACTGCATAAATAATTGCTTACAGACACGAAACAGTAGCATCTTTTTAAATTTAACAGATACCTTCTACATTTCAGGTTTCCTGCCAGATACTCCATTGGCAAAAACAACTGCTATGTGCTTCAAAAGTACACGCAGCTTTGTTATCTTAGTATTGTCTGTGTCATGCAGTAAATTAGAAAGGCAGGTCAAACAATGGCTAGGGAAATATTATCACCTGTACATAGGAGATTACTCGTATCAATTGCATTGGCGGGTTCTTTTCTATCCGTATTAACGCAATTCCTTCTTATCACAGCCTTTCCTAAAATCATGGTTGAATTTGATATAAATGCAAGTCAAGTGCAATGGCTGACAACCAGCTTTATGTTGGCAATAGCGGTTCTCATTCCCATGACGGCTTATTTAATTGATAAATTTAATACAAGAACATTAATGATCGGATCTATGCTGCTCTTCCTTTTTGGAACCTTGTTGGGATTATTTTCCCCCTCCTTTGAAGTATTACTTGCAGGACGTGTAATCCAAGGAATTAGTTCCGGAATCATGATGCCTTTAATGCAAACCATATTATTTCTCGTTTATCCCAGGGAAAAAAGAGGGTATGCCATGGGTTTGGCGGGTCTTGTGATCAATGTGGCACCTGCCATTGGTCCTCCTATTTCAGGCGTTCTTATCAACCATTTTGAATGGCGGTCCGTGTTTCTTTTTACCCTTCCTGTGGCAGCAGTGATCCTGGTGTTTACCTTCCTGTTTATGCGTAATGTAACGGAACAAAAGGAAACAGAGATTGACTTTATTTCCATCCTTCTGTCAAGCATCGGCTTTGGGGGAGTGTTGTACGGAGTTAATACGGTGGGTGCTGAAGCGATTGGCACCGGTGCCACGGTAAGCATTACTGCAGGCTTTGCCGCTATTATTTTATTTGTCGTGAGACAGTTGCGGTTACAAACACCGATTTTGGAACTTCGGGTACTCAAAGTTCCGGTCTTTGCACTGGTGACAGTTATATCCATTATTTCATTCAGTCTGCTGATTTCGATCGAAACCATTTTGCCCATGTACGTGCAAAATGCCCAGCAGCTATCTCCATTGTATGCAGGACTTGTTGTCGCTCCCGGCGCCTTAACGCTTGCAGTAATGAGTTTATTTGCCGGAAATTTATACGACAAATACGGCGGGAAAATTATTACAATCATTGGCTTTGTTCTCATTTCCACCAGTACTCTATGGTATTATTTCAGTTTGGAAACCACCAGCTCCTTTGTGTTTACATCATTTCTCTTTATGTTGTCAATGGCTGGCGTGGCCATGATCAACATGCCGATAATGACCGCCGGCATCAATGCATTGCCTGACAAGTTGATCCCGCATGGAACGGCAATTATTAATACAGCCCGCCAATTCGGAGGATCACTCGGATTGACGTTTATTATTTCTTTTATCAGCAGGACTGCTTCGGGAGACGGTGCGACAGACCCTCTACAATTTCTGCAGGGTGTGAAAACTGCATTTTTCGTTGCTTTTTTATTTTCAGTTACCGGGTTGTTATTGTCCCTTCTATTAAAAAGAGACAGGCAGAACGCAAGACAATAAGATTGCTATCTGGATTTTACCAATGTACATCTGGCAAGCTATCCGTGCATACACTGGTTTTTATACAGAGGAGAGGTGGATGATATGTGCGGAATTACCGGATGGGTGAATTTCCGAAGAGATTTAACAGGACAAATGGAAACGATGAAAAGAATGGCGAAAACCTTGGAAAAAAGAGGGCCTGACGATTTTAATTGCTGGTTTTCCCGCCATTGCGCTTTCGGTCATACCCGATTAACTGTAGTGGATCCGGCAGGTGGGAAACAACCGATGACCCGGAGTTATCAAGGTAGAAATTATACCATTTGTTACAACGGTGAGTTATATAATACAGAAGATATTCGCAGGGAGCTAATCAAACTTGGTCATCAATTTCAATCTCACTCTGATACAGAGGTCTTGCTTCAAGCATATATAGCCTGGGAGGAAAATTGCCTTAAATACTTAAATGGCATTTATGCATTTGCTATTTGGGATGCAACAAAGCAGCGTTTGTTTGCTGCAAGGGACCGATTAGGCGTTAAACCATTTTTCTACACAGTTTCATCTGTAGGACTTCTTTTCGGTTCCGAGCAAAAGGCGATTATCGCACACGATAAAATAAAAGCTGAAGTGGACCGTGAAGGACTGCAGGAGATATTTGGAGTCGGTCCCTCAAGAACCCCCGAGCATGGTGTTTTCCGGGGAATTAAGTCATTAAGACCCGGCCATGCACTCAGCTTCTCCAAGGATGGCTTAAAAAAATGGCGCTATTGGAATGTGGAAAGCAAACCACATGAAGACACATTAGAAGAAACAGCTGAAAAGGTAAGGGATTTGTTTACAGATTCCGTTATTCGGCAACTTGTATCCGATGTTCCGATTTCTACCTTTTTATCTGGAGGAGTGGATTCGAGTGCCATTAGCGCAATTGCAAGTGATCACTTTAAAAAGAATGGCAAAGGAGCACTTGACACGTTTTCGATTGCCTACACAAACAATGATAAGTATTTTAAAACAAATACATTTCAGCCTAATTCTGACGAACAATGGATTGAAAAAATGGTGTCGTCACTTGGGAGCAATCATCACGCTGAAGAAATTGATACAGAGGAGCTTGTCACTTCTTTAAAAGAAGCAGTAATAGCCAGGGACTTACCTGGCATGGCCGATGTTGATTCCTCGCTTCTCTGGTTCTGTAAACAAATTAAGAAGAAAACAACTGTTTCCTTGTCCGGGGAGTGTGCCGATGAAATTTTTGGAGGATATCCCTGGTTTCATAACCAGGAGCTATTGTTTCACGAAGGGTTCCCATGGATGCAGTATAACCAGGAGCGGGAGAACATTTTAAAACCGGATTGGCGCAATAAATTAATGCTCCCTGCATATCAGCATGAGCGTTATCATCAGACCATTGCAGAAACACCAAAATTGGAAGGTGAATCAAAAACTGAAGCCCGGCGCCGGGAATTATTTTACTTAAATATCCATTGGTTTATGACAACACTGCTTGATCGCAAAGACAGAATGAGCATGGGTGCCAGCCTTGAGGTACGCGTGCCTTTCTCGGATCACCGCATCGTGGAATACGCCTGGAATATTCCATGGGAGATGAAAATGACGGATAACCGTGAAAAAGGGATTTTAAGGAAAGCGTTAAAAGATCGGCTTCCCGATGAGATACTGTACCGTAAAAAAAGTCCCTACCCGAAAACCCATAGTCCACATTATACGAAAGCTGTAAAGAGCTGGTTGCTTCGCATTCTTGATGATGCTTCCTCCCCATTACTGGAGTTAATTGATGAAAGGAAAGTCCGGTATATTGCAGAATCCGACGGAAAAGGGTATCAGGCACCTTGGTTCGGGCAGTTAATGACCGGTCCACAAATGATGGCATACTTAATTCAAGTTAACATCTGGCTTAAAACATATAATATAAACATTGTTAAATAGCGATATAACTCGTAGCACCAAAATCTATTTCTTCTCTTATGAATTTGGACCAGATTCTGACTCGTTATTTATATGAGGGGATGTTTGATAATTTTAAAAGGACCAAACAGACCGTGGGGTATCTTACGAGTTTTATCCTTCCTCTTTAAAAAAACACTTCTAAAATGATTATTAGATGAATGAGCGCTTCTACAGTTCTCGCCTATTACTGATAAATTAATAAAAATTATGGTGGACCCCATTGTCAATACACATGATCTGTCCAATAAAGGTTTCATGCCAAAACCATATTGTTGTTTTAGAAAGTGTAATATATTAAAAATGGATCGAAAAGATACAGAAGTACTTCCACCTTTTCGATCCATATATAAATCTAAAGAATTTCATTCAAGCATGATAAGCCTTATCGGCAGCCTCCAATCCCTGGTATGTCTCCAGGTAAGTGCCACATCCATCACTTGGCACTTCATAGTTATTTGTAACTTTGCGCAGCTCCTGAAACTCTTCCGATAACTCTGCCTGATCTGCTCCAATTTCTTTTACTTTTGCATTTATTTCTTCAAATAGGTCTCTGACTTGTGCAAGTTCAGGGTGATTTCTGCCGTGAACTCTTACTAATACCGGCGTATATTGTTCCAATATAGGAAAATGCTCGTTAACTACTTCTGAAAATGTTAAAGTCTCCATTTACATACCCTCTTTCATTTTATTTATCTATAGTATAGCTTATTTAAAGGAAAAATAACTTGACCTATATCAAGTTTGCCGAAATCTATGGATAAACTAGTGATTCTGGTATTCACACCTGCTCCCTAAACACTGTAGAAGCAAATCATATTACAACTATGACTCCAACTGGACTCGTATAAAAACATTTTTAGATAAAAATGATGCTCCTATATGATTTACACATAGGAGCATTTTTCACATTCAGTTAATCATCTTTTGCGCTTCTTCCAAATAAAATGTTCGGACAGACCGGGGGAGAAAACTGCGAATTTCTTCCTCGTTATATCCCACTTGCAGACGTTTTTCATCTACCATAATCGGCCTTTTTAATAGTCCGGGATTGCTTTGAATAAACGAGTATAATTTTTTCAAAGGCAGTTGATCTATATCAATACCCATTTCCTGAAAAGTTTTGGATCGCTTGGAAATAATCTCTTCCGTTCCATCTTCCGTTAAGCGTAATATTTGTTTTATTTCACCTATGGAAAGTGGCTCGGCATTCATATTTCGTTCAATAAATGGTATTTCATTCTCCTGAAACCATTTTTTGGCCTTTCTGCAGGATGTACAACTTGGTGTCACATAAAGAGTTACCATAAAAATCACCTCTATTTTTAATGAAGAACAATGCTAAGTGTCCTTAAGCGCATTAATGTTGTGGATGATAAAGAAAACCCCAACGTATATAAAAGTAGCATATAAACATCGTTAAAGCTATTTAAATATACTTAATTAATTTATACTTAATTAAGTGTATATTTACATGTTATCTCTTGCCTGTCAACTATTAAATTTGAGACAAAGATAATGACCAGTCCTATTTTATGTGCCAGTAATTTTATAGCAGATAGTAATACCCTTTGAAAATCCTTGAAAGTTGAGGAAAGCGAGCTTCATATTGGTGGTGAAGATCATAATTGCATAAATGTCGAGGGAAATGAGCTTCATAGGGGCGGTGAAGATCATAATTACAATAAATGTTGAGGGAAATGAGCTTCATACAGACGATGAAGATCATAATTGCATAAATGTTGAGGAAAATGAGCTTCATATTGACGGTGAAGATCATAATTACAATAAATGTTGCGCGAAATGAGCTTCATATTGATGGTGAAGATCATAATTGCATAAATGTCGAGGGAAATGAGCTTCATACAGACGATGAAGGTCATAATTGCAATAAAAGTTGAGGGAAATGAGCTTCATAGGGACGATGAAGATCATAATTGCAATAAAAGTTGAGGGAAATGAGCTTCATAGGGACGGTGAAGATCATAATTACAATAAATGTTGCGCGAAATGAGCTTCATATTGATGGTGAAGATCATAATTGCATAAATGTCGAGGGAAATGAGCTTCATACAGACGATGAAGATCATAATTGCAATAAAAGTTGAGGGAAATGAGCTTCATAGGGACGATGAAGATCATAATTACAATAAATGTTGCGGGAACTGAGCTTCATATTGATGGTGAAGATCATAATTGCATAAATTTTGAGGAAAACGAGCTTCATATAAACGATGAAGATCGTAATTGCAATAAAAGTTGAGGTAACTGAGCTTCATACAGACGGTGAAGATCCAAAGCGAATACATTGAATTAAGTATTATTGAAGTAACGATATATTATCTAATGTTAAAAGGAACATATTATATAAATATGATTATAAAAGGCGGTTCATCATAATTTCTTTGTTCCATGGAACAATAAGAACCAACCGGGTTGTTCAATAGGGGCATCCTATAAAGTAAAATATTGAAGGTGGAGTATACGCCCTTTTTGGATAAGTTAATTGGTAAATCAAAGGAGATGGAAAATATGTCAAATGTAAAAGTAGCAGTAGTATTTTATAGTATGAGTGGAACAAACTATCAATTAGCTAAATGGGCTGAAGAAGGAGCTAAAGAAGCAGGTGCTGAAGCTAAAGTATTAAAAGTACAGGAATTAGCTCCTCAATCAGTTATTGAAGGCAATGAAGCATGGAAATCTACTGTAGAAGCAACTAAAGATGTTCCGGAAGCTACATCAGATGATCTGGAATGGGCAGACGCCATCATATTTAGTGTACCAACCCGCTTCGGAAACATGCCTTCACAAATGAAGCAATTCCTTGATATCCAAGGTGGAATATGGGCAGAGGGCAAGACAGTAAATAAAGTTGTGAGTGCGATGACCTCTGCACAAAACCCGCATGGTGGTCAGGAAGCTACCCTATTATCTTTATATACTTCCATGATGCATTGGGGTGCTATTATTGCAACTCCGGGATACACTGATCCGGTTCTGTTTGGCGCTGGAGGAAATCCATATGGAACAAGTGTCACGGTAGATCAGGATGGCAATATGGTTGAAGACGTTGAAGGTGCAGTAAAGCATCAGGCAAAACGTACTGTTACAGTTGCAGACTGGGTTAAAAAAGGAAATCAATAATTACATCTATATACTGAGAGTCAATCAAAAAACTTTGATTGACTCTCTTTTTATTATGGTTTCTTTGAAATTGCTCACATATAAAATAACTCCCGCCTATTTAGACGGGTATTTCATATATGCAATTGCACCGAAAAGACATAGAAAGATGTTTAACTAAAACACTGTTAACCATTGTACTTGACTCGCATTAACGCCAGTAAAGCTAAAAACATCTAAACAGACTCATAAGCGAGAAATTTTTAAAAGAGGAATACATCAGATTTATATCCTTTAAGAAAATCAGGCATAGATGGCCTGAAGAAAATAGTTCACTGGTTCAGCAGTCCTGAGTATGTATCAAAGGTATCGTGAGGCAATTAACGATACCTTTAATTCTTTAGCTGACGGAAAGTTGCTGTAAGGAACAGAAATGGATAGGTAATAGAAAATCTTATTCTTTATCCTTGCTGTAAATCCCAAACTTACGAGGATACACATCAAGCGCAGGATCATAACTATTAACAAACTGCTCATCTGGCTTTTTAGTCATCGATTGGCTCCAAGGAGGTGTAGTCTCTCCGCTTTCTGCCGTATCCTTTGGCATACGAATACCATATCGTTTTCGGATTATCGTTTCAATTTTTTCTGTCAATTCCATCCCTAATTGAAGGCTCTTAAACAACCATTTTTCCACGTTTTCGCTGATCATCTTTTGTGCGGCATCAGCACCCTGCGTTCTCAGCAATGAAAGATACTTTTTCTTCCACTGCTTTATGTTCGTTCAGCATTTTCATTTCAAGCTTTTCTATGCTTCCTGTCACTCGTTTTAAGAAAAGTTAGGGATACTCACTCGTAAAATACAACAGTCGTTTAAATTCACGAGTTGCATACCTTGTTGCTTCTTGCATTGCATAATACGGACTTAAAGGTTCCGATGCGGAGTATTTGGTCAAATAACGGTGTTGGACAAATTCAGGAGGAACTGCTGACGGTTTCGTTACAATTGGAATTGGAATTGGAACGTATAGTGTGGTGACTGCCCCTGTGATTGCTACCCAAAGTGTTTGCAAATCCTTATGCACATCAGGACGTATATGGGCAACCTGACCATAACCTGCCTGGTCATTGGACCAGCGTGGATTCCTTACTAGTGCAAGTATATTCTCAAGGGACATTGGAATGAATGGTAGAAGTTCTTCCTCTTATACCGGCGGGACCCGCATTGCAATGTAGTGATCCTCATCCTTATCAACACCTTCTCCCGGAAAAGGCATACTATACACTTCCTGCAAATTTAAATAGTTAGGATCATCCTGCTCTGGGTTCCACCATCCTTGCTCCATGGCAAAATCAACAAGGTTGTCTGACCCCATATAGTCATCATTGTTTTTAAAATCAACAGGGAAATCATGTATATAACCTGGATAGGAAACACGCACATCTTTGGGGCCGAGTCGTTCTGCTGCCCATAACCCTTGGCCGCCGGTATATTCTATCATCACCCGGCCCTCATTCTTATCTGCAAAAAGATGGGAATTGCCTCCATATGTTGCATAGCCATACTCATTGATCAAACCGCCGGCAATTTTCACTGCTTCACGAGCTGTTGTTGCACGCTCCATTGCAATACGCGCGAGATCACTATAGTTCACTCCTCTTTATGGTTCAGGTGTCATATCTATTAATTCCTGTCGAATCAACCAAACATCACGCCCTGCTACACCATGTTCGTTTAATCCACCATTTGTTAATGGTGGAGGAAAACCAAGAAAGTTTGAATAGGTGGAGCTGATGTATTTATACGTGTGTCTGACCTGGGGAATAATGATAAGTTCTCCAGGCATATTTGCTTCCTCCGTACCCCGACCTGAATCTTTGAGCCCACTGGATGATTCTGCGCTTGCACAATATCTATCCAATCGCTGGAAGGTTCATGGTCAAACCCACGAAGTAGTGCGGATCCATCGGTTGTTAAATTTTTCCCAACATAAAAAGCATTACTCATATTATAGACTCTATTTTTGAAAACTTTACATTTATCCTATGTATTCCATATATACGGGTTAATAACTTATGGATGATATTGTATTTCATTTTAAACCTAACGATTATATTAAAGATATTCAAGAACATTTAACTTATAGTACATTAACACAACAATGGCCATTTACATCCACATGATAAAGAACATTAAAAAAGAGGTTTCCACTAAGTTTAATAACTTAATGGAAACCTCTTGAAAAACCTTTTATAAATATATTAGTCGTTTTTTTGGTGGATTGGTTTTCTCTAACAAGCTATAAGCGTTGATATAACAAGTTTTTTTAACCTATATTACATCATGCCGCCCATTCCACCCATGCCGCCCATGTCAGGCATTCCGCCGCCACCGGCTTCTTCTTCAGGAATATCAGCTACTACTGCTTCCGTAGTCAGGAACATAGCTGCAACAGATGCTGCGTTTTGCAGTGCAGAGCGGGTAACTTTTGTCGGGTCAACGATACCGGCATCAACCATATTTACCCATTCTCCGGTAGCTGCATTATATCCAACGCCTACTTTTTCGCCTTTCAGTTTCTCTACAATGATAGAGCCTTCCAGGCCGGCGTTTTCCACAATACGGCGTACAGGTTCTTCCAGTGCACGGCGTACAATATTAACACCAGTTTCTTCGTCACCTTCGAGTTGAAGCTCTTCTACTTTTTTCAGTACATTGACCAGTGCTGTTCCACCACCGGAAACGATACCTTCTTCCACTGCTGCACGTGTGGAGTTAAGCGCGTCTTCAATACGCAGTTTACGCTCTTTCAATTCTGTTTCGGTTGCAGCACCAACTTTGATTACTGCTACGCCGCCAGCCAGTTTGGCAAGACGCTCCTGCAGTTTTTCTTTATCAAATTCAGAAGTAGTTTCTTCCACCTGTGCACGGATTTGCTGAACACGGGAAGAAATTGTTTCAGGGTTTCCTGATCCTTCTACAATGGTAGTGTGCTCTTTAGTTACTACTACTTTGGAAGCACGGCCCAATTGCTCAAGCTCTGTGCTCTTCAGGTCCAGACCAAGATCTTCGGTAATTACTTCTCCGCCTGTCAATGTAGCAATATCTTCCAGCATTGCTTTACGACGGTCACCAAACCCTGGAGCCTTCACTGCCACTGCGTTAAATGTGCCGCGCAGTTTGTTTACAACCAATGTAGCAAGTGCTTCACCTTCCACATCTTCAGCGATTAACAGAAGCGGTTTGCTTTGCTGTACAACTTGCTCAAGTACAGGTAGTACTTCCTGGATGTTGCCGATTTTCTTATCTGTGATCAGAATATACGGATCTTCCAAAACTGCTTCCATTTTATCCTGGTCTGTTACCATGTATGGAGAAGCATATCCGCGGTCGAATTGCATCCCTTCCACTACTTCAAGTTCTGTGCTGAATCCTTTTGATTCTTCAACAGTGATAACACCATCGTTGCCCACGCGCTCCATAGCTTCTGAGATCAGGCTTCCCACCTCATCATCTCCGGATGAAACAGATGCAACCTGTGCAATGGACTCTTTGCTTTCAATAGACTCTGAAATGTTTTTCAGTTCACTTACTGCTGCTTCCACTGCTTTTTCAATCCCACGGCGTACACCTACCGGGTTTGCACCGGAAGTAACGTTTTTCAATCCTTCTGTAATCATGGATTGCGCCAGTACTGTAGCTGTAGTAGTACCGTCACCGGCAACATCGTTTGTCTGAGATGCAACTTCGGATACAAGCTGTGCACCCATATTTTCGAATTGGTCTTCCAGTTCGATTTCTTTTGCGATCGTTACACCGTCATTTGTAATTAATGGTGAACCGAATTTTTTATCCAGAACTACGTTGCGTCCTTTAGGTCCCAACGTTACTTTTACTGCATCCGCCAGCGTATCCACCCCACGCAGCATTGCACGGCGGCCGTCTTCACTGAATTTAATTTCTTTAGCCATTAAAATACCTCCTTGAAAATTCTTCGTATAGTCTGTTTATCTTGAATTAGCTTACAACAGCTAAAATGTCATTTTCACGTAAAATTAAGTATTCTGTCCCTTGATATTTAACTTCGGTACCGGCAAATTTTGAGAAAATAATGCGATCCCCTTCGCTTACTTCAAGTGCCACTTTTTCTCCATTGTCGGTAACACGGCCGGAGCCAACCGCTACAACTTTACCTTCCTGTGGTTTTTCCTGGGCAGAATCGGGTAGAACAATTCCGCTTGCAGTTGTTTCTTCTTGCTCGACAAGCTCGATAACAACACGATCCCCTAGTGGTTTAATCATCTGTAGAATGCCTCCTTGGTTCCATAGTATTTTTAATTGTTAGCACTCTGCATCGGTGAGTGCTAACTCCAATTATTATAATAATTAATTCCGTTTAAAAATGCAAGCATAGAGTCACCATTCCCTGTATTTTTTCATCAGGCCCCGCTTCTTTCCTGACATTTCATTATAAATGGGGGACCCACTTATGGTAAAATACACATGATAAATATGCAAAACATCATGTATGATGAGGATTTTCACATTCAGTTTTAGCGTGTTTGGGAATTGAATTGTTACATCAAACCATATACTGTATAAAGTTTTTCTAAAAGGAGTCGTTTTATTTGCCAAAGCGTTATTGGTGGGTCATTATCACCTATATTGTCATGCAATTTTCAGGGCTTTTGTTTGCCCCTATTTTAATGGACTTGCTTCCCTACAGCGAAGCGGATATTATTATTTATTGGACTATTTTCAGCTTCATCATTGGTCTTATTATTGTGTTGCTGTTAATGCGGCCGGACATGAAAATGGGAAGTGCGCGTAATGCTTCCGGTGCAGGTTCTATTATATTATGGTCGTTTCTCGGTTTGCTCATGGCTTATTTTGGCCAGGGAATTGCTGTATTGATCGAAATGGAATTGCTCGGCATTGAACCCGGATCGGAAAACACCCAAGCAATTATGGATATTGCCCGCTACTCGCCATTGTTTATGGTCGTTCCTGCCATTATCGGGCCTATTTTGGAAGAAATTATTTTCCGTAAAATTATCTTCGGAGAGCTTTATAAAAAAATGAATTTTTTCTTTGCTGCCCTGCTGTCCTCATTTATCTTCGGGATCATCCACGGAGAGCCGCAGCATCTGTTAATATACGCAACAATGGGATTTGTATTTGCATTTCTGTATGTGAAAACAAAACGAATTATTGTACCGATCATTGTGCATGCTGCTATGAATTCACTGGTCGTTTTTGCACAATATAATATGGACCCGGAAGAAATTGAAAGAATACTGAACGAGCTGCAGTTTATCTTTTTTGGAGGCTAACATATGAGGTTTTCACCGCGGACCATGGCTATTATCTATTTCTTCCTCGGTATCTTCTTTATCTATGTAGCCATACAAAGTGTGGAAGATACCATATGGAATGTAACCACCGTGGTGCTCGCTTTATTTGCCACCCTGGAGATTGGTGTGAGCATCAGGTTAATGGCTATGTATTTCAGAATGAAAAACAATGAAAAATAAACACGCAAAATGCTCTTATTTTCTGGTCTACAAAAACACAGCATACCAATACTGGTATGCTGTGTTTTTTTTAGCCTACTTCATTTTTTCGCAAGCAAAATGCATTACCATGTTATTGAATCTGAGATAAGTTTTCAATCCACTCATCTCTATCTTCAATTACATCTTCTATCACGGTATATCTTACTGCAAATAAATCCTCATCTTTTACGAAGGTACGGGCAAGTTCTTCCTGATCAAATTGCATCGGGTCATTTTCCACCGAGAATTCAAATATTCCTTCTTCTTCGGTTTCTTCCAGCCGGTTAAATGCAAATTCACCTTCTGCCGTCATATCTGTTAAATTGGTCTCCATGACATCCATAAATTGTGCAACTCCGATTTCATCTTTTCCGCCAGGGAAATAATGTACTGTTACAAGTTCCGAGAAATCGTCAATATCATCTCCCGGCATCAGATATTCAGCAATGGCTTCACCCATATCTTCCGCATAGTGGATCAGTACCCATTCATCTTCATCAAATGGCATTTCCAGCCCGGATACAGCATCAGCATACTCGCCTTCCATTACTACTTCTTCTGCTGCCCCTTCCTCTAATGGCTCCCCATTTTCATCCAGTACAACGTAATCTACGAGCTCCGTATCATAAATCTTCCATTCTCCATCTTCCGGACGCAAAATATGGACACCGGTCAGTTCATTATTTTCATAAACCGGCCCATCCAGTTTAATATTCGTCTGTGTGTAAAAAACCCTTGCTTCCTCTTCGGATTTTTCTTCCACTTCCATATCAGAAATGTCAATGTCCAATGTGTAAACGGACATATCTTCCAGGATTTGCTCCGTCTCTGCATATCCCGGTGATTCAGAGTGCAGTGTTTCCATATGGGCTGTCTTATCATCATCCGCCATAGTCGCCACGTTACGCTCGAGGACTGCAAACAACTCCTCATCCTCCGGTATGCTTGCTTCTTCCTCCTCTTCCTCAGCTTCTTCCTCTTCTTCGGTTGCTTCAGCTTCTTCTTCCGTGTCCGCCTCTTCTTCTTCGGCCTCATCTACTCCTGCATCATCATTACAGGCTGCCAGGAAAATACCGAGCAAAAGACCCAAGGCCAAAAGTAACAGTTTCCACTCTCTCACTTACGCTACCTCCTATGTAATTGTTTAATAAAATCAAGGCTGCTCACAAGAAATTTGGCTACTGCCCACCTTTGCAGTAGCCCCTATGGTACTTATGCAGAAGAAAATACTTTAGTGCCGATTAGAAAAGCTCGCCCTATAGCGAATCTTTAGCTTTTCTTATACTTAGCACTTAAAAATTTTTACTACCTCGAAATACTTCTCTGGGACCACGGTACAGCAGTTCCTAGCCCCACCATAAAGATTTGCAAAAATTTTATACTTTCTTTCTTGCAAGTAAGGAAATATAGTCAGCATAGCACGCTTGTTTTTATGTACAGCCTTCATTTCTCGCGTGCTTTCTTCAAGTTTCTATGGTGCCCCCGTCATTCATTTTCATATTTTCAAAGAAAAAGTGCATTATTTATTTGCTTAAAGGGTGCATCGCCATTATTTTGTATTATTGCAAATAATTTTAAAAACCGGATAACACCTGATTAGAAAAAATGATTATTTCACAACCATTATGAAGAAAGCATCACCCTATATCATAGACTATGGCCAGGCATCCGAAAAGATGCCTTTTGACTTATAAAACCAAAATTTATAGGTATAATTTACTATTTTAAATTTATTTCAAGAATTCCCACAAATTTTATGCCGCAAAAAAGAGACCTTTTCAGCCTCTTAATTCTCCACCGAGTTCTTTGTTAAAGGATAATGTTTCAGGAAATATACCAAGGCCTGCAGTTCCACGGCCAAATCGATATGATGAACCCGTATATGATTGGGTACAGTAATGCGTGCAGGGGTAAAATTTAATATTCCTGTAATCCCCAGATCAACTAACCTATCCGTAACAGTGTCCGCTTCCTCTGCGGGAATGGTCAAAATGGCAACTTCAATCCCTTCCATTTTTTCCTCCAGCTGATCGATATGGTAGATGGGTACATCACTGATTGTCGTGCCAACTTTAGTAGGATCAGCATCAAATCCCATTTGGATCCTTATATTGTTGTTTTTCAGGAAATTATAATTTAGAAAGGCTGTTCCCAGGTTACCGACTCCAATCAATGCAACATCTGTAACTTCATCCTGGTCCAATGTTTTTCTAAAAAAACCAAGCAGGTATTCCACATTATACCCATAACCTTTCTTACCAAGCGCACCAAAGTAGGAAAAATCCCTGCGTATGGTGGCAGAGTCGACTTTCACCGCTTCGCTCAGCTCTTTGGAAGAAACCCTGCGTTTCCCCTGGTGGTTTAAATTATTTAAAAATCGGTAATAAAGCGGCAATCGCTTTGCCGTTGCTTGTGGTATTTTATTCTGATCCATGTTGATTCCTCTTTTCTTCCCGGTAGTAGTCTCCTGACTTTCCACCTTTTTTCTCCACTAAATAGGTTTGACCAATAACCATTGATTTATCAATGGATTTACACATATCGTAGATGGTAAGCGCGGTGGCAGAAGCTGCTATTAAAGCTTCCATCTCCACACCCGTGGAACCTTTCGTCTTTACAAACGCTTTTATACCCAGCTCGTAGGTACCGTCTTTCACAAACCATTCAAAGGAAATATCAATAGAAGTTAATGGCAGCGGATGGCACATAGGAATGATATCGGACGTTTTCTTGGCTGCCATCACGCCTGCAACCTGCCCTACTGCGAGCACATCCCCTTTTTTTATACTTTTTTCCGTAATTTTATAATATATTTCTTCATTAACCAAGATACTAGTTCTGGCTATAGCAGTCCGCTCTGTTTCTTTTTTCTCGCTAATATCCACCATTCGAGCTCTGCCTTCTTCATTAAAATGTGTGAAATCAGACATTCGCTTCACTCCATTATTCCAGCGTTTATCTCTATTTTAACAGAAATTCAGCCGGAAGTCGTGATTTATTTCACAATTATATTGCTTGCTCCATCAATTATAAGATAAACTGGAAGGTGATGAGGTGAAGATAATGATTCAGATGCAAATAAATGCGCTTTCCAAATCTTACGGTGCGGAAGAGATTTTATCTAATATAAAACTGGAAGTGAAACAAAATGACCGGATCGCCATTGTCGGGAGAAATGGTGCAGGAAAATCAACCTTAATGAAAATTATGGCCGGGGAGCTTACCTATGATGAAGGAGAGCTTTTTAAGCCAAAAGATTTAACGATCGGTTATCTTGCACAGCATACTGTACTGGAGTCTGAGAAGTCGATCTGGGATGAAATGCTGGAAGTGTTTTCCCATTTGCTTCACAAAGAAAACGAACTGCGGACAATGGAAAAAAAACTGCAAAAATCGGACACCCTCTCCGGCAAGGATTATGAAAAGCTGCTGCATGATTACGATCAGCTCATGGAAAACTTCCAAAAAGAAGGCGGATATACGTATGAAGCCGATATAAAGTCTGTACTCACCGGACTCCATTTCCATCATTTTGATTACGATACACCGATCAGTGAATTAAGCGGTGGACAAAAGACGAGACTTTCTTTGGGTAAATTGCTGTTGAGCAGGCCGGACCTTCTCCTGCTGGATGAGCCGACAAACCATTTGGATATGGACACCCTCAACTGGCTCGAAAATTACTTGGTGGGATATCCCGGTTCCATTGTAGTCATTTCCCATGACCGTTATTTTCTCGATAAGACCGTTTCCATCGTCTATGAAATTTCACGGCATAAAACAAAAAAGTATCATGGTTCCTACAGTGATTTTCTGAAACAGAAAGCCTTGGACTATGAAAAAGAACTGAAGGAATTTGAAAGACAGCAAACTGAAATAAAGCGGCTGGAGGATTTTATTCAGCGCAATATTGCCAGGGCTTCGACGACAAAAAGAGCGCAAAGCAGAAGGAAACAGCTGAACCGTATGGAAAAACTCGACAAGCCATTGGGGGATGAGTCTTCTGCCAACTTTTCCTTTCAAATAAACAGACGAAGCGGAAATGACGTATTAAAATTGGAGGATCTTTCATTTCGCTATGAAGAGGAAGAAGCGATGTTGTTCAGAAATGCCACGCTCCATGTGAACCGTGGGGAAAGAATTGCGCTTATCGGTCCAAATGGTGTCGGAAAAACAACCCTGCTGAAAACCATCCTGGGGAAAAATACACCAAGCAGCGGCACGATTCAAATAGGAACGAACGTACAAATCGGATACTATGACCAGGAACAGGCTAACTTGACATCCTCCAAAACGGTACTTAACGAATTATGGGATGATTACCCGCAGATTAATGAAAAAGATATCCGTACCGTTTTAGGGAACTTTCTATTTACCGGGGATGAAGTATTAAAACCGGTCCAAGCTTTAAGCGGGGGAGAAAAAGCAAGGCTGGCACTGGCCAAGCTGATGATGCAAAAGGCAAACCTGCTTATTATGGACGAGCCGACAAACCACCTGGACATCGACAGTAAAGAGGTATTGGAAGCAGCACTGCAGGATTATCCGGGAACGATTATTTTTGTTTCTCATGACCGTTATTTTATCAACAGAATTACCGACCAGGTAGCTGAAATGAATAAAGACGGAATTACTCTTTATCTCGGCGATTATGATTATTACACAGAAAAGAAAGAAGAAGAAGCTGAACGAAAAAGGTTAAGAGAAGCGGGAGAAAAAGCAAAAAAACGGGAAGCAAAGAAAAACAGCTACTGGGAAGTAAAACAGCTGCAAAGTGAACAGCGGAAGCGAAAAAGAAAAATTAGCGAGTTGGAAACCCAAATAGAGAAACTGGAAGAAGCCATTGCAGAACTGGAGGAGCAGATGACAGACCCGGAAGTCTACCAGGACCATGAGAAAGCCTTAAGCCTGACCATGGAAACAAATGAATTAAAACAGCAAGCTGAGGTATTAATGGAAGAATGGGCCGGTTTGCAGGAAGAGGAAGAAGCGAATTTGTAAGCAAAAGGAAGATAGAATAGTTGAGCTATACCTGTCTTTCGCGCAATGAAAACAGTGTTCTTTTTTTACACTGAGCATAGGCTTCCCGACCATCTCGTGTAGCTTTTAAATATGGCCTGATCCTTTAAAGCTACGCATTATATGAAAAATAAAAAGAATCCATTTTGAAAAAAGTTGTATCAAAATGGATTCTTTATTTTTTGTTTGGTGAAGTCTTTATAACAACCAAAAAAACCCGTTGTGAAGAATCTTTTCTAATTATATAGAAATCAAACACCATCATTAGATATGCTCATTCTCTATGATTAACTTCTTATTTTACAATCCATCCACCATCAACTGGCACAACCGCCCCATGCATAAAGGAAAAATCTTCACTTGCCAGGAATAATGCAACAGTAGCAATTTCTTCCGCTTGACCATATCTGCCTGCCGGAACAGAATTTACTGCTTCCATTACATCTGCTGAACCTTCTTCAAAGATTTCTTTTGTCATACCTGTTTCAATTGCTCCAGGTGCAATTGCATTTGCTTTTATACCTTTTGGACCATAATCAAATGAAAGCTGTCTTGTATAGCCGGCAATACCATGCTTAGCAGCTGTATATGCTGCGCCACCGCCTCCTGCAACAAATGCGGCAATGGAAGCAATATTGATAACGGTACCTTGTCCGTTTTCAATCATTTGTGGAAGTACGGCGTTCGTCACATAGTAAACACCTTTCAGATTTATATTAATAGTTTTATCCCAAAGATCTTCTGATGTTTCCAGACTTGGAGCATATCCATCTAGAATACCGGCTGTATTACTTAGAATATCAACCCTTCCGTACTGTTGCAGTCCCTTATTAACTGCAGCTTCTACACTGGCTTTGTTTGATACATCTATTTCTACTGCCAATGCATCTCCGCCTTCAGTTTTAATTTCTTCTGCAACTTTTTTCACCCCTTCAATATTAATATCAGCGCCTATGACGGTTGCACCTTCTTTTGCAAAAAGGGAAGCTTGAGCTTTACCCATCCCAGATCCTGCACCTGTTATAAATGCAATTTTGTTATCCAATTTTCCCACTTTAATTCTCCTTTTAATGTAGTATTAAAATCGCTTCGTTATAAATGTAAGCATTATTTCGACATTGCTAAACATCTATACGCACGCAGACACTAAGAGCATACTCTTTTCAAGCGAAGTTACTAATTAAATATCTTAGTTATATGCAAATAAGTGAGGTTAATACTTTGGACCTAAATCAATATTTAACCGAAAAAAGTACCTATGCTGTCTCATTACCCTCTTTTAATAAAGCACCCGATTATTAAAAACAGAATAACTGGAACATTAATCTAAATAAAACCCTAATAATTGGGGTAACATTAAAAAGAGGTGATTACATGGATAAAGAAGAATTAAAACTCACATCTGCTGAAATAGGAACATTGTGGGGACAATATATAAATGGTACTGCTGTTGATATTGTAAATAAATATATGTTGTCCATTATAGAAGATGATAAGATAAAAGAAATATTCCAAGATGCAATAAAAACTTTCGATAAACAAAAGCAACAAATAAAAAAGTTTATTGAGAACGAAAGATTTCCAGTTCCAGTTGGGTTTTCAGAATCAGACCTTAATAAAGGAACCGAAAGATTGTTTTCTGACATATTTTGTTTGCAATACTTACACATTATGACGTTGCATGGTTTATTAGGGCATACTACATCACTTAGTTCTTCTGTTAGAAGGGATTTAAGACATTTTTATGAATCATGCAGCAATGATGGAATGAGTATGTATCAGCGAACTACTGAATTACTATTGGAGAAGGGACATTTTCAAAGGGACCCTTACTTTTACCCTGAAAAAAAACCGGAATTTGTCTCAGGTCAACAATTTATTAATGGCTTTTTTGGAGATAAACGTCCTTTAGCTGCAACAGAAATTATTGCACTCTCCCTTAATATAAAAAAGAAAATAATGGAAAAATCACTTTCAATAGGATTTAGCCAAGTGACAAAATCAAAAGAGGTGAGAAAATTTTTAGAGAGTACCCAAAATGCTTCCAACCAACAAATTCAATCATTAAGCAAAATTTTAAAAGGAGATAATTTGCCTGTTCCAATGTCTTGGGAGTCAGAGGTTACGCCATCACGGGATGCTCCCTTTTCAGACAAGTTAATGTTGTACCACATGGGATTCTTATTACAATCTGCACAATCATATCATGGTGCAGGTCTTGCTTCAGCAATGCGAGTAGATCTTGTAACCACTTATGAAAAAATCATATTAAAAAATATAATGATTACAAAAGAATGGTTCAATTTAATGACCAAAAATAAATGGCTGGAACAACCACCACTCGCTCCAAATAGAAAGGAAATAGCAAGAGACAACTACTGATATAAAAGATGGAACAGTATCAACCAATATCTGATCATGACTTTCAAACCCTTAATATGACACACCCAATTATATTGTATTTTCCAATATATTTTTATATCATTTTCGGAGCTTATCACGGAAAAGCAAACAGTTGTATGAAGATTTCCAAAACAATTTTAAATAGAATGGACATATACAAAAAAGAAAAAGGTTGGGAACTCGTACACAAGCTAACTTTCACTTAATACAAGCAGTACTCGATAAGTCAGACAATTGAGAAGGAAAAAACCATCCCTTGTCCGAAGGCGATTCGTCCCCCACTTACTCATTGGGCTTTGCCCTGGGGGTTTTATTATGGCCTTCCTCCATCGAACAATAAGCATAAATAATAAAAGTAACCCAAGTAATTTAATGACACCTGTCAGCCATACGATGATGATAAAAGAAGGAGAAGGATATTTCATAGATCGCGCCTCCAAGGGACCTGACACCGATTCTCCCTCCCATGGCCCAATAAAAACTCATTCCTGAAAAAACAATGGTCCAAATCATGCCCAAAGTGATGATCCAATCATTTCTCTTCATTAGAAGATGAACATCCCCCCTTTATCTTCATTAGCAGGATATTTTTTAATTCAATTTTAAGCTTTTTCTATTCGTAAGAAATGGAAAAAGTATTGACTTAAATTACCCGACAATTTTTCAAAGAAATTGAAGCGGTTCTCTTATTTAATCTCAAAAGGATTCATGCTGCTTTCATAAATGCATCCTATCCAGGATTAACTCGTGAGTAGTTTCTTTTATTTCCATTTTCGTGGATTAATTGGTTATTTATTAATTTACAGCCTGTATTTTAATTTTAATTTTCTGAACTTAAATATTTTACTCTGGTACCTGTTTTGTTCTTTTCTTTTCTCTACTCCTCTCAATAAAAAACCTATTACCAAAAAGGTGTTTATTGCTACAGAAGATGATTATAGTTTCATCTTTAACCCTTCGTGTGTTGCTTTAAAACCCAATCGCTCATAAAACTTTAATGCACCTGGTCTATTTTTGTCAGTTGTCAGTTGTACTAAATGACATCCTCGTTCTTTAGAGCGTTGAATTGCCCATTTTATTAGTTGAGTACCTACACCCTTACCTCTTACAGAGGCTGCTGTTCTCACTCCTTCTATAGTAGCTCTCCATCCGCCTTGGTGTGTTATATAAGGTGTAAAAGTAATTTGTTGTACCCCTATTACTTTATTTCCGTCACAGGCCACTACTAACTCGTTGTTAGGATCTGAAGAGATATCCTTAAATGCTTTTAAGTAACTATTTGGAAGTGGATGCTCGTAACGCTCTCGTTTACTACCCAAAACATCATCAGCAAGCATTGCAACAATACTATCTAAATCTTTTTCAGCAGCCATTCTAAACCTTATTTCTGTATCCATTCAAATTCCCCCTTCTTTTATAAACCTTTTATTTCAACGCTAAATGTTTATAGGTTAATTATTATTTTAGGAAAAACAGTAAGTTTTAAATTTGTTAAATATGCTTGATCGCCTTCATAAACTACGTCTGATCTATTGCTGCTTTACTGCTTTCCAAATTGTCCATCTATCTTTTTCAACTATTTGTGTATTTGTTTTTAATACGCTGTCTATATAGCTTACCAGTAATTTTAATTCGTCATCGTCTAATTCATGTAAAATACTTCTGCCGGTTCTTTCACTTATGTCCTTCAACAGTTGGTCTTTATTATGGTAAACTTTTCTAGTCTCCCACAGTTTGACTTCTTCTATAGAATTGAACCCAACTTCCTTTAAAGTTTCCATTACATATTTATTATCGTGTCTGCGTTTGGTTTCAATTTCACTTAATTCAGGAAAGAGTTGAAAGAAATAACCTCTGATATGGTTTTCATTACCTTTTAGTAAGCAATCTTCAGGAGTACGGTCCTGTATAATATAGCATCCTTTGCTTTTCAAAACTCTATAACCTTCTTGGAAACAGCCTTTTAGATCGTCAATATGATGAATCAGCGCTCTCTCAAGCAGGAAATCATAAGTGTTATTTTCTAAACCTGTCTCAAGTGCATTCCCATGTTTAAAAATAATATTTTTATATTCTTTACAATTACCTCTCGCAGCTTCAAGTATGGCTTCCGAAAAATCAATACCAGTTACAAAATCAACTCCCATGTCTGACAAAGCCTTGGAATAAATTCCTCCGCCACAGCCAACGTCCACAGCATTAAATATATTTTCGAGGGGTACAAGCTTCTTTATTTTTTCAATCCATGATTTGTCTGCAGTTCGTGTTGTATAAGCAGCTTGATTTTTCCTGTTATGAAAGTCAATGCTCATATTAAGAACCTCTTCTCTGGGTCTATTTATTCTAATCATAACTCATAATGCAAAAAACTTATAATACTTATTTTTTATGTACACAGATAAGTTTCCCTTATCTATTTTATTCGATTAGTTTACACTAATTCCTTCAATGTAAATGCATATTGTCCAGGGATTGCCGGTACAAGGATGTGGGAGCGGATAGATAAAAAAGTGATGGTGCATATGGGTATGAAGAAAGGAGGAGCATTCGATAAATTTTTCAATACTATTGGCCCATACGTCGGAGGTGGTTTGTGATCATGTTTCCTTCCTCGCTTCAGAGGCTTCAAATTATATTACGGGACAATCGATACTTACAGATGGGGGAATAATATTTTAATAATCGGAAGGATTTGCAGCAGCTATTGTATAAATGACAAACCAAACTGTCGAAAATCATTTATGAAAACCAGGGTTGCCAACCAAGTCTCAGTATTGTTGACATATATAAACCGCCTTATCACAGAAATCCACAGCATGATAAAAATACATGCTGTGGATTTTTCATGACCATGTTATTAACCTCAATTACGCTTTGTTTATCCACAAAGTTATCTACTTCGAAAAGCCTGCAGCTATGGTTATCAACAAAGTTATGCACATTATCCACAAGGAACTAGTACTTTTTACACAGTTTTTACCCACAATACGAATGCTGTTATTCCTGGATTTTGTAAAGATATACACATACCTGTGGATAACATGTTACTTTAATACCAACTTGGCACTGGCGTTTAAGTCCATCCCATCCCGTTTTCCCTGTTCATACAGCACTTTCCCGGCTGCTGCAATCATCGCCGCATTATCTGTGCACAAGTTTAATGCCGGAAAGTGCAAAGGGATTTCGTTATTTAGAAATTGCTGTTTCAGCGCTTCTCTTAAACCTTTATTTGCTGCAACTCCCCCTGCTACAATCACTTGTTTCACATTATACATTTGGGCTGCTTTGAAGGTTTTGGCTGTCAGCACCTCAATGACACTTTCCTGGAAGCTGGCAGCAATATCGGCAGGTTCCAATCTTTCCCCACGCTGTTCTGCATTATGCAGCTTATTTATGACCGCTGATTTTAACCCGCTGAAACTAAAATCAAAACTGCCCTCCTCCAGCCATGCTCTCGGAAAATCAATATTCGCATCGCCTTCAGATGCCAGACGATCAATTTGCGGTCCACCCGGATAAGGTAACTTCAGCATGCGGGCCACTTTATCATACGCTTCGCCCGCTGCATCATCCCTTGTTTGCCCAATCAATTCATACTGACCGTGCTCTTTCATTAATATCAATTCGGTATGCCCGCCGGAAACAATCAATGCAAGAAGGGGGAATGAGAATTCATTTTCCAGTCTATTGGCATATATATGTCCTGCGATATGGTGGACACCGATCAAAGGTTTTTGATTCGCAAATGCCAACGCTTTTGCTGCATTCACTCCCACCAGCAGCGCGCCTACCAGTCCCGGTCCTTCCGTGACTGTTATGGCATCGATGTCGTCCCAGGTCACCTTCGCTTTATTCATTGCTTCTTCCAAAACGATTGTCATTTGTTCCACATGATGGCGGGAAGCAATCTCAGGTACAACACCGCCAAATCGTTTATGACTTTCAATTTGTGAGGCAACGACATTTGAAAGAATTACCGTTCCATTTTTCACAACAGCAGCTGCCGTTTCATCACAGCTTGTTTCAATTCCTAATATAATTGTATCTTTTTTCATTTTAAATTCACCCACATCACTATTGCGTCTTCCTGGTTATCCACATAATAATTTTTTCTGATGCCGCCGGGTACCAGGCCAAACTTACGGTACATTTTCTGTGCTGCTATATTTGATTCTCGAACTTCCAATGACAACCGGCTGACATTCATCAAAATAAGCTTTTGTATTGTATATCGAAATAGCTTTTCTCCCAATTTCTTCCCGCGGTACTCCGGCAAAACAGCGATATTCGTAATTTGTGCATCATCCACTACAACCCAGACACCAACGTATCCGATAATTTTATCATTCAAAAGCATAACAAAATAATACGCATGGTCATTCCTGGTAATTTCCCCATAAAAGATTTCCTTCGTCCAGGGTGCGGAAAAAGTCGCATTTTCCACCTGCCATACCGCTTCCACATCCTGTACGTTCATCGGTCTGATTGTGAGTTCAGCCATTTTGCTCATTTCCCTTTTGTTTTAGCCAATTAGCCTCTGCTTCTGCCAATCGCAAATAATTGGGTTCCAACAAATGAGTTTCTTCCGCTTTTCTGGTCATCCCTGCCAATGCAAGATGGGAAGGCCTGGCCAGATGAAAAATGTCTTCCGGGATAGATGCCGACATACCAAGCTTTTCCCTGATTATTTCTTTATACACAGATATATCCGGGCTTAAAAAAATAACTTCTTGCTGATCTTCAGCAAGTTTCTTTAAAAGAGTTTCCATCGGTAAATTGGCTTCCTCATAAACCGGAACCGATTTATTCCCATCCCACTTATATATCCCTGAAAACACCCGTCCCCGGCGTGCATCAAAAAATGGACAGATGTAGCCATTAAAGTTACGTGCTTGGTAGCTGAGTGCTTCCAGACTGGAGACACCTACAACAGGAATGTTTAATGCCCATGCCATCGTCTTTGCCGTTGTAAGACCAATTCGTACTCCTGTGTACGAACCAGGACCTTTAGCTACAACAATTTTATTCAATTCTTCCGGTGCGATGGACACTTCCTTCATCATCTGTTCAATCGCCGGCATCAGCCTGACGGAGTGGTTTTTCTTTATATTCGTTACGATTTCACCTAAAATTTGATTATCCTGTAAAAGCGCAACTCCCATTGCCTGATTCGATGTATCAATTGCAAGTAAGTTCATTACAATAACTCCTTATAAATAACGCATAAAATCATTCAGTATAACTTCATAATAAAAGCTGGTTGCTGTAAACTCCAGTCTCCTCGTGCGTTCGTCCACGTAGGCAATCTTTATATTCAGCCGATTCTCGGGTAAAAAAGATTCAATATAAGATGCCCACTCGACGACACAAACCCCATCACCTTCAAAGTATTCTTCAAAACCAATATCTTCCTCTGCATATTCCAAGCGATATGCATCCATATGGTATAATGGAAGGTTGCCCTGATACTCTTTAATAATTGTAAATGTCGGACTGCTGATTGTGTCTTTTACGCCAAGTCCGCTTGCTACGCCTTTGGTAAAAGCTGTCTTTCCTGCACCTAGATCTCCTTCCAATGTCACTACATCACCAGCTTTGAGAAATACAGCCAGTCGTGCCGCTATCCGCTTTGTCTCACTTTCACTATATGTAACTAATTCGTATGTTTTCATCAAACCACCTACTTTAAATGTGTAAACCCTTTTTTGGGTAATATCTCTATTTTGTTATTCACATGAAAATATACACTGCCGGGTTTGAGCCTATTTGTTACTTCCCCAATTTTTGTCACCCTAATACCATGTTGTTGAGCCGTATTTTTAACGTATCCCCAGTCATTTACAGGTATCGTACCAATTAGTTCAAAGTCTTCCCCACCATAGTATTTCCAATCCTTCTGCAGTTTTTGCGGGAATTGACAAAACACGCTGCTCGTTGGTATGGCATCATCTTCAAGCCTAATACTGACCCGGGAAGCTGCTGCAATTTCAGCGGCTTCATTTGCAATTCCATCACTGACATCATTTAATGACATACGCGGGATTTGCTGTAAGGAAGTGGCAAAGTCCACTCGTGGTGTCGGCATTCGATGTTTATTAACAAAATATGATTTATCTTGATACTTGCCGCCCGTATTCATTAGAATGTATAGCCCTGCCTGAGAATCACCCAATGTACCAGTTACAAAAACAATATCTCCAGGTTTAGCCTCATGACGGTATCGTATCTTACCTTGATCCACAAACCCTATCACAGTAATGGAGATCATCAGTTTGTCTCC
This sequence comes from Virgibacillus kimchii, assembly GCF_055379185.1. Lineage (NCBI taxonomy): Bacteria > Bacillati > Bacillota > Bacilli > Caryophanales > Bacillaceae > Virgibacillus > Virgibacillus kimchii. Next base: position 3,743,431 of record NZ_AP043951.1, on the reverse strand, counting down.
AGATACGGTGTCTCCGCCAATTAAATCGACCTGATAATGGCCAGCCAATGATTTCATTCCATTAAATATTTCCGACAGTTCTTCCATGGACCAATCTTCGGGTACAACTATAGAGACTAAATAATAAGCCGGTTTTGCTGCCATTGCGGCCATATCACTTAAATTGGCAGCCAATATGCGATAGCCCACATGAAATGGCTCCATTGTTTGCCTGCTAAAATGGACACCCTCTACAAACGTATCCACCGCGGTTACAATGCTCCGGCTTGTCTCACGAAAAACTGCAGCATCATCGCCAATACCTTTAATTAAAGAAGGTTGCTTATATGTTTTCTGTTTTATGGAATCAATAAATGAAAACTCATCCATGTAACCATCACCAATTTCTTTTAGTTCATCGTTAATTTAACTTATCATGACACATTCTTCCTACCTTTATCATAGCAGAAATATAAGATGCGACAAAGAAAGACTCATTTTGGGATTTATAAAGTTTACTGAGTCCTGCATTATTACGTTTATAATTGATAAAACAAAAAACACATGAATCCATTATAAGATCATGTGTACCTTGTTTATATATATTTATGGCGGTCCGGACGGGACTCGAACCCGCGACCTCCTGCGTGACAGGCAGGCATTCTAACCAACTGAACTACCGGACCAGTCAATATGTAGATATGCTGAATTATTAGGTTAAACCAGCACGTATGTTCTGAAAAAGTAAAAAAATTAAACAAGTCCTAGCGACAAAATGTTTTATTAAAGCATTTTTGGTTGCACTATACAGCACTTCTGATTTCCAACTAACGAGGAAGCACATTCAACGTAGTGAGTTGGAGTTTTTTGGTTGCACTTTGCAGCACTACAGATCTTCAATTAGCACAGGAGATTACTCGAAGTAGTAAATTGAAATAATTTGGTTGCACTT
>NZ_AP043951.1:3280000-3737500 GCF_055379185.1 Virgibacillus kimchii | reverse complement strand
CACGCGCTCGACTTGCATGTATTAGGCACGCCGCCAGCGTTCGTCCTGAGCCAAGATCAAACTCTCCATAAAAGTTTGAATGTAATGGACACCAATCCACTACCTTCTCTTAGCTTCAAAAATTGATACAGGGTTAACTAGTCTTCCTCAGCCGGACTTTCGTCCGACCTCCAACTGCTTTCCTGACATCTGTTTACATACTGGTTGTTTTGTTCAGTTTTCAAAGAGCAAATTTTTGGATGCCACTTATTTCGTGGCAAGATTTAATTATATCACCTTGAGCAACTCATGTCAACATGTTTTTACTGTTAACACTTGCTCGCTCAAATTGGCGACTTTATTATATTATCACATACACAATACCAAGTCAAGTTCTTCCCTTGTTTGTTTTTGTGATCAAAATAATAAATGGGCCTGAGTGGACTTGAACCACCGACCTCACGCTTATCAGGCGTGCGCTCTAACCAGCTGAGCTACAGGCCCAAAGTCAATTTGGAGCGGGTGAAGGGAATCGAACCCTCGTCATCAGCTTGGAAGGCTGAGGTTTTACCACTAAACTACACCCGCATTTTCATTGTAATAATATTAACCACTCATTGCTGCACCTGTTTTTAAGTGGTCGGGAAGACAGGATTTGAACCTGCGACCCCATGGTCCCAAACCATGTGCTCTACCAAGCTGAGCTACTTCCCGGATGGCGCGCCTGAGAGGAGTCGAACCCCTAACCTCTTGATCCGTAGTCAAACGCTCTATCCAATTGAGCTACAGGCGCTTTAAGGGGCATTTGAAATGCGGTCGAGAGGACTTGAACCTCCACGGGATTAACTCCCACTAGGCCCTCAACCTAGCGCGTCTGCCATTCCGCCACGACCGCATGAGCATAAGTGAAAATATGGTGCGGATGAAGGGAGTCGAACCCCCACGTCCTTAACGGACACTAGAGCCTGATTCTAGCGCGTCTGCCAATTCCGCCACATCCGCATTTTTCATAAGAATGGTGAGCCATGGAGGATTCGAACCTCCGACCCTCTGATTAAAAGTCAGATGCTCTACCGACTGAGCTAATGGCTCGTTGTTTAAAACTGTTTTTATTTGAATTTGCTCTCGTCACTTTACAGTTGGGCTCCTTGTGTTGCAAGCTTCCCCGGCAACAAGTTCTCCCTGTAAAGTTACACATCAATTTAAGGAATAAAAAAATACTATTGAACAAATAGTATATTTGCATTTACTTCGCTACTATTTTTGTTTAAATAGAATATGGCTGGGCCACTAGGATTCGAACCTAGGATACACGGGATCAAAACCCGATGCCTTACCGCTTGGCTATGGCCCAATAAATGGCGGTCCGGACGGGACTCGAACCCGCGACCTCCTGCGTGACAGGCAGGCATTCTAACCAACTGAACTACCGGACCAGGCATTGCACAACCGTACAATGAAATATCATATTCTAATTGAACTGTCTTATTCACTTACTTTAATCCCTGACATGCAGAAATCTCTTCCTGCATGTCATAGGAGATGACCCGTACGGGATTCGAACCCGTGTTACCGCCGTGAAAGGGCGGTGTCTTAACCACTTGACCAACGGGCCATGCAATAATGGCGGAGAAGGAGGGATTTGAACCCTCGCGCCGGCAAAACCGACCTACACCCTTAGCAGGGGCGCCTCTTCAGCCACTTGAGTACTTCTCCCTATGGCTCCACAGGTAGGATTCGAACCTACGACCGATCGGTTAACAGCCGATTGCTCTACCACTGAGCTACTGTGGAATAATAAACAATCATTTCTGCTTTTAAAAGCAATTCGCCTAATAATTAAATAAGATTGCTCGTCATGTTGCAAGCTTATTCAATGATGCAGCACTCCTCGCAGACCTGCACATAGAAGTGAATTCAATGAAGCAGACGGTCTGCTCTACCGCTGAGCCACTGTGGAATAGATTCCCAAAAAAACAATCAACACATTCAACTGATTTTTGTGCCGAAAATTATCATACAACAAGGTGAAATAATTGTCAACAACAAAGAGAAATTAAATTGTTATTCCCTTGAGACTTTATATAATTTAACACGTCCACTATCATTCGTCAACATTTTTCACAGCAATTTATTCGAGAATTTTTGCCATACTTCCTTTACTATCATTAATAAGCGATTTCAATAAAAAATATGAACCGTCTAATCAGTGATGACTTCCATCTTTTCCTGGTAGACCAATCTGCCTCGGCACTTTCCACATCCGAATTTTTTCGTGTTAATTCTTCTCGTCCTTCTATATATGAAACCGCATTGTTTACATTTATATTGATGTTTATATTTTGGTTGATTTGAGGGGAGGGGGTTACAATGTCTCGGTGATCCTGTTTTCTTTAATAAAAGTTTGAAATCTACATCCCCGTGCCTGTACCCTTTTCCTTCTATATGAAGATGATAATGGCATAATTCATGTTTAATGATACCCGTAAATTCCCCTTCATCCATTTCCAAATAATATTTGGGATTAAGTTCAATCGTTTTGCTGTGCGGCAAATATCTTCCACCGGTAGTCCTTAAACGGGAGTTGAATTTCACATAATCGATAAATGGTTTCTGAAAAAACTCCCACGACAGGTCATTTACTAATTGATAAAGCGATTCTTCACTTAGCAGTTTCATAATATGTAAACCCCAATCTGTCATCTGCTGCATTTTTTCAGTATTAACTGGTACTTAAGTCTGTAATTACTATATATATTAGCACAAAATATACTTGTATTTAAAACTTCATCAACCACCGAAAATCACTATCTTTTTAAAATGATTGTAAATAAACATTGATTTTATTTTAATTGTGATTTATACTATATACATACGTGATTAATCATCTGATTTTGGAGGGATACCTTTCACATAACAGCTCTTGTTTAAGCACTATGTACTTGTTACTACATTTGTCCAACTTTATTTGATTATCATTTATTATGTGCAGGTGAGAAAGTGGAAGTATTGATTTTCACTAACATGTAACAATTGCAGCAATCTATATTTATAGTAAACTTTAGTTTATTATGCTAGAATTACTATTGTATTTATAATCTCAGGAGGGAAATCGTTTATGAACGAGAAAGATATGCAAAACAAGAAAAAAATGACCACGGCTTTTGGCGCACCGGTACCGAACGATGATGATTCCAAAACGGCTGGTAAACGCGGGCCATTATTAATGGAAGATTACTGGTTCCTGGAAAAAATGTCCCATTTTGATAGAGAAGTTATTCCAGAACGCCGCATGCATGCAAAAGGCTCCGGTGCATACGGTACCTTCACAGTAACTCACGATATTACAAAATATACTAAAGCCTCTATTTTCTCAGAGATCGGCAAACAGACAGACATGTTCATCCGTTTCTCCACAGTTGCCGGCGAACGTGGGGCTGCTGATGCAGAGCGTGATATTCGTGGTACTGCAATGAAGTTTTATACAGAAGACGGTAACTGGGATCTGGTTGGCAACAACACACCAGTATTTTTCATGAGAGATCCTAAGAGATTCACAGATTTAAACCATGTAGTTAAACGTGATCCGAGAACAAACATGCATAATGCCAATTCAAATTGGGACTTCTGGTCCAACCTTCCGGAAGCACTCCACCAGGTTACGATCGTAATGAGTGACCGTGGAATTCCTGCGAGCTACAGAAATATGCACTTATTCGGAAGCCACGCGTACAGCATGATTAATGCGGATAATGAACGAGTATGGGTTAAGTTCCACTTCCGCACACAACAGGGAATCAAAAACCTGACAGACCAGGAAGCTGAAGCAATTATCGGTAAAGACCGAGAAAGCCACCAAAGAGATCTATTTGAGTCTATCGAAAAAGGCGATTATCCTAAGTGGACACTATATATCCAGGTAATGACTGAAGAAGAAGCAAAAAATATGCCATACAACCCATTTGACTTAACTAAAGTATGGTATAAAGAAGACTTCCCATTAATAGAAGTTGGCGAACTGGAACTAAATCGCAACCCGGATAACTATTTTGCAGAAGTGGAGCAGGCTGCATTTGCACCTACTAACATTGTACCGGGAATTGGCTTCTCACCTGACAAAATGTTGCAAGGACGTTTATTCTCCTATGGTGATACACAGCGTTATCGTTTGGGTGTCAACCATTGGCAAATTCCTGTTAACTATCCTAAAAATGCGAAAAACTTCCATCCATACCATCGTGATGGAGCAATGCGCGTATTAAACCCGGCAGAGGGCGGATCTATTTCTTATAGCCCGAACAGCTACGGAGAATGGGAAGACAGTAAAGAGCATCAGGAGCCACCACTTGAAATCAGTGGTTCTGCTGATTACCATGATTTCCGTGAAGACGATGATCTATATTATGAACAGCCAGGTAAACTCTTTAGACTGATGAGTCCGGAAGAGCAGCAGCGCTTGTTTGATAATACTGCAAGAGATATGGAAGGTGTTTCCAAACAGATCTTAATCAGACACATCAGCAACTGTTACAAAGCTGATCCTGCTTATGGCCAAGGGGTAGCAAAAGCACTTGGAGTTTCCATGAGCGATGTTGAAGCAGCAGTTGGAAAAGAAGAATAAAAGACAACGGCTTAAATGCCTCTTATAAAAAACCGATGAGGAAATATATTTCCTCATCGGTTTTTTGATAGGTGATCAACTTCTTCTCCATTCCACATCTGAGGATGGACAATCCACACTCCAACATGGATTACATGCCCTTTTATTTTTCAATCATCGACAGGGCAACTCTTCCTTTTTCTGCATCTATACTTTCCACCCAAACAGTGATCACATCTCCGACGGAAACGATGTCCATCGGGTGCTTTACAAACTTATTTGCCATTTTTGAAATATGGACAAGTCCGTCCTGTTTTACTCCGATATCTACAAATACACCAAAGTCAACAACATTACGGACCGTTCCCTGCATTTCCATTCCTTGTTCCAAATCTTCCAGTGTCAACACATTTTGTTTTAATAGCGGCTGCGGGAAATCATCACGGGGATCGCGTTCAGGCTTACTCAATGCACTGATGATATCCTCAAGTGTAGGGAGGCCGATTTCCAGTTTTTCAGCAAGTTCCTTTTTATTCTCACGTTGCAATTTCCCGGCTAGTTCGTCCGATCCTATGTCTTCCAAGTTACAATCCAGTATTTTCAGCAAGTCTTCCGTATGACTGTAGCTTTCCGGGTGTATTGGTGTTCTATCCAGTGGATGGTCGCCATCCACGATCCGCAGGAAACCAATTCCCTGTTCATATGTTTTGGCACCAAGACGTGGTACCTTTTTCAGCTGTTTTCGGTTTGTAAATTTACCCTCTTCATTGCGTTTTTTTACAATATTATTTGCTACAGTGGTATTTAAACCGGCTACATATTGCAAAAGTGAACTGGACGCGGTATTAACGTTAACGCCAACCTGGTTAACGGCTGTTTCCACGACAAACGTGAGTGATTCAGAAAGTGCTTTTTGACTTACATCATGCTGATACTGACCAACTCCTATGGATTTGGGATCAATTTTCACCAATTCCGCCAGCGGATCCTGCACCCGCCTCGCAATGGATGCAGCACTTCTTTCCTCCACCTGCAAATCAGGAAACTCTTCCCTGGCAAGTTTTGAGGCGGAATATACACTGGCACCAGCTTCATTTACGATAATATACGGAATGTCCAGATTGTTATTGGCAATCACATCGGAAATAAATTGCTCCGTCTCTCTGGATGCTGTCCCGTTTCCAATCGCAATCAGTTCAACATCATTATTTTTTATAAATTCCATTACAATTTTTTCCGAGCCTTTTACATCATTTTTCGGAGCAGTCGGGTACATGACACCTACCTGCATGACCTTGCCTGTTTCATCTACCGCTGCCAATTTACACCCTGTCCTGAATGCCGGATCAACCCCCAGTACACTTTTTCCTTTTAATGGCGGCTGCAGCAATAGGCTTTTCAGGTTCTTGGAAAAAATATCAATTGCCTGCTCTTCTGCTTTTTCGGTTAAACTTTTGCGTATTTCCCGTTCAATCGATGGCTGTATCAATCTTTTATAACTGTCCAGTATGGCTTCTTCCATATTTTTTTTTACTTGATCATTTGCGCCGGACTTTATAATATTGCGCGTTAAATATGCAATAATATTTTCAACAGGGGGCTCTATGGCAACTTTAAGAACTTCCTCTTTCTCTCCCCGGTTCAATGCAAGAATCCGGTGGGAAACGATGGAGCGGACAGATTCATGATAGTCATAATACATTTCATATACTGCCTTTTCGTCTTTGCCACTGTCTTTTGCTTCAGAGACAATGGTTCCCCGTTTGAACGTTTCATCTCTGATGTATTCCCTGTTTTTCGGTTCATCGGAAATCCATTCGGCAATGATATCATTTACACCAGCAAGGACATCTTCCACTTTATGTAGTTCATGTTCTTCAGATATATACGCTTCTGCTTCCTTCCATATATCTTCTGTTTCCTGCTGCCAGACTAATGATGCAAGTGGCTCCAGCCCTTTCTCTTTTGCAATCGTTGCTTTTGTTCTGCGCTTTTGTTTATAAGGCCGGTATAGGTCTTCCACTTGCTGTAATTGAGTGGCCTGGGTTATTTCTCCTTTTAATTCTTCCGTCAATTTACCCTGTTCGTCAATAATGCGAAGGACTTCCTGCTTTCTCTCAGATAAATTTACTGCATAATTCCACTTATCCTGAATGGCTTTAATCTGTATCTCATCCAGGCCACCGGTCATTTCCTTCCGGTAACGGGCAATAAAAGGAAGTGTATTCCCTTCATCCAATAGTTCAATTACTTTTTCCACGATGCTTTGTTTCACCTTCACCTCATTTGCAACCAATTGACTGAGGTTTTCATTTAATTCATATGCCAAGCCATTTCCTCCTTTTGTACACCAAAACTTGACTTCAGCAAATATGGATTCTGAATACGAAATCCGTACTGATACAGAAAAATTGTTTCTTTCCTGCTAAGCTATTTTACCAAAGAACGCTTCTTTTTCATAATTCCTTGCGGGAGACAGAGTCATTTAAGTAAGCTGATTTGGCCGGGAAGCTTTACGGCAATTCAACCGGTTCTCTGTCCCATTAAACAGAAAAATGCAACAGGAGAATCGTCCCCGTGTTGCATCAGTTAGTATTATTTAGGTAGCGCATGGCTATTAATGTAGTGTCATCTTCTCTATCCTGGCTGCTTTTATATTTAAAGGTTTGAATAATATTTTCCACGCTTTTTCCAAAAACATCTAATTCTGTTATATCTTTATCGGTAACACCGTCGGAAAACATGATGAAATTCATACCCTCTTCCAGCTTTTCCTGTGTTACTTTAAATTTTCGGGGATAACCTGCCAAATATCCTGAACTTGGTATATTACGCCTTTTCTTTTTATTTCTATTCCCAATTACAATGCCTATATTGCCAATAGCCGAGAAAGAATAGACCTTTGCAATAAAATCTATTTTTAAAATACCTAGTACTGCTCCTCTTTTTCCCAGCAGCTGTTCATTGCAGATTTTAACGATTTTATCAACTGGTTCATTCATGTTGCTGCTGATGATATCAATGACAATTTGGGAAGATTCCCTGGCATATTCACCACTGCCTAAACCATCTGCAATTGTACAGATAAACTCATTTTTGGTTTCCAAATAAAAGTAGCTGTCACCACAATAGTAATTTCCTTTTTTTGGCTGCTGGTACATAGCTACCTCTATTTTTTTCATGTCCGTCAATCAAATACCTCCGTGCTTTCGGCCTGAATGGCTTCTCTCAACTTTCGTAATGATCGACGTTGCAATCTGGAAACATGCATTTGCGAAATACCAAGTAATTCCCCTGTTTCTTTTTGGCTTTTATTTTCAAAATAAGTGAATTGGAGTATTTGCTGTTCTCTTTCCGATAAAATGGGCAGGATTTTCTCCAGCATCATCTGCTGATCCACATTGTTGTAGCCGGATTCGTTGTTCCCGATAAGATCCAATATTGCCACTGTACTCCCATCCGAATCTGCTTCTATTTTACGGTCTACCGAAAGTGCTTTGTAACTTTTTCCCATCTCCATCGTTTCCAGCACATCTTCTTCCGACACATCAAGATAATCGGCGATTTCTTGAATCGTCGGGGAAGTTTGATTGGCTGTGGTCAGTTCATCCACTGCTTTTCTAATTTTGGGGCCAAGTTCTTTAATTCTCCTGGGAACATGCACACTCCAAGTCTTGTCCCGGATAAACCGCTTTATCTCCCCGATAATGGTTGGAATAGCAAAAGACTCAAAGGATTTACCAAATGACTCATCATATCTGCGTACTGCTGCCAGCAGCCCAATCATACCTACCTGAACCAAATCTTCGTGGATAGAACTATTTTTAGAATATTTCCGTGCTATCGACTCCACAAGATCCTGATAGGCAAGAACAACCTTTTCCTGCAAGGCCTCATCTGTAGGATCTTTCTGCAAATATTGTATCCACTGGTAAACCTCATCTCGCCCGTTATTGTCTGGTTGAGACTTGGTCGTCATCAAACCCCACCTCTGTTTCTGCAAGGTACTTTGTCATCAATACAATGACGCCGTATTCGTTGTTGATCTGAACTTTATCCATTAATGCGTTAATGAGGAAAAGTCCAAATCCACCCTCGCGCAGATCTTCCACATTTGCCGATTCATCATATGGGCCAATATCACTTTTAATCTCTTTTATGTTAAAACTTCCTCCACGATCTGCTACCATAATCTCCAAACGGTCTTGATATACACCAAAACCGATGGTTATCTCTCCATCATCGTTTTCATGATAGGCATGTGTAACAGCGTTCGTGATTGCTTCAGAAATAGCTACTTTTAAATCTTCAATGTCTTCATAGGAATACCCCATTCTATTTGCAATCCCGGCAACACTTAGTCTCACAACACCAACATACTCGGCTTTTGCCGGGATTTTCATTTCAATAAAATCCAATGTTTCCATAGTTAACTTCCACCCCGAATCGCTGAGTTTATATCCAACACTTCATCCAAGCCGGTTATTTTAAACAGACGTGTTACTTTCTCCTGTGGATGTACGAGCTTTAAGTAACTTCCATTTTCTTTCGTTGCCTTTAACGCGCTGATAAAGACACCAAGCCCTGTACTATCCATGTAATTCACATCTTCCAAATTGACTTCCACCACATGATCAGGATGCTCGGTCAACGGAAGAAGTTTTTCCTTCAGATCGGGTGCAGTATATGCATCAATTTCACCGGAAAGATTTACGACAAACTTTTTATTCTCTGTTACTGTTTCTATATCTAAATTCATCATTCTCCTCCTAATTTCTATGTGAAGTTATGTAACTGTCCTGATAAACATTACTTTTTCATAGATATAGCATACTGTACCCAAACTTATTGATAGCTAAACTTCTTTTTTAAAACAGCAAGTGTAAAGTCATCTCTCAGTTCAAATTCCTGAAGACGTTCAATATGCTTGTATACTTCAGCCACCATTTCCTGAGCAGGAAGATGAATATATTTTCTTATCATATCCAGCATTTCTTCTGTCTCGATAAACCTGTCCCCATCTTTTGCTTCAGTAACCCCATCCGTGAAAAATATAACCATATCGCCATCATTCATTTGCAGCTCATATTCTTTATATTCCGTTTCGGGCATAACACCTAAGATGAGCCCTTTCGCTTCCATTTCAACAAACTGTTTCTTTTCCGCATTGTAATAAAAGCCGGGTTCATGTCCAGCTGAGGCATATCTTATTTTCCCTTCATTCGGGCAATACTGTGCATACAACATGGTAATAAACATGCCGGCTTCCACATTCCGTTCTACTACCCGATTTAAATTATATAAAACATTTCCGGGTGACTTTTGCTCTTCCGGATAGCTTTCCATGGAATATTTTATCATTGACATACAAAGTGCTGCTGGCACACCTTTTCCCATTACATCAGCGATGGCTAGTTCCAGACGGCCATCTGTCCCTTTGGTGAAATAATGGTAATCTCCGTTCAGTTCATTGGCCGGAACACTTTTAACACCGATATCCATCCCTTTAATTTCCGGGATGGGACTACGTAAAAGCGTATTTTGCATATTGGCCGCAACAGAAATTTCCGATTTAAATTCAACCTGTTTTTCTCTCAATGTCTGAAACTCCTGGTGTGCAAGACCATAGGAGATCATGGCTTCAAGCAAAAAATTCAGTGAATGGCTGTATGCTTCCGACAATCGAGGATAAATATCTTCCATGGCCTTCATATGCAGGTTTATGATTTCCTCTGGTAAAATATTCTTCTGAATAAGTGCCTTACTTACTTGTTCCACTCCGTATAAAGATGTTTCATCCTGTGTTTCAATATAACGTTTCAACAAGTCTTTATAGTTTTCCACATCTATATTAATAACCTCGTCCATCATCCTATCCCCCACATATACGGATGTCACTGTTCCTCAACATCCAATATTGTATATATATAAATGAGAAGGGAAAGTGCTATACTTTCCCTCCTTTTTTGTATACACACTTCAACAAATTGTATACATAAATTATACTATTTTTATCTTAAATATTTAACTGTTTTAACTTCTGTTCCTTTACCATTGTCCGATTTCATATCGAATTCATCCATCAGCCGCTTCACTCCTGGCAGCCCTGCCCCCAGCCCGCCCGAGGTAGAATATCCATCTTCCATTACCCTACTGACATCATCTATCCCTGGGCCTGTGTCAATAGCTATAATACTAATACCTTTACGATCTATTGTATTTATTTTCTCGAAACAGATTTTTCCTTCTTCTGCATATAAATAGATATTGCGTGCTAATTCAGATATTGCGGTTGCTATGCGCGCCTGGTCCACTGTCCCAAATCCGATCTCTTTGGCAATGTCCCTGCCTAATTGCCTCGCACCTACAATATCCCATTCTTTTCTGATTGTAACACAGGTTTCAGGTTTCATCTCTATTCACCTAATTCCTGGTGCAATTTATTTAAGCCCTGTTCCAGGTCTAAAGCAGTCGGCACATTTTTTAAGTGAATTCCAAGATCAATTAATGTCATTGCCACTGCCGGCTGAATACCTGTCAGAACAACCTTCGCCCCCATTAAATCCGCCATAGTTACCACATCACCAAGCACTTTTGCAATAAATGAATCAATGATTTCTACGGATGTCAGATCTATTACAACGCCGGAAGAACCGCTTTTATGAATTTTATTAAGTAAATCTTCCTGGAATTGTATGGCTGTATTGTCATCCAGTTCAGTCTGGATTGATATAAGTAAATAGTTGTGCAGTTTTAATATTGGTATTCGCATTCTGGTCACTCCCCTTGTTTCATCGCATTAATCAGTTTTTCGACACCATTTCGATCCCAGCTGCCGTCATTTGTTCTGCTTTCCACATTGACATCAATCACTTTTCGATTGGTTATTTCCAGTGCCGCTGTAAACCCTTTTTTCAAAGAACTCTTTGTTGGAAATTTACTGAGGTCAATGCCTAAATTTACGATCGTCTGGGCAATTTCAGGTCTGATTCCTACCAAAATACAATGAGCGCCGATCAAACGGACTGCTTCTGCAGCCTGTATAATATGATGTGCAACCATGGTGTCCACCACAGGTACACCGGTAATATCGATAAGGACTACTTCCGCATTATGTGTAATGACACCATCAAGCAGATTTTCCATAATTAATTTTGCCCGTTCTGTATCAATTGTACCAATTAATGGCATGATCGTAATCTTGTCCATGACCGGAATCAGCGGTGCGGATAATTCCTGGAGTGCTACACGCTGAAGGGATAAGATGTGCTCCCAGCTACCGGAGTATTCATTGACCAACTGCCGTATGAGCGGTCCTACCCATTGATCCACACTTTGTATTACTTCCGAAAAATAATTGGAATTAACCTGATCCGAATTTTCAAGCAAATAATCGATGGTAACTTTACGAAAAGCCTGCAGCCCGTCTGTTATATAACTCAACGGCCAGCCAAGATTAATGATTTTCTCGGAAAAGTCCTCCACTCCTTTGGTGGCTCCATGATCTTTCACACTCGTAAAGATAACATTTACAAATTCTCTGTTTGTACTTTCAAATAACTCGTCCGAAATGCTTGATGTATAATTTTCACTCTTTAATTGTTCAATTTCCTTCAGCCACTTTTCAACAATCTGATCACTATTATCCAAAACCAATTGCTTAAACTGTCGATCCATTTAGTTACCTCCATTATTCGACTAACATTTTATAATATTGTCACATGCTTTAAAGAATTCTGCAATCAATTCGGGGCAGATAAGCTATCATTTCTGTCTTCCCTGAGAATTATATTCTGCACTTATGAACAGTGTAGCATATATTTTATCGTTATTTATTTTTTTACGCTTGGCAAGTAATCAATATGCAGACTTTGGAAATTACTTACCGGCAACGAACTATTGTAATAATACCAGACTTATATATACAAAGATCTTTTCTATGATTTAAAAGTTATTTTGTCAAAATAGCAAGTTGAATTGTACACCCAATGGCAACTTGAGCTTACAGCTGATTGTTTGGAATATGTAATGTGTCGTTCCTCCGAGAACTGTTTTGGCAGGTGTCTTCACGCATTTCACAGAATGATGTACCTATCTATACACACCGCTTTGTTACGTCATTCTATTCATTTTACGGACTGACCTGCCTGGTAGAACCACCTTTGGCAAACCGACAGATTAAATGCCACAATTTAACGCGTCTGAATAATAATGGGTTTATAAATAAAGGTCAAGGGTAATACATATAAAAAGACATTTTGCAGCACAACACAGCGCTTCCGCCCTTTCAAAACAAAATACCCCTGTCTCAACAAGGGTATTCACTATTCACTATTCACTATACATGTCCTTCAAACCGAGGCTTATTTCCAGTGCCTGGTTAATTTTGGTCATCATTTCACTATCAAGTTTTGTAATTTTGTCCGTTAAACGTTGCTTATCCAATGTGCGGATTTGTTCCAGCAAAATGACAGAATCACGGTCAAACCCATAGCGTTTTGCGTCAATTTCCACATGGGTAGGTAATTTTGCCTTCTGGATTTGGGCAGTAATCGCAGCAACAATAACGGTCGGGCTAAATCGGTTTCCAATATCGTTTTGCAGTATTAACACCGGACGTACGCCTCCCTGTTCTGACCCAACAACAGGGGATAAGTCGGCGAAATACACTTCACCTCGCTGAACGATCAACTTTTACACCCCGATCACAGTGCGCTCTAGGGTGTTTTCAGCCTCCTCTTCAGCCTGAAAAGCTTCTGAAGCAATTGTCAGATTAATGCGGCCCATTTCTTCGTAGCCTTTTTGCATTGTTTCACGAAATTGTTGAATGTGTTCATTTCTTTTTTGCTGCAAGTAGTTTTGTGTAGCCTGACATATGAAATCACTTAAATCACTATTTTCATATTTCATTAACCCATCCACCTCGTTTATAAGGTTTTTTGGCATTTTCACCAAAATTTCCTGTACACTCTCTGACAAAACCCATACACCTCCGCCAACTGTTGCACGAACTATTTAAAATTCATTTTAATGATACCATTGAATAAGCCCATTTGCAAAGGGGTATTGGCACTTTTTTATAAAAATCGTTTCTTTTTGTCGATAATCCATAAAAGGGTATTACGGATCATTCTCTATATTTTTGCTGAAACAGCCCGACCGTGAAACAGATTTTCATTCCGCCAAACCGCAGTTGGGCTTATCCCATAAATAAAATTCTAATATTGATGATAGCATATATATCCTCCATAAGCCACAGCAAATTAAAATTCACTCCAGTTAAATATATGCTTGGTTTTGTATTTCATGCCTATAAAATCATATCAACCTGATGCTTGTTACAATTTATGGGTATCTGGTATAACCTTTCAACCAATATATTCACTTTCATAAGCCTTCTGGAGGTTGCGACGTGTAAATACTTATTTGCATGCTTATCACTCGGGTTGAATGGTGTAAATCCATTCTTCGTTCATTCGTCAGGTGTATCTGGCAATGGACGGGACGGAACCCCTTTCATTTATTCACTCATCGGGCTTATCAGTCAACGAATTTTACGGAATTCCTTTCATTCGTTCACTCATCGGGCTTAGCTCTCAACGAATTTCACGGAATTCCTTTCATTCGTTTACTCATCGGGCTTAGCTCTCAACGAATTTCACGGAATTCCTTTCATTCGTTTACTCATCGGGCTTAGCTCTCAACGAATTACACAAAATCTCTTTCATTCGTTCACTCATCGGGCTCATCAGACAACGAATTTCACGGAATTCCTTTCATTCGTTCACTCATCGGGCTTAGCTCTCAACGAATTTCACGGAATCTCTTTCATTCGTTCACTCATCGGGCTCATCAGACAACGAATTTCACGGAATTCCTTTCATTCGTTCACTCATCGGGCTTAGCTCTCAACGAATTTCACGGAATTCCTTTCATTCATTTACTCATCGGGCTTAGCTCTCAACGAATCTTGCCCGGTAAGCCTGCATTGAAGCATTCAATAAATCGGTCTGGCTAGAATAACCGTCAAGATACTCTTCATATAAATTATTTATAGTACGTCCATTGGTTTTTTCCTACCGCATTAAAGTTATCTGCCAAAATCCTTCTTATTGGATGTTTCGTCTCTACCACCTTGCACCAATGATGAATGATTTTTGTAGTAATTTTTTTGTCCGGAAATAAAAACTGAAACTCCTTCACTGTTCTTAAAACAGCATCCGAAATGGACTCTTTTTGTCCACAAGCATGGCACATGCATTTTCTTTTAACAATAGTAACAGAAAACGAGTGACATTGTGAGCAGGTAATTCCTGTCTGTAACATATCATAATCGTAGTGTGGCAGCTTGCTGTATGGTGATTCAGTTTGGTGCAAAGCAACTAGTTGATCAGCAAGTTTTTTATGTGTTGCAGTTAATGTTGAAGAATTGCTGTCTAAATCTCTCATATATCTATGAATTTGGGTTGAAAAAATAAATGGCTTGTCCATCGGAGCCTGATATAAGGTAAACTCGGGATTGATAAAAATAACGGAAGCATCGATCTGAGGATTGTAGCCGAGACTGAGAAGTAACTGACGGAGCAAGGTCTCACTTCTGCTCAATTGATGCAGCGGATTAATAACTTCCCGCTTTGGCTTTTTAAATAGCTTGTCAGATTGGTAATAATAATCTCCTTCAAAATTTTTCACTTCATACAAATAAATCATTTCCTGCATCATAACTAGCGTATCAATTTGAATGGTGGTATTGCTGATGTCAAATAAAAGATCATTAAAAATTAAACAATGGCATTTCATCTTTTCTGTATATACATCAAACATTTTCTCTCCTTCATACCCTTTTTTCAAGCTGTAATAATATTGCTTTACCTTGCTGCTCAGTTCCATTCTCTTGCTCAATAATTCGAGGATTATTAACTCTTTGGGTTTGGTACGAGGTTTATAAAGCATGGTCCACATCCCTTTAAATAGTATTACTCCCCATTATATTTAAAAATTTTTATAAATCAAACAAATGAACCGGAAACGAACAGAGTCGTGGCAGAATAGTTTTATTCGAAATAATGTGGATTTCATTTCATGTATTTATTTTACTAAGACAATTTCCCATTGAAGCTGAACAATACAATATCCAAAAACAGAAAATAAAAAGCAGACCCCCTCTCCATTTATGAGTCTGCTTACATGTATTCATACTACTTCACTTCTTGATCTTGAACGGATTGAGCGACTTGAACCATTTCCTCCTGGGTTAATTGGTCACTTGCCAGACGGAAATCCATACCGCCGGAGCTCCATTCAATCATATTTTCAGAAATCGCACCAATGGAATGGCCCAGGTTCACTATATCCCCACTTACTTGCTGCGGAGAGGATAACGTTTCTTGAACATCCACCTGTTCCTGTATCAGCGTGAAGTTCTTTTCCCCGGTGTAAGATAATATAACCCGTTGCCCATTTTCCAGCTCTACTTCCTTTTGTTCTGTAAGTTCTGCGCCTGCCATATAGGACGGAAACACCACCGTGAATGGACTTTCTTCTGCAGCCTCCCCGGAAGCCGGTTCTTCATCGGAAGTGCTTGCCATATTTTTCTCCATCGTAAAATCATCTTCTTCAAAGGATGCACCTTTATCAAAGCTGGTGAAATTCACTTCCACTAAAGCGTTCCTGTCACTATCAAGTACCCTTACTGCAACGGGGGTGTATGATTTTTTGTCAAAGTGTATTTCCTGAAATGGCAGATTGTTATTGCTTTGATAATTGGTTTTTGTCCGGAAAATATAATGGGAATCAGTGGATTCAAACTCAGCCTCCGGATCCATCATGACATCATTTACAAGTGATTGGTATAAATACGGCTGGCTGCTGTTTTCCGGCCAGTCCGACTGAAACTTAAAATTCTTCTCCAAAGCTGGTGTTAAAACAAACACGCCATCTTCATTCTTCAAAATGATCTGGCTTTCCTCATCATCCTGCTCACTCGACAACCTAACCCGGTAAAATTCCGGCTGTTGATGCCATACATCAATGGAAAATGCCTGGTCTTCCTGACCGGTTTTCATGATCATTTCTGCTTCGGCTTTATACCCGTCCATTTTCTCCACAGACTCCTGAAGATTTTCCACTACATCTTCTTGAGACTGCTCGCCACAAGCAGACAAAAACAGTACGGTGCCTAAAACGAATACGCTCCAAAAAACAAAAATTCTTTTCATGGACATGTCTCCCTTGTCTTTAGAAAACTTGGCTTATCGCTCAAGGAGTTCTTGAAAGCGTATTTTGCTTTCTTAGAAGCCCTTATGCAGTGAAATGCAAGCTTGAACAACAAAAGCTTCAGTCCAACGAAAAATGAGTTTTTCGTCGGCATTGTGTCACTCCTGCAGCATTTCTTATGCACTTATGCAGGTAAGCAAGTTTTACGCTTTCTTGCCTGCCCGATAAAACAACAGGGAACGGCGTCAAACAGAAAAGAATGAATACGATACTGGTCTTGCTTTGTTCATGCATGAACAGCTTACTTGCCCGCATGAATGATCATTTTCCCCCTTTTTATAGCAGGCAGCTCTATATAATTTCACTGAAAGTCGACTTTACTGTTCTTTCTATACTCCGGCTTGTCCGGTACTGCTTCAGACCCCTCCAGGCACTGCAAAGCTGACCAATATCGTATATTCTTTCATGCTGACAATCCAACCTGTTCCCTTCTGCCTGCACTAAAATATATGAGACAACCATGGCAAATATGCATTTATATTGGATATTCGATCACGACTTGAGCCGCCGCATATTCTCTGCTGTGCGTAATGGAAATAAAAATGCGATCATCCTCATAACCTCGGGCTTGTACAGTGGGTGCGCCTTTTTCATCTGTTAACACTTCGATATGCTGGAAGCTCAATTTTCCTATACCGACACCCAGTGCTTTCGCAAAAGCTTCTTTGGCAGCAAATCTGCCGGCAGCGTATTCCACTTTTCTATGTTCATTTTGCAGGGAATCAAAAACTTCCCTTTCTTTTTCCGTTAAGATTCTTCTGACAAACCGATTACTTTGACGTATATTTCTCCTGACCCGGTCCAACTCAATGATATCCAAGCCGATGCCTCGTATCATGTTCCTTCGTCCTTTCCTGATCTATAATACAAATCGATATATTTTTGGAATTATATTTAGTAAGATGGTATTGGTCATACTCTACTACTATTATTACTAAACTATAATATATAAACGTTTTCGATTGAAATGTATGAAAATAAATTAATTTAGGGTGATACAATGTTTATCCGAACCGAAAGAAGTATAAAAGAGTTCCTGCAATTTTACCCTGTGGTCGGTACTATTATAATTATTAATCTGGCACTGTGGGGCATTACCCATCTCCTGCAATTCCCTTTTCTGTATCAGCTTGGAGCCGGGAGCAATTATTTGATCGCTCAGGGGGAATACTGGCGGTTAGTGACACCAATATTTCTCCATGCAGGATTCATGCATGTAGCGTTTAATTCCTTTGCCCTTGTTCTTTTTGGCCCTGCTTTGGAGCAGATGCTCGGCAGATTTAAATTCATTATGGCTTATCTGGCCACCGGTATTGCCGGAAATGTGGCAACCTTTGTATTAGGGCCTTCTGAAATATGGTATGTACATGTTGGTGCTTCCGGCAGTGTTTATGGGCTGATGGGGATATATATCTTCATGGTGGCTTTCCGCAAGCATCTTATTGATCAGGGCAGTTCACAAATAATAACAATTATTTTTATCATTGGTATCATTATGACATTCCTTCGTCCCGGCATAAACATTCATGCCCATCTCTTTGGTGCTTTAGCCGGTTTTGCAATAGCTCCAGTTATCTTGACAGGCGTACAGGCGTTTTCCCCATGGCGGTACCGCCGCCGTCACAAAGAGGATGACGGTTCAATCCAATTTGACCCGGACCGTTGGCGAAAAAAACGGTTTCCTGAAAAATTAAAGAAAAATATTATATGGATCATCCTCGGAATCCTTGTATTGCTCGGGTTAATGAACAGGATGTTTTAATGGTAAAAATTCAAGCAGCGGGGCCGTTTAACCCCGCTGCTTTTCATGTTCATGCCCATTTTGTTTGTCCCTGTAGGAATACCAATCGGACAGCTGATCCGTATCCGATACCTTCATTTCCTTTAACCTGTAATGTTTACCGGCCCCAAACCTTCCGATAATGGATAGCTCCATGGAAGCCAGGTCTTCCCGCCGGTGCAGCAAATGCTGCTTTTTCTCAAATGCCTGGATTCTCCGGTGATAAATCATCATCGTTATTTTGCTGAATACACGATATTTTACCATTAGCATGCCGCCGTTCCGGACAAAGCCGGCATCCCTATGCCTGAGCCAGCCTATGATAAAACTAAGGACAACCAGGATGATCGCTACCCAGCTGAATGAAGGAAAAAACCAAACAATGGCCACTCCCAGCAGTACAAACGGCAGCATCGATCGAAACAGGTAATACTTCAGTGATTTTTTTGGCAAGGATTCCCACTCACCGGGCTGCATCGCATAATCCGGAAGAATCTCCTGCAAAAAAGGGGCAATTTCCGTTTTCTTGATCAGGGGATACAGGACCGTGGAGAATTCCTCCCCTTTTTCCTGTGTACCGCCGGCTACCTCCGCAAAAATGGTGGCATAGCCGAGCGGCTGCCTGATCATGCTTTCCTGAATGCCGATTGCCTGAATACGATTCAATGGTATCGTAATCTGCTTTTTCTCCAATAACCCACGTGTAATGAACAACTCACTGCTTCTATTTGTAATGGTAAAATGTCCATACTTAATCATCGTTCCGGCAATTCCGATCAGCCAGAGTGCAATCAATAGGAAAATAATAAATACAGCGATCAGTACCAGGCTTAAACCGATAAGCCAATGGATGGCATTGGAATACACTTCTTCCGGAATAAATTGTTCTAATTCGGAAAACACCACAACAAAAAATGCGAGTATAATACCTATACTGCTTGATGTGGAACCAGCTAAAAATAACCGCCTGAAAGAGATGGTAAAACTCGGATCAACTTTCTCTTCCGAATCATCCTCCACTTCGTCCCCGGCAGGCACTTGCGTTTGCTTTTGCTTCAATTCATCCCGCAGCCGCTCCCCTTCCTCCAGGGGCACTGCACTGAGGGACCCTTCTGCATCAATATTGCTTCCGGCTGTTTCGATCTGCACTTTTACGAGCTTGAATATACGGTGAACGACCCCTGCTGTCAAATCGATCGACTGAATACGGTTTTTGGAAATATATCTTTTTCTGCGGATAAGTATGCCATATTCAATACGAAGCTCATTTTCTTCCACCCTGTATGTAAATCGGTACCACGCCAGTGTCTTAAATATTATCATTAACAGCACGATTAACAGCACGACCATGAAAAAATACAGAATGCCCTGCTCTCTAAGCGTAATAAAACCAAGGATAAAAAGAAAGACCATTTCCCTGAGTGATTTGGTCAGGCTAAAGAAAATTGCTGCAGGGTGCAATCGGCGGGCATCAGACATCATCTTCATCCACCCTTGCCAATGCTGAGATTCTGTCCCTTAAGTCCGAAGCATCCTCCTCCAGCAATGCCGGTATTTCATGGGTAGTTGCCGCGGTAGATACTGTAACTGTTGCCAGGGAATATTGTTTTAATATAGGCCCCTGCTTTGTATCCACATGCTGCACACGAATCATCGGCACCAACGTCCGGGAAACAATCAAAATTCCGTACTGTATATATATTTCCTGTTCAAATACTTCATAGCGCCATCTTCTCCACCGAAGTTTCGGCAGGATGAAAACAAATAATAATGCACTCAGCAAAGTTATAATTAAACCTGCCACCATAAACCAATATGTAAAATCATTAAAATAGGAAACTGTTGCAATAATGGCTGTAACAAGGAAAAGAAATCCGGTAAACAGGGCTCCCGTTATTTGCCAGACTTTAATGGCATCTTTGGCGATAGCATTTTTTGGGGGCTGTCTCATAATACTTCCCTCCTGTATATTTATTATATGGGATGGATGACGGATAAGTAAAATCAACCCTTTGCGTGCCACCCTTTTTTATCTTCTTAGTTAAAAAAAGCTCTTTGTAAAAAGAGCTTTTCCAATTACTTTATTTCAGTATATTGATTAAGACTATGAGCTTTTTCGAATAAGGTGAGAGCTTTATACTGCGTCCTCCACTGTTTTCATTTTTCTAAGCTCCGATCTCCGGTCATTGAATAGATTATTTCCCTTTTTTAGAAGGATACGTAACCATTTGGGCGCCGTGGCTCATTCTATTGGACTTCTTACTTGGACAATTCGTCCTTTAGGTCTCAGAGGAGCCGGCTATCTGACCTTTTAATGCGAATTTCCACCCTTCAGGGCACTGAGAAACACTCTATCGGACTTACCAACGCGAATTCCCATACTTCGGGGCACTGAGGAGCCGGCTATCTGACTTACCAACGCGAATTTCCACCCTTCAGGGCACTGAGAACTACTCTATCTGACCTTCCAACGCGAATTCCCATACTTCGGGGCACTGAGAAACACTCTATCTGACTTACCAACGCGAATTCCCATACTTCAGGGCACTGAGAAACACTCTATCGGACTTACCAACGCGAATTCCCATACTTCAGGGCACTGAGAAACACTCTATCTGACCTTCCAATGCGAATTTCCACCCTTCAGGGCACTGAGGAGCCGGCTATCTGACCTTCCAATGCGAATTTCCACCCTTCAGGGCACTGAGAAACACTCTATCTGACTTACCAATGCGAATTTCCATACTTCAGGGCACTGAGAACTACTCTATCTGACCTTCCAATGCGAATTTCCACCCTTCAGGGCACTGAGGAGCCGGCTATCTGACTTACCAAAGCGAATTTCCACCCTTCAGGGCACTGAGAACCACTCTATCTGACCTTCCAACGCGAATTTCCATACTTCGGGGCACTGAGAAACACTCTATCTGACTTACCAATGCGAATTTCCACCCTTCAGGGCACTGAGAAACACTCTATCTGACCTTCCAATGCGAATTCCCATTCTTCACTGCGCAGACGCGCAGAAAAAACCAAGCGTTCTAGCGTTTGTGGTAATTCCCTTTACGGTTTCTTCCGCCCTGATTTCTGCCGCCCTGACCACGGTTTCCCTGTCCCCGTTTTCCATAAAATCTCTTGTTATTGGAACGGCGATTATTGTCTTTGGAACGCTGTGCTTTTTTCACGCTGATCGGTGCAACGGAAGAAATTCTTACCGGTGTATCTCTTCTTTCTTTCGTCATCAATTTTAAGGCAGCTGCAATGACAGAAATGGAATCATGATCTTCAAGCAGATCATTCGCCGTTTGCTTGTATGATTCTAAATCTGATTCTTCAATGGTCTTCAGTATTTTATCGACCGTCACCTGCTGTTGTCCCTTGCGTGCATCATGAATGGTAGGCGGTACCAGCCGTTTCATTTTGCTCTTTGTTGTTTTTTCAATTAACTGCAGATGTGCTATTTCCCTGGGCGTAATAAAAGAGATTGCTTCTCCCGCACGTCCTGCTCTTCCGGTCCTGCCGATGCGGTGCACATAACTTTCCGGGTCCTGTGGTATATCAAAGTTATATACATGGGTCACACCGGAAATATCCAGGCCTCTTGCCGCCACATCGGTTGCCACCAGGACATCCACGCGGCCATTTTTAAATTTATTCAATACAGACATGCGTTTTCCCTGAGTCAGATCACCATGGATTCCTTCTGCCCGGTATCCCCTTGCCTGCAGGCCTTCCGTTATTTCATCCACCCGCTTCTTGGTTCTGCTGAAGACGATAGCCAGTTCCGGTGAATGGATATCCAAATGATTGTTTAATGTATCAAATTTAAATTTCTCCGGAATCTCTATGAAAAACTGATCAATATTCTCTACCGTCATTTCTTTCGCTTTTACTTTAATTTCCTTTGGGCTCTTCATCATATTAGTGGCAATATCACGAATTTCCTTAGGCATAGTTGCAGAGAATAACAATGTTTGTCTTTCCTCGGGAATTGCTTTCAAAATGTCGCGGATGTCATCGATGAAGCCCATGTTTAACATTTCATCCGCTTCATCCAATACAGTCGTTTCCACCATGTCTACCTTAATGGTTTTCCTGCGCATATGATCAAGCAATCTTCCCGGTGTAGCCACAACGATATGCGGTCCTTCTTTCAACGCCCGGATTTGCCGGTCCATATGCTGACCGCCGAATATGGCCAACGCCCGGACCCTTTTAAATTTACTTAGCCTGTTCAGTTCCTCCGCCACCTGAATAGCAAGCTCACGGGTCGGTGCCACTACCAGCCCTTGAATTTTTCTTTTTTTGGCATCGATTTTCTCGATCATCGGTATACCAAAAGCAGCTGTCTTTCCGGTACCCGTCTGGGCTTGTCCAATCACATCATGTCCCTGCATTCCATATGGGATTGTTTCTGATTGAATTGGTGTTGCTTCTTCAAACCCCATATTTTCCAATGCTTTCATAATCGGATTTGAAATATTTAGTTCGTTAAATGTTGTCACCTGATACTCTACTCCTTTTTGTTGCGAATTCATTTAATTATGGCGTTTTTATACACGGATAAAAACCATGGCGGCTCGCATAAGGCTGCCTTTCCCTTACGCTATACGTGGCTGCCTCCTCGAAAAAAACTTTATTGTAACATTGATCTTTGAAAATAATACCATCCCTGTATTTTAAATTTTCCTCACATGTGTTAATTACAAACCGTTTCCCGTCCATATTTATCCGTAAACCTATGGGCTTATCCATGAAGGCTCGATAAACGTATATATTGAAATTTTATCATTTCCAAATGGAAATGTGCATGATATTTATTTCAAATAGCTATCCATTATAAAAAGAACCCGTCATCTTATCTGTATCATCATATCACATTATCAAAGGTGATACTAACATGTTAAATGATTTTTATTCCCGAGCATGATAAACTATAACACACCATGAATATACAAGGAGGTTCCTGGATGCGACTCCCTCCATTTAATCCGCATGCAGCAGTGGTTATTGGGGTAATTACTGTATCTTCTTCCGCCATACTTGTAAGACTGGCTGAGGAAGCACCTGCAGCTATTATTGCAAATTACCGGCTATTATTTGCTGCATTACTTATGTTGCCAATTATCTTAATGAAATATCGTCATGAATTTAAAAAAATATCCAATAGAGACTGGATTTTATCTATATTTGCGGGCATCTTTTTAGCTGCTCATTTTATTCTCTGGTTTGAATCTTTAAATTATACATCTGTTGCCAGTTCGGTTGTACTTGTCAGTTTACAGCCGATATTTGCTTTTTTGGGTACATACCTGTTTTTCAAGGAACGGTTTTCTCCCGGCACCATTATAAGTATGCTTATTGCTTTATTCGGCAGTATTATCATCAGCTGGGGAGATTTTCAGATCAGCGGCATGGCATTTCTCGGTGATATACTTGCCCTGCTTGGGGCCGTAGCAATTACGGTATATTTTCTTATGGGGCAATCCGCCAGAAGAAACCTGTCTTTAATGACCTATACCTTTCTCGTCTACGGGGTCGCTTCCATCTCATTAATTTTATATAATATTGTACTGCAAAATGATTTTACCGGTTATCCCGCCGATCATTGGTGGTTATTTCTAGCATTGGCCATTTTTCCGACTTTTTTGGGTCACTCACTATTCAACTGGGCACTGAAATGGCTAAGTACTTCAACTATATCCATGGGAACCGTATTTGAACCCGTAGGAGCAACCATACTCGCATACATCATACTCGGGGAAATCGTCACATGGTCCCAACTGCTCGGCGGATCCATCATCTTATTCGGCTTGTTCCTTTTCATTATGAGCACCACAAGAAAGCCATCCGTCACCATTTCGAAAAAAAGCTGAATCAACAGTCCTGTTGATCCGCCTCTTCGGCAAAAGTAATACAGGTTCAATTCACGATACATTTTAGTATTTCCATGATAGCTGTCATCCACCGGAAATGAGAATGTATCCCCGGTTGCTTCATAACGATTACCATCCAGGAAAACGGGGAAATAGTATATAATAACTTTGATGTTACTGGTATACTAAACATAACAAACAGAAATAAGGTGATATTTTTGAACATACAATTAATGACGGACAGTGGAGCAGATATACCCGAGCAATGGAGTCAGGAAATGAATGTGCAGGTTGTTCCTCTATATTTGCATTTTAAAGATGGGGAATATAAAAGTGGAGTCGATCTGGATTTGCCTGCTTTTCACCGGAAAATAAAAGAAACAAATGAACTGCCCCAGTCTGCTGCACCGAGTCCGCATGACTTTTATGAAGCATACAAGAAAATTGATGCCCAAAAACCCATTATTATGCTCAGTATTTCAAAAGGGCTCAGCAGTACATTTGATAACGCCGTTGCCGGGAAAAATATGCTGTTGGAGGAAGAGCCTGATCGTGTCATCGAAGTGCTCAATACGAAAACCGCTTCCTGTGGTGTCGCACTACTGCTTCACGAGGCCAACAAAAAGATTGCTGCGAAAGAAACATTTGAAAATATTGTTTCCCATCTTTCCCGCAAAATAGAAAAGACAACGACGTTATTCGTATTAAAGACATTGGAGAAGTTAATCATGGGCGGACGCTTGGATAAAGTGAAAGGCACCATTGCCAAAACCTTGAACATCAAGTTATTAATGAGGAGGAGTGAAGAAGGCACCATTGAAGTAACTGAAAAAGTGCGCGGCGAAAAAAGATCTATCCGCCGTTTTGTTGAGCAAATCGGGGAGTACACGAAGAATGTGGAAGATAAAATGATTGTCATGACACATTGCAATGATGAAGAAAGAGCTGAATCAGTACTTGCTCAAATAAAGAAAAGGTATTCATTTAAGGGTTCCGCCATCACCGAAACCGGCCCATTAATTTCCACTTATGGCGGCAAAGGGGCATTGGTCATTGCTTTTTTTAAAGATTGAAATGCATAGGGCGGGACTGGGACAAAAGTCTGTTTACTAACTCAAAGAAGATGACTTAGCCCCATCCCCGTCCTTAAATGGCATTCACCGGTTTCTGCAGGAATTCAAGTACCATTGTGTTTAAGGTGTCTTTATCGTTGCCCAAACAAATAAGATGTTTGGACCTTTCAAAGAAAACCACTTCTTTTTCCTCGGATTTAATTTCCTTATCCAAATAATATGCAGTTTTATACGGTACCATTCCGTCCTGCTGTCCTTGTGCAATTAACACAGGTGTCTTTACTTTATTTAAGTACTTTCTCGTGAACCTTACCAATTTCATAAATTCTATATTGGCTTTAAAGGGGACATGCCCGGTTTTATTTTTATAATGCAGATACATTTTATTACTGTCAAGCTCTCCTTTAATGCCATCAGCTAATATCTCTCCCATATCCATGCCTATCTGCTTAAAAGATAAATATTTTCCTGCAGTTGCAAGCAATACCAGCTTCTCCACCTCATATTTCGCGGCTAAATAGGAAGCGATCATCCCTCCCATGGAAAAGCCGACCAAGTATATTTCATCACATTTTTGTGCCAATTTTTGGAGTTCTTCTTCAGCAGTATCAATCCAGTTTTCATGGGAAACATCCCTTAAATCCAGATGCTTTCCATGCCCAGGCAGTGTGGGCACTTCTATTTCCCAATTTGTATTTTGTTCCAAATGGTCTGCCAGCGGCGAAATTTCATAAGGGCTTCCGGTAAACCCGTGTATCATTAAACAACCTATCATTTTTACTCACCTCTATGCTCTCATCATACATTTACCCTTTCTGCAGAAAAATATGATTGATAATCTCTTATTCATCCTTCTTCTTTTGCCAAACATGGACTATTTTACCAAACACCGCAAAAAGCCGATGCGAATCAACGAGCATCAGCTTAATTAACACCTATCTGAACCCTTTCAAAAAAGTACCAAACTGTTTAAATATAGGAGAAACCTGGTGATACGTATTTGCCATTTGTCCTACCGTACCTAACATTTTGTCGATATCAACTTTCCCATCCTCTTTTTGGAAGTTACTCATAATACCACCGGCTGGTTTTATTGGTGGACGGGGAGGATGATTTCCCTGTATTTGTGTTTGCTGTTGGGAAAAGTTCTGCCAATTGGGCTGCTGCGGTTTGGCAAAGTATTCGTATGGCGTTTGCTGGACAGGCGGCCTATTAATTGGAGGATGGTCGTGCAATGGTTGTTGTGGAACCTGGTTCATTTCCTGATTAAAGTGATAATAAGGCTGCTCCGGGTGCGGAGGGTAATAAGAACGATGGATCATGCATACACACCTCTTTTGCACAGAATTATCTGTAATAATCTATGCACTTATTCATAAGATTGTGCTCCATCTAAAAGTACTGATTCCAATCCTGTTCCCCATCCTTCAACGCTTTTATAATTGTACTTTTCTGAAAACCGAGTATTGGATTCTTTTCATTACCAATAAATGTGGCAGGTGTTCCATAAACACCTTCATTTTGCAGATCTCTCATATAGCTTTTATTTTTAGTAACATTTTTTGTTTTATAATTAACATCCAGCTGATCCAACTCAGCGAGCAGCTGGTCACACTTTTTGCTGTCATCGCTGATATATACGACAACCTCTTTGTCAATCATGCTGTCTTCCTCCCTGCTGACAAAATGTGTTACGCTTATACATACCCTTTTTTGTATTGGCTAAACCACATTTTCATTAAAATTATTACAAAAAGTTTTCTTTTTTTACATTTTATTTACAGAAATAAATAAAGCAACTAAAAAAAGGAGAAACAAACTCTGTAACAGAGCTTGCTTCCCTAAGCAGTGCAGACATACCGACTTGCCTGCACATCAAGATAGACCAGAGACATCCCGTATCCCCATGATGATCATACCGCAGATTAAAACGATCTGCTATGATATTCGTCACACTTAGATAAATTTTTCATCCATCTGCATTTGTTTCCTGGCAAGCAGCAAGATCAGCGGGAATGTCAAAGTTAACATTGGATATACTCCACTAAAACCGACCAAAATAATACTAAGAATATGTATAGCTTCTTCCACCTGAAAAACTTTTGATTTTTTCGCCAGGATAACCATGGATTTATTTACTTTTAGAAAAAAACTATATAAAAACACACTGACCACAAGTAGTATATAAAGAAAAACCCAGTAATCTGCAACTACATACATTCCAATAACCGCAGGAATGAACAGGATAATACCCCCCGCAGCTGTCCATGTAAAGAAACTTCTTCGGAAGCCGATTAAATCCCATGGCATCGCCTGCAAAATATCAGCCTGAAAACGATCCATGAAAAAAATAGACATGACAGAACTATAAGCATATACCGCAATTGCTATACCAATCGGCAGCGCGATAGCATGAATAAATGGCAATACCACCAACATGATAAACAGTACTCCGATCAGTCGAAACAATAGCTCATAATTATTAAACAGATACACTTTCCACATTCGATGGTAGATTGCCTGATTCGTGCGGAAAGGAACTTTTCTTCCTGGGCTGTTTTGGAAAACACCAAATTTTTTCGGTCGTTTCATTTTAGTTTGGGAGGCATACCTGAGCACTTGCATGTTCCATAAATGGTAATCACTTACTTCTGTTACTCGAGACCAGTTAATTCGCTGGAATACCCTCGGCATGAGAAAAATATGGGAAAGGACAATGATTCCAGCCAACATCAGCCCGGTTACAGGGGATCCTATGGCCAGTCCAAGCATGTTTATGCCGATGACAATAAGCAGCAGTATGACTTTCACCCATAATTTTTGCTGAAACAGCTTCCATTGTGGTACAGACATGATTACTTCATATGCGATAAATATTGCCATCAATGAAAATACAATTTTAGCGGATATCGGTGTTACAACTGCCACAACTCCAAAAACTATACTATGGATTACTGTATATTTTACCAGCTTTTCCATGAGAGCGATCAGCCAGACTTTATTCCTGTTATACGGCAGGAGGCTTAATTGATATTCCGAACTGGAAAATCGGATACCCGGTTCACTGAAAGCTTTAAAAACATATAATGCAGGCAATGCCGTTAGTAAAATTCCAAATGCGGCCTCGGCCTGTGCTTCCAGCAAATTGAAATACGGCGTAAGCTCTTCTATAATATCCCCAAATATAAACAAGGCGGCAAATATGTAACCAAAAAATAGCATGAGATAAACAGCTGTCGTCTTATCAATAACCAGTTCCAATGCTGTTTTAATGAGCTTGCTTTTTTTACGGAAACGATTTTTACTTATAAACAGATACGCTTTCCAGACAGAAGTTTTTCGAATCATATTTCTGTTCTCCGCTGAATCGTATCAAACTCGCTGATGAATCCCTGACGCTGTATTTTACCATGTTGCAGCATAACAAACGTATCTGCAAGATCCCGAATTCTTTCCAGTTGATGTGTCGTTATCAATATACTTGTCCCTTTTTTGGCTTTCCCTCTAATAATTTCCTGCAGATAATCCATGGCATAAATATCCAGACCGATAAACGGCTCATCGATTAGTATAATCGGAGTGTCCGGAAGTAAGGCGCATATCGTTTGTACTTTTTGCCGCATTCCTTTCGATAATGCTTCCGGGTACTCATGTAATTTGTCTTTCAGTTCGAATCCGGAAATATATTGGTCAATACGTTCTGTTAAATCGTCTTTGGAGATTTCATAGCTCATGCCGTACAGCTGGAAGTGCTGCATTGCCGTCAGTTCTGTTAATAATAGCGGTTCTTCCGGCAGATAAGATATCATTCGTTTAAAAGTTAAAAAGGAACCATCCTGATCATAGGTTTCATTTACTGTAATTTTTCCCGAAACTTTTTCCAGCATACCGAGAATGGTTTTAAACAATGTCGATTTTCCTGCGCCATTATGTCCCACTAAAGCCATAATAGATCCAGCTTTTAAGTCAAAGCTGATATCCTCCAAAAGAGTAGTGTTTGAAATTGTTGTTGTAACGTTTTTTACTTCCAATGCTTTCATGCAGATCCCCCTTACCTGTTCACTAATTCAGATACGTTGATGACTGAGGAAAGGTTTCACCGGGTAAGAGAAATCCAACATCAAATCAGCACCACCGCATATGACGTGAACCTCTCAGGTATTCCATCGTGTATATTTTATGCAATGAAATACCTAAGCAGCTTTCTCGAATGCCTCTTTCATTTGTTTTCATGCAATGCCATACCTGAGTGGTTCTCTCAAAGACATAATCAGGTTCTGTTTTCATTTATTTTCGTATTCACTTCGCGCACTATACTGAAAATATAAACATCCAACTTCCTATACTTTATCTTGCCTTCCAACGCTGTAATACCCGAATGGGATATAATTCCTTTTTCATATTCCATTTTGTTGAGTCTGTATCTTTATAAATACGATGGTTTTCATAGGTTTCTTTCTTAAGTCGTGCCAACCGATCTTTGGTTATACTTTTGTAAATGTCTGTATGAAAATTCACGTTAACCTTCTCCTTTCATAATGCGGGAAGGCTTCTGGTTCACATATTTAAAAATAATTCTATTTATATTACACAAGTCAACTTAGTGATAAGAAAATACGGATGCTTTTCATTAACTTCTACCCGAACTTTTATGTCCATCTTATTGTCCTCACTTTGATTATTAGCTGCATTTTCATCCGCCCCTTTCTCACCATAATTATTTGCGACATATCTATTAATGCACGACGGAAGCTAGTCCAACAAGGGAAAGAATAAGTATAATTATTTTTTACTACAGAAATAAGTTGCCTTAAGTGAACAAATTAATCCCTGGATCTTCAACAAAAAGGGAAAAATATTGCCGCGTTTATGCGGCATTATTGTTTCTTAGTCCATAGAAGTTTATCATTATAGGAGAAATTTATTGTTCAGAGTCTTTAGGAGCTGTAAAGTTTTATCTGTAGGGGGGGTTATGTTTATATGCTTTGGGTACTTTTATCAAATGAAAAAATTGATGAATGTAAAAGAATGGGAAGTACATAGAAGGGGTGATCGGCAGGAGCTTTTTCAGCGAGTGGAGCAATATTCTGGGAAAATACGAATCAAGTGAAAGGGCAAATAAAGTCCTTAAGAAATATATATAAAGATGGAAGCAGAGAAAGGTCATTCTGTCACTTTCACTATACCGAGAAATAACTATGTATTTAACGGAAAAGCGTTTGAAGAAGCAAATGTATAAAAAGTTTTTCCTTAATCCGAAAACAAGTAAAATATAGTACAAACCACCATATTTTTTTGTTGTTGACATATAATTCATATAAAATGGCATACAAGCGTGCATCGTATTATGAAAAAAGGAGTTTTTATAATAATGAAACTTGTTGGCGTATCCGGAGCACTGGCAGGTGAAAAAACCTCCCTTGCTGTTAATGATGTTTTAGTCGCTGCGCAGCTCTTCGATTCTTCCATACAGACAGAGTTGATTGATTTGAGGGATTATGACGTTGAATTTGCCATTGGTGCTCCATTGGTTGATTATAATGACGATACATGGGAGGTCGTAAGCAAAATTTCCTCGGCTGATTTGCTGGTTTTTGGCACGCCAATTTATCAGGCGTCCATTTCAGGTGCGTTAAAAAATCTGTTGGATCATCTGCCTGAAAATGTTTTTAAGTTTAAAGTGACCGGTATCGTGGCAACCGGATGGTCCGAAAAACATTTTCTTGTACCGGAATATCAGTTGAAGCCAGTCCTTTCTTACTTTAAAGGACTCATACCAACAGGGAACGTCTATATACAGAATGATGCATTTAATGAAGAAAGTGAGGAAATAATAGATCGCAATGTTTCAGATAGAATCCAAAAACTGGCCGAAGAAATGATTTATCTGCAGAAAGGAATTAATAACAGAGAATGAATGAATGTAAATTCAGGCATCCAATAGCGCAGTGAGCATGTTTGTTTTGTTCACTGCGCTTTTCACTAAGAATTTTGTTCAGCATCATTATTTACGCCACGCAATTGATAAACGATTTTTCGTATGCTGTCCACAGATAAGTTATACATCGATTCCAGGTCTTCCAGACTCTTACCTTCCTTATATAGTTCATATATCGTTTCATTGCGTTTTTTAATGACTTGGCGGGATCCGTTCACTTCTCCCCAGCCAGCCCGCTTATTTTTAGCTTTTGGAATATAAACCAGTTCGCCCTGGATATATTTCTGCATTTCTTTCAGCAAACTAGGGGGAAGCACCTCTTTTCCATTTTTGTACTGCACTGTTCTTTTCCTCCTCTTCCAAATATAGGCAGGTTAATATTGAGTAACGTTTTAACTTATTCATCACACCTCGTCTCCTTTCCTTTTCATTTTTATTTCTGATTAAATGGCTATACACCAGGAGGTTTCCCGGATATATATATAAAAGTATAATCAATATATCTGATATTTGAAATGCTAATGTTCCGAATTAAACTAATTTAAAATAGGACCGCAGTTAACGGCCCTATTTTTTTCCATTCCCGCTTAAGCGGAAATCACCTCAATTTTTGTGATCATCATAATCAGCCTCCTTTCCCAATGTCTATCGGCCCGATACCCTAATTAACTCATAGTCTACGAAGGCAAACAAGGGAAAGTTTGGTTATAATTATATTTTTCTTATATTTATTTCTGAAAAAAGTGCCACCTCAGATTTAGGTGACACCTCTTAATCATCTATATCAATGGAAATAACTAGTATTTCTCCGGTAAATGCGTCAATTTCAATTTCTGCTTCATGATCTCCTCTTTCAATTTCTATTTCATAAATCAGGCGGCCATCTTCTTCATCCAATTCCAAAGAAGTTACTATTCCATCGAATTCATTTAATGCAATATTACGGGCTTCTTCCGTAT
This sequence comes from Virgibacillus kimchii, assembly GCF_055379185.1. Lineage (NCBI taxonomy): Bacteria > Bacillati > Bacillota > Bacilli > Caryophanales > Bacillaceae > Virgibacillus > Virgibacillus kimchii. Next base: position 3,705,019 of record NZ_AP043951.1, on the reverse strand, counting down.
CAATGGTCGACCTTTCTCCTGATGGTGTTTCATCCTCTTTTTCCTGTTCATCTTCCTTTTCTGGTTCTTGCTGTTCTTGTGCATCTTCCTGTTCACTGTTTGAACGATTCTGGTCTGAAGAAGCATCATTTGTTCCGTCTTTTTCCCGCGGCTCCGGCAGTTCTTCCTCCTGCATGTCGAGCACTTCTCCATTATTTCCGTCGATCCTCAGGGTGTAGCCATTTCCGTCATATTCCAATTTGACTTCATATACAGCAGTCTGCGCACCTGATTCCAGGATAATTTCCGTAATTTCACCCGGGTACTGGGATTTCACAATATCCCGGACCTCTTCTTGAGACAAATCAGGTTCACCATGGACGGCATCGGACTGATAAATCCCTATACCCAGTACCGCTGCACCTATAACGATTGCCGCAATCATGCTTATTTTTTTCTTCACAGCGCTCCTCCTTGCTCACTTTTTAAGATCCGGACATATTTTTTCTAAATCACCGTATAAAAGTGATGATGCTTAGTCATCTATCTCCATTTCCAAAATTTTACCGGTGCGTGCATCCATTTCCATTTCAGCTTCTTTTCCTTTATTTTTTATTTCCAATTCATATATCAAACGCCCATCATCTTTATCCAGCTCTATTTCTTTTATCATTCCCGGGAACTCCGTTAAGGCAATTTCTTTTACCTCGGACATACTTAATATATCATTAAATTTGTGATTGGTACTGGTTGCTTTACCTCGGCCTTTCATTTCCAGTTCCATTTTCAAGATTTCTCCGGTATAAGCATCCATATCCAATTCCGCTTCTTCCCGGTTTTCATTTTTTATTTCCAGTTCATATATCAAACGGCCGTCATCTTTATCCAATTCCAACTCTTTGATTACGCCGGAGAATTCCTTTAACGCCAGTTCTTCCACTTGTTCAACCGATAAGATATCTTTACTGTCAGCGGATTGCTTATGAGTTGTATTTGCTGTTTCTGTACGATCTTCATTCCGTTCTTCGATTTCCACCGTATCGTGCTCATCATTTGTTTCTTTTGGTATAGACACCATTTCCTTTTCCCTTATTTCCAGCACTTCTCCGGTGTCTCCGTCAAGTTCCATATCATATTCCTTGCTTTCTCCGGCAACCTCCACTTCATAGATCATCCTGTCCAATCCTTTTTCCAATTCCAGCTCGGTTATTTCACCGGGATATTGGGCACTTACGAGATCAAGTATATCTTCCTCCGATAATTTCGGGTCCACCTGTGATGCGTCCGATTGATATATTCCTAAACTAAGAACGAGCGCACCTGCCAATACTGCTGCAGTCATTCCAATTTTCTTATTCATTCCAATCTCCTCCTTGTTTTTTTTCTATTTATATCATAACCTCAGAGAATGAAAGGATCCTGTGAGTAAAATTAGAATTTGATGAGAAAACCGTTAATCCTTCTTGAGCATTGGCAATGTCAGCGTAAAAGTCGATCCTTTTCCTTCTTCACTGTGGACCACCAGTTTTCCGTTATGCAAGGAGGCAATCGCCTTGGCAATGGCAAGGCCGAGCCCGGTGCCTCCGGTCTCACGGCTTCTTGCTTTGTCCAACCGATAAAAACGGTCAAAGATCCGCTGCTGATCCGCTTTCGGTATACCCGGGCCAAAATCCGTTACAATAAACTGCATTGATCCATTATGGGAAGTTAATGATACTTCCACCTGATCCTCGCTGTACTTTAATGCATTATCAATTAAAATATAGATAATCTGTTCCAATTGATCCGGATTGCCATTCACCGTAATAGCCCTTTCCGGTTTTTGAAATTGAATATCCCTATCGTAGGCACCCTGAAAAATTTTTATTGTTTCTTCGCCTAAAAAAGTCATATCCACCTGCTTTGTCACTGCTTCATTTTTATTTTTCGCCAAAGCAAGCAGTTGTTCCACCAACTTTTGCATACGGTCCGCTTCTGAATCAATCGCTTCCACGGATTCCTCAAATAATTCCGGGTTTTCCCGACCTCTGCGCTTCAATAGCTGTGCATAGCTTTTTACGATGGAGATCGGTGTTTTCAATTCATGGGATGCATCAGAAACGAAAACCTCTTGCTTTTCAAAATTCTCCCTTAAGCGATCAATCATCTCGTTAAAGGTTTTTTCCATCTCGTACAATTCATCTTTGGATCTGCTCCCCACTTCAATTTTTTTCCACTTCGCCTGCTTTGTATTTTCTTTCATTGTATTAATCAGGTCTGTTATTGGGTTTAATAAGAACCTGCTTAATACATTTCCGGCCAACACGGTCGGGATGAGTATAATAACTGAAGCGATGGCGAGGACATAAAACAGGGTAGTCATCGTATTGTCAAGCTCAAGCAGATGATTGGAAACTTCTAAAGTGACCACATCTCCATTACCCCAGATAATCGGTTTTGTTACAACAGCAACATTGGAGCCATCTTCCGGCGAAACAATACGATGGCTCTCTGCAGAATTGAATTCTCCGGCAAGGTTGGTATAGGCATTTTCCCTATAATGCCATTCCAACGGTTGCCCCTCCTGTGGAAATACCCTTGCCATGCCGTTGGTCGGCAAATATGCTACAATCAATTCCCGGGTAACTTCCGGATTATTTGCCAATTCTTCCGCCATGGTATCTGTCTGTGATTTCAGTTGCTCCAGTTCACTTTCCGCACTGATTTGGTAAAAAAGATAATAAATAGAGGCATTAACAAGTAAAATCAAAATAAGCATAAACAAGCTGGAAAACAATTGAATTTTTGTGCGCAATTTCATTTTTTCTGATCCTTTATTGTATACCCAACACCGCGAACTGTTTGAATATATGCTACACCATAGTCTTTATCAATTTTCTGCCGCAAATAACGGATGTAAACATCGACGACATTCGTGTCACCGAAATAGTCAAAGCCCCACACTGCTTCAATCAGCTGCTCTCGTGAAAGCACGATGTTTTTATTTTTCAACAGGTAGACAAGCAGATCAAATTCTCTTGGTGTCAATTCAATCTGATCACCGGCATGCGTTACTTCATGGGCATGTAAATCCACTTTCAAATCCCCGGCAGAAAGGACTTCTCCATTAGCCTGTTTCACTTTTGGCGTTCGCAAATGCACCCTGATTCTTGCAAGCAGCTCTTCAATTTGAAACGGCTTGGTGATATAATCATTTGCCCCAAGATCCAGTCCACTTACTTTGTCATGCACTTCATCCCTTGCTGTCAGAAGCAGAATAGGCGTGGTATCGTCCGTTCTTCTTATTCTGCGCAACACCTCGAGTCCACTTAACTCCGGAATCATAATATCGAGCAAAACAAGGTCCCACTCTTTTTCTTCCAAAAGCCGGAGCGCATCCTTGCCATTTTCGGCAATCTCCGTTTGATAATTTTCATATTCCAGTTCCAGCTGCAGCACCCTGCTTAATTTCTTTTCATCTTCAACGATTAAAATGGTAGGCTCCGTCAATATTACCACCTGCTTTATTATGTCACTTTACTTTATTATAGCATGGGACAAAGAGACAATCTTTTACAATGGGATGAGTATTTAGCGAAGTCCCAGATTCTTTGTTCCATGTTTTTAATATTATTTCAGCTGACAGCACCCTATACGCTTTTTTTAATTTTTGCATACACACATGTATCTCTTAATTCATTTCCGCCAATTTGGATGGAGTCATTCTGAAGTGTGCCTTCCAGCGTATATTGGAGCCGCTCTGGAATCGCCCTGGACTTTTTATTCTTGGCATCACAGCGTATTTCCAGCCGACTAGCATGCAATGTTTGAAAAGCAAAATTCGTCAGTCCTTCTACAGCTTCTGTTATATATCCTTTTCCCGTCTGCCTCGAGTCAATCCAGTACCCTATCTCAAATTTGGGAACCTCCCAATCTATCGCGTGCAGTCCGGTACAGCCGATAAATGTCTTTGTTTCCCGGTGAAAAATGTGCAAGCGCAAATCCGTTCGTTTTAAAAATGCCGCATGCGCTTCCCGCACATTTGCTTCCGTATCTTCCAGCGATTCATCGTGCTGTGCAAATGCCAGCCACTGTTTTAATTCATTTCTGCTCGCCTGTTTGGCCTCATGTACCGCTTCTCCATCACCGGGGAGCGGTAGGCGTATCCACAGCCTTTCTGTATAAAACTCATTTGGAAAATCTTTTAAGATAGCTTTTTTCATGATACAGCACCTTCTTCTTCCCCTTTAATTATGTAACCATTATACTTAGAAATATGATAAATGAGAAGATTATGGGAGGTTTTTTCATGTTGGCATTGGATCACTTGATTATTACAGCCAAAGACCCGGAAAAAGCAGCAAAGGAATTTGGTGAAAAGCATGGTGTCAAAGTCGTGGAAGGAGGAAAGCATGATAACTGGGGTACCTGCAATTATTTGGCTTATTTTGCCAATGACAGCTATATCGAATGGATCGGCATGTTTGATGAAAAACTTGCGGAAACCTCGGATAACCCATTGATTGTGCAAACGTACGACGCATTATCAAAAGGAGAGGAAGCTTTTATTCAGTTTGCAATGCGCACAAAAAGAATGGATGACTTCATTGAGCATTTTCAGCAGGATGGTGTAAACTACAAGGGGCTTTTTGCCGGCAGCAGACAACGACCGGATGGTTCCCGACTGGAATGGCGGATGCTGTTTCCGGAATCAGAAAAGACGTCACTTCCTTTTATTGTGGAATGGGGAAAAACTAAAAATGTCCCACAGGATAAAGCATTTCTTAACGATAAGAAAATTGAGGAAGTTACACTGAATATGGCAAATAAAAGTTTATTTAAAGAAATATTTAAGCTGGAAGCCAGTGATGATGTCATTCAACTGGCAAATAGCCGGTTGAAATTTATTGAAGATAATCAGCACCAGCTTGGTTTTTCCTACAAATAAGCATGGGGCACGGCGGAATATTTCCACTATATTATATGGAAATGCATTGGGTCGCTGATAAATTTTCATGACGCTAATAAATATGAATAGCAAAAAATGGCTAATTCGGGCTTTTTTCTGCCTGTTTTTCCAAAATATCGTATGATATGGAGGAGCATTGAAACGCCAACATTCAAGCGGGACAAGATACTTCTTGTCCTCTTTTATTTTTCCTATAAAAGGCTCTTCATCCAATTATCCCCCCCATTAACAGGATTGATTATCTTTATATTACTGAACAAAGTAAATGACTATATATATTATCATCAAAAGACAGTAACCTATGACAGGTAATTTTAGTATAGGTTGTACTTCCCCTTCCACTGAAAAATACCCGTATAGTTATGCTGATATTTTGTAAATATATTTCGACCACCCTAATCTGTTTTTTTGACATTCAAACAAGTATTTGAATATAATATACTCAAATACTTATTTGAATGACTGGAGTGTACACATTGGTCAATAATATATGTGAAGTAACCTGTATCCATGAAGACAAAGTAAAACGCGTTAAACAGGAGCTTTCACAGCAACCGGTTTCTGAAGTTAGCACTTTATATAAATTACTCGCCGACAAAAACCGGCTGCAGATTGCTTATGCCCTATTAATAGAAGACGAACTTTGTGTATGTGATATTTCAGCAATCATTGATGCAACGACAGCCACAACCTCACATCACCTTAGACAGCTTTACAAGGCGGGGGCAGCAACATTTCGAAAAGAAGGCAAACTGGTTTATTATTCTTTAGCCGACGATCATGTTCATCAGATAATCCAACAGGCTTTCCGGCATATGAAGGAGCATCCTGCCCATGTCTAAAGAACAACAAATATACCGTGTGCAGGGAATTTCCTGCACTAATTGCGCAAAAACATTTGAAAATAATATAAAACGTATCGAAGGCGTAAACGATGCAGAAGTAAACTTTGGTGCATCAAAAGTAGTGGTTAACGGCAATGCAACCGTGGATGATATCGAAAAAGCCGGTTCTTTTGAAGGGATCAAAGTGGTGGATGATCCGAATCAAGAACAGAAAAAGGAGCCCTTCTGGATTCGCAATCACCGGCTGATTATAGCCGCGGCCCTTATAATTACAGGATTATCGGTTTCCTTCATTTCGGAAGCGGCCGATTTAACTACAACCCTTCTTCTCGCATTAGCTATTCTCATTGGTGGATTAACGCTTTTTCGTGCGGGATTAAGAAATCTCATCCGGCTCCGGTTTGACATGAATACATTGATGACCATCGCAGTGATTGGTGCAGCCATTATCGGAGAATGGATGGAAGCAGCCATTGTCGTTATTCTGTTTGCCATCAGTGAAGCTTTGGAATCCTATTCCATGGATAAAGCCCGCTCCTCCATTAAACAATTAATGGGAATTGCACCTAAAAATGCAACCATTCTGAGGGATGGAACGGAACAGATTGTTTCCATCGATAACATTAAAATTGGGGATATCATGTTGGTAAAGCCCGGTGAAAAAATCGCCATGGACGGGATTATTCAAAAAGGTTTCTCAACTATAAACCAGGCGCCGATTACAGGGGAATCCATTCCTGTCGAAAAACAATTGCATGATGAAGTGTATGCGGGGACCATTAATCATGACGGCTTTTTGGAAATAAAAGTCACGAAAAAAGCAGCAGACACAACCATCGCAAGAATTATTCATATGGTTGAGGATGCACAGGCGGAACGCGCACCATCCCAGGCATTTATTGATCGGTTTGCCTCTTATTACACACCGCTTATTATCGCTATTGCTGCCCTTGTCGCCATTGTACCACCCCTTTTTGGGGGAGCGTGGCTGGACTGGGTTTACCAGGGGCTTGCTGTTCTCGTTGTTGGCTGTCCTTGTGCGCTGGTCGTCTCCACGCCGGTTGCCATTGTTACCGCCATCGGCAATGCAGCGAAAAATGGTGTGCTTATTAAAGGTGGGCTTTATCTGGAAAAGATCGGCTCCCTTACATCTATTGCTTTTGATAAGACCGGAACATTGACAAAAGGTACACCTGTAGTGACAGATGCTATATATTTCACAGAAGATGACGATAAAGCTTTACGTTATTTAGCTGCCATCGAAAATAAATCACAGCACCCGTTGGCGGCATCGATTCTGGATTATGCTGCAAAACAAAATGTGGATTTTTATGATGTGGAAGTGAATGATTTTACAACTGTTCCCGGAAGAGGAATTAAAGCGAATATTGACGGAATGGAATTTTTAGTCGGTTCTACGAAACTATTTTCCAAAATAGCTGATGAGGACAAAACAATTAAAACCTCGATAGATCAATATCAGGAAGACGGCAAAACCATCATGCTGCTTGGTACAAATGAAGAGATTTTGCTCGCTGTTGCTTTAAGAGACGAACCAAGGGCAGAAAGCAAATATGTAATCCGTAAATTGCATGAATTGGGCATCAAGCACTCCTTCATGCTCACCGGGGATCATCCAAAAACAGCGGCTGCATTAAGCGGTGAGCTCGGCATAACGGACACGAAGGCTGGTCTTCTTCCGGAAGATAAGTTAAATTTTGTTAAAAAATATGATAAGGAATATGGAAATGTTGCCATGGTTGGCGATGGCATCAATGATACTCCTGCTCTGGCAGCCTCCACTGTCGGCATTGCCATGGGGACCGCCGGAACGGACAGCGCACTGGAAACAGCAGATGTTGCGCTGATGGGCGATGATTTGAAAAAACTCCCCTATACGGTAAAGCTGAGCAGGAAAGCACTCGCCATTATTAAACAAAACATTGCTTTTTCCATTGGGATTAAACTGCTTGCACTGCTGCTCGTTATTCCAGGATGGCTGACACTTTGGATAGCCATCTTTGCAGATATGGGAGCAACACTGATTGTAACGTTAAATGCTTTAAGGTTGTTGAGGGTGAATGCCGATAAGGAAAATAACACGGTTTCATCGACCCCAAAACAGATGCAGCAGGCAGGTTAACTATAAACAAAGCAAAAGGAAAAACGATCACTCCCGTATAGGAATGATCGTTTTTTTAATATGATTCCGATTCCTGCAGTCTTCCTCTGAAATAAGCTTTTTCTTTTGTCCTTTTCTGCTGCACTCTCATAAAAATATTGTTTGAAAGCAGCGAAACAATGATAAATACCGTACCTATAAAGTCATACACGGTAATGCTTGCACCCTGCACAACCTGTATAGCTAATGTTGTCACCGGCACAAAGTTAAGAAATAACAAGCCATTCAACGGCGTTATGATACTCACCCCGTAATTCCATCCCACCAGGGCAATCACACCCGGAAAGATGAACATAAAGGCAATATGCGGAGCCGTGACGACCAGAGTTTCTGCAGATGGAAAAGAAATATAACCGGAAAGAGTTGTAGCGAAAACTACAACTGCTGCCACACCTGTTCCAAGCAAACAGCTTAATGTGGAATAGCGTAATGCAGACCAGCCATTATTGCTGAAACGGCTGCCGCCCATTGTATAGATCACCCAACCGACTACCGCTATGAAAATAAGCAAAGATGGAATCAGATCATCTACCCCGGTAAAGAAAGCACCGAAATCCCCTTTGGTTACTACGAGCAGGGCCCCAACGAATCCAACGAGCACACAAAATAAAGTAAATGCATGCGGTCGTTTTCTCACCAGCAGCCACACGATTACAATCGAAATCATCGGCATCAGGGATTCCATAATGGAAGCCACCATTGTTCCCGGGTCACCCAAAAGGTCCTGGCCCCAGAAAATAAGCAGGTTATATACCGTAAAGGCCATCGTTCCGAAAAACAAGAGCTCCTTTCCTTTCCCCTCAAAGCGGAAAGCTTGTTTCCCTTCCTTCCATAACAGCCATACAACCAGAATGATACATACATAGAAATAACGGAAAAATGTAAAATAGAATGCATCAATATGATGGAAAGCACTATTTGCCACCGGAAACATGGCTCCCCAGGAAACTGCTGAAATGAAACATAAAAATGCTCCAATTAATATATTATTTTTCAATGCCTACCCGTCCCCTTTAGTTTTCTTTTGCATATCTATTAAAGCATAGATTTCATATCACTTAAAATGAACATTATTGATGATTATTATCATTTCTAGTGATATCATGGGTGATAGGATGATGAAAGGGAGAGGCAGATGGAATTTAAAGACCTGGAAATTTTTCAAATGGTTGCACAAAAAGGTACAATTACAGAGGCTGCAAAAGAATTAAGTTACGTGCAATCCAATATCACTGCGAGAATCCGCAAGCTGGAAGCTGAATTGGATACACCGCTTTTCAACCGCAATAATCGGGGTATGACATTGACGCCAGAAGGAAAGAAACTGCTCGTCTACTGTGAGAAAATTCTGTCGTTGACCGGTGAAATGAAAAAAGTCGTGCAAAGTAAAACAGAACCGGCGGGAAAACTGGAAATAGGATCGGTGGAAACCGTCATTAAACTGCCGGCTATTTTGTCTTCCTACAATAAAAAATATAAAAATGTGGACTTAACACTCATAACAGGCGTTACGGAACAGCTGCAGGATGATGTATTAAATCACCGTCTGGATGGGGCGTTCGTGTCGGAGATCAGCCCGCATCCGGAACTTATCTCCCATGAAGTTTTTCAGGAACAGCTCGTGTTAATCTCGGACCATTCGAAAACATCTTTAGAACAGCTGATGGAAGAGCCATTTTTGTGCTTTAGTGAAGGATGCGGCTATCGGGCAAGACTGGAGAGCTGGTATAGAGACCAGAAGACTGCACCGCAAAAAGTGATGGAGTTTGGTACGCTGGAGACCATTCTCGGAAGTGTTACTATGGGGCTTGGCATTACGTTTGTACCGAAATCAGCTGTTTCCCATTTGGAGGAAAAGGGACTGATTCAATGTCATTACCTGCCTAAAAAATACAGTAACATTAAAACGGTATTTATTAGAAGAAAAGATGCATATTTAACATCGACACTGGAAAAATTTATCGAGACTTTTAAAGCCGGGAAAGGAGCGCCGGATTATCCACTGTCGATTTAAGAAAAGGTGTTGTGGGTCCCCCCCCGATCTGATCATTCCTTGGATTTTCCCCCTGGGGATTTTTGGGCTGCAGCAGCTTTTAAACTGCTGCAGAGCTGAGATAGTGAAATAGGGGCACGCTATTCTAATTTGAATAAAATATTTGGGTTTACCTCTGCAGCATCTTTAAATACTTGCAAAACAGCCTGTCCATAATCTCCAAGCACTTCAACCAACACTTCAGAATGCTTGCAATTTATCTCCAGTGGCTTGTCATGCGTGCTGATGGCATCCCACAGTGCATCCAGATTGTTTCCAAAGTATGTTTGTATTTGCAGCTTTTCTTGTAAATAAGCATGGACATCATTTTTGTTCTGCATTTTTTTCCCGTCAATGATTACCCGTTTCATATCATTCATCTCCATATAATAAAACAAACGTATCATAATGGTCGGGCGTATAATAAATGAACCCGTCATCCGAGTAGACGATGCGCTCCGGGCCACGGTAGCCACCTTCATAATGAATGTCTGCTGCGAAATACTTTCTGCCTTCCTCATCCGGAAGCTTTCCTTCCCGATTGCCAAAGCTGTCACCGCCAATGCTCTTTTGATCCGTTACTTCCCAAAGGTTTCCTTCACTCGGTTCCCAGCCCATATTGTGGGCCTCTTCCTTTGTTATATAGTTATCCGGGAGTCTGTTATAAGTGTGGATATAAAGTGCCACTTCTTCCTTACTCGTATAGTGGCCCTCTTCATTAATTTCCACTTCTGTTATTTCCTGTGTGTTTTCTTCAGTGATGGGGGCTTCGGGGTTGCAGCCGGCAACAAGTACGGCAGCAAACAAAACAATGAGCATGTACAAAAATCTTTTCATCGATTTCACCCTTTTGGTTTCATGAACGGATAGCATTAATTTTAAAACCCTTGGCGTCCGGTAACGGTATAGCCAAGGGCTTGGTCTAAATGAAATCTTCTTAACGGAACGATATAATGAGGGCGGGAAAAAGAAGCAATTTAGCCATTACTTCCTCCCGGCTTTAGGCTTTACCCCAACTGCTGATGAAGAAATTCTGTTACCGATTCCGGTGTTTTGGTGTAAGCACTGTGCTGGTGAGCTTTCTTCTCCCCATTTTGGAAAATAAGGATACTTGGAATGCCCATTACTTCATATTTTTCCGCAATACCTTTTACTTCATCACTGTTTAATTCATACCATTTATAGTTTTTGAATTCCTCCAGTATATCGCCAATAAACATGTCCATGCGCTTGCAGTCCGGGCACCAATCCGCAAAAAATTTAATAATAACAGGCTCCGGGCTGTCAATAATTTCATAAAATTGTTCTTCTGTTTTTATTGCTTCCATGTTCCACATGCTCCTTTCTCATTTCATTGTAGCGGGTTGAAGTAAGTTTGTCTTATCGTTTGCTCAATCTTTATACTCCACCCTGCCAAGAATATACGCAACGAAAAGACCGCCGGCGAATGTGGCAATGCTTATGAGCATGAGTGTCGTTGTTTCCGCCCAGCCGGGGAATATAACAACTGTCGATCCGATCACTAAACCGATTATTACGGCAAAAGTGCCTGTTCTGTAGTTCGTCAGGAAAAAATGAATGATTTTGCTTAATACAATGATGCCTACGACAATTCCCAAGCCGGTAACGATAATAATATCAAATTGAAGATTGCTGATTGCTTCAATGACAGTGAAATAAACACCTATTACCAGAAGGATAAATGACCCGCTGATCCCCGGAACGATCATGGCCGCACTTCCAAGAAAACCGGAGAAAAAGAGCAATACATATGTGGATAGCGTCATATCGGTAATAACTGCCGACTCTTCCGGATTCAAAAAAGCCAATGGTGCAATAAGTACCGCACCCACCAGTAATAACATGTAGTGTTTTATTTTAAAGGTCCTTTTTGCATTTGCCTGGTTAAATAAATAAGGTAATACCCCTACTATTAATCCGAGGAAAAAAAACAGGGTCGGTCCGGGATAGTAATCAAATAACCATTCAATTAATTTTGCCAGGGAAAAAATAGCAATGACTACACCTAATCCGAGCGGTATAAGAAATCCTAAGTGTTTCTTCCATTCTCTGCTGAATAGGCCGTTGATCGCAGCGATGAGCCTGTCATAAATACCCAATAACACAGCAATCGTACCACCACTCACCCCCGGGATCACATCACTCGCCCCCATGGCCAATCCCCGATAAACATTCTTCCACTCCATATTAAAAATCTCCTTATACGGGGGTCAGACCCCCACCCTATTAACGCGTTAACGCTTTAACGCTTTAGCGCACCGGGAGTCTGACCCCCGCGCACAAAATTATCATACCAAATTATACGGTTAATTAATATAAAAAATGCCCAAATTGTTTCTTCCATACAATTTGGGCATCACTTCAAATTTCGTTTAATTCCCACAAAAACCGGGGAGTGACAATTGTTTTCGGTAAGACAAGGAACTACTGTACCGTAGTCCCAGGCACCTGTTTTCGCCGAAAAAGGCCGGGGATTACCAGACGCCTCCATGAAAGCACCTCTTCCCGGGAGGTTCCTCCGCGGCAGACAGTTCCCGCACCGCCTGTCTCTACAATCCCATATTCTTCGCAATAATGGTTTTCATAATTTCGTTGGTTCCAGCGTAAATGGCTGCTACCGGTACGTCCCTGTATCTTCTTGCTATTTCATATTCTTCCATGTATCCATATCCGCCATGCAGCTGCATACATTCTGTGGCGATATTTTTTGACGCATCCGTCAGCCAGTACTTCGCCATGGACACCTTCGACACAATATCCTTTCCGGCAATATGGTCCTCAATGACCGACTCCAGAAAAGCATGCCCCACCTCAACCTGTGTAGCCAATTCGGCCAGTTTGAACTGTGTATTTTGAAAAGAGGAAATCCGCTTTCCGAATGCTTCCCGTGATTTCACATAATCCACCGTCATGTTTAGCATTTCTTCGGAAGCTACCTGTGCACCCAATGCAACTACCAGCCTTTCCTGCTGCAGCTTCTCCATTAAATATCGAAAACCTTTTCCTTCGACACCAATCAGATTTTCCTTGGGCACACGGCAATCCTCAAAATATAATTCCGCCGTATCCTGTGCATGAAGCCCGACTTTATTGAGCTTACGTCCTTTCGTAAATCCGGGTGTGCCATCTTCTATCATTAATAGACTGATACCCCGGTGCTTAGGCTCTGCTTTCGGATCAGTTTTTACCACGGTCAGCACCATGTCTGCATGAATTCCGTTCGTAATAAATGTTTTCTGCCCATTTACTATGTAGTGGTCGCCGTCCGATGTTGCAGTCGTCTTTATATTTGCCAGGTCAGATCCGGTTCCCGGCTCCGTCATGGCCACCGCAGTAATATGATCACCGTTTACACAGCCGGGGAGCCAACGCTTCTTTTGCTCCGCACTACCATAGGACTCTAAGTATGGCACAACAATATCAGAGTGCAGGCCAACGCCTATTAAACTTGTACCGATCCGCTCGAGTTCCTCCAGAATTATTACTGAATAGCTAAAATCGAGATCCAGCCCGCCGTATGCTTCTTCCACCTGAGGGCAAAGAAAACCCATTTCGCCTAGTTTTTCCCAAAATTCTCTCGGAATCATCCGTTCTTCTTCCCACTGATCATAGTATGGGGCTGCTTCTTTCTGTAAAAATTTCCGCAGTGATTCCCGGAATAATTCGTGCTCCTCTGTTTCAAAGCGATATTTTTTACTCATTTTTTCACTCCTCGCTTACACCGGCTATCTACTTCGGCTGCATACGAATGGCACCATCCAGGCGGATGACCTCTCCGTTCAGCATCGGATTTGCCACAATGCTTTCTACTAATCTCGCGTATTCGACCGGCATGCCCAATCGGTTTGGAAAAGGAACAGATTTCCCCAGCTCTTCTTTGGCTGGCTCCGGCAGCGTCGCAAACATTGGCGTTTCAAATAAACCCGGGGCAATCGCCATTACTCTGATTCCTTTACCGGCAAACTCCCTGGCAATCGGCATCGTCATACTGGCCACTCCACCCTTGGATGCACTATAAGCAGCCTGCCCGATCTGCCCTTCAAATGCTGCGACAGATGCTGTATTGATAATGACTCCCCGCTCCTTCTGGTCATTTTCTTCATTTTCAACCATATAGGAAGAAACCACACGAATCACATTAAAGGTTCCGATTAAATTTACCTGTACCACCTTTTCAAATTGACTTAATGCCATCATACCTTTCCGGGAAAGCACTTTTCCGGGAGTGGCAATACCTGCACAGTTTACAAGCAAGTTAACGGATCCAAGGAATTCCACTGCTTTTTTCACATTGTTTTCCACTTCTTCTGCATTGGTTACATCTGTTGAAAAAAACCCGACACTTTCCTCCCCAAGTTCTGTGATGATCTGTGCGGCCCTATCCTTATTAATATCAAAAATAACCGCTTTTCCTCCCGCGGAAACAACACTCCGGACTACCGCTTCTCCCAGGCCGGATGCACCCCCTGTTACAACCGCTTTTATTTCACGCAAATCCATATTACCCATCCTTTCTATAGTCGTTCAATTACAGTGGCGTTCGCCATCCCCATCCCTTCACATATCGCCAGGAGACCATATCTTCCACCGCTTCTTTCCAATTCATTGACCAAAGAAACAAGCAATTTGGTTCCTGTTGCTCCGAGCGGATGACCAAGTGCAATCGCCCCGCCATTAACATTCAGCTTATCCGGATCTGCATTCAGCTCTTTTGCCCAGGCCATCGGCACCGGAGCAAATGCTTCATTTACTTCATAGCGATCCATGTCCACCAATGTCAGATTGGCCTTCTCCAATACTTTTTGGGAAGCTGCAATTGGTCCGGTTAGCATCAGGGTCGGGTCTGATCCGACAACACTTCTTGCGACAATACGTGCTTTTGGCACCAGTCCGAGTTGATTGGCCTTTTCCCGCGACATTAATAATACTGCACTTGCCCCGTCACTCATCTGACTGGCATTTCCCGCAGTAATTTTTCCGTCTTCTTTAAATACTGTTTTCAGTTCTCCCAATGCTTTGAGTGTCGTGTCCTCGCGCGGTCCCTCATCCACTTTTACGACTCTGTCAGTGCCATCTTCATTTGGAACGGACACCGGTACAATCTCCTTTTCATAATCCCCCCGCTCCATTGCTTTTAAAGCCCTTTCATGACTTTGTAGCGCATATTCATCCAATTGCTTTCTGGAAAAATCCCATTTATCAGCTATTTTTTCTGCAGAAATTCCCTGATTTACAATTTCATATTTATCGGTCAATTTTTTACTCGGTTTTGTATCTGCCATTTGCGAAAACATCGGCACCCGTGTCATGCTTTCAACTCCGCCGGCAACGACTATATCCATATCCCCGGAAGCAATGGCCTGAGCGGCAAAGTGAACTGCCTGCTGGCTGGAACCGCATTGACGATCAATCGTTACACCGGGAACATGCTTCGGAAAATCCGCGATTAAAAGAGAAGTACGGGCAATATTCCCTCCTTGTTCACTGCTTTGTGTCACGCATCCTAAAATAACATCTTCCACCATTTCTTTATCCACTTGTGCCCGGTTCATTAAATCACTTAATACCTCAGCTGCCAATTCATCCGGCCGGTAATTGGCAAACATTCCTTTTCTGCGCCCGACAGCCGTCCTGCACCCTTCGACAATAACTACGTCCCGCATACATACACCCCTGTTATTTTGAATTTTACATTGATTTAGAACAATTATAATTATACCTGTATTAATTAGGAAATAAAAGAAATCCTTTGTTTTGAGATAATTCAGAATTGAGGGGTCTGACCCCAAGGTTTTAATGAATAATATAAGGGTAAACAAGTAGTAGATTTTGCTTAAAAGGAGGATCATGATGGCTAGACCGCAATATCAGCCAACAAAAAATAAAGAGCTGACAGACGCCCAGGAAGTGCATTATGCAAAAGAGTTTAAGCGTGCGGATATCGCTGCAGGTTATCGCAGGGAATGGGTAAAAGAAGCGAAGCAGGAAAACCCAAAACTGATAAAATAAAAGTTCATTGAACACAAGTTAATGCCATCTATTCGTTTTTTAAGACACCTTGCCATCGTAAGGTGTCTTTTATGTTGGCTGTGAAACCTTTTATGCCAAAAATTCGTATAATGTATAGTGATATTGAAAATCAACCTGTTTTCTATGTAAGTCGACTGATATTTATCAAGCATACTGCAGAGATTAATGATAAAATGGTATTAAACTACCTATTTCCGCCTATACATTTACTGGCAAGAAAAACACCAGTAATGGTTAGAAACCTGGTTGTCACCAAGCCTCCGGGCAACTGTGCTTATGCAGTAAAAGTTTTCCACACTTTCTTAATGCCAAAAAAATGGGTTAATGCATAGGCTATATAACTAATATTTATTGGGGTGTCTTACGTGAAACGTTATCTTACCGCTTTCTTCCTTAGCATGAGTGCAATCGTTCTGATTGTCGGATTGAGGATGGATTTTCAATGGAATGGCATTGTTTCCTGGGGATTGTCTTTTATTTTCCTCTTATTCGCTGCCTACTACACAAAATATATTCCAAACGATAAAGAAAGAAACAACACAAAATAAAAAGAGACTGTCATACAGCCCCTCTTTTCATTAATCATTTGGACGAAAAGGACATTTTCCCTCGATTGGTTTTGCATCATCTCCTATAAAATATTGCTTCCACTCCCGGTGCTCCACATCACCGTAATGGCTTATATTCGGGTGTTTAGGCAGTTTGTCCCATTTTTCCACCCTTTTTCTTACTTTTTCCCTCGACATGGCCCCGCCTTTTGACGTTCCTTCCAGCTTGTGAAAAATCCGGCGTGGCTGAAACCCGATTACCATGCTGTTTCCCAAATCTCTTGTTTTCCTCTGTTTATATGCCGGGGCATTGCCAAAAGCGAAATAAGGTTCACCGGCAAAAGAAAAATTCCATAAATAATGATCCGGGTCTTTCGGATACCCTTCCGGCCAGGGATATTTGTCGTGATCATGCAAATACTGCAGTACTCTCCAAAAATAATCCCTGTAATATTCAAGCGGTTTCTCCTCTTCCTCCGGTTCGACAAACAGGAAAAAACCATGCCTGATCAACTTTTCCTGCCCGTCAAATAGCGCATTGAATTCTTCCAGCGCCTGCAACAAACCGGACCAATCATCATGGGTAATATACCCGTATCTTAACTCGCCCCGCTGCTGGCCCGACATGCCAAAATAACAGGGGAACTCGGGATGGGTCACGACTGACTCAAAATTTCTATATTCTCTGTTTAACCATTCCGGCAAAGTATCGGAATGATTCTCAAATGTATCTTTTGTAAGTAAACGGCTGGCTGTCTGTTTCACATACATCCTCCTTCATGACATTTCCTAAACTATCTATACCCTGCTTTGTCTCCTGTAAAACGAAAACAGTTCAAAAGCAGAGAGTGTTTATCAGGACATGAAAGGGTATGGTAAAAAGAAGATATTCATTTCAGAAAGGAGGAGACACAGGAAATACCTGTACCAATCAAAATGAATAGCAGCATAAAAGGAATCAACCAAGGCGACTATTTTTGTAAAAATGAATTTGCACCAATGAAAAAAGTGATCACAGTACCACCTCTTTATATGCAAATCAAAGAAACGATCAATGAAACACAAAGATTTTATATAGAAGAAAACATTGACAGAAATAAAGCACTCAGACAGCACAGTCATTTTATCCAGGTTTTAAAAGATGAAGGGATAGAAGTCATCGAACTGCCCGCAAAGAAAAACCTGCCCGAGCAGATTTTCACGAGAGACATCGGATTTGTAACCGGCAGTAAATTATTTATATCTTCCATGGCAACTCCTATTCGCAGCGGTGAAACAGCCGTTCTCAAAAACTGGCTTGAAGCACTTCAGGTGCATTACCAAGAATCCCCGTTCAACATAGAAGGGGGAGATGTCATTATAGATGAAGACAGGATTTGGATCGGTCAAAGCAAAAGAACTTCTCCTGAAGCAATCGAAAATTTAACAAGTGAGCTTCCGGATTATACAATCCACACCGTTCACCTAAAAAGCAATATTCTGCATCTGGATTGTGCATTTAATATTATTGATCACGAAACAGCCATTACTTATCCTCCTGCCATTGATGAGGATGCATACAAGTATATGTGCAGGCAATTTAAAGTTATTGAAGTAACAAGTGAAGAGCAGTTTTTAATGGGACCAAATGTGCTCAGCATCGGAAATAAAACAATCATCAGTTTACCTGAAAACAAAAAGCTGAACCACAAGCTCCGTACAAATGGATTTAAAGTTAAAGAAGTGCCTTTCTCCGAGATCATTAAATCCAGCGGTTCATTTAGATGCTGCACCCTGCCTTTAGTGAGAGAAAAAAGTGCCTGACTGTAATAAGTCAGGCACTTTTACATGCAGATCTATTTAAAGGAAAAATTATATTTCTCTTTCAACGAGGGCGGCGCTATTTTAATCATCTGCTGAAGAATCAACATCGCGATGACGACATCATCCACCAAACCGATGACAACCAAAAAGTCAGGGATCAGATCAAACGGAAAAATAAAATAGCCGATAATAATCGCCAGATATAAAACCTTTGTTGCCGTTTTTACTTCAGGCGTCAAAAAGAAATCTCTTAAAAAGGGAACTGACTTATGAATTTTAAACAAAAAGCGAATTCTTCTTAAAAAGCGCATGCTTCAACCCCCGTTCCATAACTTTGATTACTCTGCTTCGCTCTCCGGAATCGGCTCAAAAATCAATCTGTCATCCTCCTCTTCCGGGTTACCACGACCATCGGTATTATTTGTAATAAAATATATTCCATTCTCAGCGGCAAGTACATCCCTGACCCTTCCCACATCCGAAACAATCACTTCCACCGTTTCTTCCACAGGATCAAATTGGCGGACACTCTCTCCCCTCAAGGCGGCAAAATAAAAATGATCATGCACATAAGCCATGCCGGAGGGCGCCCATGTATCATCACCGGAATGAATGACCGGTGTTTCCATTCCTTCCTCTTCCTCGTCACCCTCAATACGCGGCCACCCATAATTATTACCCTTATTAATCCGGTTTATTTCATCCAATGCCTCCGCGCCATGTTCTGTAGCATACAACTCACCATCAGGCGTCCAAGCCAAACCTTGTGCATTTCGGTGGCCATAAGAATATACATAGGAATCATCAAATGGATTATCATCCGGAATGGAACCATCCAATTCCATACGCAATATCTTTCCTGCCAGACTGTCAGGATCCTGCGCCAGTTCCGGTTCTGCTGCATCCCCGGTTGTTATATACAGCATTTCATCCGGTCCTATAGCGATTCTGCCTCCCTGATGTACCTCACCGCCCGGAATGTCATCAAGCAGCACTTCTCTTTCCACCCACGCTTGTTCCATCTCTTCAACTGTAACGACCCGCTGAAAATAATTGCCATCTTCTTCATAGGAGTAATAGGCTAAAGCAATACTTGTTTCACTGAAAGCATCCGGTAACACCATTCCCAGAAGGCCTGCCTCCGGATGGTTTGACAGGTTCTGATCAACAGGCTTACGGTTTTCCTCATCTTCCTGAATGGTCACAATGGAACCTGTCCGTTCACTAACATAAAAAGCATCCTCATAAAGCTGAATTTCCCAGGGTTCATCCAGATTATCCGCTATGACGGTCCGTTCTTCCATCACTTCAGTGTCACTCTCGGTTTGTTCTGTACCATTTTCCTCCTGGTCAGCAGTTTCTTCTCCGTTCATTTCTTCTTCCGTTTCCGGAGGATCCTCCG
This sequence comes from Virgibacillus kimchii, assembly GCF_055379185.1. NCBI lineage: Bacteria > Bacillati > Bacillota > Bacilli > Caryophanales > Bacillaceae > Virgibacillus > Virgibacillus kimchii. The sequence goes on along the minus strand of NZ_AP043951.1, from coordinate 3,685,229 downwards.
CCGACTCCTCTCCAGTACATGCAGTAATGAACAGAACCATTACACTGACTGATATAAATATAAAGTATCGAATAACGGTTACCTCCCACTGATTTGGTAATATTAATAAAATCATTCCCGGGACGGCATATGAAATAAACTGCAATGGCAGGAGACAGATGCTTTTTTCACCATAGAAACACCCGCTTTCCGATCAATTCGTCAAGCGGGCTGGCAAATATTATTCTGCTTTTGCTTTCTTCGCTGCTTTTTCTCTCTCATTTTTATTCAACAATTTCTTCCGGAGTCGTATTGCTTCCGGGGTAACTTCACAATATTCATCGTCATTCAAGTACTCCAGCGCTTCTTCCAATGACATATCACGCGATTTTCTGAGCGTGGATGTCTGGTCCTTTGTCGCTGAACGGATATTGGTTAAATGCTTTTCTTTAGTGATATTGACGGTCAGGTCGTTATCCCGGTTATGCTCGCCAACAATCATGCCGGCATAGACTTCTGTCCCCGGCTCCACAAAAATAACGCCACGGTCTTCCAATTGCATAATACCATAAGTGGAGGCTTTCCCATTTTCCAGCGCAACCAGAACACCTTGTTTTCTGCCACCTATATGGCCTTTCACTACCGGTTCGTATGCTTCAAACGTATGGTTGATAATCCCATAACCGCGGGTCTGCGACATAAATTCTGTTGCGTACCCAATTAATCCGCGTGACGGTACCTTGAACTCGAGGCGCACTTGTCCATTTCCCTGGTTGACCATGTCGAGCATTTCCCCTTTACGGGCACCAAGAGATTCCATCACAGGACCGGTATAATCTTCCGGGACATCCACCTGAACACGCTCCACCGGTTCATGTTTCACGCCGTCGATTTCTTTAATAATGACTTGCGGTTTGCCTAATTGCAGCTCATATCCTTCTCTTCGCATATTCTCAATTAAAATGGATAAGTGCAGTTCACCGCGCCCCGAAACGGTCCAGACATCCGGTGAATCGGTTGGATCCACCCGCAGGCTGACATCGGTTTCCAGCTGTTTCATGAGCCGCTCTTCAATTTTCCGGGAGGTAATGAACTTTCCTTCCCTACCCGCAAAGGGACTGTTATTCACCAGAAAAGTCATCTGCAGGGTCGGTTCATCAATACGCAGCCATGGCAATGCTTCAGGCTGGTCCGGATCACTGATCGTTTCCCCGATATTGAGATCATCAATACCGGAAATCGCAACGATATCTCCGGCTTTCGCTTCTTGAATTTCCATCCGTTTCAAACCGCTGAAACCGAATAGCTTGGTAATCCGGAAAGATTTTTGTGCCCCATCTTTTTTCATCACAACTACTTGCTGACCAACAGATATTTTCCCTCTAATAACCCGTCCAATTCCAATTCGCCCCACATAATCATTGTAATCGAGAAGAGTGACTTGAAACTGCAGCGGTTCTTCCCGAGTATCCGCAGGGGCGGGGATATGCTCCAAAATCGTCTGAAAAACCGGGTCCATTGTTTCTTCCTGCTTTTCCGCTTCAAAGCCGGATGTTCCGTTTATTGCTGAAGCATAAACGACAGGGAATTCAAGCTGGTCATCATCCGCTCCAAGCTCGATAAACAGATCAAGCACTTCATCGACTACTTCATTGGGACGGGCATTGGGACGGTCAATCTTATTCAGCACGACCATCGGTGTCAGCTTCTGCTCCAACGCTTTCTTCAACACAAAGCGGGTTTGCGGCATCGTTCCTTCAAAAGCATCAACGACCAAAGCAACACCATCCACCATTTTCATGATTCGTTCCACTTCTCCGCCAAAGTCGGCATGGCCGGGAGTGTCCAATATATTTATTGCTGTTTCATTATATTTTATCGCTGTATTTTTCGCCAAAATCGTAATACCGCGCTCTCTTTCAATATCACCCGAATCCATGGCACGCTCTTCCACCTGCTCATTTTCCCGGAATGTTCCGGAGTACTTGAGCAATTGATCCACAAGCGTTGTCTTCCCATGATCCACGTGTGCAATGATCGCGATGTTACGAATATCTTCTCTTAATTGCATAAATCGTACGCTCCTCTGTAAATACGGGATGGATAAAACCATCCTATTATATCATAAATTATCGCCAATTAAAAATTATTTTTGAAAATAACATAAAAATCAGGCGAATCGTCATTCCTCCAAAACCCATATACCTGTACTTAAAATTAACAAGTTCCCTATTCTTTTTTACGCTCTAATGAAATCTCAAACCTCGCACCGCCAAGTTCTTCTGATTCACCGACCGTTATTTCCCCGTTCGACTGTTCGATAATCGCCCGGGCAATGGCAAGGCCCAATCCTGTATCACCATTTTTTCCTTTGACGAAGCGATGGAAAAGCTGTGTCATTAACTCCTCTGGTACGCCGGCCCCGTCATCTTCAATCTTTATTTTCACCGAGCTGCTTTCCCTGTATACGGACAGGTTTATCCGCGAATCCGCATGACGGATGGCATTAAAGGTCAGATTTAATAATGCCCTTAACATTTTTTCCTCATCCGCAAAGATGTAGGTATTTTTATCCACCCTATGCTTTAGGTCAATCCCTCTTTCATTCACCAGTGGCAATGCCCGGTCAACCACCTTATCTATCAGATAGCTCACTTCTATATTCTCCGGCTGATAGACACTGGGTTCACTGTCAAGCTTCGCCAATAAGATCATTTCATTAATTATCGTCTTCAGTCTTTTTACTTCCGTTACCATTACATCAAGCCCTTTTTCCTTCTCTTCCTGATCAAACACCCCTTCTTTAATTCCTTCCGCATAACCCTGGATGGTCATTAAAGGTGTCTTCAGTTCATGACTAGCATTCTGAAAAAAGGATTGCTGTGAATTCATGTAACGCTGAAGCTCTTTTGCCATTTCATAAACACTTTGCTCCACTTCCTTAATCTCACCGGTCGCCTGCACCCGCTCCAGATCATCAAACTGGCGGTTCTCTATTTTTTTCACCTGTTGCTGCAGACGGCTTAATGGTGTTACCAATTTATTTGTCAGGAAATAACTGAGCAACACCGCTGCCCCGGCTCCAATAATAAATACAATGACCAACCGGAAAATAAAGTTTTGCTGTACTGCATGCAGCTCATTTATCGGAGTTAATAAAATCAGTTCCAGACCCGTTGTTTCCGGGTAAATCAGTATCCTTGAGTTGACAAATTTGGCGTTGCCATAATCCCAGACAGGCTCTGAGCTATCCGCAAAGTCATTATTCTGAAAAAAACCATTTACTACTTCCGGAGGCATGGTGGAAAAGAATACGGCATCCTGGTTCCGATCATATAAAAACAACTGGAGATCCTGATCCTCCAGGAAATTGCTGAACTGCTGAATATCCGTTCTCGGCCCAAACCGGTCATCCAATACTTCAACGAGGATTTCCCCGTTTTGTCTTAATTGCCTTTGCTCATCCTGAATTAAAAGATCCATTAACAGCGAATAAATAAAGTACCCGGTTACCGCCATGACAACAATCAGCAATACGGTGAATGCTGCATTCAGCTGAGATTGCAGCTTCATTTGCTTTCCTCTTCATTGCGCAAGCGATAACCATACCCCCATACTGTCTCCAACGGTACATCTCCCAATTTTTTCCTTATACGCTTAATCAGATCATCCACGGCACGGTCGCTCCCAAAATAATTATCCCCCCAGATTTTTACAAGCAGTTCTTCACGGGAGAAAGCCCTGTTTACATTTTCAGCCAACAGCAGCAATAAATCAAACTCCTTCGTCGTTACTTCCTGTTCCTTCCCCTTATAAAAGATTCGCCGATCCTTTTTATCTATTTCAACTTCTCCTGCTTTTACGGCATCAGCTGATACTTCTATTTCCTTCGTTCTCACGCTGGATCGTTTAAATAACCTTTTCACACGTGCCACCAATTCCCTCGGACTGAAAGGCTTTGTTAAATAATCATCCCCGCCGAGTTCCAAACCGAGAATTTTATCTATCTCATCATCTTTTGCCGAAATAATAATGATCGGAACTTCACTTTCATTTCTTATCTTTTTACAAAACTCATAGCCGTCCATCCCCGGCAGCATAATGTCCAGAATCCACATATCAATCTTTTCATTTTCCCATACACGCCACGCATCCTCGGCACTGCCGGAAATCCTCACATGAAATCCTTCTTTTTTTAAATAAGCGGAAACGATATTTTGAATGTTTGGATCGTCCTCCACCACTCCGATGTGATAATTCATTATAGATCACCTTTTCCAATCATGTACTGCTTCTATTTTTACATAAGCATCCATGCACAAACAACATTTTAACTATAATACTTCACACAGTTTAAATTCTTTTACACATTTTTTCCACATTTATTCCTAATGTATCCCAAAATTGCTGTATATAATAAGAATTGTACAGATAATATGAACAGAGTTACTTCAAGTTCCCCTCCCTTTAAATACCCCCTTTTGCTTGAAGTAAGCTCTCTGTACCCCCCCCTTTATTAATCTATAAAGAGGTGATTGCGGATGTCGGATGATAAACATGAAAATCAGTCACATGGACCTATCAATGACCACGAAGAAAAACATAACTCAGACGAAAAGAAACATAAGACACCGACAGAAACCAACTATATGGAAAGCGTAAATGAAATGGTTAGTAACCCATCCCGATCCAATAATACTGAAGAAACCGAAAATCAAAGCCGGAAAACAGCAGATACTTCCGGTAGAAATAAAACATGGCTGCATGTTCTGTTTGGCGGGATCATCGGTGGAGCAATTTCTGCCATTGTTGTTCTCTTCATTACAGGGAATGGGCTCTTTCCGACGGAACAAACTTCTGAAAACATCTCTACTGCGGCAGAGGAAGAAGCAACTCCTGAAGTAGTACAGACGATAGCCAATGAAGATACTGAATTGTCATCCAGTATAGAAGAAACCTCAAAGGCTGTAGTTGGTGTTTTGAACCTGCGGCAGCAAAGTATTTGGGAACAAAGTGAAGAGGCCGGAACCGGCTCCGGGATTATTTATAAAAAAGATGGAGATACAGCATATGTCGTAACAAACCAGCATGTTGTAGATAATGCCGAAGAAGTGGAAGTTGTATTACAGGAGGAGGAGCGGCTCCCGGCCAAAGTGCTTGGAACCGATCCGCTTACAGATTTAGCTGTGCTGGAAGTGGACGGAGAAAATATTGATACCGTTGCAACCATTGGTTCTTCTGATGACCTGACTATTGGAGAAACTGTTGTAGCCATCGGAAATCCACTGGGCATGGAATTTGCCAACACCCTAACCAAGGGGATTATCAGCGGGCTGGAACGTTCCGTGCAAGTGGATACAACCGGAGACGGCCGACCGGATTGGGTGACAGAAGTTATCCAGACAGATGCTGCCATTAACCCCGGAAACAGCGGGGGGGCATTGGCAAATGCAAAAGGTGAAGTGATTGGTATTAATTCGATGAAAGTTGCCCGTCAGGAAGTGGAAGGTATCGGTTTTGCCATTCCGATTGATGAAGCGTTGCCAATTATAGAGCAGCTTGAGACGAATGAAGAGGTTGACCGTCCGGCCATCGGAGTCACCATTGCTCCTTTACATCAGGTGCCGCCGCAATACCGTCATGAAATTGTGTTGCCTGATGATGTGGATGGCGGCATGGTGGTGGCAGATGTATCCACTGGATCACCAGCAGATAAAGCTGGTCTGCAGCAATTTGATATCATTGTAAAAATCAACGACCAGAAAATCACATCATTTCTTGAATTACGTAAATTCCTATATTCCGATGCTTCCATTGGAGAAACAGTGGAAATAGAGTATTACCGCAACGGAAATCTTGAAAGTACCGATCTAACTTTGCAGGCTGATTAACATACAAATTAATCTACGCTATTACCTCCTAATAGTTTATATAGATGGGAATCTTTCCCGCACCTAACGAGAGAAATCGATGAGGATTTATATCCCATCGATTTCTTTTCACTTACACCACTAAACCCCCGGGCAATCCTGCTAGGTGTACTGCTCCCTCGGTTTTATTTTCATTTCATGTTGGATGGTGTACCCGCACATTTGCTGCCATCTTTGCATTACCCTTTTTTGCCAAAATAAAATAATCCAAGCAGCAGCCAGCCAATCGTGATAACTGCAGTAATCATCAGCATGGCAACTGGCCCGATTGCAAGAATTAATGGCACTGAAGCAGCGGTCATCATACCACCGCCAACGATAAGATCCAGCATGAGCTGTTTATAACTGAAACCTTCTTTCGCCGGGCTTTCATCTTCCGGATCAGCCAGTTGTATGAGAAGCAGACCTGCTGCACTCATACCCATGGCCTGTCCAAAATCACCAATAGCCCTTTCCAGCCAGTAATCAGGCATCATTTTTGGAGCCAGCACGAGAAAAGCAAACAGGTTCCATCCGATCGCTGCCACAGCCATCAGGATAAATGGCACAAGGTAATCTGCAATAACCGCAAGAGATAAAGTTGCAATCGCTGAAACAATGAGAATATCAAGTGCAAGACCTTGAATCCTGTTAATCATCCCCCGATCCAACATCTGATGTTTTACAGCCTTACTCAAAAAAATCTGTACGAGCACTGCACCAACCATAGCGAGAGGAAATAGCGGGAGGTGCGTAAACAGTTCAATATTTTCAACCCACAAAGCTTCCTCAATAAGAATAAGCCCTTCCAGCAGTAAAAAACCGATTAATATGGATAAACCAATATAACCAAGGTGAACCGTCAATGTTTCAATAAATTCGGATTTTGTTGTTTGATGGCCGGCAGGTTCTTCCTGTTGATTTTCTTTGGCAATTAACCCCTTTTTTTGCTCTTCTGATATATCTTCGGGTTTTTGCAGTATTTCGGTCTTCCCTTTTCTGGCCCCCCAGTTAATAAGAGCCATTCCTACAAAAACACAAGACAATACACCTACCGTAGCAAGACCGACAGCAAGATCCGTACCTTCTTCAAAACCGACGCTTTCAAAGGTGCCTGAAAGGCCGGCTGCTGTACCATGGCCGCCTACAAAACTGATTTCCAACAGTGCACCGGATGCAGGACTGAGGTTAAAAATAGGAGTGAGTACGAAAAGCGCCAGGATGAGACCAACAACATATAGCCCCCATGAAAGGAAATGGGCAAAAGTTATTTGCGGTCCCGATATTCTCCAGATTTCTCTTATGTTTGGTATGGTCTGTCCAAGAAAAAGTGAGGCAAATATAACACTGATCAGCAATCCGGGAAGTTCTGACCAGACATTCAGCATAGCCTCAGGGAATAAGCCCCCTTCATCAAATAGATGGATGCCAAATGCACCCATTACCTCGGGGCCAAGCAACAAGGCAATAATGCCGGCAATCATGGAGCTCGGTATGAAGAAATTTTGTAAGAAAGGAGTAAAAACCCTGATCCACTTTCCTATCAGTAAGAGAAGACCAATAATGATAAAACTAAAACCAACGAGTTCAGCAGACATTTCCATGCAAACCCCTCCCAAAATATGTAACATATACCTATTACACATCCGGGAGGAAATGAAACTCTTCAGCAAAGTAAAAAAGAGAAATCATCAGGTGGGGCATCCTTTACTTGCCCAGCCTATCAGTGGTACTCGTACTTTCGTTGCCAATGACCCCTCAAAGCTAAGAAGGGAACTTCCTGAAGTGCAGCAAGTTCCCTTCCTTTATTATACCGACCCCATCAGGATTCCCAATAATCATCATCTTCTTCATATCTTTCATGATTCGGTGCAATTCCACTGAACTTGCCATCCAAACCGGAAGATATAAACTCCTCTACATTCTCTGAAGCTCCTGTGTTTTCATCATCGTTCGGGTACATGTCATCGTAGTTTTCCTGGTCGCCATAAAAATCCGATGCTGTTTCAGATGTACCGTAACGGCCGACATCCTGCCAGGTGTCTTCCGCATCATAACCCACCTGTTCCTCTTCCTTCACTTCATTCGGGTTTATATTTGGACTGAATACCGCTTCCTCTGCTGTACGATTCTGATCAAACGTATTCTCCTTGGCATGATCCATACAGCGATCAGCAGCCGGCAGTGCTTTCAGTCTTTCATAAGGGATATCCGCACCGCATATTTTACAGATTCCATATGTGCCTTCTTCTATCGCATGCAATGCTTCATTGATTTCTTCAAGCTCTGTTTCCGCATGTTCATTGAGTGCAATATCCTTTTCCCGTTCATATAACTCGGTGCCCATATCGCCGGGATGATTATCATAATTGGACAGCTCACTCACAGATTCTTTTGCCAGTTCGAGCGACATACCGAAATGATCCTGCACATGATTTATCAATTCTGTCTGCCTCTCCAATAGCGCAGCTTTACATTGTGCTATTTGCTCGCCTGTGATCATTCAGATCATCCTCCATCTGCTTTAATGATGTATCTATACTATGCACGGAAAAATAAAAAGACATTCCCCATTTCCCGTGACAGAACGTGTTAATATGTGGAAGTTTTACTGTGGATGATTCCATGAATTCCAGGCAAAAAAATGATAAAAAGGAATATAAAGAACTTTGTCGAAATAGTATGGTAAGAGAAAAAGGAGTTGATGTTGAATGCTTACCAAAGATTCATTAATCGGATTCATCGGAACGGGTGTAATGGGGAAAAGTATGGCTGCCAATTTACAGAAAGCGGGTTATTCCATCGCAGTGTATACACGTACGAAAGAAAAAGCAGAAGAGCTCATAGAAATGGGTGCTGCCTGGAAAAATACAGTAGCAGAGCTTGCCGCTTCATCTGATGTTATTATTACGATGGTAGGATATCCCCATGATGTGGAAAACGTGTACTTTGGTGAAAATGGCATTCTGGAAAAAGCAAAGCCAGGCACATATATAGTGGATATGACTACATCAAAGCCAGCATTGGCAGCACGCATATATGAGGAAGCTAAGACAAAAGGACTGTATGCCATGGACGCTCCTGTTTCCGGCGGGGATGTTGGAGCTAAAAACGGCAAGCTGACTATTATGGTTGGCGGTGATAAGGCGCATTTCGATGTACTTTTTCCGATTTTCAAGATTATGGGAGAAAATATTATTCTGCAAGGGGGAGCAGGTGCGGGTCAGCACACCAAATTGGCAAACCAAATAACCATTGCTTCCAATATGATTGGAGTTTCTGAAGCAATTGTATATGCAAAAAGAGCCGGACTGGATCCGACGCAGGTTCTTGACAGCATTACGGCAGGTGCAGCAGGAAGCTGGTCATTATCCAATCTGGCACCACGGATGATCAACGGAGATTATGCTCCGGGGTTTTATGTAAAACATTTTATTAAGGACATGACGATTGCCCTCGAATCAGCCGAAGAGATGGGTTTATCCACACCGGGATTGGCCCTGTCACTGAAACTTTACAAAGAGCTTGCTGAAAAAGGGTATAATGACAATGGAACTCAAGCGCTAATTAAGTTATTTGAAAGAGGAATGGAATAAACCTTCATGTAAACAGAAAGGATTCCCCGTTTCCTTTCTGTTTTTACTGATCCTCGTTTTTCCCTCTTTCTATTACTTCATACACCACCTGTGCCAGGTCATGGTTTCCAAAGAAATCCAACACTTCCAATAAGAGTTCATTTGAAATGGCTTCTGCTTCTTCTTTTGGTACAGCTTGCTCCAAAACAGAACTTAATTGATCATTCACAGCTTGACCGGGATAAGCCGTTTGATATAATACAACCGGGTCAATATCGTGATTCACGCACCACTGGACAAACAGCAGGATCATATTTTTTTCATCTTCCTTATACTGCGATATCACTTTATCTTCTGTTTCTCTGTTCACCTTTATTCCACCTTCTTCATCACAAATACCCACATAAAAGATAATGCCTGTTGTAATTCACGCGGTAAACCTTCATAATGATCCACTTTTATCCCTTTTTTATAAACACCATATCCGTCTAAGTATTCCAGTCGGTTTTCCACTGCCAGTTTCTCAAACTCCCATGGCATCATCGTATTGCAAATTGCCTTTTCACCATATAACCGCTGGTAGCTGTTGATTCTCGGACCGGCCGTTGGTCCGAGAATACCGAAACAAAGCATGCCTCCCTTTTTCACGATCCGTTTTAGTTCGCCCAATACATAATAAGGGTATTCCGTCCATTCCAACACATTAATCGCCATCATGCCATCGAAATAGCCATCCTCAAAGGGCAGATCATTTACATCTGCTTTTCTAAAATCAGCTTGTTCCTGCTTAACCTGATCTTTGGCAAAAGTAATCATGTTCCGGGAAATGTCAATTCCGGTAACCTCAAATCCGTCCTTTGCCAGTTTTAAAGAACCATACCCATCTCCGCAGCCAACATCCAGCAGCTTACTTCCTTCCTGCAAATGTCTTTTTAAAAAAGGGGCGATATCTTTTCTGCTTCCCTTCTCCCACATATTCATGCTTCGTTTATTCCACCCTTGTGCCTGTTGGTCCCACAGGACTTCCGCTTCTTTTTCCCAATTAAACGACCCCATAGCATTTCTCCTTGTTATTTATTTCCGTTCGTTACTTATTTAATAAACATGGAATTGGATTTATTCTTTTCCAACTTCTTTTTTTGAAAGGCTGATATACCTTTTTAATTTATCGGACACTTTTCCAAAGACCGTTTCCGCTTCATATCTGCCGAATTCATCCAGATTTCCTGCAGGCATTCCGGTCAAAATTTCGATTCCTTCCTCAATCGTTGTGACTGCGTAAATATGAAAATGTCCATCCTTCACTGCATCAATAACTTCATCCTTCAGCATCAGGTTTTTCACATTTTGATGCGGAATCAATACACCTTGCGTGCCGGTTAAGCCTTTATTTTTACACACTTCATAAAAGCCTTCAATTTTTTCGTTAACACCGCCAATGGGCTGGACTTCTCCTTTTTGATTGACGGAACCGGTAACTGCCAGCCCCTGATCAATGGGTGCTTCAGACAGACTGGATAAAAGTGCATACAGTTCTGTGCTTGACGCGCTGTCTCCATCCACACCGCCGTAGGATTGTTCGAATGCCAAATGGGCTGTAACAGCCAAAGGATGTTCCTGCGCAAATTTTTGACCCAGGTAGCCGCTTAATATATATACCCCTTTATTATGAATATTTCCGCTCATTTTGCTTTCGCGCTCTATATTAATGATGCCATTCCTGCCGACGAAGGTGCTCGCTGTGATCCTTGACGGTTTTCCAAAACTGTATTGTCCATATTGGTATACAGCCAGTCCATTTACTTGTCCTGTCTTTTTTCCTTCCGTATCAATGAGTATGGTACCTTCTTCAATGCTTTCCTGAATTTTTTCTTCATATAGATTATTACGATAATCCTTTTCCCTGATTGCTTTCATCACATGTTTTTGGCTGACGACTTCATCATTCATTACTTCCGCCCATGTATCAGCTTCATAAATAATGTCCACCTGCTGGTTGAACCTGGTCGATAATTTCTTTTGATGCCCCGCAAGTCTTGTACTGTATTCCACCATTTTGGCCACTGCGGTCCGATCAAAATGCCTCAGGTTATGTTCCTGGCAATGGGTATGAATAAAGCTTGCCAACCTCGTCATATTTTCCAGATTATAATCCATTTCCACATCGAAATCTGCTTTAATTTTAAATAATTTCCTAAAGTCCTCATCGTACTGATAAAGTAATTGATAAATATCCAGGTTGCCGATAATAATAACCTTCACTTGTAAAGGAATCGCTTCCGGATTTAATGATGTCGTTGTTATTAGGCCGGAATGCTCGCCAATGTTTTCTATTTGCAGTTTATGATTCAATAATGCCCGTTTCAGCCCTTCCCAGGCATAAGTTTTGGAAAATATATCTTTTGCCTGAATGATGATATATCCACCATTGGCATAATGCAGGAAGCCCGGCTTGATTTTTGTAAAATCCGTGCTCATGACACCCATTCGGCTCTCGTATTCTACTTTCCCTATTAAATTATAATAAGTGGGATTATTAGCCGTAACGACAGGGGCACCCTCTGTTTCGCTGTTATCCACGAGCAGATTTACCTTATACTTAGTATGTGCCTGATCACTTGTTTTTCGTGAAAACATATGCTGCTGGTTTGCTCCACCTTCATGCTGGTCGTTCAAAAAATCCCCTATATTTTCCACTATATCATGCTGTACTGCGTCAAAATAAAAAATAACGTCTCTACAGCTCGCATATTTCCTCTTTAATTCATCGATGTGATAGCCGGTTGCGGCATTCGCTACTTTCTCATCCAGATTTTCCAGGGATTGCTTTGTTTCTTTTTCAATTCCACGGATTTTATTAGTATAGTCCAATATTCTCTCCTGCAAAGCTGCAGATTTTTTCTTTATTTCTCCCAGCTGTTCCTTGTTTAGCGATTGGTATGTTTCTTCACTGATCGGTTCCCCGTCTACTGCCGGCACGGTAATGACGCCGGAACCAGATTGGCGGATGAGAAATCCATAACCTTGTGCAATCGCATTCATTTCTTCAATTATGGCACCACTTCTTTCCTGGAACTTACGGACGATAGCAGTTTTTTCTTTTTGATAATTTTCTTCATTGAAAGCTCTGGGAAGATCCGTTTTTAAGTCCTCAATCAGGTTCTCCATATCTTCCTTCAGATTTTTCCCCATGCCAACCGGCAACTGGAGTGTTTTGGGACTCTGCCCATCCGTAAAATTATATACATAACACCAGTCATATAAGTCCGTTTCCTTATTTGCAAATTCTTTTATAATCGAATTGGTAAAAGTAGTTTTGCCTGTCCCTGCTATCCCTGACACGTAAAGGTTATAACCAACTTTGTTCACGTTTAACCCAAATCGCATTACCTGTGTACCGCGTTCCTGACCGACAATACCACTCAGTTCGGGAACCTGCTCCGTCGTCTCGAACTCAAATTGCGTGAAATCAACAGTTCTTTTTAACTTATCGGGAGATACCTCCGTTTGCTGCTTGATCGTTCCTTTATAGTTATCCATATTAATCCTCACCCCTTAATCACAAATTCTATGTCTAATTTGAATATAAGCCTCATTTTTCTTTAGTGCAAGCAGGAGAAAGGCGAAATATGAGAAATACTGCCGATTTTATCTTTTTTATGACAAAAGTTTTATTAGGAGGTTTTGGGAAATTGCATAATGTGGAAAGAATTATGGAGGATTGGGGTTTGTTTGTATTACAGGTTATTTTACGAGGAGATGAGGAGTTGGTGCTTGGCCGAACTGCAGGTTATTTCACGAGGAAATGGGAGTTATGGCACAACCCTCATATAGCAGCTTAATTCAATGGACATATAAGTGTCCGCTGTAGAATTCAGTGCGCTTGAATCTCCTGTAAAACTTGATGAGTGAACGAATAAAAGATTATTTGCGTCATTCGTTCACTGATTCGCTTGATGAATGAACGAATGAAAGATTATTTGCGTCACTCGTTCACTGATCCGCCTCATGAGTGAACGAATGAAAGATTATCTGAGTCATTCGTTGACTGATCCGCCTGATGAGTGAACGAATGTAAGATTATTTGCGTCATTCGTTCACTGGTCCGCCTCATGAGTGACCGAATGAAAGATTATTTGCGTCACTCGTTGACTGATTCGCTTCATGAGTGAACGAATGAAAGATTATTTGCGTCGCTCGTTGACTGATCCGCCTCATGAGTGAACGAATAAAAGATTATTTGCGTCATTCGTTCACTGATTCGCTTGATGAATGAACGAATGTAAGATTATCTGCGTCATTCGTTGATTGATTCGCCAGATGAGTGAACGAATGAAAGATTATCTGAGTCATTCGTTGACTGATCCGCTTCATGAGTGAACGAATGAAAGATTATTTGCGTCACTCGTTGACTGATCCGCTTCATGAGTGAACGAATGTAAGATTATCTGCGTCATTCGTTGACTGATCCGCCTCATGAGTGAACGAATAAAAGATTATTTGCGTCATTCGTTCACTGATTCGCTTGATGAATGACCGAATGAAAGATTATTTGCGTCACTCGTTGACTGATTCGCTTGATGAGTGACCGAATGAAAGATTATTTGCGTCACTCGTTCACTGATTCGCTTGATGAATGAACGAATAAAAGATTATCTGCGTCATTCGTTGACTGATCCGCTTCATGAGTGAACGAATGTAAGATTATCTGCGTCATTCGTTCACTGATCCGCCTCATGAGTGAACGAATGTAAGATTATCTGCGTCATTCGTTCACTGATCCGCCTCATGAGTGAACGAATGAAAGATTATCTGAGTCATTCGTTGACTGATCCGCCTCATGAGTGAACGAATAAAAGATTATTTGCGTCATTCGTTCACTGATTCGCTTGATGAATGACCGAATGAAAGATTATTTGCGTCACTCGTTGACTGATCCGCTTGATGAGTGACCGAATGAAAGATTATTTGCGTCACTCGTTGACTGATTCGCTTCATGAGTGAACGAATAAAAGATTATTTGCGTCACTCGTTGACTGATCCGCCTGATGAGTGAACGAATAAAAGATTATTTGCGTCATTCGTTCACTGATGGGACAGAACAAACGATTACGAAACCTGTTTAGAAACTTTTTAGAGGAATAAATAATTTACACAGTAATATCGACTTGACTGTTAAATCGCAAAATGGCCTGACATTAATTATTCCATTGAAAAACCAAAAGTGGTCTGCTCCTTTTTTCCAGCACCCCACTCAGTCCGACTTATTTTTACTCAGAGTCCTGCAAGCGTGAATCCCAAACCCAATGCAGATAAGTAAATAACACCACAACTTTTATTATTCATTCTTAAACACCAAAAAAGGCTTACCTCTAAAAGAGATAAACCTTTTCTATTTCATCTATTACAGACGAACAACATTTGCTGCTTGTGGTCCGCGGTTGCCTTCAACAATTTCGAATTCAACATCCTGGCCTTCTTCAAGTGTTTTGAATCCTTCAGCCTGGATAGCAGAGAAATGTACGAATACATCGTCTCCATCTTCACGCTCGATGAAACCAAAGCCTTTTTCTGCGTTAAACCATTTTACTTTACCGTTCATGGAAATAACCTCCTTATAAAAGTATCGTGCAAAGTACAATTGAATCATAAATACTTTTACACCACTTTAATAAAGAGATCGTAAAGTATTTCTCAATTTCCTTTTGCTTCTTTAACTTTACCCTTTTTCACAAAAAAATGCAAGTAAATCACAATTTTATTTTTAAAAAAATGTTTTTCCCTGTAAATCCATCGTTATTCCTGACCACGGATGCCGT
The DNA here is from genome assembly GCF_055379185.1 of Virgibacillus kimchii. Taxonomy (NCBI): domain Bacteria; kingdom Bacillati; phylum Bacillota; class Bacilli; order Caryophanales; family Bacillaceae; genus Virgibacillus; species Virgibacillus kimchii. The sequence goes on along the minus strand of NZ_AP043951.1, from coordinate 3,669,947 downwards.
TGTATCGTCGTTTCTGTCTATATCCATAAGTGATATCCCGAACCAATTCCTCGTTTTCCAATCCTGCTCCGATTGCCCCGGCAATGGTGGAGATCGATGAGGCTACCCACGCGACCTGTAAATAATGAATGATATGCGGGTTTCCATCCATGGTAACGGATTCCTTAAAAACATCGGGTGGAATCAGTACGAGAGTAGCGGTAAGAAAGAATCCCAATAAAAGCACATAATAGGTAATGACCGAAATTAATAAAGTAGATAGGGTAGACATATTGTACAAACGCCTGAGTCTTTTTTTATTCCTTGTGGATGGCCGTTCCCATAAATGATGATTAAAAATAATCCATATAGCCATGACACCTATCGCAGCAGTCATTAGACCGATTAACCTTCCTACACTAAGAATAACACCCAAATTCCATAAGGTTGGAAAAATCAGGCCAAAGGCACCAGTTGAAAAGGCAGCAGCCAACACCTTTTTGAAAGAACCCATAATACTCATCGGTCTATTCGATTGTGTCATGCCAATTAGCAATCTTATCTTGCCAATTATTTTTGGAAAAACCAAATACCGGACTTCTGCTTTTGAGGAATTTTTTGCTGGCTTAATCCGTTTAACCTGGGTAATTGGAAAAGCTTTTTCCCATCGTTCTGCTAATCTCTTCTGCTCTTCCTTTGACAGGTTTCTATCTTTGGAATAAAAAGTGAGCTCTTTAACCATTTGAATAATAGCCCTTTTTATGGAGGACTGTAACCTCAACCAGCCAAATGCCGGAATCGAGATGGAACTTATTTTATTTGGACAGCTTTGGTCTGCTACAACTGTATACTTGCCGTAAAACATTGGCAAGTCTGTTAAAGAGATCGCATAATCCCAGCCCCTTTCTTTTTTTATTTTTAACGTTTCATCCAGAATTTCATCTGCATGTTCTGCTGAACCTGTCAGCGGGTCCTCCACCATTTCCACTTCCCAGGAAATATTTTTATTTATTTTCTGTTCAAAAATATCAGGAAGATCATTAATGAATTTTTTTGTAATTGCCGTTGGTAATTCCGGAGCAGTGATAAGACCAACAGAAACTTGTTCTTCCATCACCTGCACCCCCTTCCTTTCCAAAACTCCTTTATCAGGAGCTTTCTGCTGACTCCTTTTCTTTTTCCTCTTCTTCTTTTTCTTCCTCTTTCTCTATCTCGTAATGACGCTGCTTCTGCCTGTATGAATAAGTAATATCACGGATCTTTTCTTCATCTTCAATACCCGTGCCAATCGCCCCTGCCAGCGTTCCAAGAGAAGTGATCAGCCATACGAGGGAAAAATAATATTCCGGTGTAGGTGTATCCTCCAATCCGGTCCACGCCTCAAACAGCGACGGTGGAACGAATACAGCAATGGCAACCAGAAATATGATAAAAAGCATGATATAGTTACTGATAATAATGACACCCAAGGTAGTAAAAGTTGTCCAATTATATAAGTCCCGCCAACGCTTCTTCCCTTTTTCAGTTGGTTTCTCCCACAAATCATGGGAGAAAATCACCCAAATAATCGTCCCCAGTATGGCCAGTATCATGACCCCAATAAACCTTTCCGGACTGTAGGCAATGCTCAGTTCCCAGGGAGTAGGGAAGATGGAAATATACGTTCCGGTAGCAAAGGATAGGGTAATGAGTTTATTAAATGAAAACAGGGCTGTCCACGGGCGATTGGCAAAAGTCATCCCGGATAACACCCGCAACCGGCCAATCATACGAGATTGTACGATGTAACGGACATCCACTTGTTCATCATCCTCTTCTGTTCTTTTAGTCAGTGACAGGGAAAAGGGTTTTGGTTTAGGAAAACGTTTATTGTTGCTCTTCTTTAGAAATGGTTTCATATGAACAACATTGGTAGCAAAGGAATCCTCGTGCGAGTACCGATAATATAATTCTCCCATTATTTGAATAAATGCTTTTTTCACCCTGCTTCGCATAGGCATAAAGCCAAATACAGGGATGGAAATCTGTCCTACGCTATTTTCAATACTGGCATCAGCCACTACGAGATGTTTGCCTGAAAACAAAGGCAAATCTGTTAAGCAAATAGCATAATTCCAGTCATACTCTTTCTTTATATTCACTACTTTATCTAAAATCTGGTTAGTGTTTTCAGCCACTCCAATTAATGGATCTATGAGTGATTCAACTTCCCAGTTCACCCGGTCATCAATGGCATCGGAAAGAAATTCATGTACTTCTTTTTTTAGGTCCTCCGCAATATCCGCAGGTAGATTGGGTGCGGCAATAATACCCACTGCTACAGACTCCATAACCTTTGCCTCCAATAATTACTCGTCAAGAATATGTATTCCATCAATATATTCCCCATTTATTAATTTGAAAACAGCACCCTATCTATTGAAATATTTTCCTTTTTGATATTCATGATAAAAATTGGTATAATACCCTCTGTGCAAGATGATAATTAAATATTTCACCACAAATTGTGTATCTTGCAAATATACAAAATGACAGGTGGTAGAAACATGGAAGGGAATAAAGATTATCGGGTTTTATTGTATTATAACTATGTGCAAATGGATGATCCCGAAGGCTATGCAGCGGAGCATTTGAAATTCTGCAAGGACCTGGGACTCAGAGGGAGAATTCTCGTTGCTCATGAAGGAATCAATGGTACGGTTTCGGGTACAGTGGAACAGACTGATAAGTATATGGAAGCCATGCACAGCGACCCACGCTTTAAAGATATGGTTTTCAAAATGGATGAACATGACGGGCATGCCTTTAAGAAAATGCATGTAAGACCTCGTAAAGAACTGGTTACTCTAAGACTGGAAGATGACATAAACCCTTTGGAAACAACAGGAAATTATTTATCACCAAAGGAATTTTATGAAGCCATGCAGGAAGAAGATACTGTCGTCATCGATGCCCGGAATGATTATGAATATGATTTGGGGCACTTCCGGGGTGCAGTTCGCCCTGACATTGAAACATTCCGTGAACTTCCCGAATGGATTAGGGAAAATAAAGAGCAATTCGAGGGAAAAAAAATATTAACTTATTGTACCGGCGGAATCCGTTGCGAAAAATTTTCCGGCTGGATGCTTGAAGAAGGGTTTGAAGATGTTTCCCAGCTGCACGGCGGAATTGTAAGCTATGGAAAAGACCCTGAAGTACAAGGTGAATTATGGGATGGAAAATGCTATGTGTTTGATGAACGCATCTCGGTTCCGATCAACCAAAAAGAGCACGTCGTCGTCGGCGCAGATTATTTTGACGGTCAGCCGTGCGAGCGCTATGTGAATTGTGCGAACCCTGAATGCAACAAACAAATCCTGTGCTCGGAAGAAAATGAGCATAAATATATGCGCGGCTGCACGCATGAATGCCGTGTAAGTCCGAGAAATATGTATGTAAAAGAACATGATTTATCCCAGGAAGAAGTCAATCGCAGACTTGAATTACTGGGTGAAAGCTATAGAAAAGAAGCATAAATTTTATTCTTTATTGGAAAGACGGCTTGTGTGACAGCCGTCTTTTTCGTTTTCATACAGGGTTTCAAAAGAAACAAATAGTAAAATCTGTATCTTTTGACATGTAATTACCATTATTGCTACGCTATACCAAAGGAGGTATGTACATGAGTGTTTATCAATTTTCAGCCCAAACACAGAAAAATGGGGAAATTTCGCTCGGTGACTATAAAGACAATGTACTTCTTATTGTAAATACAGCAAGTGAATGCGGATTCACCCCCCAATTTCAAGGTTTGCAAAAGCTGTATGAAAAGTACAACTCTCAAGGCTTTGAAATACTTGGTTTTCCATGCAATCAATTCGGTAATCAAGACCCCGGTACGGATGAAGAAATAACCCACTTTTGCCAAAGCAACTATGGAGTAACGTTCCCTATGTTTAATAAAATAGATGTAAAAGGGGACGACGCACATCCCCTTTTCACATACCTAACTGATGAAGCAGGCGGGATGCTGAACAAGCAAATAAAGTGGAACTTTACCAAGTTCCTGATTGATAAGGATGGAAAAGTGATTAAACGTTACGCCCCCCAGACCAAACCGGAGAACATAGAAAAAGATATTGAAAATGCTTTGGCATAAACAAAACGGCAATGGTAATTCCAGCTTTTTAAGAGAAGCAAAAAACGAGCCCTCGATATAAGCGCTCGTTTTTTATTTGGGGATTAGTAAGCTTTCGCCCAATAAACCAGTTCTTTTGCCTCTTTTCCGCAGCACACGCAGGAATCGGATACTTGTTCCTGTTCAAATGGGATACAGCGGGAGGTTGCTGTCGTTTCCTCTTTAATTTTTTCTTCACATTCCTCGCTGCCGCACCACATTGCTTTAATAAAACCAGTGTTTTCTTCAAGCGTTTGTTTGAAATCTTCCATATTCGTTGCCACACTCGTTTTTTCTTCCATATGTGCTTTTGCTTTATTAAACAAGTTTTGCTGTATCTCTTCCAATAAAGCAGGCAACCTTTTTTGCAAATCCTTCAGTGGAACAAACTCTTTTTCACCAGTATCACGGCGTACAAGCACCACCTGATCCTTTTCAATATCCTTTGGTCCCAATTCAATACGGACAGGAATGCCTTGGATTTCTGTTTCATTAAATTTCCATCCGGGCGTTTTGTCGCTCGGATCAATATCGACACGAACCAGGTCCTTCAAGCGATCACGAAGCTCATATGCTTTATCCAGCACGCCTTCTTTATGCTGGGCGATCGGTACAATTTTAGCCTGTGTCGGTGCAATGTTAGGCGGTATTACAAGCCCACGGTTATCTCCGTGTACCATAATCAACGCACCCATAATTCGTGTGGACAGACCCCAGGATGTCTGGTGAACAAACTGACTTTTCCCTTCCTTATCCAAATACGTAATATCAAAGGCTTCCGCAAATCCGGAACCGAAATGATGGGATGTAGCGGACTGCAATGCTCTGCCGTCATGCATTAACGCTTCAATGGTCAGTGTATAGTTGGCCCCTGCAAACTTTTCACTTGCGGTTTTACGCCCTCGGATCACCGGGATCGCTAAGTAGCTCTCTGTTAAATCAGCATAAACTCCAAGCATGCGATCGGTTTCTTCTGCTGCATCATCCGACGTAGCGTGGGCTGTATGACCTTCCTGCCAATGGAACTCGGATGTTCGCAGAAACGGTCTCGTTGTTTTCTCCCAGCGCACGACATTTCCCCATTGGTTGTAGAGCTTTGGCAAGTCCCGATACGAATGGATATTTTTAGAGTAATATTCACAGAACAACACTTCGGATGTTGGTCGTACAGCAATTCTTTCAGCAAGCTCCTCATCTCCGCCGTGGGTCACCCAGGCAACTTCAGGTGCAAAACCCTCCACATGGTCCTTCTCTTTTTGCAGCAGGCTTTCCGGAATAAACAATGGAAAGGACACATTGGAATGTCCTGTTTCCTTAAATTTTTTATCCAGTTCATTTTTAATGTTTTCCCAAATGGCATAGCCATAAGGTTTAATAATCATTGTGCCGCGGACTTGCCCGTAATCGACCAGCTCCGCTTGTTTTACTACATCTGTATACCACTGGGCGAAGTCTTCCTCCATCGCCGTAATTTTTTCCACAAAATCCTTATTCTTTTTACCCACTTCCATACACCTCTTTATTCTTTTTATTAAAAATACAAAAAACCTCCATCCAAAAAAGGGACCGAGGTTGTGGTGGTACCACCCTTGTTTGCAAACAGCATAGAACCGTTTGCACACTTTACTTGATAACGGTCAAGAACCGCGCCCATCTTATAAGCTTGTCAACGCTTTTTCGACGGGGAACTCTTGAGGCAGGTTCCAATTGACTTCTTTAGGAATTTCCAGCACCATTCCCTCTCTGTAAAAGAAAATCAAGTATACTAATCCTCATCAACGTTTCCTGTATTTAGTTTTAAATATATCTATAAAACAGCAGAAAGTCAAGATTCAGGGGAAAAAGGTTGTCTTTAAACCACTTTTCCTCCCAGCGTGTCAACGAAATGACCAAGTGCCCAATCATGACCGGACTGGTTAAAACTTGCCACGGCATCTTTGTGCACGACTACTTTAAATCCTTTGTTGTATGCATCCACCGCCGTATGCAGCACACAAATATCCGTGCAGACGCCGATAATGTGGACTTCGTCAATGTTCCGCTCCCTCAGTTTCAACTCCAGATCTGTTCCGGCAAAGGCACTGTAACGGGTTTTATCAAAATAATAGACATGATCCTTATCTTTATTTTCCTCAAATACTGTTTCCAGTTTCCCGTATAAATCCCGACCTTTAGTACCAATGATATTATGCGGCGGGAACAAATCGGATTCCGGATGAAGGTCATCTCCCTCCTTGTGCGCATCAATGGCAAAAACGACAAAATCTCCCGCATCGATAAATTCCTTCGTTAAAGAGACTACTTTGTCTTCAATAGCCTGTCCCGGAGCACCACAAGTCAGCTTTCCGTCGTCGGCGACAAAATCCACCGTATAATCCACATTAAGCAATGCCCGCTTCCCCATTCCAACCCACTTCCTTTTTTATTTTTTTTGATTATTCCTTTCGTTTTTCCGCCAATGGGTCAAAGCCGTCCCCTGCCATTTTGAAGGAATCCTTCCCTTCATTTAATTCGGTCAGAAAGACATCCCAATTAGCTGCATTTACTGCAATTAAAAACAGACGATCAAGTACATCCAGATCATCAATGGCCATTACTTTTCCCTTTACATCTTCCGGCACCCGGCCAAACCGCATTTGAATCAGTCCAAGCAAATCTTCCTTTTCCGCCTTATTGATCGTTTCATGCCTGTGATCATGTTCATGATCCATATCCATGTTTAGCCTCCTTGTAAGATGAAACTGTTTTCATTTTGCTACCATCTTAACACAGCAGGAGGGCACGACAAAACAAGACACTACAGCTGGCTTATTTTTATTGGATGGGCTTCCCCAAGCTTCCTTGCAGCAGCATGGTAAGTTGGACCAACCATTTCCGTGTAGGAAAAGCCATGTTCAATGGCCGTGGTAACAAAGCTTTTGGATAAACCAACCGCATCTGCAACGGATTTACCTTTCGCCAGATATGCAGCGATTGCCGCAGAATACGTGCAGCCTGCCCCACTTGTATTGACAGTATCAATCCGTGGTGCTTCAAACATGGTAATCCCTTTCCCGTCATACAAAACGTCCACTGCAGGACCTTTTAGCCTGCCTCCTTTCACGAGGACATATTTGGCACCAAGAGAATACAGATCAATAGCGGCCTGTTTTAAGCCTTCTACATCGTTAATTTGCCTGTTGTCCAACAGGAATGAAGCTTCCGGGATGTTGGGTGTAATGATGGTTGCCCGCGGAATGAGTTTTTTCTTTAAGGCTTCAATCGCATCATCCGCCAAAAGTTTGGAATCCAGTTTGCCGACCATGACCGGATCAACGACAACCGACCTGATCTCTGACCCTCTGATTAAATCCGCAACGCTCGAAATAACTTCCTTGGAAAAGAGCATACCTGTTTTCAGCCCTTCTGCACCGACCTGTTTCATCGCTGTATCAAATTGCGCTTCAATTGCTTCGATTGACTGCGGGTGTACATTCTTATCCGTTTTCGGGTGCCTTCCCACAATGGCTGTTACAACACTCATTCCGTAAATGTCCAATTCCTGAAAAGTTTTTAAGTCTGCTTGAATACCCGCACTGCCTCCCGCTGCAGAACCTGCAATGGTAATTACTCTTGCTGGATAATTCATTTTGCAAAACCCCATTCAATTCTTTTTTCTAGAATAATATTACTATAAAAAACCAGACAATCATAACAAATTGCAAGACCACTTTGGCAAAAGTACCGCTCAAAAACCCAATCAAAGAGCCGAACGAAGCACGCAACGCTTCTGCTGTCGTTCTTCTTTGCATCATTTCGATCAGGAAAACAACCGCAAAAGGCACGATTATAATGCCGAATGGAGGCATTATAAAAGACCCGACAATGACAGCTACTGCAGCTCCTCTTTCGCCCGACTTGCTGCCGCCGTATTTTTTCACAAAATAACTATTTGCAATGATATCGGCCATAATAAGTATAATGGTAAAAACAATCATGGCAATCCAGAAAAAGAAATTCAGTTGGTCCGGGTTCAACACAAAATGATAAAGCAAAAAGCCAACCCATATGACAAGCACAGACGGAATGATCGGAAAAATAACACCTGCAAAACTTAAAAGAAATAAGGTAATAATAATGATCCATATTAGAATATCCAGCATGATTTCCTCCATTATTTACGTTTTCGAAACATGCTTCCGTATTATTTCTCTTGCTTTCTTTTCCCTTTTTCATTTTCTTCATGTTTAATAATGCTTAAAAACGATAATAACATAACATTAGGACACGAGGACAGCGTATTCATTGGTCCAGGGAGTTATTTAATATGAAATTGATACGTAGATTAATAGTTCTATTAATAGTAATATTGATCTTTTTCACCATTGGTTATCTGATATACGATGAGTTCAGCAAACGATATGTTTATTTGGGATCGGATGCACCACTTCCAACAGAGCTGCATCCAAAGGTGGAAGAGAAAAAGAATGAGCTGATACAACAAGCGGATGAAATAGGGATACAAGTTGTCATTACCGATACAGTTCGTTCCATGGAAGAACAGGATGCACTCTATGCCCAAGGCAGAATAGAAGAGGGAAACATTGTGACCTATGCGGAAGGAGGAGAATCCTACCATAATTATGGACTGGCAATTGATTTTGCTTTAGAGGACCAAGACGGAAACATCATATGGGATATTGAATACGACGGAAACGAAAGCGGGGAATCTGACTGGTATGAGGCAGCTGAAATCGCCAAAGAACTGGGTTTTGAATGGGGCGGTGACTGGGAACGATCCCAGGACTACCCCCACCTGCAAATGACCTTTGGACTAAGCATCAACCAACTCCAGCGGGGATGGCGCCCAGCAAATGAGCAAATGGGGTCTGACCCCTCAATTCTAAATATTCAAAATTGAGGGGTCAGACCCCATTTATTTATTCTCTTTTTTTTCATTTTCTTCTGTTTCTTGTTCTTCCGGCAGGGGATCTATTTCTTGTTTGTAGGCATATCCTTTTGATATGACGTACAGTGACCCTATGAGTACCATGGCTACTACAGCAGCCGATATAATTGTTACTACAACGATTGATGACATAATAGAAATCTATTCCTTTCTTTACGCTTTCTCATGCGGCTTGATGATTCCATATATCGCCCGGGTGTACGGCATATTTAATCCAACATCTGCAGCTAACCGGACTGCACCACCATGAATATGATCCAGTTCCAGGTTATTGCCTTTTCGCCGGTCCTGATGCATCGAAGAGGTGGCATTATCCTGCAAATTCAATATTATTTTCCTTGCTGCCTTATAATCCTCTTCTGAAATAGAGACATGATGAGCATTGGCCAACAGTTTCACTTCCTGTAATAGAAGTTCCACCACATTAAAAGTTTCTTTGTGCTTTTTAATAGGGCCAATCGGTGAATTCACCGCAGTAGTTATACCGGAAAAAGCGTGAATAAACATGTATTTCTTCCATAGTTCCCGTGAAATATCTTCTTCATAACAGCTATTTATATTTGCATCCTGCAACCATAAATCCAATCGCTTACAAAACATTTTCTGCTCCGGTTCCAATGCTCCAAATAAAAGATCATGGAACGGGCTGGAATGGATAACATTCCCCTTTTCATCCAATGTGGCCATAATGGAAGCAAGACCTCCCAGCACGTGTCGCTTGCCGATATCCTGTAAAACACGAATATGCTCTATTCCGTTCAGCACAGGCATTACATATGCTCCTTTTTCCACAAATGCTTTCACATGGGGCAATGCTCCGGATAAGTGATAACCCTTCACACTAAGGAGAACAAGGTCACATTCCTCCACCTCTTCAGGACTTAATATTAATTTGGGGTCCTGGATGCGGTAATCACCCTGTGTGCTTGAAATATGGAGACCATTTTTCCTGATTTGTGTCAATCTATTCTCTCTGACCAAAAAAGAAACATTCGCTCCCGCCTGCTGAAATCGTCCACCAAAATAAGAACCCAGCGCCCCGGCACCGATCACCACGATCTCCATTTCATACCTCCCAGTCAGATTTATTAATTTCATGGTACTTTCTTTTTATTTATTTGTCTATCGTTTTTTGGATGAAGGCTGTTCTTTTTTATCAAATATTGGGGATGTGGAAGATATTTGGAATATTTCAGAGCATGTCTTTATATAATTAATTCTAACTGGGGGAATCGTAAAATACAAAGGTTAATTTACAATTATCTAAAAATACCGAGTTTGAATCACTTGAAATATCCCTGTAACATTTTAATATAACTGTTTTACCTGCATAGGAAATCTATCATACTATTTTAATCGAGGTGATTAATGCCTGGGAAAAGATACCTATTTCAATATGGGTAAAGCTAATAAAGGTTAGGTGAATCATCTACAGCTGTGTTTGATGTTTCAACAATTACAACATCACCTTATTGGCAACAAGCTACACATGATTTATTGTTTCTAAATAATAAAGGGAGGTAATTAGTTAAAGATGAAAAAGATACTATTATTGTCAATACTTATTTTAACAGTCGGTATAATCGCTGCATGTGGTGGAGACGACACAAACGGCGATGATACAGGAAACGGTGGAGATAACGGAGATGCTGCAGAAGGAGATGGCAAACTGGGTGAACTGCAGGAAGAAGGCGTAGTCACCATCGGCTTTGCCAACGAGGAGCCTTATGCTTATGAGGAAGACGGTGAATTAAAAGGTGCAGCAGTGGATATTGCAGCAGCTGTATTTGCAGAGCTTGGCGTAGAGGAAATGGATGCGCAATTGGCTGATTTTGGTTCACTTATACCCGGGCTGCAGGCAAACCAGTTTGACGTAGTTACCGCTGGAATGGCTATTACACCGGATCGTTGTGATAATGCATTATTCGGTGAGCCTGAAATGGTTTATGGTGAAGGACTTGTAGTCCAGGCAGGCAATCCTTTGGATATTCACAGTTATGATGATATTGCAGCTAATCCTGATATTCGAGTATCCGTTATGGCCGGTGCAACAGAAATCGGTTTTCTGGAAGCACATGATGTAAGTGACGATCAAATTACTACAGCTTCTGATATTCCTTCTACTTTTTCAGCTGTAGAATCCGACAGAGCGGATGTTACAACAGCAACCGAGATGACACTGCGCATGGCAATGGAAACTGCGGGTGACAACCTCGAATTTGTTGATGACTTTGAGCAGCCTGACGTAGAAGGTGTTCCAAGCTATGGTGCAGCGGCATTCAGCCTGGAAAATGAAGAGCTGCGCGATGCGTATAATGAAAAATTGAATGAATTAAAAGAAGACGGGACCGTTCAGGAGCTATTGGAAGCAAACGGCTTTGTGGATAATATGGTAGAAGTCGGCGAAGTTACTGCGGAATCCGTATGCAGCGGAGAAAACTATTAATAAACAAATCACCCCATAAATAAATGTATATACACTCCATAGGGTCTTGCTCCCCACCTAAGGGAGTTTGACCCTATTTATTATGAAAAAAGTTTGTTGGACAACACAGGTTTCCGCCGTTTTTCAATGGCAGTGTTCATATTTTTCATAAAGCCCGGGAGGTCCCTGCTGTTAAACTTTCCATGAATGTAAAAAGGAGTGATTAAGATTAATGTTATTGCAGAAGTCTTTCCGTATTTAATGCGCGGATTGGGTATTACCGTAAGTGTACTTATCGCATCTGCTTTTTTTGGATATCTGATGGCATTTATCGCAGGTCTTTGCAGATTATCAAATAATATTGTACTTAGGAAGTTTACAGGCTTTTATATTGAAGTTTTTCGCGGTACGTCTTTAATTGTTCAGCTATTCTGGCTTTATTATGCCGTACCTATGCTGTTTGGGATTGAGCTTGGAAGCAACTGGTGGATAGGAGTTATTGCCATTGCCTTAAACTATGGCGCATATATGTCTGAAATTGTACGCGGGTCCATTCTGGCGGTCTCCAAAGGGCAAACGGAAGCTGCTACCGCACTTAATATGTCCAGCTTTCAGAGAATGAGACTGATTATTCTTCCGCAGGCAGTACGCATGATGCTTCCAGAATTCGGAAACTACCTCATTCAGATGCTTAAAGCAACCTCATTAGTATACTTAATTGGCATGAACGACATTTTCTATTATGGAAACATACTGAGAAGCAATGACTTGTCCATGGCACCAACCGTATACTTATTAGTACTTGTTTTCTACTTTATTCTTGCATTGCCGTTGATTTTCTTGACACGCAAAGCAGAGAAGATCTCGAAGAAAGGGGTGGCTAGCTAATGAACTGGAGCTGGGAAACCTTTTTCGATGCCCTTCCAATCGTAGCATCAGGATTAGGTATAACTATAGGATTGACCATCGCAAGTTACTTATTTTCACTGATTTTTGGCTTTGTCTGGGTATTTTTAAGACGAATTCCTTTTAAGCCAATCAGCTGGACCGTGACATGGATCATGGAGTTTATCCGTTCAACACCACCGCTGGTACAGTTATTTTTCATCTATTTTGCCTGGCCGGTAGTTCCTGTAGTGGGAATGACGTTAGACCCGTTTACAAGTGCAGTGCTCGGGCTCGGCCTTCACTTCAGCACGTATATAGGTGAAGTATACCGCTCAGGGATAGAAGGAGTGGATAAAGGGCAATGGGAAGCATCTACTGCTTTGAATTTCTCTCTTTACCAAAAATGGATGAAAATTATATTACCGCAGGCAGTACCGCCAACGATTCCTATGTTGGGTAATTACCTGATTATACTGTTTAAGGAAGTGCCGCTGGCCTCCACCATTGGCGTTGTCGGCATCCTGCATATGGCACAGAGCTATGGTTCGCAATACTGGGCATATCTGGAGCCATTGACTATTGTAGGGATCCTTTTCTTAATTCTAAGCTATCCTTCAGCTATTTTAATTAGTAAACTGGAGAAGAGAATGAACCGCAGATTTGATAAAAAAGCAGCGTTAAGCAGTACTCAAAAAGGGACGGTGGTTTAAATGACAGAACCTATTGTTGAATTTAAAGATGTGCATAAATCGTTTGGGGATGTGAAGGTATTAAAGGGTATTAACCTGGATATCAAGCCCGCTGAAAAAATTGCAGTAATCGGTCCCAGTGGTTCAGGTAAAACAACGATTATTCGTATGCTCATGACCTTGGAAGTCCCCACCTCCGGAGATATTATCGTTGATGGTGTGAATCTCTGGAAAATGGAAAAGAACGGAAAGATGGTTAAAGCAAATGAAAAGCATCTCCGTGAAGTCCGCGGGGATATTGGCATGGTGTTTCAGCATTTTAATCTGTTTCCGCATATGACTATTCTGGAGAACTGTATGACCGCACCAATTCATGTTAAAAAAGAAGATAAAAAGGAAGCTCGTAAGCGATCCATTGAAATGTTGGAGAAAGTCGGCCTGGGAGATAAACTGGATAACTATCCAAACCAGCTGTCCGGGGGGCAAAAGCAACGTGTCGCCATGGCAAGGGCATTGGTCATGCGGCCAAAAATTATGCTGTTTGACGAGGTCACTTCTGCCCTGGACCCGGAACTTGTCGGCGAGGTGCTGGAGGTAATCCGTGATATTGCCAAAGAAGGTGAAATGGCCATGGTCCTTGTAACGCATGAAATGGATTTTGCCTTGGATGTGGCAGACAAAGTGCTGTTCCTTGATGAAGGTGTCATCGCTGAACAGGGAACAGCAAGTGAAGTTATTGAGCACTCTGAAAATGAACGGCTGCAGAGCTTTTTGCACCGATTCCGGAGTTAAATCAAAGGGCGGTTGCCTGTTGCAGATTTCTGCACAGACAACCGCCTTTTTTATTTCGGATCTTCACCAATGATCTTTACTTCCCGTTCCAGTCTTACACCAAATTTTTCCTCCACTGTGTTCTGGACATGCTGGATTAATGCAATATACTCGGTCGCTGTTGCTTCGGCTTTGTTCACGATAAAGCCGGCATGTTTCCGCGATACTTCCGCCCCGCCGATCTGACTACCCTGCAGCTCACTGTCCTGAATCAGCTTCCCGGCAAAATATCCTGGCGGCCTTTTAAACACACTACCGCAGGATGGGTATTCCAATGGCTGTTTCGACTCCCTTTTAAAGGTTAAATCATCCATTACTGCTTTTATGTCTTCGTATTTTCCATGCTGCAGTTCAAAGGTAGCTTCCAGCACAATATATCCATTTTCAGGAATATTACTCGTACGGTAATCCAGATCCAGTTCGTCTGCTGTCAGCGTCAGCAGGTTTCCTTCCCTGTCAACAACCTTTGTGCTTGTTAATACATCTTTAATTTCACCGCCATAAGCACCCGCGTTCATAAACAGAGCCCCACCGACAGAACCGGGAATCCCACAGGCAAACTCCAAACCTGTTAATCTTTCGTTCAAGGCTTCCCGGGAAACATCAATAATTCTTGCGCCACTCTGGGCTATGACAGTGGTATCATCCACTTTTATATCTGTTAATTGCTGCAGGTTCATGACAATACCGCGTATCCCGCCATCTTTGACAATCAGATTGGATCCGTTGCCCAATAAGGTAAAGTCGACCTCTTCTTTATTTGCCAATTTTACAATTCCCTGCACTTCTTCATAGGTTTCAGGTCTCACTAAAAAATCGGCTTTTCCACCAAGATGTGTGTAGGTATGATTTTTTAACTGTTCATCCACCATCACATTTTTCTCATCTGTAATATGAATTAATTGATCGTAAATATGATGACCATTTGACACCTGTATCATTCCTTTAAAATATACTGCTTTTCCTATGTGCAATAAGGTACTCGCACACATATCACCATCTGTTATATTGTAAGTCATTCTGCCCGATCTTGCCACAGAAAAGAAGAAATAATTTTATCAATCTGCTCACTCTGATGGAGGGTACTATGGCCCATTTCCTCATCCACAATTATTATTTCCTGTATTTGCTCTACCGGCACGTACTTTTCCAAGGCTTGCACACTTTCCGGCGCTGCTACGCTATCACCTGTACTTCCCACATTCAGTACTTGGGTATACTCCGGAAACGTTCCTGTTTCCAGTAATTGATATCCGACTGAATCAGGTTTCAAATCCTCTGCTGCCGGATCATGGTGAATCCGAAAATATTCCTGGCTGAGAATACCGGCAAACGGTGCCCCCAATGCAACCAATTTATTTACATCCGGATAATCCCCGTTTTGATACTGGAGGGTGTATTTCAAGGAAACTATGCCACCCATGGAATGGCCAACCAAATTAACTTTGTCTGTGCCGTAATTCATTTTCATGGAATGAAGCACATCGGCAAGCCAGCCTGCAGTATCTTCAAAATCTGCACGGTTATTTTCAAAAACAACCTGCACAAGTTGCGGTCCACTGCTGTTTCCATTCAGGAAATATTCCTGTATTTCCCCACTTTCCCCAACATAGTAAACGAGCACTCTACTTCCCGTTTCATGCCTGTTTTCGAAACGGTGGAGCATTGGGCCCAAGGAGAAAAAAGTACCTTTATATCCGTGCACAAATACAGTCGGCTCACTGATTTTATCATCCGCTTCATAAGGAGCCCCGAGTAAAAAGAGCGATCCAATTATAATGATTAAGAATGCAGATAGCTTCTTCATGTTTAAATGTCTCACATACCACCCTCATTCCGGGACAGACACCCTGCCCCACTTTCTGTAAATAAAATCAACAGGACAAAGCATCTGCCCCTTTGTCCCGTTTATTTTACCACAGATGAATGATTTGAAACCTTTACGTTTGTTTACAGTAATGTTTCTATCCGGTGAAATACCGGTTCTTTGTTTTCAAAGGTGGATACGTATTTATAGCCAAGAGACTGAAGCAAGTCCAGAGATTCTTTGAAATCATAAGCCAGGGTTGTTTCCACATGGGAATCAGAACCGAGAGTAATAATTTCCCCGCCAAGGGATTTATAAAGCTTCAGAATGTCTGTACTCGGCATTCCGCTTTCCAGCCCGTACCTTTTTCCGGAAGTATTTAATTCTATCCCTTTACCGGCCGGTATTATTTCCCGGAATATCTCCTCAATGATGTCATGGAATTTCTCCTCGCTTTCCTGCCTTTTATAACGTTTGATCAAATCCAAATGGCCGAGCACCTGGAAGTTTTTAAAATGCTTTACACAGTACAGCAGTTCTTCGTAATATATCGCATAGGCTTCTTCCTGTGTTTTCCCTTCTAAAAAATCACCTGAATGCAAATCTTTTTTTTCTGTTGTATGCATGGAACAAATGACGAAATCAAAATGCTCTTTTTCTATTAGATCATTATATCTTTCCAACTGATGAGGCTGAACCCCAATTTCAATTCCTTTTTTAATCGTTATTTTTTCTTCGTATTGCTGCTTCGCTTCCTTTATTTTTTTATCATAGGCATCCAAATCAAACTCAAATACGATGGATGGGTCCGGATAATCATAGTCAATATGCTCCGTAAAGCAAATTTCATCGAGACCAAGCCGAATGGCTTCCTTAATTGTTCTTTCCATCGGTGTTTTGCAATCAGCTGAAAAATCACTGTGTATATGATAATCAAACATAAAAAATCCCCCTGTTCTTCTTGACTTTTATATATATCCTTATTAAAATACTACTATAAAACTTTACTTAGATAAAGTGATAAAGTAATAAAATGATAAAGCAACTGAAAGGGGTCATTTTGTGCAACCCTATGTATATGATAAAGAAAATGGCAGTAAAATAGAAGATTTTCAGATTCGGGAAGTGCTTCTGTCCAAGCTGAGGAACCGGTTTAAAACCTATGGCTATAAGCAGATTCAAACGTCTGCCTTTGAAGCTTATGATGTATACGCCAACATGACAGGCACTGTAAAAAAAGATGATATGATCAAAGTGGTTGATTCCTCCGGGAAAGTGTTGGTGCTTCGGCCGGATGTAACCATTCCCATTACCAGAATGGAAGCACGAAACAAACAGCCAACGCAGGATGAAAAACGCTATTTTTATATATTGGATGTGTTCCGGCAGCAAACAGCGCAAAACAAGCAAAAAGAACATACTCAAGCCGGCATTGAATACCTTGGAAAAAATACACCGGAAGTGGACGCCGAAGTAATTATGCTTGCGGTGCATCTATTAAAAGATTTACGTTTCACCAATTTTAAAATCGAGATTGGTCATGCCGGTTTTTTTAAAGAGTTAATTGCAAACACTTCTTTGACCGAAGAACAGCTCAGTCAGCTGCAATCGTATATTCAATCAAAAAACATGTCGGAAATGGAACCATTTCTTGACACTTTGCCTATAGAGTCGGATTTGAAACAGGCAATAATGCAGATTCCCATGCTATACGGCAGACCGGAAGAAGTATTAAAACGTTTAAAAACCATTTCCATTACCGATCAGCTTAAGCAGCAGCTGGAGAATTTAACCAGCGTATGGGAAGTGCTGGAGGCTTACCAAATCAGCAATGACGTCGTGTTAAACCTTGGTCTGATCAATCATATGGATTACTATACGGGAGTCATTTTTCAGGGCTTTGTTGAAAACGCCGGGAAACCAGTGTTAATGGGCGGACGATATGATCAATTGGGAGCCCAATATAACAAAAACATCCCCGCCATCGGATTTGCAGCTGAAGTGGATGTACTTCTGCAGGCAGTACTTCAACAAGGATTAATGGAGAAGAAGAAAGAAATGCATGATTTTCTTATTGTTTATGATAAGAAGAAACAAAAAGAAGCATTGGCTGCCGCCTATGCACTGCGCACCACAGGTTATCACGCACTCACCTTTACATCAGAAGAAGACTTTCAATCATCCGGCAGATACGAGATATATTTTTCCGTTGGAGGAAATGAATTGCGTACCAATGAAAAGAAACGGCCTTTTTATGATACAGAAAACCTCATCAGCATAGTAGAGGAAATGGAGGAGGACAACTAAGTGGAGACAATCACATTGGCAATGGCAAAGGGACGGACAGCAGAAAGCACCATTGAACTGTTAAAGTCGGTTCATATACATTTTCCCGACTTTCATGAAAAATCCAGGAAGCTCATTTTTTACAATGATGACCGCACGATTAAACTACTGTTCGTCAAAGCAGTGGATGTGCCGACTTATGTAGAAAAAGGAGCAGCTGATATAGGGATTGCAGGAAAGGATAATATCCTGGAATCCAAAGCAGACGTTTATGAAATGCTGGATTTAAAAATTGGAAGATGCCAGTTCGTCATTGCCGGAAAAGACAAAGAACAATTTGATCAACAGCAAAATTTAACCATTGCTTCCAAATACCCCAATTTAACGAAAAATCACTTTGCCAAAAAAGCGCAGAGAGTGGATACAGTGAAGTTAAATGGATCTGTGGAACTGGCTCCCTTGATCGGGCTGGCTGATTATATTGCCGATATTGTCGAAACCGGAACAACTTTGAAAGAAAATGGGCTTTCCGTCATTGAGAAGGTGGAAGATATCAGTACGAGACTTATTGTAAATAAAGCCAGTTTCGCGACAAAATCAGCGGAAATACAAGATTTTATTCAAAAATTAGACAGGGCTTTGAGGTGACAGGAAATGGAGATGCTGACAGCAAAACAGTTTACAAATAAATCCGCCTCCGCCGAGGAAACAGCAGTAAATCAAATAGATGAGCAAGTCACGGAAATCATTGGCCAGGTAAGAAAAAACGGAGATCGGGCCCTTTATTCCTATACAGAAAAATTTGATGGAGCAAAACTTGATCATCTCATCGTTACAGAGAATGAATTTGCAGAGGCCGAGCAGAAGGTTAAACCTTCTGTCATCCATGCACTGCAGAAAGCAAAAGCGAATATCGAGGAGTTCCACCGGCAGCAAGTAGAGAAGTCATGGTTTTTTGAAAAAGAAAAAGGCGTGACACTCGGGCAAAAAATCACTCCCATGGAGAAAGCAGGGATTTACATTCCGGGCGGAAAAGCAGCCTATCCATCAACCGTGTTAATGAACGTCATCCCTGCCAAAATAGCCGGCGTGGAAAACATCGCCATCACCACCCCGCCCCAGCCGGATGGCTCGGTAAACCCATATGTATTGACTGCAGCCCGGATCGCCGGAGCTGACACTGTCTATAAGCTTGGCGGAGCCCAGGCTATTGCGGCTCTTGCTTACGGAACAGAAACAGTGAAAAAGGTATCAAAAATTACCGGGCCGGGAAATACATTTGTCGCCCGTGCAAAAAAATGGGTGTTTGGGGACGTGGATATTGATATGATTGCAGGTCCAAGTGAAATTTGCATCCTGGCAGACGAGACAACAAATGCCAAGTACGCTGCAGCCGATCTGTTATCACAGGCCGAACATGATGAATCAGCCAGCAGCATTTGTGTGTCCACCTGCCGAACGACAGCGGAAAATATTTTAAAAGAAGTCAACAGACAATCCGCCACGTTGGAAAGGCGGCAGATTATGGAGAAGTCACTTGCACAGAATGGCAAATGTGTTATAGCGGAAAATATACAGGAAGCGTATGACGTCATTAATGAACTTGCACCTGAGCATTTACAATTAATGACAAACCACCCTTCCGACGATCTAGCTTTTATTAAAAACGCAGGTGCCATATTTATCGGTGAGTCATCAGCTGAAGTGCTTGGCGATTATTATGCCGGGCCTAATCATACCCTGCCGACTAACGGAACAGCCAAATTCTCATCCCCGCTTGGTGTGTATGATTTTGTAAAGAAATCCAGCATCATTCATTTTTCCCAAGAGGCCTTAATGGATGCGGCGGAAGATATTATTCAACTTGCCGAAACAGAAGGTTTAACAGCACATGCAAATGCCATTCAAGTTAGAAAGGATGACAAAAATGCGTAATGCATCGGTAAAAAGAGAAACAAAGGAAACGAACATAAATTTACGTGTGGACATTGATGGTGACGGTCGTTCAAACATAAAAACAGGAATTGGCTTCTTTGATCATATGCTTACACTCATGGCCAAACACGGCCTCCTGGATTTGGATGTGAACTGTGATGGAGATTTGGAAGTGGATCAGCATCACTCCGTCGAAGATATTGGGATTGCTTTTGGGCAGGCATTCGATCAAGCCCTTGGCAATAAAGAGGGAATGACCCGATATGCAACGATCACCACCCCGATGGATGAAGCATTATCCACGATTTCACTGGATATAAGCGGCCGTTCATATCTCGTTTTCCAGGTGGAAGGGCTAAAGGATAAAGTCGGCACCTTTGATACAGAACTGGTGGAAGAGTTCTTTATAGCCTTTACCAGACATGCCGGCGTTACCCTTCATGTTAATTTGCAATACGGAAGAAACACACACCATATCATTGAATCCATTTTTAAAGGGTTTGGCAGAGCAATAGACCTTGCCAGCCAAAAGAATGATCGAATCAAAGGAATACCATCAACGAAAGGCACGTTATAGCTTACGTTGAAGATAGGTCTATCCCCGAAAGGAAGCATGTTACATGATCGCAATCATAGATTACGGTGCAGGCAATATTAAAAGTCTGCAATTTGCATTAAATAGATTACATCTAGCCTCCGTTCTTACAGCGGATGAAAAGAAAATTACAGATAGTGATGCCATCATTCTTCCTGGTGTCGGGGCATTCCATGACGCTATTCAAGCTCTTTATCATTCAGGTTTACCGGAGATTTTACAAAGAGAAGCGAAAAAAGGTAAACCCATACTCGGCATTTGTCTTGGGATGCAGCTATTTTATGAAACAAGCTATGAAGATGGGGAATGGGAAGGACTTCAACTGTTAAAAGGAGAGATTCATAGAATCAGCAATTCTGTGAAAGTTCCCCATATGGGATGGAATACACTGACTAAGCATCAGCACGTTCCCCTCTTAAATCAGATTAATGAAGACGACTTTGTATATTTTGTCCATTCCTATAAAGTTGCTGCCCTTGATCACAAGACACTTCTGGCCAGCACGAATTACGGCGGGGAAATCCCTGCCATTGTCCAACAGGATAATATTACCGGCATGCAGTTCCATCCGGAAAAAAGCGGAGCAGCCGGATTACAGCTTTTAAAAAACTTTGGGGAGATGATCTCATGATTCTTTTTCCGGCCATTGATATAAAAAACGGAAAGTGTGTAAGGCTCATTCAGGGTGATTATAATAAAGAAACCATATACAGCACATCCCCTGCCGATATGGCAATGAAGTGGGAGAAAAAAGGAGCCGAATACCTTCACATTGTTGATCTTGACGGAGCAAAAACAGGAACCGCTGCAAATGAGGACGTCATCAGCCGGATTACCGGAAATGTTTCTATTCCTGTCCAAATTGGTGGAGGGATCCGCTCCATGGAAACGGTGAGAAAATATGTGGAAGCCGGTGTGTCCCGGGTCATTATCGGTACAGCAGCGATTAATGACAGAGATTTTTTACACAGCGCTGTCAAAAGCTATGGAGAGAAAATTGCTGTCTCTATTGATGCGCGTCATGGCTATGTAGCCACCAATGGATGGACGGAAACGAGTGAAGTGAAAGCTGTTGATTTGGTGAAAGAGTTGGAATCCCTTCGTGTGAAGACAATTATTTATACGGATATTTTAAAAGACGGCATGCTGAAAGGGCCAAATTTTGCTGAACTTCAAACCATGAATGAGGCAGCTTCCATTCATGTCATCGCTTCAGGCGGGGTCACTACAAAAGAGGATATTCGAAAATTAAAAGAAGGAAAATTGTACGGCGCCATCATCGGCAAGGCATTATATGACGGTACTTTATCGTTTGAAGAAGCATTGGAGGTGGAAGGAAATGCTGGCTAAACGCATTATTCCGTGTCTGGATGTGGACAAGGGAAGAGTAGTGAAAGGGAAGAAATTTAAAGATATTCAGGATGTGGATGATCCTGTGGCACTGGCGAAGAGGTATAACCGTGATGGTGCAGATGAACTGGTCTTCTATGATATAACGGCATCTAACGAAGCGCGTAATATTTTTTTGGATATTGTAGAAAAGGTGGCGGCAGAAAATGCTATTCCGTTCACTGTCGGCGGGGGAATCCGCACATTGGGTGACATTCACAGCATACTCCATGCCGGCGCCGATAAAGTGTCAATCAATAGTGCTGCCGTTCAGAACCCGGATCTTATTAAAGAAGCAGCCTTGAAATTTGGTTCCCAATGCATTGTTCTTTCCATTGATGCCAAAAAAACCGGTGAGAACAAATGGGAAGTGTTTACCCACGGGGGGCGAAAAAATACGAAAAAGGACGTTCTGGAATGGGCAAAACAGGGTGAAACGCTTGGTGCCGGTGAAATTGTGCTGAATGCCATTGAAACAGATGGTGAAAAAAGTGGCTATGACCTGGCCTTAATGCAAGCTGTAGCCTCTGTGGTCAATATACCAATTGTAGCAAGCGGCGGAGCCGGAAAACCTGAACATTTCTCAAGCGTTTTAAGAGAAGGCTATGCAGATGCTGCATTGGCAGCTTCTGTTTTTCATTATAATGAAATCCCCATTCCGGCATTAAAAGAATATCTGGCTGAAGAAGGAATTGCTGTCAGGAGGAATACGTAATGACGATTAATATTAATAACCTGTCCTTTGATGAAGACGGATTGATTCCCGCCATTATTCAGGACGTACAGACAAAAAAAGTACTGACTTTGGCATATATGAATAAAACATCCCTACAGAAAACACTGGAAACCAGGGAAACATGGTTTTACAGCAGAAAGCGCCAGGAGCTCTGGAATAAAGGCGAGACTTCCGGAAACAAACAAATCGTAAAACATATCAGCTTTGATTGTGACCAGGATGCCCTCCTCATCCAAGTGGATCCTTTGGGACCGGCATGTCATAAGGGTGAGGAAACATGCTTCCACAATACCTTATTTCAGGATAAAAGCGCAGCATCCGATGTGATTGACATGCTCACGGATAACATAAAAGAACGGAGAAAGAATCCAAAAGAAGGCTCCTATACAACCTATCTATTTAACGAAGGAATTGATAAAATCCTGAAAAAGGTCGGGGAGGAAACGAGTGAGGTTATTATTGGGGCAAAAAATAATGACAAACAGGAAGTCACATGGGAAATTGCTGATTTAACCTACCATACGCTTGTGTTCATGGAGTTACTTGATGTTTCTGTTTCTGATATTCAACATGAGTTACGTAAAAGACATATTCAAAAAGAAGGGAATCAGAATGAGTAAATTCTGGAGTGAAACAGTCAGACGTGCAAAACCTTATATTCCGGGTGAGCAAATAAATGATCCCGGCATCATCAAACTGAACACCAATGAAAATCCTTATCCTCCTTCTCCAAAGGTAAAAGAGGCAATGAATCTGGAGCTGGAAAAACTGCACCTTTATCCGGACCCTTCAGCGGCACCTTTTAGAGACGCAGTTGCCGACTATTATGGTGTTGATAAGGAGCGGGTTTTTGCCGGAAACGGTTCAGACGAATTACTCGCCTTTTCGTTTATGGCTTTCTTTGAAGGACATAAAAAAATACGTTATCCTGCTGTTACGTACAGTTTTTACCCAGTGTATGCCGATTTTTTCCATATCCCGGTAGAGGAAGTGCCGTTAAACAGAGATTTCACCCTTCCTGTGGAAGCATTCTTCCAATCCGAAGGCGGTGTGATTTTTCCGAACCCAAATGCGCCGACAAGTATTTATTTAAAACAGGAGTTCATCAGGGAGATTGCCGAAAATAATCCGGATAACGTAGTCATTGTGGATGAAGCTTATGTGGATTTTGCCGAAAAATCCGCCGTGGAATTGACTGCCCACTATGAAAATTTACTTGTCATCCAGACATTGTCCAAATCCCGGTCTCTCGCAGGATTGCGTGTCGGCTTTGCAATAGGTCACCCTCAATTAATTGAAGGATTAAACCGGGCAAAAGACTCGTTTAACTCATATACCATTGACAGGTTGGCTATGGCAGGTGCCCGATCTGCCATTCTGGACAGAGTATACTTTAAAAAAACGAAAGAAAAAATTATCCGTACGAGAGAATGGGTTACAAAAGAAATGAAAAAAAGAGGATTCCATGTGCTGCCTTCACAGACCAACTTTATTTTCGCCTGTCACTACCAGAAGAATGCCAGTCAATTATATGAAGACTTAAAAGCAAATGGGATATTGATCCGATACTTTAACAAACCGGAGATAGATAATTATATTCGTATTACAATTGGCACAGATGAGCAGATGGAGACATTTTTTGAGAAGCTGGACCTGGTGATGCAGGGAGGTTCCTTTATATAGTTATGAATGAGGCACTTTTGTTCCATTTGGCCACTTATCCATAAAATGTCATTGTCCATAATCATTTTTTAAGAGCGAAAATAAAAAATAGCATACCAGCTCACTATTAGCAGTGATTGGTATGCTATTTCATTTGTCATTCTAAATCATATGCTCAATATCCGCGTTTTCCCTCAGTTCTTCCAATTTCACAGGCAACTGTTCCTGTGTCTTTTGATTCTCCAGTTGCGCACGGATCAACGCTTCCAGTTCATCCAATTCTTCGATATCTTCATTTTCTTCTCTCATTTGCTCATAAAATTCTTCTACTTCTTCGTCGGACACTTCAATATCGAGTTCAGAATTAATATATTCCTCTGTAATTAAATCGTCTCTCAGTTGCGTTTTAAATTCTTCTTCTGTTAAATTAAATTCTTCAAGCACAATGGATAGCTGTTCTTCATTTTGTTCCTTCAGTTCATTAAATTCGTTCTCTACTTCATCCTCGGTTACTTCAATGCCTACCATTTCTGCATCCTGGCTGATCAGCTGCTGTTCCACCAAAACGTTTAGCGTTTGTTCCCTCAGTAAATCAAGGTCACTGGCATCTTCTCCAAATTGAGCCATTTGCATTTTCACCTGTGTATAAATTGGATTATAACGATCGCCTTTTATTTCATCTCCATTGACCGTCGCAACAAGTGTATCCGGTGACACCCTTTCATCTTCGGAAATATCAACCTGTTCATCCACCGGTGCTTCCGGGTTTCCGGTTTCTTCCTCATCATTTCCGCACGCAGCCACGATTACAGACAAACTAATCAGAATGCTTAAAATAAAAAGTTTTTTCACATAAATACCTCTTTTCTTACCCTTGTCCTTTCATCTAAACACATTTCATGCTTTCAACGCAAGTCCTGTACGGATCTTCCTTCTTTACCTTATTCACATAAATTAAAGAAACGAGGCTGGGAATAACTTTAAAGTCTCGAAGAAACTCCTAACAAATCATGGTGATGGAGTATCACCTGCCGCTCCGGGAATATACTTCGCTTTCACCACGGGCACAAGTGCGACATCTGGGACTGCGCTAAATGCTCGTCCCACCGAAAAGCATTGGGACTGCGCGTAAATGCTCGTCCCACCGAAAAGCATTAATCAAACTCCCGTTGGTCGTTTTCTTAGTGTCTTCTTTGCTGCAGGCGGCTGATGAGCCTCCTTGCCCCGACAAGGGGTATGCCGACGTTACCCGCAAAGGGTGTTTTTAGTCGGCCTTCATTAATGTTGCCCTGTGGGGTCTCATCGATGCCTTTTCTCCTGCTGGACAAGTAACGCTTCGGCAGCATTACATCTTCGTGAGAAAATGCATAGCATTTTCAAGGGGTCTCCGTATATTCCCGGAGCTGGGTAAGTGGTTTGTTTGGGTTTTTCTCGATAAAATTAGTTAAGTCCCAGCCTCGTCCCATTAATCCAGGCTTTCCTGAATTTCTTTGATCATTTCGTTGACGGAGATCAGTCCGCCGCCGGATAGGTACCAGTAATCCGGATTGAGATAATATATATTGTCGTTTTCATATACTTTTGTATTCTTAACAAGCTCATTTTCCACGATTTGCTGTGCATTGGACTCGCCGTTAACAGCTGCTCCTCTGTCAATCACATATAAACGATCCGGATCCTGGGAGGTCACATACTCAAAGGAAACATTCATTCCATGTGTGGAAGCCTCAATCCCATCATCGACCGCAGGCACATCAAATTCATCATGAATTATACCAAACCTTGAACTCGGCCCATAGGCGCTGATTTTGTCATCATTGGCCATAATAATAAGTGCATTTTCATTCATTTCTGTTGTATTTTCCTGTATTTCAGAGATGGTATTTTCCATTTCTGTTAACTCTTGTTCTATTTCTTCCTGCTTATCAAAAATATGAGCGATCGCCTCCATGTTTTCCTTAAAGGAATCCATATAGCGGGTTGTATCTACACCAAGATGGACAGTTGGGGCCAATTCCATAAATTGATCGTATAATTCCGCTTGACGAGCTGAAATAATGATTAAATCCGGATCGATTTCTGCAATCTTTTCAAAATCGGGTTCTTTCAGGCTGCCCACATTTTCATACTCGTCAGCTTCGTATTTCTGTAAATAATCGGGAGTATTTCCTTTTGGTATCCCTGCCACTACATCAAGTTCAAGTGCATCCAATGTATCCAGCATACCAAAATCAAACACAACCACTTCCTGCGGGTTTTTCTTTACATCTGTTTCACCCAGCTCATGGGTTATGGTTACCATTTCGTCATCAGTGTCTGCATTACTGCCATCACTTGCATCAGAAGATCCGCATGCTGCAACAATAACACCTAATAATCCAATCATACATATATATATAATTTTTTTCATAGTAAGTAAAACCCCAATTCATTTATAAGATTTATACAGTCCGGTGAATTTTAACATGCTCATCCAGACTGGCATACATGGTTAATGGTCAGAATATTCACTCTATATGTTAAGCAAATTATTTTACGATATCTGTTTTGTAAGATAAACTTAAGGTTCAGTTGAATTCCTTTATAATAAACCAGTGATTTGCACTGCATTATTATAAGGGGTTCTTTTTTTATTTTCAGTGTTTGTGGGCTTGTCGACGAGCCCGGTTTTTCCATACATTGATTGCCGGCAATTCAGTTATATTAGAAATAAACACAAATACGTTTATTATCAATGTTTTTTATATCAATATCCATGTCATAAATATCCTTCAACACACATTTATCAATTACATCGCAGGCTCTTCCCTGTTTGACAACTTTCCCATCTTTTAAAGCAACAATATTATCGGAATAGCAGGATGCAAAATTAATATCATGGATAACAATGACTACCGTCTTTCCGAGCTCATCCACCAGTTTGCGCAATATCTTCATAATTTGCACGGAATGGCGCATATCCAGGTTGTTCAGCGGTTCATCAAGTAAAATGTACTCTGTATCCTGGGCAATCACCATAGCGATATGGGCACGCTGACGCTGACCGCCACTTAACTCATCCAGATGTTTATCCTGTAAATCACGCAGTTCCATATAATCTATCGCTTCGTCAACCTTTTCCCAATCCGTTTTATCCAGCCTCCCCTGGGAATACGGGAAGCGTCCAAAGGAAACCAGCTCGCGGATCGTCAACTTCAGGTTAATGGAATTGGACTGTTTTAAAATGGAAATCTTTTTAGCCAGTTCATTGTTCTTTGATTTCAAAATATCCTGCCCGTCAATGGTAATGTCTCCATCATCTCTTGCTATAAGTCGACTAACCATTGAAATCAATGTACTTTTTCCGGCTCCGTTCGGTCCGATAAAGGAGGTAATGGTTCCCTTTTCAATCTTAACGGAAACATCTTCAATGACCTTTTTCCGGTTATACGTCTTAAAAACATTTTTTATATCTACCATGATTTATTCTCCTTTAACAAAAGAAATATGAAGTACGCACCGCCTGCAAAGTTGATAATTACACTAATCGTCGTCTGAAATGTGAATACTTCCTCCACAATAAACTGACCACCAAGCAATGCAATAATACTGATCAGCACGGAACCTATAATTACATAAAAGTGCCGGAATGATTTCAGGTACTCATAAGCAATATTTACAACGAGCAGACCGAGAAAAGTGATTGGCCCGATCAACGCAGTGGCAACTGAAATTAAAATAGCTACCATAATTAAAACATGCAGTACGACCCGATCATACGGGACACCGAGATTAATGGCGTGATCTTTTCCTAATGCAATAACATCCATATATTTATAGAATCTTAAAAAGTAAATGACGACAAGAATGACAATACCTACGGATAAGTACACTAATTCGGTGTTTACATTATTAATGCTCGCAAACATCCGGTCCTGCGCCACCATGAATTCATTCGGATCAATCAGCACTTGCATAAATGAAGTCAGGCTTCCAAAAAAGGTACCAAGAATCATTCCAATAAGCAGAAGAAAGTAAATATTACTCTTTTCTCCCTTAAACAAAAGACTGAAAAGAATGATGGAGAAAAGCACCATACTTCCAATGGAAATAAAATAGTTTATTTCACTGTTCATCATAACAAGTGAACCGGAACCAAATATGAAAATGATGACAGTTTGTATTAATAAGTACAGGGAGTCAAGTCCCATAACCCCCGGTGTCAAAATCCGGTTATTCGTGACAGTCATGAATAAAGCTGTTGCAAAGGCAATGGCTCCACCGGTTAAAATGATGGCAACCACTCTAATAATTCGTCGCGGTAAAATATATTCAATATTTCCGCTGAGATCATAAAATACATACAAGAGTGCTAGTAAAGTTGCGATAATGGCGAGTATAATCAATTTTTTTCTAGAATCCATATTTCTTTCTCCTCAGCAGCAGGTAAATGAAAATACCGCTTCCTATTACTCCAACAGTCAGGCTGATGGGAATTTCGTATGGATAAATAATTACTCTGCCAATGATATCGCAAAATAATACAAATACTGCACCCAGCAATGCGGTATGTATCAAGTTGTTTTTCAAATGATCTCCCTGATAGATCGTAACAATATTGGGGATAATCAAACCAAGAAACGGAATGACCCCTACCGACAGTACAACTGCTGCTGTGGCAAGTGCCACGATAATCAGACCCAAATTGACTACCTGGCGATAATTTAAACCCAGGTTTTTGGAGAAATCCTCTCCCATTCCGGCTATAGTAAATTTATTTGCGTAAATATAGGCGAGTATGAGAATGGGAATACTGACAAACATCAGTTCATAATTACCACTCATGATCATGGAAAAGTCGCCCTGCATCCAGGATGTCATATTTTGAATCAGGTCATTCTGATAGGCAAAAAAGGTGGATACGGAATTAATGATATTACCAAACATTAAGCCGATTAACGGGATAAAGATCGCATCTTTAAATTTAATTTTTTCCAGTATCTTCATGAAGATAAATGTGCCCAATAAGGCAAACGCAAAAGATACAACCATTCTCTGAAAAGGACTGGCTGAAGCAAAAACCATCATGGATACTAAAATACCCAGCCGGGCTGAATCCAAAGTCCCCGCAGTCGTCGGGGAAACAAATTTGTTTCTGCTTAACTGCTGCATAATCAGTCCGCATATACTCATACTTGCTCCGGCAATCAGTATGCTGAGCAGCCTCGGAAGCCTGCTGATGAGTAATACTTGTTCCTGTTCTTCAGTTAAATGAAATATATCTAATGGTGAGATATCGGAAACCCCTAAAAATAAAGAGGTAACTGAAAGAACGATAAGTGCTGTAACCAAATACCAAATTTTCATACGCTGACTCTCTCTTCAAAGCTCTCCGCTTCCAGTGTTTACTTTAAAATTTTACTTGGAACGACAATATCAATTGTCCTCCATCGTCTGCCGGTTATGTGTATTGTCCTGTTATTTTGTAAACCTTCGTTCTGTAATTATATCCAGCAGCATGCATGCATATATAGTATAAATTTTCCAGTTCCTGCCGCTAATAATAACGATTATTATCTTTTAATAAATCTAATTAAGAATGATATTCATTATCAATTAGACTCTTAATTATTAGTATAGCAGATTAGATGTGTTCGTCAATATAAATCAACTGACAAATTCAATTTTTTTGTGACATGTGTCACCGCAAATTAATCCGCAATGGAGAGCAAATTCTCGTTTGAACCCTTGACATGACTGAAATAAAAGCACTTATTCCTCTATTTTAAAAATTGCTGCATAAGATTTATTAAAATGGAATTTTTTTCTAATTTGCGGGTGAGATATCTCTTTGGATGGTGATTGCATTCTCAATGAATTACAAGTTTAGAAGACTATTAACCAAAAAGCTTTCGCGGATGTGGAGGTTTTTTCATCGTCCATAGAGTAAAGAAGCACCGCAAATAAAAATACAACCTACAGATTCATTTTCCATAGGTTGCAATAATTGGTGTTCATTCTGTTTCACAGCCTTCATCCGTACAGTAAGTAGTTTTTGACTTTTTCGGATTTAATGACTGGAGCACGGGCTGCTCATTTTCTTCCTCCCATACTTTTGTCAGTACTTCGGAAAATACTTCATTCGGTTGCGCTCCGGAAACAGCATATTTTTCATTAAAAACAAAAAAAGGAACACCCTGAACGCCGATTTTTCGTGCATTTTCCTCATCGGCACGCACATGGATGGCATAGTCATCCAGCTTGAGCAGATTTGTTACTGCTTCTTCATCCAGGCCAATTTCTTTCGCAAGTTCAATTAATGTAGTGTGGTCACTGATCAGTTTTGATTCAGTGAAATAAGCATAAAGCAGCCTTTCCGTCATTTCTTTCCCTTTGCCCTGTTCTTCTGCATATTTGGCCACACGATGTGCATCAAAGGTGTTTGTATGCTGCATCGTGTCAAAATGATATTCGAGCCCTACCTCTTTCGCTTGTTCTCCAACCGATTCATTCATGCTTTTTGCCTGTTCCAACGACATACCTTTTTTACTTGCCAGATATTCATGCATATTCTTGCCGGGATTTACCTCGGCATTAGGGTCCAGTTCATAGCTTTTATACTCTACTGTTACATTTTCTCTATGTTCGAATTTTTCCAATGCATGTTCCAATCTTCGTTTGCCAATATAGCAGAATGGGCATACAAAATCTGACCAAACTTCGATTTTCATGAAAAAACACCTCATTTCTAAGCTCATTGTAGCACAGCAAGCTAATTTCCATAAAATATTGTGCTTAAGATAACAAGGTATTCTGGTATGCAATTAATGTATGTTATCACCATCTACATAACGGCCGTGATCCGGCACTGCCAGACTTTGAAAGTTATCTGCCAGCCGCCTGAGACCTTCTGTTAAATCTTCCCCTTCCATTGCTTCACCATGGCCGGGCACCACCACTTGCGGTCGGATTGCTTCCAAAGCACGCAGCGATTTATAGGCAAGTTGCCAATCTGTAGTTAAGTACCTCGGAGGACCATTTACCTCCTTCTCCTGGGTGAGTACATTATAAAAGGAATCCTGTCTGACCGTAACAAAAGCATCTCCTGAAATAAGCAGGGAATCTTTTCTCCGGTAAAAAGAAACATGCCCGGGAGTGTGCCCTGGGGTATGCATCCATTCCCATCCATCCAATCCAGGCACGGAATGATCATCAGGCAGTGCTTTCACCCGACTTCCCAGGTTAATAGCTTCATTTGGATAAAGACCTGATATTTTTGCCAGCATGCCGCCTTCCACCGACATATCCGGTTCAGGGTAATCTTCCTTTCCCTGTAAATAAGGCAATTCCATTTCATGGGCATATATGGTTACATCCCATTCATCCATCAGGTCTGCCAGACCACCGACATGGTCGAAGTGGCCATGGGTTAAGATAATTGCTTCCGGTCTGCTTCCCTTGCCAAAACGTTCATTTGCCATTTCTTTAATCTCTGCTCCAGCATGAGGCATTCCCGCATCCACAAGCACCCATTTCCCGTTTGGCTCTCCAATAAAAATAATATTTGCTATCTGATCGGTATAATAGTAAACATCCTTGGTTACCTCTCTGCCCGTTCCGCTATTCACGGAAGTCATGGGGATAAATGTGTCATGTCCCCTTTGTTTTCTTTCCTGATCCATATATTTCACGTTCCTTCCTTATATTTTTTCCATGGAAAAAATAAGCTTTTACCAATCCTTTAACCGACCATCCAAGCACCGCTAGACTATGACGAAAAGCTCCTGACACTTATGCAGTGAGAAAGGTTTTATACTTATTTACTGACAAAAAACAACCACCCTTATTTTTGGAAGAGTGGTTGTTTTTATGCACTGCTTATGCTTCTTTTTGCAGCGTTCCATCTTTTTTAAAAACTTTTAAAGAGGTGCCTTTATTTTTGGCAACTTCTTTTGCACGATCAACGGCATCCTGCTTGTTTTTATACACTTTACTTGGTTTCTTTGCATTACTTGATTGAACAGCCCACCCATCGCCATGGGCTACGACGTGTTGTGCTTCTTCCAGCCGCTCCGGATTATTTTCATGATTTTTCCCAGTTTCCGAGCGTTTCGTCGGTTTTCCGCTTTTTTTGTATTCTTCTATTTCGGATTTGGATGCGTTCTCCCGCCATTCTTTTGCCTGTTCGATGGCTATCGGGATCGCACGCCCTTCATCATAACCTTCGTCCACCATGGAATTGGCGATATCGATGGCTTTCTTTTTGGCCGCTTCATTTAAATTTTTCATGGAGGAAGGGTAATCATTCAATGTCCAAGGCATGGTAAGTCCTCCTTATCCATTTTGTAATAAAATACCCTCCCTGGAAGATATAAAACATAACCGCTTAGCTGTTTTCCTCCAGCAATGACCTGCCCATAACACTTACGCGTTTCGTATTTTTCAGTTCATCCAATGTTTTCACACCGATACCAAACATCGTCATTTTTAATTCCAATTCGATTTGTTCCATAGTTGTCATGACAGCTTCTGATGATTCGGTGGCAGCCTGCAGCAATTGACGAGCAAAACCGATAATATCTGCGCCAATGGTAATGGCTTTTGCTGCATCCACCCCGGTTTTCATCCCGCCGCTGGCCACCAATGGTACATTCGGCAGCCTGCTTCTCACCGAGTTAAGGCAATCCTTCGTTGGCAGTCCCCAATTATTGAAGGCTTCAGCTGCTCTATTTTTCAATGGATCCTGGGAACGTAGCTTTTCCACCTGGCTCCAGGACGTCCCGCCGGCACCAGCTACATCAATATAGGATATACCGGCATTATACAATTTTTCCGCAGCAATCCCATCAATGCCAAAACCGACTTCCTTCACTCCTACCGGTACATTCAGTTTTTTGCAGACTGCTTCTATTTTCGGGAGCAGATTTTCAAAGTTTAAGTCCCCGCCATCCTGAACCGCTTCCTGGAGCGTATTTAAATGAAGAACAAGTGAGTCTGCTTCTGTCATATCGACGATTTTCTGTGCTTCCGCTGCACCATAGCCGTAATTTAACTGAACGGCACCCAGGTTGGCAATAAGCGGAACCGTTGGGGCGCTTTCACGAATCATAAAGGACTTCTTATGGGCATCACTCTCCAGCAGGGCTCTTGTCGACCCCAGCGCTACAGCCCAGCCTTTTTCCTCTGCTGCTTCAGCCAGATTATGGTTGATTTCCGATGCCAGTTCAGAACCGCCTGTCATGGAGCTGACAAGAAATGGCGCCTTTAATTCCTTCTGTAAAAATGAACTGTTCAGCTCAATATCAGCAAAATTAATTTCCGGCAATGCATTATGTATGAAAGAGATCCCTTCCAATCCTGTTGATTTATCGACGCCTTCCACATTCTGTGTTAAACAAAGGTGTATATGTTCTGTTTTTCTTCTGTTAATATCTGTTTCCATGGTAAACCCTCCTAACTGGATTTAAGATGCAGCATTTTTCGCTTTAACCTTTTCTCTTTAAAATATGGGTGAATTGTTACGAGATAAACACCCAATAAGACCATCATCATGCCGCTCAACTGAATCAATGTAAAAGCAGCTCCATAAAGGAAAACAGCAATAAATGCTGTACAAATCGGAACAAGGTTCAAATATAAACTCGCCTTGCTTGCGCCAATCTGTTTAATTCCGTAATTCCATAAAAGAAAGCCGACAACCGATGAACAAACAATCATGAAAAGCATTTCCATCCAAGCCTGTCCGGACATGGCAGGCAACAAATGCCAACCATTTTCAAACAGGGACCCCATTCCGAGCAAAACACTGCCCAGCAATGTAGTTAACGTCGTTGTCACTATGGGAGAAACATCACGCATCACTACTTTGCCCAGCAGTCCATGGGTAACCCAGCAAGCCAGGGCTAATAAGAATAGCATATCGCCGGTATTAAACTGCAGCTGCAATAATGCTTGTACAGACCCCTTGGAAATAACAACAATAACCCCGACGAGGGATAATGCAAGTCCCAACCCCAGGCGCTTATTCCAAGTCTCACCAAGAAGAATGACGGCTCCCAGGGTAATCAATACCGGTGTAGTTGCTATAATTAGTGATCCGTTTATAGGTGATGTTATCCCCAGGGCAATAAAAAAGAATAAATTATAGCCAAAAATACCAGTCAGTGCCATAAACAGAATAGGTATCCACTGTTTTTTAATGGCACGGATATCTATTTTTCTTTGCAGTAAAACGATCATAAATAAAATAATTCCTGCTGTTCCAAACCGGAAGGCAGCAGCTGTAATGGGAGGTATTTCTGTAATTACATGTTCTGCAGCTACAAAAGCCCCTCCCCAAAATAACGGGACCAGCAATAACCAAAAATATATTGCCATCGATGAGTCTTTTTTCATTTCCACCCTTCTCTCCAGCGAACCTGGACAACTCGCCTTCTGGATATAATTTTACTTGTTTTAATACCGAAATGAAAGGAAAAGGAGCTTAACATTCATAGTTTTATGCTATAATGAGCACACCATTTTATGGAACCAACATTTATTGTTGTAATGATCTGTTTCAGGAGGTAATTAAATGAAACAAAAGGCAAGGTACTTTGCAGAAAAGGCGCATGAGGGACAGTTTCGAAAGACTTCCGGCGCTCCATATATTACTCACCCCATCCGAGTGGCTGAAAGACTGGAGAAAGCAGGGTGCAGCCAGGAAGTGGTAAGTGCCGGCTATTTACATGACGTGGTGGAAGACACTCCCTATGAAATCGAGGATATACACCGGGAGTTCGGTCCCCGTGTTGCCGAATTGGTTGCTGCCCACACAGAAGATAAATCAAAAACCTGGCAGGAAAGGAAGCAGCATACCATCAATACAGTAAAACATGCTGAAAAAGATGTTAAATATTTAATCATTGCAGATAAACTTGATAATCTCCTCAGTATGGAAAAAGATCTTACCATATTGGGTGAAGCAATATGGGAGCATTTTAATGCCGGATTTGACAAACAGAAATGGTATCACCAATCCATAGCAGGTAATATGTATGAAGGCTTGGCAAAGGAAGACATACCTGCATTTTTCAGGGAATTTGAAGACGCTGTGAAAAGGGTTTTTGATTGAATTTTCCCATAACCATATACTGTTGTATATCAGTTCCCTCCTTTCTTTCGCTTCTATAAAAAGCATTTTCTCCCAATTTAGTACTTTAGACTTATATCGACCGTGCCGATATAAATAAGGACTGTATCACTAATTGGGGGATATATAATGAAGAACAATAAATGGAGAAAGCTAAAACAGAAAAAACAGCGCGACAAAAAATTTAATTGGAAAAACGTAAGAATAGGCAAAAAATATGTCTCCGTTTACATAGTAACTGCCCTATTATTTATTGCAGCAACAGTGGTTGTCTATTTTCAGCTGAGTGAGGTGCGGGAGGATATAGCAACCATTGAAGAACAGAGCCAGCGAGTAAATGACATGGCCGAGATGGCTGAAATACTACAGGCAAAAGATGTACAGACTGCGGATTATCTCCTTACAGGAAACACGGCCTTCATTGATGCGTTCCATGCATATCAGGATGCATTTCATGTGCTTGAAGAAAAAATCGCACCCACGATGACTACAGAAAGAGAGCTTGCTTTATTTGAACAAATAACTACGAATAACGAGATTATTGATAATGCATTTACCGATCGCATGATTCCATCCATGGAAGAGGGACAGGATGCGATGGCTGTTTCATTGCGGGACTACTCTTCCCGTTTACGCACACAAACAGTGGAAGAAATAGAAAAATTAATGGAAATTGTCGCCGCCGATCAGGCAGGTTCAGTGGAGAATGCCGAGAATAATATGAACTCAAGCATTATCGTCTTGGCTTTGGCAAATGCGCTGTCTATAATTATTGGTATTACTTTATTGGTGTGGATCAGCCGACGAATTTCACTAAACCTTCGGGATGTAGTTCGGATGACAAAGGAAATGGCAAATGGCAACCTGCAAGCAATGTCTATAAATTATCAAGGGAAGGACGAGATTGGACAATTAGCTGCTTCAGTCAACCAAATGAAAGAGAATATACGGCAAATCCTTGGTAAGGTGACCAGCGCGTCAGGATCGGTTAACGAGAGAAGTGAAGAACTTACCCAGGCAGCCAACGAAGTAAAAGAAGGGAATATACAAATCGCAACGACAATGGAAGAGCTATCCACAGGCGCTGAAACTCAGGCAAACAGTGCCTCAGAACTATCAGAAAGTATGAGAACTTTTGTGGAAAAAGTAAAGGTATCGGAACAGAACGGAGAGGCTGTTTCGGCTAACTCAAAAGACGTGCTTCAACTAACACAGAAAGGAACATCACTGATGAATGAATCCATAGACCAAATGAAAAAAATTGATACAATCGTAGCTGAATCCGTAGATAAAGTACAGGGGCTGGATCATCAGTCAAATGAAATATCAAAGCTTGTCAAAGTTATTAAAGATATAGCTGATCAAACAAATCTGTTATCCTTAAACGCAGCCATTGAAGCCGCCAGAGCCGGCGAACACGGAAGAGGGTTTGCTGTGGTCGCCGATGAAGTACGTAAGCTGTCGGATCAGGTAGCTGCTTCGGTGGGTGAAATAACACAGATTGTAAATAATATACAGTCGGAAACAGAAGAAGTCGTAGAAGCCTTGAATGATGGTTACCACGAGGTGCAGGAAGGAACCGGTCAAATCAGAACAACAGGAGAAAGCTTTGAATCAATTTATACCGCCATAACAGATATGGTAGATAAAGTATCCAATATAAGCGGAAACCTAAAGGAAATAGCTGATAACAGCACCAACATGAATAATTTAATTGAAGAAGTCGCCTCCGTTTCCGAAGAATCCGCAGCCGGCGTCCAGGAAGCAGCAGCATCTGCAGAAGAGACATCCAGCTCCATGGAAGAAGTATCCTACAGCGCAGATGAACTCGCAAAACTCGCCGAACAACTGGACGATGAAGTAAAAACATTTAAACTCTAAGTGACATAGGGCTTCCTCATGGGGTCTGACCCCTCAATTGTGAATGTTGGGAATTGTGCGAATTGGGGGGTCAGACCCCAACTACCAAACTTTTTTGGCCTGTTCCAGTTCACTTAACTGAACGGGCCGTTTTTGCATGGAAAAAGGGCACATTGTGTTATATTTCCTGATCTTTTTATTTATTACTTTGATATCCTTTTCATTTTTCGCAGTATGCACCAGTAGGGAAATTTCCTTTTGTAACTTTAACCAGGGAGGTACATATCCTGCATCTTTCGCTATTTCCTGGAAATTCTGCAGTATATCTTTTTGCATGTAGCTTTTAGGGAGCGGTTTTCCTTTACCTTTATAGTTATAGTTGTCTTTCTCACCGGAGGCATCTAAAATATCACCGATTAAATCATTATGTTTTCTGTCCATCATGTTTCACCCTCAATGTTGTATTTCAAATCTTCACGGTAATAGATTTTTACACCCGGCCTCAATACAAAAAAAGAAAAAACAAAAGAACAGATCAGCATAATAAGTGCCAATGTTACAATGGTGATTCGGAGTGAAATGATGTCAGCCAAAAAACCAATGGCAAGTATAAATATTACTTGCACAGCACTTTGGATTAGCTGGTAAATACTTGTCACTCTTCCCATAACCTCTACAGGCACATTATTTTGATAGAAAGTCATTATACCTGCGTTTAGAAACACATTAAAAAAACCAAGGATGACGAACCCGACAACAATAGATGCAAATGACCAGGAAAATGCATAAATGACGTAGCCTATTGTCGTCATTATAAGACCGAAAACAATCATATGTCTAAGCGAGAATGAATTTGAAAAGATCGACAGTAAAGCAGCACCAGTAACAGATCCGATGCCGGTTATACTGATCAGTAAACTATATTCCATTTCTGAAAGCCCGATTACCTGCTGCGTAAAGACCACTTCCTGCGCATCCATGGCAAAAGTAAAAATCATTACCAAAATGAAGCCCAGATAGATATAGGATACATATTTATTATTAATCATAAATTTCCTGACAACGGTAAAATCACGAACCACTTGGGAGAAAGTTAACGCAGGTATTTCTTCTTTAGACTTGTTTTCTTTTTCAGGTAAAAATAATAATAGAATTGCCGATATAACAAAAAATACGCCATTCATCCATAATGTTATTTCTACTGAGGTTGCTAATATGAGGGCTCCCCCGATTGCAGGCCCGATAATAAATGCACCGGAAGTCGCAAATGAACGTATGGCGTTAAATCGTTTTCTTTTCTCCGGTGGAATAAGTATGGTTGTATACGTCGTTGAGGATGGAGTGAAGAAGGCCCTCGCCACACTTAATATGATAAGAATTCCATAGATTACTGCCATACTTGGCGCAAATGGGATGAGGAATATAAATACTGACCTCAATATGTACGTTGTAATGATAACTTTTCTCTTACTTCGATAATCAATGAAACTGCCGGTCCAGAATTTAGTTACAATATTTGTTAAAGGGCCTACAATCCATAATCCTGCAACGGCTGCAGCTGATCCTGTTAATTGGTAAACCATAATATTTATCGCAACCAGATAAATAAAGTCGCCTATACTTGAAATACCAATGGAGGACAATAATATTACTGGATCCTTCCAGCTTTTTATACTTTTGTTCATCTGAAGTCCCCTTTAAAGGAAGATAAATTGCCAGATTTTAATTTGAATTTAAATGCAACAGGTATTTTCATGCCTTGCCGTGAAAAAATTAGGATGCAACCGCATATTTATTCATAAACCGTAAACTGTGGTTTGGAAGGATGATCCAGAACAAACGCTTGATGAGGATACTTTAATAGCTTTTGATATAATACCAGGTCACCAAAGCAGCCTGCAGTCAATATGACCCCCAGTATGGAGAGGGGTAAATAATTGAACGATATACCTATGATGAGCGGCAGAATTCCTGTAGGGATTAATGGAAGCAGCAGCACGATTTTCATTTGTTTCACCGTTACCGGTCGTTTTGCATGGGCATAAACAACACCCATTTTCCAATTAACGCCCCAATCCAATTCCTTTTTCGGGACTCCACCAATATAGCGAAATCCAATCAAATGTATTGCTTCATGCAAAACAACGAAAATGGTCATGGCAATCAAAAACAGAAGCATGCCGGAAAAGGTGACTGCCAACTCTGCACTCTCAAAAATAAGTACATGTATAAATATTACACCAGCCAGCATTGCCATACAGGCAAGTAGCACCAGTATATTCACTTTTACCATAGAAATCGACACCACTACCCCATTATTCCGCTTCGCTTCCATTTATTCACCCCCCACTATGTCGGGGGTCTGACCCCTTAATTCTGAATATTTGGAATTGAGG
This sequence comes from Virgibacillus kimchii, assembly GCF_055379185.1. NCBI lineage: Bacteria > Bacillati > Bacillota > Bacilli > Caryophanales > Bacillaceae > Virgibacillus > Virgibacillus kimchii. The sequence goes on along the minus strand of NZ_AP043951.1, from coordinate 3,630,252 downwards.
GGTCAGACCCCATTAAAAAGCAATCCTGTGTATGGTCATTTACCATGCCAGTTGCCTGCATGAAGGCGTAGCAGATCGTTGGGCCGACAAATGAAAAGCCGAGTTTCTTTAGATCCTTGCTCATCTGTTCTGATTCCTGCGTATAGGCTGGAATATCTTCCTGTGTCTGACGATTCATTTCCATCGGATTGCCACCAACGTAAGACCATATAAACGTTTGAAAGCTTCCATACTTTTCCTGAATTCGCTGAACTGCCTGTGCATTTTTAACTACAGCATTAACCTTCAACTTATTTCGGATAATGCCCTTATTTTGCATGAGTGCCTGAATCTTGTTTTCATCATATTGACTGACGGTATTAATATCAAAGCCGTCAAATGCCTCCCGGTAATTCTCTCTTCGCTTTAAAATGGTAATCCAGCTTAAACCGGCCTGGGCGCCTTCCAGACAAAGCATCTCAAACAGCTCACGATCACCATAGGTCGGCCTCCCCCATTCGTTATCGTGATAATCAATATAAATCTGCTCATCTGATACCCAGGCACAACGCTTTTTCTCCATGCTAAGTATCATTCCTTTCGCTGTGCTTAAAGCACAAGACGAAACTTTCTTTCATACTACTCTTCCTTCGTCTCCACTTGATTTTCTTCATAGGAAATCCAGTCACTAAAGCTTCCGGGATATAATTTCACATTTTCATAGCCGGCCAGTTTTAATGCCAGTACGTTTGGACAGGCTGAAATTCCGGAACCGCAGGAAACAATAATCTCTTCTTCTTTATCAAAAGCTTTAAAATGACTTTGCAGCTCTTCCGGCTTTTTCCATTTTCCATTTTCGTTAAGTATACCCTTCCAAAAATAGTTTTCCGCTCCAGGAATATGACCGGCTTTTCCGTACAAAGGTTCTACTTTTCCTAAATAACGCTCTCTGGAACGCGAATCAATCAGACGCGCGGATTGATTTTTAAGTTTTTCCTTCACTTCATCTATGTCTGCTTTCGCTTCAGTCCGAATGGATGGCTCATATGTTTTTGCTTCCAATTGAGGTATTTCACTTGTTACTTCATTTCCATCCATGATCCAACGTTCATATCCGCCATCCAGCACGTATGCTTTCTCATGCCCTAAATAATGCATCATCCACCACATTCTGGCAGCAAACATATCATTGGATTGGTCATATATAATTACCGTAGTATCATTATCTATCCCAATATTCCCCAGTTTTGCCGTAAACATGTTCATATCCGGCAAGGGGTGATTGCCGCCATGCTTTTCCTGTTTTCCGGACAAGTCCTTATCCAGATCCATGTAAACAGCACCGGGCAAATGGTCTTTTAAGTATAGTTTTCTGCCTGCATCCGGATCACTCAGCTGAAATCTCACATCCACAATGACGGTATTATTCCGGGGGCTTTCCAAACGGTTTTTTAATCGGTTGACACTGACCAAATAAGACATGCTATCCCTCCAGTATTTTACTCATATAGTATTCGTTTACATACTTCCCGTCCATATATAAGGAGTCTCTTTTTACTCCTTCTTTTTGAAAACCGGCTTTCTTATATAATGTAATCCCTGCTAAATTGTCTGTAATTACTGTTAATTCTAACCGATGCAGCCCATTTTGCATAGCCCATTTTTCCAGTTCACAGAATAAAGCCGTGCCAATTCCTTTTCCCTGATAATCATCCAAGATTCCTACTATAAAGTACGCGCTATGTTTATTTTTCCTGGCTGCACCACCCTTCGTATCATCCTGCGTTGTGTTTCCTCGATCAACTCCCTTTCTCCTGGTCCATATAACATAAATGAACTTTCACTTTCCACCTGCCTGATTAACGCCGCAAGAGTTTTCGCATCCTTTTCATCCACCCGTCTGATCATTTTTATATATCCCCCATATGCTAAACAGCTTTGTTAAGTTATAATTATAGCAGACAGTTTATGTGTTGAGGAGATGAAATCAATGTGGGAAACAATGATGGAACGTTTTATTACTTATGCAAAAATTGATACTCAATCGGATGAATCGAGTGAAACCACCCCATCCACACCAGGTCAATTGGAACTGGCCAGACTTTTAGTAAATGAATTGAAGGAAATTGGTATGGAGGAAGTTACTATCGATGAACACGGATACGTGATGGCTACCCTTCCGGCAAATACGGATAAGGATGTACCTGTAATAGGATTTATAGCCCATCTGGATACTTCGCCTGATTTCACCGGTAAAAATGTAAATCCGCAAATAATCGAACGGTATATGGGGAAAGACATTACGCTTAACGAGGAATTGAATGTCGTTATACCTATGGAAAAATCTGTGGAATCCATGGCCTATTTTGGACATCCCCTCATTACCACCGATGGAACCACTTTACTGGGCGCGGATAATAAAGCTGGAATTGCAGAAATCATAACAGCGATGGATTATTTGATTAGGCATCCGGAAATTAAGCACGGAAAAATCCGTGTCGCTTTTACGCCGGATGAAGAAATTGGCCGTAGTACGCAAAAATTTAACATAGAGAAATTTGCAGCTGATTATGCCTATACTGTTAACGGCAGATCACTGGGAGAAATTCAGTATGAAAACTTTAACGCAGCCGCCGCCCGTATTATCTTTAAGGGGGTTAATATCCATCCGGGCGCAGCTAAGAATAAAATGGTGAATAGCGGAAAAATGGCCGCTGAATTTATCGGGAAATTCCCGGAGAAAGAGGCGCCGGAATATACAGATTTCTATGAAGGCTTCTACCATCTTATTTCCGTTAAAGGCGATGTAGAACGTACAGAAGTAAAGTACATCATTCGCGATTTTGATAAAAACGGGTTTAGAGATCGAAAGGAAACGGTAAAAAGATATGTGGATGAAATGGAAAATAAGTACGGAGAAGGTAGCATAGAATTGGAAATGAAGGATGAATATTACAATATGCGGGAGAAAATAGAGCCTGTTAAGGAAGTCATAGATATTGCCTATGAAGCAATCGATAACAACGGTGTCGTTCCCGCTATAACGATGCTACGCGGTGGAACGGACAGCGCCCAGCTATCCTACATGGGCTTGCCTACACCTAACCTTTTTTCCGGAGGGGAAAATTTCCATAGTAACATTGAGTATATCTCCCTAGACAACATGGAAAAAGCAACAAATGTTATCATAGAAATAAGCAGGCTATTCGCGCACAAAAGCTGAATTTTTTGAATTGAGGGGTCAGACCCCCACTACAGTAACGCGTTAACGTATTAATGTGGTGGGGGTCTGACCCCGCAGGTACAGGAGAGAATGATGATGAGTATGAAGTATTTAGTGATTGCTGGTGTTCTTTTTTGCTTCAGTTTTATTTTTACAGGATGCAATACTGAATCACCTTCAGATACAGAGGAACCGCCCGCGGATGAAACAGAGCATGAAGAAGAAAGCACAGAACCTGACGTTGACGAGGAAGCAGATAATATATTGACGGAAGCACCAAATGCACACATGCAAAAGCTTGATGACGGTCCTGATGTGGAAGTCTTGCAGCAGGTGCTGAGTGAAATAGGTTATGATATGGAGACAAGTGGAATTTATGACGATGCCACTACCTGGGCGATTACCGATTTGCAATTACAATTCGATGAACTGATGGTTACCGGGATCTATGAGGAAGACACAAGCCGGAAACTGGATAATCTTTTCCAGGAAGAGGTAAGTGATTTTCAGCCAGGTGAGGCGCTTCCCGTTCCAACGGAGGAAGTGACTACTTCTCATGGGTCTGTCGTATTGGCGAACCCTTACGAGCAACTTGCACTTGTCAATAAAGAATTTGCCCTCCCGGAGGATTATAGCCCGGAGGATTTGGTTGTGCCGGACATTCCTTTCCCATTTGAAGACGATCTGCCACAAAAACAAATGCGTGAAATTGCAGCGGAACCGCTGGAAGAAATGTTTCAGGCCGCAGAAGAAGCAGGACTTGAATTATATGCCCAATCCGGCTTTCGTTCCTACGACCGTCAGGATGCTATTTTCGCTTCCAATGTAAATCAACACGGGGAAGAAGATGCAAATAACTTCAGCGCCCGGCCAGGAGAAAGCGAGCATCAAACCGGGCTTTCCATGGATGTCACCAGTCCCGATGTCGGCTTTGGTTTAACGGTGGAGTTCGCTGAAACAGATGAAGGAAAATGGCTGAAGGAGCATGCAGCCAATTTTGGCTATATAATCCGTTATCCTGAGGGAAAAGAGGATATTACCCAATATCAGTATGAACCTTGGCATTTGAGATATGTCGGGGAACAGGCTGCAAAGGAAATAACGGAACAGGACATCACCTTTGAGGAATATTTGGGACAAGACTGATTCTGTCCTGATCACCCCATTCTTCCTTCATGCAGTAAGGTAATGACTTAGGCAAAAACGCATATCTCAGCATCCAAAAGGTGATCCGAAAATTTTCATTGGATCACCTTTTGCTTCTAAACCCCAAGTTAAGTTCTGAAGTTCCATGCTTTGGATGATGAACCGCTCCTCCGCGCCATCCTTACTCATTCCTCTTAATCTATAAATACTGAATCAACAATCGTCCGTTTGAAAACCTCTCCCGTACTGGTTAATCCTTCTATATCAACCGTTACATTATACACTTCAACTCTTTTTTTAAATGCCAAAGTTTCGTCTATATTTAAATTCAAATTTACACCTTTTGCCGAATGTTCTGTGCTATTTTCAGGGCTGCTGGATTGCGTAATATGGTACGTTGCTTTCATGGTATCCTGCTGCACTTGAGTACGATCAACTTCCACCTGGTAGATTCCCTTTGATTCGGATACCTCATTTCCGACAATCAGCGGGGCAGCTGTATAATCTGCCAACAGCAAATAGCCATCATCTTTCATGGCATCCATGTTGATAAACCATTCCCCGGCCATCGGATTATCAAGCGTAATATAGTGACTGGTCGCCCCGGCAAAAACATCTTCCTTATTTGTTTTTGTTGCTATGTTAGGTGTTACCTCTTCCCCGGAAGGATCTATTAAACTTATATCTGACAATTCGGTGGATGTCATTATATGCAAAGATATATTTTTTACGCCATCCTCGACAGCAAGGGAAAGCTCATTTGCGGCTCCCGCATCCAAGGCTCCACCATGAATCCACTGGTTCACTGCCGAAGAGTTGTTATCCGCATTCTTTGCAGAAGAAGATATGTCTAAAGACTGCTCAGCCATCAAATACGGTTCGAATACCGGAAAAGTTTCACCCGTTCTTATGGACGTATGGTTCCAGTCTCCAATGTCCACCTCCTGTCCACCAGGTAAATTACTGCTCTCCACCGTTACAACACCATCATTAGGTCCATACTGCGACAAATAAGTACCTCCAAACCAATTGGACGAAAACATGGACCCCCAGTCCGTTCCACCCAGCGTATAAAAATCATTATAATAAGCGAAAGGCTCTTGTTCCATTTGCGTCCGGAAGTTTTCCATATTTGCCGTTTGCATTGCATAGGTTCCGTCCCCGCGTGCTCCTATCAAATCTGCAATCCACCCTGCCCAGGAGCTGTAGGCCAAATCAGCAAGCTGGGAACCATGATGGGGGCTTGATAGCGTAATTACATTATCAACATATTGCCATGCCCCGTAATAAGCCAGTGCGGTTTGTGTATCCACCCCACCCTTACTGTAAGCTACAATGGTGATGGGGGCGCCATTAAAATGGTTGGAGATCTCTTCTATCTTCTCAGCAAGAAGTTCCCCATTATCCCACATATCCGCCGACGCTCCGCCTGCATCATGCATCTGAATAAACGCTGTCTGGTAACCGGCATTTAACGCTGTTTCGTACATGTCATTATCTTCCCAAAATATTTGTGCCACATTATTCAGACCGGGCACAAACAAAAGAACTGGTGCATTGGAAACCGGTTGAGAAGGGGTATCCCCTATATACCATTGCCCAGGTGTTTCATCATTTCCATTACCCGCTTTGCCTGAAATGGAGATGTTGTCTGTTTCCACGATCGGAACCGGTTGGTCTGGACCTGATTCCTCACTTGCAGCAGCTTGAATCTGAAAAATGACGACCATTGAAAAAATAGCTAAAAAACCGAGAAACAGGGACCGTTTTAACATTTCTATCATTTTCATTCTCCTTTTATACCATTATTTGTTGTCAAACATACGCTACTTTCGATCTATCCTCCTTCCTGCACATAGGCATTTATTAACGTGCTAATTTTCCCATTAATACAACTATTCAGTTTAATAAATGAGTTCCCTGGTTGTAAGTAGAATAAACACCCTTTTCCGGAAAATATTAGAAATTTCATTATCTCTTCCCACTCTGCGTTAATCGCACTTATGTAAAAGTAAAACTTTCTTTTCTGCTTTGGAAAATTCGAATTCACTACTCTTTGGTGAAAGAGTCACATAATAAATTTGAGCTTCCGCAAATCGACTTCTCAGTTAAAGGTTCTTAACATGCAAAAAAACCAGCATATGCTTTAGCAAGCACATACTGGCTCCTTTCACCATCCGTTTATTTAAATTAAAATGGCTTTAAGATCATTAACGCAATAACGACTAAAAAAATTCCATTTTCTATACGTTCATAGAAAAACAACTTATTGGATAAGGTGTAATATTCGGTCGGAATCTCTTCTCCATTATGGTCCTGCAATAGTTTTTTAACTGGTTTTGAGCGCGGAGATAAAACAGTCGGACCAAACGCCAAAGCGATTAAAAACAATATCAGACTGACTATATACCATCCCTGTGACAATAGATACGTATTAAGAAACCCCATCCATAAGCCGGTAATTAATAAAAGGCTACCGCCGATCATCACGAAGATATGAAGCCTGTTTCGAATCTGGTAGGCATGCCTCAGTTCAGTCATCGTATTCGCTTTCCTGACGACATGGATCATGACGAAGCCGGGCCCCATGCCCAAAATAGCTGAGAAAATATGAATAAAAACAAGTAACTCATACAAAGTCATTTCACGTGCCTCCAACTGGAATACTTTCTTCTAAACTCAGTATATAGTAACCTTTTGAAGAGACTGTGATATTTCTCACGCAGGCCCGTGTAATTTTAACAAAAAAACAACAGTTTTCCCTGTTTTCCTTTTGGTTGTACAAAATATTTCCCCTGCAGCACGATGCTTAACTGCTAACACCAGCATTAATGCCAAATTCATTGGACTACAGGCTGAAACCCCATCATTTTATTCATACATAATTTTCATATCGCCCTGCTTAACCCAGCCCTTTTTCCGGAAATACTCGGATATAAGCAGACTGATCAATGCCGGCAAAATAAAGTGCAGCAGAAGAACAGCCCATAATAAATCCCATGAAAAACCCATCGATTCAATTGTCATAATTTGTCCTACAAATCCGCTTGTCCCCATACCGGCACCGGCTGCATTATTGGTGAGTCCCAGCCAAACGGTAGCCAATGGGGCAAGTACAATCCCAGCAATAGTCGGCGGTACGATGATCAGCGGTTTTTTTATGATGTTTGCCACCTGAAGCATGGAAGTTCCAAGGCCAAGTGCCATAAAACCGCCAATCCCATTGTCACGGTAGCTTGACGCGGCAAAACCAATCATTTGCGCTGCACAGCCGATCGTTGCTGCTCCAGCCGCCAGGCCATCCATGGACAGCATAATTGCAATCGCAGCTGCCGAGATTGGGGCAGTTAACGCCCACCCCATAAGCACAGCCACTAATATTCCCATAATAAACGGCTGCTGCTCCGTGGACCAATTAATAATCTCTCCAAATCCGGTCATAAACCTTTGAATCGGAGGACCGATAAAGCTGCCTGTCACAAACCCGACTATAATTGTCGTAAGCGGTGTGACGATGATATCTATCCGCGTTTCTTTATAGACAATTTTTCCAACTTCTGTAGCCAGTAATGCTGTAACGTAGCTTCCGGCAGGACCTCCCAGTTCTGCACCAAAAGCACCGGCAAATAAAGCAGAAAACAACACCATGGGCGGTGCCTTTAACCCATAGGCAATCGCCACCCCGATTGCTCCACCCATTATTTTATTGTCCATGGCAAAACTGCCCATCTCCATGAGAGCATTCGCCAATCCAGGGGCAAAATGAATAAAAATCTGCTCCCCGGCCGTTTGAATGATTAACCCGATGATTAAAGAGGAAAACAGCCCAAGCGCCATGAAACTAAGTGCCGTAATCACATATTCCCTGATGGACAGGGAAACCCCTTTCCTTTTCAAAAACGAAACCATATTTCTTTCTCCTTTTTCTGTTTTTGTGAAGTAGTTCACAAGTAGTGGATGCTTTTTTCCGCAAAGCAATTTTTCTATACCCTATTATTACGTTAATCTTTTCACATATCAAGCCTATTTATGTATTTTTTCAATATGAAAGTTTGGCTATGAGAAAAAAATCGAAAGCTGCGGAAAATTGTACTCATTTGCTTTAAAGCGTAATATCCCTTACAATTTAATTGAAAACGATTATCAATTATATCATCTGCCTCGGGAGGAAATTTTTTATGATAGAACTTACAAAACAAACAGAGCTGGCCAAGCTGATTCGTGAGCGACGGGCTGTTAAAAAGGGCTATAATAATAATAAAGTAACGGAAAAAACTGTACTGCAGTTATTAAATGATGCTGTTTGGGCACCCACCCACGGGTTAAGGCAGCCATGGCGTTTTATTTTTATTGATTCCGAGCAAAAGCCGGACTTTGCCAAAAAAGTCGCGGCAACCTACCCGGAATCTAAACAGAAAAACCGGGAGGACTATTTGAACGAACCAAATGCCATACTCGTTGTCATTATGGAAGAACCGGAGATTCAAAAGGCTTGGGAAGAAAACTATGGGGCGACCGCTGCCATGATCCAGAATTTATGGCTGCTTGCCTGGGAGCAGCAATTAGGTATGGTATGGAAAACAAATCCGCATATTTATGATCCAAAAGTAAAAGAAATTTTAAATGTAAAAGATAACGAAAAGATTGTTGGATTTATTCATATGGGCTATTTTGATGAAGCTCCGCCGGAAAAAGAGCGTATCTCTGTGAAAGAAAAGTTCTCGACTTATCTGTCCTGATGAAAAAAAGATTGCGGGTATACGAATAAATTAAATTCCAGCCAGTGCACCACACTGTGTTGTCCGACAGATTCGATGAGTAACACCACTTTAGTCGGAATATATTATTGATGTACCGTAGAGAGTCAACATACGACAAAAGAAAAACTCCGGCAAATTCTGCAACACGGAAAAAAGCTGTTAAAACACTAATAATCAACCAGGTTTTAACAGCTTACATATTCATTAACTACACACTGCTCTTTAAATCGTTATCGTCCTTATGGCGCTGTATAGCCAATTCAATGAGTTCATTAATCAGATCGGGATAGCTGATTCCGCTGATTTCCCAGAGTTTCGGGTACATACTTATTTTGGTGAAGCCCGGAAGTGTATTTATTTCATTGACGTAAATCTCCCCGTCCTGTGTCAGGAAGAAATCGACGCGTGCCAGCCCCCCGCATTCAAGGGTTTCGAAGGCTTTAACAGCTACCTCCTGCATCCTTTTTGTTTCTTCATCTGTAAGGTCAGCCGGAATCGCCAGTTCGGCCCCCGTTTCATCAATATATTTGGATTCATAGGAGTAAAACTCCGTATTTGGCAGTATTTCCCCGAGCAAGGAGGCTTTCGGATCATCATTTCCAAGTACCGCACATTCAATCTCACGTCCATCGATGCTTTCCTCGATAATGATTTTATGGTCATACTCAAAAGCTGATTCAATTGCCTGCTTAAATTCCTCCGCTGTGTTCACTTTGCTTACCCCGACGGATGATCCCTGGTTTGCGGGTTTAATAAACAGGGGTGTTCCCAGTTTTTCCACCGCTTCATCATAGTTGATTTCATCTTTCTTACTTTTTCTATAAACCAGCCCTTTGGCAACATTAATTCCTGCTGCGTTCAACAGTCTTTTAGCAATGTCTTTATCCATGCATACAGAGGAACCCAGCACATTCGATCCCACATAAGGAAGGTTCGCTGCACGGAACATTCCCTGCAGGCTTCCATCCTCCCCAAGCGTCCCATGAACAATTGGAAAAACAACATCAATTTGATCCAACGGCAAGGATTTGGATGCATGAATCAATTGATTGTCTTCATCCCCCGGAACGATGGCTACATGCTCATTTGACTTATTTAATTGAATCAGTTTTGGATTTTCCTCGTTTAATAAATAGGAGGATTGATCATTTAAATGCCACTTGCCTTCTTTATCAATACCTATTAACATCACATCATATTTATCTTTGTCTATGGCTTCCACAATATTTTTTGCAGACTGAAGGGAAACCTCATGTTCAGCCGATTTACCACCAAATACAATTCCGACCTTCTTCTTATTCATAAACTCCACCCTTTCGGAAAAACCTATATAATAAAAATAGCATTTTTTATTAGTGCCTGTCACTACCCGATTTTTGACGAAATATGTCGAATTATTTTTTGTTAATCGCTCCGATACATTTTCACAAATACAGGGATATATAATACAAAGGATATTAAGAGAAATGCTCCAGTCACTGTCATTAATAACATTGCCACAGTCTCATTCATTTCAGGAAAGACAATTAACAAAAATGTGGCAGCATAAAACACTGCTGTCGATGCCTTTCCAAACCACATGGAACCATCCAGCCTTTTCCCCTTCCGTAACAGAACAAGCCCATTCATTCCCATAAATAATTCTTTCACTACAAATAATACGATTATAATCCAAATATATTCATATTGAAAAAGAAGACAAATGATAATTGCCATTTGCGTTAGTTTATCTGCCAACGGATCAAGGAGTTTACCAAGTTCTGTAACTTGATTAAACCTCCTTGCTATCAAACCATCCAGCAAATCCGATAAACCGGAAACTAAAATGATTAGTGCTGCAATATAATAATCCCCTGGCTCAACAGCAGTTATGTAATAATAAGCAAAAAACGGGATTAACATAATTCTTATATACGATAAAATATTGGGAATGGAAAATATTTCTTTCACTGTTAAGCTCACAGCAGCAGCCCCCCCTAAATCAACATACGTACTTCAGCCACAAATAAATGAAGCCAAATCTCCCATTGGTATCATTACAGAAACACCTGGAATATCACAAACCGGAGACAGAAATTTAAGTTACAGATAGCTACATTGTACCCTTTTTGCAATCATTAACAAACCCATTCGACAAACTTCGGAGGGGTGAAAACTCTTTTCATGGTGCGACGAACATTTAGCGCAGTCCAGGCACCGACCCTACAACATATTTCGACATATTCCGGGAAGTGACAGGCACCTGTCGAAAAATATTTTTATAAAACTGGGGTTGACTTCTTTGAAAATTTCACTTATTATAAATCCCAATACGATATTACGAAATTGCGAAGAAAAGCGATGAAGAAGAGGAGTAATCTATCGGAACACTTCAGAGAGCTGATGGCTGGTGAAAATCAGTGTGGGACAGTAGATGAATGGACTTCTGAGCTTCCAAACCGAACTTATGAATCAGTAGGCTTTGGCGACCAGGTCTCATCGTTATACGAGACGAATATGAAGCATCCCTGCTTGATATTGCTAAAGTGAGCTGTTTTTCAGCTAATAAAGGTGGCACCACGGTCCCTCGTCCTTTTTACAGGCGGGGGGCTTTTTGTTTTTACAAATAAATATTAAAAAATCGTTAAGTAAGAGGAGTAGGTTTATGACGTGCGTTTTAGAGAGCCGGTGGCGGTGGGATATCGGCACGTAACCATAAACTGAATGGACTTACGAGAGGTTTCCTGAAATTACAGTATGGAAACACGGAGCTCCGCCGTTACACGGATAGGATATCGAGCAACCATGGCTTTTAACCAATTTGGCGACTAGTGAACTTCCAGTCGCAAACAAAAGCTGCAAAGAAGAAAAACCGCTCCGTATCCGAAAAGAGATGAAAAGAAAGCCCTTTTCTTTTCAAAAGAGGTGGCAACGCGGTCATGATCGTCCTCTATAAACACATTTACCAGATGTTTATAGAGGACTTTTTTATTTCCCCTCCTATAAGCGGAGGGACATCAATATATTTCAAAACGAGGAGATGAAAAAAATGCCGGTTTCAAGCAAAACGAACGTCCCTTACAAAATGAGAAAAAAGAACGCCGACACGTTAACCCCGATTATTATTTTTAACCGATTAACAGGAGAAAAAAGATTTCTTCTGGAAAGTACCATCCATCATGATAAAAAAGGAAAATACTCTTTTATCGGAACGGGTCCTTACCAGGAAATAATGGGAAGCGGACAAGAAACTACAGACATCCACCATGAGAAACAAACAAGGGTAACCGTTAAACAAAGCCCGCTGGCGTATTTGGAAAAACAGCTGCCAAAGCTTGACCTGGATCTTCCCCTCCCTTTTTATGGAGGAGCCATCGGCTATATCGGCTACGACACCATTCGGAGCTATGAGGCCATTGGTAAAGATTTGCCGGATGATATAGACATGCCGGACATTCATTTTATGCTTTTTAAAAATATTATTGTTTTTGACCACAAGAAAGAAGAAATTTACCTGATTGCCACAAATCCGGATGATGAAACCGAGACACAGCTGGAAAAGCGTCTGGAACAGTTAAATAGAAAACTGACGAAACAAAAAAAAGAGCAGCCAATGAAACAACAAAAACTGCACTTTCGCCCGGAAATTCCCAGAGAAAACTTTTTAAATAAAGTCCGTCAGGCGAAAGAACACATTCAAAAAGGCGAGGTCCAGCAGGTGGTTCTTTCGCAACGTATGACAGCCGAAATGGATGGAGATCCTTTTTCATTCTATCGGATGCTCAGAAAGTCAAATCCTTCTCCCTACATGTTTTATATTGATTTTGATTCATATACCCTTTTGGGTTCATCACCGGAAAGTCTGATTCAATCAAAAGGGAAAGAAATCATGACAAATCCGATTGCCGGTACAAGGCCGCGCGGAAAAGATCGAGCAGAGGATGAAGCTCTGACACGTGAATTACTGACAGATCAAAAGGAGGTAGCCGAACATGAAATGCTCATAGATTTGAGCCTGCAGGATTTTGAGAATATCTGTGAGACAGGAAGCATTGAAATTCCAACGAAAATGGAAGTGGAAAAATACGAACATGTCATGCACATAGTATCGGAAGTAAAAGGCTATCTGAAAAAAGACCACACAAGTTTTGACGCCTTAACTTCCTGCCTGCCCGCCGGGACTGTATCCGGTGCCCCAAGGAGACGGGCCATGCAGATCATTAATACTTTGGAAGAAAAAAAGCGAGGCGTATATGCAGGAGGCATCGGTTATATCAATTTCAGCCATGATCTTAACATTACCCTGGCCATCCGATCCCTAGTTATTAAAGAAAAAACTGCCTACTTGCAGGCAGGTGCAGGGATTGTATCCGACTCGGTTGCGGAAAAAGAATTTGACGAAACGATCCATAAAGCGAGGTCTCTCACAGAAGTGAGTAAAGATGTCTCTTTTAATTAGGGTAATTTTCAACCTAATAAAACACATGATCAGAAAGGGGTTTACTTATGAAAATGTATCTTGAGAAGTTAATGGAACGAAAAAACCTGACCGTGGATGAAATGCAGCACGCAGTCCGGCATTGCTTTAAACCAGAAACAACCGAATCCGAGATTTCCGCTTTTTTAACTGCATTAAAAATAAAGGGGGAGACCGCGGATGAATTAACCGGACTCGTCGAAGTCATCCGTGCCAAATCCGCATTTCATGCCAGCCCCCTTCCAAATGTGATGGATAACTGCGGAACAGGCGGAGACAAATCAAACAGTTTCAACATCAGTACGACCGCTGCCTTTGTGATTGCGGGAGCCGGCGTTCCTGTGGCAAAACACGGAAACAGAAGTATATCAAGTAAAGCAGGCAGTGCAGATGTACTGGAGCATTTAGGTGTATCACTGTCATTCAGCCGGGAGCATATGGAAGAAGCACTCACCGCCAATAACATATGCTTCCTGTTTGCACCTCACGTCCATCAGGGGTTAAAACCATTTACCAAGGTGCGGAAAAATCTCGGTCTGCCAACTATTTTTAATATCATTGGCCCATTAACGAATCCGTTTGATCTTGGCTCCCAGTTAATTGGTGTTTACCGGCATGACTTGCTTCAACTTACGGCAGATGCACTGAGAAAATTAAAAAGAAGACGTGCCATCGTACTGCATGGTGCAGGCGGGATGGATGAAGCATCGCTATCAGGTACAAACCATATGATTTTGCTGGAACAAGGAAGATTGACGTCATTTACCCTCCATCCTGAAGAAATAGGATTGCCTGTATATACAAAGGAACAAATTCGCGGTGGAGATGCCAAAGAGAATGCCGCCATTACAAAAAGCGTGTTGAAAGGAGAGCCCGGCCCCTATCTTGACACCGTGCTTCTCAACGCCGGACTTGGTTTATTTGCCAATGGAACAGCTGAAACGATCTCCTCCGGGGTTGCCATGGCAAGGGAAAGTATTACTTCGGGCAGTGCCATGGAAAAACTGGAAAATCTCGTTCAATACAGCAGAAAAATTCCATCAGAGGTGGTTTAGATGTCTATTTTACAAAAAATTTTAGTTCAAAAAGAAAAAGAAGTCAGTGAACTTCTCGGGCAAACATTTATCCAGCATCCTAAAAGAACGGTTATGACTTTCAAAGAGTCGGTAAATAGTTCCGAAGATATAGGGATTATCGCAGAAATCAAGCGTGCTTCTCCATCAAAAGGAAACATTCAACTGGACGTCAATCCTGCCGACCAAGCCAGAAAATATGAAAAATACGGGGCCTCCGCCATTTCCGTATTAACCGACCGATACTTTTTCAGTGGCTCGATGGATGATTTGCGGGCAGTAAGAGAAGCTGTGAATTTGCCAATTCTATGCAAGGATTTTATCATCCACCCCATTCAAATTGACCGGGCAAGAGCCGCCGGTGCCAACATGATCTTGCTCATTGCAGCTGCATTATCCGAGGAGCGCCTGGTCCAATTGTATAACCATTGCCGGAAGCTAAATCTGGAAGTGCTGTGCGAGGTGCATAATGAGGCAGAGATGAACACAGCACTGAAACATGGGTTTGAGATTATTGGAATTAATAACCGGGACTTGAACACCTTTCAGGTAGACCTGGGAACAACAAACCGGCTTGCAGCGCAGGCAACAAACCCGAAAACAATTCTCGTCAGTGAAAGCGGCATAAAAAGCAGTTCCGATGTTTCCCATGTAAGAGATGCAGGTGCGGATGCTGTTCTGATCGGTGAAACGTTGATGGCAACCGAAGATCTAGACAAAACGTTTCAAATGCTGACAACCAAAAAATATGTGAAGGGAGTGTGAGCGGAAAATGCTCGTTAAAATTTGTGGAATTACTTCAGTTGAAATGGCAAATAGAGCGACAGAAGCGGGAGCGGATATGATTGGGCTGGTATTCGCACCAAGCAAACGGCAAGTTACACTTAGAGAAGCTGCGGTTATTACACGTACACTTCCTCCTTCCGTGAAAACGGTCGGAGTGTTTGTAAACGAAAGCACGGGAAAAATGCAGGCAATCAGTAAGCTTATCGGTTTGGATTATATCCAGCTGCATGGGGATGAACCACCTTCTGTTGCAAAGAAACTCTCTGCTAAAGTAATCAAAGCCTTTCCCGCAGACTGCCTGGCCAGAATCAAGGAGGAAGCACGACACTATGATTTTTACCTGATCGACGGACCTGCCGGTAAAAATCGTGGAGGAAACGGAAAAGTGTTTGATTGGAAGAAAGCACAAAACCTGCCAAAGGAAAACGTTATACTCGCAGGGGGCCTGACCCCCGAAAATGTACAGCAGGCTATTGAAATCGTTCAGCCTGCCGGTGTGGATGTATCCAGCGGGGTGGAAACAGTCGGGGTGAAAGACCCGGTGAAAATAAAACAATTTATTCAAAATGCCAAGGGAGGTAATCGCATTGAAAAACTATACCATGCCTGATCAAAAAGGAAAATTCGGGCTGTTTGGCGGGAGATTCGTTCCGGAAACTCTCATGCCTGCCCTGCTTGAGTTGGAAACCATATACGAAAGTGCCATGAAAGATCCTGATTTTTCACATGAACTGGAGCATTACATGAGGCAATATGTCGGCAGGGAAACACCGCTTTTTCATGCCAAAAACCTTACGGAAAAAACCGGAGGAGCAAACATTTACCTGAAACGGGAAGATTTAAACCATACCGGCGCCCATAAAATCAACAATACCCTTGGGCAGGCGCTGCTCGCCAAGCGCATGGGCAAGAAGAAAATTGTGGCAGAAACCGGTGCCGGCCAGCACGGTGTTGCCACCGCAACAGTCTGTGCCTTACTCGGACTGGAATGCATTGTGTTTATGGGGGAAGCGGATATTCAAAGACAAAAATTGAATGTATTCCGAATGGAACTGCTGGGAGCGGAAGTGCGCAGCGTGGCCAACGGCAGCGGAACACTGAAAGATGCAGTAAACGAAGCACTCCGCTATTGGGTCAGCAGCGTAAACGACACACATTATATTCTCGGTTCAGTCGTTGGCCCCCACCCATTCCCTAAGATTGTAAGGGACTTTCAATCCGTCATCGGACAGGAGACGAGACAGCAGTCATTGGAGCAAAATGAAGCGCTGCCTGATGCAGTTGTTGCCTGTGTCGGCGGCGGAAGCAATGCGATGGGAATGTTTTATCCTTTTATTGATGACGCAACCGTCAAATTATTCGGTGTGGAAGCAGGCGGAAAAGGTATTCATACAGAAGAGCACGCTAATGCTTTAAACGGAAATACAGGCGTACTGCACGGGACAATGACCAAATTGCTCCAGGATGATCATGGACAGATTCAGGAAGCCTTTTCCATATCTGCCGGGCTGGATTATCCTGGGGTTGGCCCGGAGCACAGCCACCTGCATGAAATAAAACGTGTCACTTACACAACGGTTACTGACGAAGAAGCATTGGAAGCTTTTCAGACTTTATCCAAAACAGAAGGAATTATCCCTGCTCTGGAAAGTGCTCATGCCGTCGCTTTTGCAATACAGCTTGCAGAAAAAATGAAGCCGGAGGAATCCATCGTCATTTGTCTTTCCGGCCGAGGAGATAAGGACGCAGAACAGGTTAAAAGTGTATTGGAGGGATATAAAGATGGGAATTGATAAATTAAACCACACTTTTCAAATGAAGCTATCCAATGATGAAAAGCTGTTTGTCCCTTATATCATGGCTGGAGACGGCGGATTGGATATCCTGGAAGAACGCATTGCTTTTTTGGAGGATTGCCATGTATCCGCCATTGAACTTGGCATCCCTTTTTCCGATCCGGTTGCCGACGGCCCGGTGATACAGGAAGCCGGGATACGAGCACTGCACGCGGGCACAACACTGGAAAAAGTATTAAATATACTTAAAGACAGCGCCGGAAAACGAAGGGTCCCCATCATACTAATGACTTATATTAATCCTATTCTGCAGTATGGTCCGGAAAAATTTGCAGCGGATTGTGCAGCAGCCGGAGTGGATGGTGCCATCATTCCTGATGTGCCGCTGGAGGAAGAGAAAGTCATCTCTGTTCCGTTTAAAAAATATTCCCTTGCACTCATTCGGCTTGCATCCAGAACAAGCCCGGATAAACGACAGCAAAAGTTGGCTGCAACCTCGGATGGATTTCTGTATGCTGTGTCAGTGATGGGAACCACCGGGACAAGAAGTATACATGATAAAGACGTGGAAAATTATTTAACGAAACTGAAAGAATTAAGCTCCGCTCCGGTTTTAGCCGGCTTTGGCGTCTCCAACAGCAAGCAGGCACAACAATTAAGCTCTTATTGTGACGGGGTGATTGTCGGCAGCAGAATTGTACAATTGTTTCATGAAGGGAAAACCGAAGATATTAAAAAGCTGGTGGCAGAAAGCATAAAAACAAGGGCATCTGAATCTGTTTAAAAACATGCAAGGAGAAGGGCACTGATTGCGTATGATATCAGCGCCCTTTTCAAATTCAACTGCTTTTATTTATTTTCCTCTTCTCTTTCGTGCTTCCTCATATTCTTCTTCACTTATTTCCCCTCTTTCCATTCTTTCTTTCATAATAACAAGCGAATCACGGGGAGAAATTTCTGATTTTTTTCTTGTGAAACGGATCAGAATAATAATAAGCACGATGAGAACAATAATGGTTAGAACAATTCGGACAGAAGGTGGTAAAGGCCACATGTGAATCCCTCCTTATTTTTACCATTACCTTTTTCTTATGATTTATAACCTGAACTTATATCAATTGTAAATTTAATGAAATATGTTATGATGAATCAGAAAGCTTTATAAGTTTTCGCACTGGGGGAGCCGGATTTCGGCTGAGACCCTTGGCACCCGATCTGGATTATTCCAGCGCGGGGAACGTGCAGTCGGCATGGCAGTGCTGAAATAACAATAAAACATGTTCATAAGTTGGCTGCATCTTTTAAGGATGCAGCCTTTTCAATTGTTCATTTTTTATCGTTCTTCCTCCATAAAATATGGATATTTATCTTTTATAATTACTGTTGAAATGTTAAAAAAATACAATTATGGAGGGATTTACATGAAGGAGTATTTGTTATATGTATAATTATGATGTTGCAAATAGAGAGTCCAAATATCAGGATAGGCTGTTCTTCATGGACAACTAAGATATAATCTTCCATTTTAAAAGCCCCCAGTTTTCTATATGAGGATATTCAAATGGAACCTAAAAAAAGCTGCCTACTGCAGCAGCTTTTTAATCAACTACCGGATATCCCAGTTTTTCGATCGTCTCCTGTAATTCTTGTTCAGATAACTGCATTTCATCATACTTCACTTTTACCTTACTGGATTCTAAAAAAACGGTCGCTTCCTCCACCCCGTCTTTTTTTTCAAGCGTCCGCTCAATTTTTATAATGCAAGATGGACATGACAATGACTCCAATTGAAGTTCAGCAGTTTCCATTGTCCATTCCTCCTTGTTTTTATTGTACTTCCATTATAAGCGATCTCCGGAAAAAATAAATTGACAAGGGTCAATTATTTAAAGTTTATGCTGATATTTCACTGGGAAGGATGAAAATAAACTTGGTTTGGAGGGATTTTGACATGGCACATCGAAAATATGAAGAAACCATTCATGTATTGCATGAATGCATGGAAGCTTGTAACCATTGTTATGACGCCTGCCTGAAGGAAGGTGATATCGGTATGATGCGGGATTGTATCCGCTATGATCGGGAATGTGCGGACATGTGCGGATTTTTGGAACAGGCCTTAATTCGGGATACGCCGTTTGCCGGTGAGTTAGCAAAGGTTTGTGCGGATATTTGTGAAGCCTGCGGAAATGAATGCAAAAAACACGAGCATGAGCATTGCCAAAAATGTGCAGAAGCCTGCTTTCACTGCATGGAAGCGTGCAGGGAACTGGCTGCATAAATGAGAATAAATAAAGCATGCACTAAAATCCTGATGGTTCATCAGGATTTTTTGCTATCGCTGACCCTCATTACTTTATAATCCCGGCACTTATCCAACTGTCTTAGTTTATAACAACCAAGTTTAAATATTTACGTTACTATATCCAAATTTAGTATGTAAACAAATTACCGCAAAGATCATAGACAGAAACATAGTCAAAACCTCTCAGTGAACCATAGTATATAACTATAATAAGAGGAGGGTGAAATGGTATGAGTGATTCATCTAAACAACCAATGGTATCCGAGAAAGTAGTTCAGGTGATGGTGGATAATATATTCAAAAAAAATGGCATTAAACCGGAAGAAATGAAAAAAAATATAAGTGATGATCAAAAGCAAATGCTTAGAGAAATGGTTAACGACCTAAAGGCACAAGTGGAACAGTTTAATAAAGGCGAGAAAGATATTACTAAATCAAGCGACTAATATATCTATAAAAAACACCTAATTCATAGGTGTTTTTTTTAATTCCACTAAATCTAGTTCATGTGTACAATCTTATCGGCAAACAAATCAATAGTATATTCTATAACTAAAGAAAGGAGTGTTCATATGACGTCAGGTAGACGCTATGATACTGCTCGCCCTGCCAGCAAAAAAAGTAGACAATTTTTCATTCATGGTAAGCAGAAAACCGAGCAACATTGTTGCACACAACCAGCCCGCGAGTTTCACACAAAGCATTGCCATCAATGCAATAAATGTAATAAATGCTGCAAATGCAGTGAGCACCGTAAAGAATTCAGCAAAGACCACAGCAAAAAGTCACCGTTTGATTACTATTTCAGCAATAACCCCGATGCAACAGTACTTCAGGACGGCGATCAGGTTTCATCTTTGGACCAGGAATCAACTGAATTGATATGGGTGAAAGAATCGTGCAATATCACGGTTAACTCAACGGACACACAAGCTGCAGTTACACTTCAAGCCGGATTGGAACTGGCTATTGCCCTGGTTGTTAACATTGCCATTGGTAGTAGTCAGCAGGCTGAGGGAGTGTCGCAAGAACTCTTGCAGCAAGTCAGAACAGAACAAACAAATAAGCAGAAAATATTTATCTATAATACGAAAGATGCCAACGTGACAACCAGAAACACTGATGTGGCTATTAATATTCAAGCATTGCTGCAAGTATTAATCGCATTGGTTGTAATGATAGATATTTTATAAACCAAAATGGAAAGAGGTGTATAGTATGTCAAAAACAAAAGAATGGCGTGCACTGGACCATTGTGATGATACGACACGAAATGATGAGACAGTGCTTCAAGAAGGAGAACAGTCTGTTACTACGCAACAAGAGTCATTCGAGTGGATCATAATTAAAGATTCCGAAGATATTAATGTTACAACTACAGATACGCAAGTAGCAGCATCACTGGAAGTTGGCATTCAGGTCGCAATTGCTGTTGTTCTCAGTATCGCTATCGGAAGCTCTTCCCAGGCTGATGATGTAGTTCAGGATCTTAAGCAAGTTACCAGAAATAGACAAAGCAACCGGCAAAAAACAATCGTAGAACATTCTAAAGATGTCGATATCACTACGAGAGATACAGATATAGCTATCAACCTTCAATTGTTGATCCAAATTCTTGTTGCCATTGTTGTTAGTCTTGACATTCTTTAATAAATTAAATTGAAAATAGACGGGGGATTAGACTACTACGGGCAAATATAAGTTCTAGTTCCCCGGATATTTAAAGTCACGGTACTCATTTTGCAGATAGGAGAGTATTTGATCATTATATTTAGAAAGGAAGGATTAATTTGTCACCACTGACAGACCGACAAAGAAACCTACTGTGTTTAGCAAACCAATTGTCACAAAATATGATGACAACTGATGACAGCAATTCAAATCCCAGTGTTTCCGTAGATTTACCAGGGATAGACTTTGATGTAGATTTGGGTTTTGGAAGAAGAGAAACTGAGACACCTCCATCTACTCCTACTACTCCTGCTACTCCTGCTACAATTAGAGAAGTAATGCAATCTTTAGTAAATGAACAAGTTGAAATTACGACTCCGTTTGATATGATAACCGGCACACTGCTACTTGTGAGAGACGACTATGTTGTAGTGGTTGAGAACTCAGGTGCTCAAGTATTGGTTAGAATCGATAAAATTGAACTCGTAAGCGAATTGTAAAGGAGGTATTTACGTGTTTGAAGATACTTTTGCTGCCGAACTGGCAACACGTATTGGATCAAACGTTTTGGTTGCTACCGATAATAATATGACAGAAGGAATTCTTTCCACAGTGACCCCGGATTTGGTTTTGGTTATTGAGGTTAACGATGGATACGGAGATAATACTAAAATGTATGTATCTGTTGATGCTATCAATTTTGCTCGTTTTCCTGAAACAGCATAAATAATTAGTAAATGCCCCGGCAGATTTACCGGGGCATTTACTTTTAAAAAGAGTCTGTTACAGTTCACTGTGAATATTATATAGTAGTTATATTTTCATTAGTATAATATTTTTCAATTCCCTTTAAAAGATCCATAGTGCTATTTTAAGTGTCCTCTTCTCTCGCGCTCTCTTTCTCCCTCTAGTTTATTTCTTACTATATTTCCATTGACCGTGACTAAACATATTTGACCCGGGTGCTTTTAATGATGACTTTCATTTATTATGCCACATATCCTTCTTTCTTCAGGTATGATATAATCGTCTGTACTGAATCTTGAAGATTTTGCCTATTCGTATCCAGTGTAACCTCCGGGAAAGCAGGCGGTTCATATGGTGCATCAATCCCTGTAAATCCTTTGATTTCACCCTCACGAGCTTTCTTGTACAATCCCTTCGTGTCACGTGATTCGCAAGTCTCCAGGCTCGCATCTACAAACACTTCAATGAATTCATCTTCTGCCAACAGATTTCGTATTTCATCGCGGTCTGCTCGATAGGGTGAAATGAAAGCTGCCAATGTAATTATTCCTGCTTCCACCATTAGTTTCGACACTTCTCCGATACGGCGAATATTCTCTTTCCGGTCTTTTGGACTAAAACCAAGATTCTTATTTAATCCATGACGAATATTATCTCCATCCAACCGGAAAGTTCGGATACCCATGTTATGCAACTCTTTTTCCAATTCAACCGAAATAGTTGATTTGCCTGAACCGGAAAGGCCAGTGAACCATATTACAGCGCTATGATGTTTATTCAATTGTCTGCGATCTATCTTTGTTACTTTCGAATGATGCCATTTTATATTTTCTGATTTTGTCATAGTGTTCCCTCCTAAAACCATACATGATAAATGATAAAAACAGAAGTTACCATCACTATAAAACTAAGTGGAAGACCAACTTTTACGTAATCCATAAACGTGTAGCCACCAGGACCATATACAATCAGGTTAGTCTGGTACCCAATTGGTGTAATAAAGCTTGCTGAAGCTGCTATAGCAATGAGTACAGCCATCCCACTCGGGTTAACAGCAAGTGTTTGCGCCATTTCAATTCCTATAGGAAGCATCATTACCGCCGCTGCACTGTTCGTTACCACTTCAGTAAATATATTGGTCAGGACATAGAGCATAACTAGAATGGCCACTAACCCCAACGACTGTCCAAAACTCAACAGGCAGCCCGCAATCCATTCCGTCAGACCTGTTTTTCTCATCGCTATACCAATCCCGAATGAACTGGCAATCAATAACAATACATTGAAATGAACATATTCCTTTGCTTCCTGGGGTGTGATGATCTTTGAAGTCAGGAACACCAGGACTGTGAGTGCCATCGCTTTAAACATACTGAGCCAGCCTACTGTTACAGTAACGATCATTACAAGCAGCATGGCTATGGAAAACCACCCTTTCTTCCTGCTTTGATTCAGCGAAGCAGGTGTATCAAGGGTTGACACAACAAAAAAATCCTTTGAATTCTGGTATTTTTCAACAAAGTCAGTACCTGCCAGAATCAATAGAGAGTCGCCAGGCTTTAATATAATATCTCCGATTTTGTTCCTGATTCGTTCATTATTACGATTCACCGCAATGATACCGGCATCATACCTGGAACGAAACTGCGACTGCTTAATAGTTTTAAATAAGAGGGAAGACTGGTCAGAGACAACTGCATCCACCAGATTAGTCGATCCATCCCTGAGATCATCAAGATCAATGTTTGTTCCTGTTTCGAGTTCCAAACCTCTTACCTTTTGCAATTCAGCAATGGTTGAAATTAAGCCAGTGAAAATCAGCCGGTCACCACATTGAATAACGGAGGTTGATCTAACCGGTGATATCCTATCCTCCCCCCTAATAATTTCGATAAGGTAAAGTCCTTTCAGATCACGCAATCCAGCCTGCTCAACAAACATGTTATGATATCTGAAATCATCTGTGACGTGCATTTCCGCAATATATTCTTTGGAAGCATTCTTCGTACGTTGGCTAAACCCTTTGTTACTCGGAAGCAATTTATATCCAACAGTAAATAAATAAATGAGTCCTAATACGGCAGAAGGAAGACCTACCACAGCCAATGTGAAGAAAGAAAAACCTTCGAATCCAAAGTCAAGCATTAATCCGTGAATCACAAGATTCGTAGATGTTCCCATTAATGTGATCATCCCGCCTAAGATGGTTGCGTATGACAATGGAATTAAAAACTTGGAAGGAGCAATTCCTCGTTCCTCACACCATTTCTTAATAATTGGAATAAACGTAACGACAATCGGTGTATTATTTAAGAAGGCCGAAAATGCTGATGCAGGCACAAAAAAACGCAGCATGGAACCAGCGTGAGTTCGACTGTTTTGAAGCCATTTTTCCATCATATGGTTAATCAAACCGCTTTTTTGCACCGTTCCCGCCACAATGAACAATAATGCTACAGTAAGCATTCCTTCATTGGAAAAACCACTCAGTGCTTCATTCACTGTTAGGATTCCGGTTAAAAGTAAGATAACCAATACTGAAAAAATGACCATGTCCGGCCGGGCCACTTCAAAAATCAGCACAGCAAACATGGTCAACAATACTATCAGTAGAAAAATCATATCAAACGACATGGGGTATCAAATCTCCTTTTAAACACATCTTCAGGAAATCAGCTATGCTTCATCTATGAATAAAGAGTTATTAGGAGTTTGGAACGAGTGGTGGTTTGTTTAAGTTGAGAAATGCAGCATCCTATAAGAGATGTATTTTTATCAGATAACTTCGTCCATAATGTTAACCAGATTAAAGTTAAAAAGGTACACTGTGTTGCCACAATTACGATTCAATAAAAAAGCCAGAAGTGTATGGCGTTGGGTAAAAGAAGAGATGCTCTTTGCAGGATAACAATGACTGTTACCGCGACATCCGTAACAAACATAAGATACATTCTATGATTGCATACCTTTGATCAGTATATCTGCCACTTCCGGGCGTGAAAATTCCTTGGGGGGCCGCATACTATTCCGGAGTAGTTCACGCACTTTTGTGCCACTTAAGTGCACATGATTATTCCTGTTATGCGGACAAGTTTTTGCGGATGCCATGTTTTTGCAGAGGTTACAGTAAAATGCATGTTCAAATTTAAATATTTGAATGCCGAGTTCTTCTTCATATTTTGCTATTAGATTCTGGGCTTCATAGGTACCGTAATAGTCTCCGACACCAGCGTGATCCCGCCCAACAATAAAATGGGTACAACCGTAGTTTTTTCTGACAATTGCATGAAGAATAGCCTCCTTTGGCCCTGCATAGCGCATAGCAGCCGGATAAATGACGAGACGGACACGATCTTTCACAAAGTAATTTTCCAGTATAGCTTCATAGCTTTTCATTCGAACCACAGCGGGGATATCATCCGCTTTCGTTTCGCCGACAAGCGGATTCAGAAATAACCCATCCACTGATTCAAGAGCTGTCTTTTGAATATACTCATGTGCCCGATGGACAGGATTGCGCGTCTGAAAGCCAACGATTGTTTTCCATCCCAGTCTTTCAAACATACGTCTCGTCTCTGACGGATCCATATAATATGCCGAAAATTCGCTGTAATCCGGGCGATGAAGCAGTGTAATTGGTCCGCCAAGGTATATATTTCCTTTTTCATAGATTTTCTTCACACCAGGATGCGCCATATCATTGGTACCATATATTTCTCTTGCTTCTTTCTCCTGGTCATATGCATATTTTTCTTCCAGGGTTAGGATCCCATAAATAATCCCATCGCTTCCCTTTAACGCAATCCTTTCCCCTATAGGGAGGTTTCCAGCCTGCTCTTCCGTTACCGGGAGTGTAATCGGTATGCTCCATACCGTACCATCTGCAAGACGTGTATTTTCTACGACATTCTTATAATCAGCCGATACCATAAATCCTGTCAGCGGACTGAAACCACCTGTTCCGATTAACTCCATGTCAGAAATAACCCAGGAATTGACGATTATATACTTAAGCTTTTCTGCATCCCTGAGCGCCTCATTTCTTTCTTTTCCAGTTAATTCTCGGCTGATTAATTTGCCTCCATGCGGTTGATTGACCATACAGCAAACCTCCCTCTATATAATTAAAATATCTTCAAAATGCTCTTGTTTTCTTAGAATTTCATAAACATCCACTTTGGAATGTGTTGGAGCTAATCCTTTATAACACGGAATACAGAATATTCTTACTGGGGTATATCCATCCTATCAGCCAAATTGTGAACATTTGGTGCTTAAATGGTATGACCATGCTTCATTCTCCACGCTTCTTATGGTCGCTTACCCTCCCATGTATCACGGGATGTTATCCACACATTCCCTCGTCCTGCGTATCCACAAGGTGGAGGTCGGATATGCTCCTTAGCTGGGTCATATGCCCGAATGGTGTAAATAAGCTCCGACTCTGCATTGTTGGTGTTTGTTTAATTCCAGAATTCCAAGTGCATTTATCCATCCATTTTGTTCATAAAGCTTAAGCAGCCTGTAATGATTCTATTTGAGGTAAACCTTTTAGTAACTTGCTTCCATCAAATTCACATTGTTTCTTGCCTATGGTGAACATAACGCGTATTAATTTCCCGCATAACGCAATAAGTGATTGCTGTTTCTTTAACGGATTATTGGGGCGGGTAGTGTAATACCTGTGCAGTGCCTTAAACGTCGGGTTACTTGCCACTAGGGGGCGTACAGCCAGATACAGGGCTTTTCGCAACTTTTTTCTGCCACGTTTGGTGATTTTCGTTTGTCCTTTCAATCTCCCGGAGCTGTGTTCCCGTAACGTTAAGCCCGCCATGTTTACCAATTGTTGTGGGTGATCATACTTGGTGAGATCCCCTACTTCAGAAAAGAACGTGGCAACGGTTATGGCACCAAGCCCCTTAATATTTATCAATTCCTCAGCACCCGGTATATCTTTCAATAGCTCTGTGATTTCCTCATCCAACTCTGTTAACTGATTTTGATACAGCTCATACTGGTCTAAAAGGCTGTGTAGTTCTTTTCTTGCGAACCTGAGCCCAATTTCAATGCCAATGCTCTTCTGTGCTTTCTTGACTAATTTCCTTGCCCGTTCTATACCCATGCCGCGTTTGATAACGGTTTTCCACGCTGCCAGCACTTCTTCCGGAGTCATTTGACGGATTTCATAAGGGAACGGGAACTCGCGCAGTGTGAATAACGCTGTCTTACCGGACCAGTCTTTAAAGACGTCATCAAATTCCGGGAAGTACCGCTGAATATGATTCTGAACGCGACCTTCGATGATCATCAGCTGCTTCATGAGTTGATCTCTTAATTTGATCCCTTCCCGTAATTCGGCATAAATGCCGTCGAGAAGATTTGGTACGGAGTATCTCCCATCTTTCACAAGCTGTGCAATAACGCGGGCATCTTTGGTGTCATTTTTCGTTGGTGAGTTATCATCAAGTTCTTTGGACTTCTTAACGTGCATTGGATTTACAACCACAAAGCGAATGTCTTTGGCTTTTAGATAGTAAGCCAAACCAAGCCAAAAGTGTCCGGTTGGTTCTGCGCCAACAATCACTTCGCTTTTGTTGTTTTTCTCCTGCAATCTGGAAATCCAGTCTAAAAGCTGTTGAAAGCCATGTATGCGATTGTCAAAGACCAATTTCTTACCCAATTCCACGCCCCGATCATCCTGGGCACGTGCCACATGTTTATCCATGGCAATATCGATTCCTACTATCAATGTGGATGGTGTGATTTGCGCTAATTTAAGATTTTGATTATAATTCATTACGAGTCCTCCTTGGTATTTATTTAATTTCGGGGTCAATACATTGACACCCTGTACTATACCAAGAGGGCTCATTTTTGTTCAAACCTCAAATTTCTTCATTACAGGAATGCTCCTTATTTTTTAAATCTATATACTATCATATGGAGATAAAGCTAAAGCCGGCACCACTTCCACCTAATTTTCTATTAATGATATAAATAATATAATAGGTGAAAATATTTTAATTGTACTATTAACACAGAATGATATGATTAAAGCATAGATGGCACTGCCACTACTTTGAACAGGCAGATATTTAAGTTATCCCTTCTTCCTCCAGAATTACTGCTACCTTTCTCACATCCACAACAAGGTTTTTGATCACTTCATGTCCTTTGGCTCCGGGGTTTGCAATTCGGCACTTCAATAGATGATAATCCAGATCCAAATACTGACCAATCTTCACAAATTCATCTGACGTGGCTGTAAATAACTGCAGAATTTTTGTTTTCGGTCTACAGAACATCAGATTTGCCAGACCGGCGCCATTTGGACTTATAATCACTTTTGCCGATGAAAATAGATCAATTTGTTCCTGCACAGTCAGCGAGCCAAGTGTAACTTTCTTAAATCCTTTTTTATCAAGGAGTTTTAAGAGTTTATTTTCATTGGCAACTTTTCTCCATGCCGCATCTTCACGGCTGATGTAAATGCGTTCAACATTACTCGAATTCTTTTTGGATTGTGATGTAAGAAACTTCTCCCTGATAAATTCAATCGTCCATTTCACACATGTTCCTATATTAAACGGAACCGATGGCAATATCAGCTTTTCAGCCTGCAGACGTTCTCCCGGCGTAAATTCAATAATTTTATCCCTAGGGATGCCAAGCAATTGAACCGTTTGCCATTGAAAGGGCTTCGTCATAGGTGGCAAGACATATTTATCTATCTTATAGCCACTGAGTTCCAGCAAATGAAACCTTCCCAACGTATCGTGCAGCCAATGCCAGTAATTGGTATGACCGGCCCAGGCCAAAACCCCCAGCCTTCCGTGATTGGAAGCCGTATGAGGTATCTGTTTAGCTGCAGCTTTTTCGAAATATCTCCAGTACAAATGAAAGACCATATCATATATGCATTTGTTATCAGGTGTTAATGCATATACCATGCCCTCTCCTTTGTCACACATCCAAACACTACCGTTATCGATTACGGAAACGTAGGACTTGCCAAAGGTGTGATTTTCCCCAAAACGCGGGGGATATACCCAATCCACCCATTCCGGCAAGTCCCCTTTCGGAAGAGTGTATGTTACTTTTTCATTTTTATAGAATTCTTTATATACATTCTCTATATCTGTTATCCGATTCTCTTTTTTGATCCAATCCAGTGAATGAATATATAAATTTGTCATATTTTTACTCCCCTTTCAACTCCGGCCTATGCCCTATTTCTGCACATAACTTCGAATGATCCATAATATGTAGAAAAGCCATTAATAGTGTTAAACTATTGACCAATTATATCTGCTGAAATTGTTGTGTTATTGATTAATAGAAATGGAGGAATATGGAATGCTTAACGTACTGGTCACCGGAGCAGGAGGTTTTATAGGAAAAAATTTAATTGACAGATTGCACAGGGAAGAAGGTATCTCCATTAGACAATACCTGCGCGGAGATGATCTATCACTGCTGTACAGATATTTAGATGAAGCCGATATCATCTATCATCTCGCTGGGGTAAACAGACCTCGGGATAACGATCAATTTGAGAAGGTAAATAGAGGACTTACTGAACGTATGGTCAATTATTTAAGAGAAAATCAGAAAAGACCAAAGATCGTTTTTTCTTCCTCCACGCAGGCAGCACTTAATACGCCTTATGGGGTGAGTAAAAACGCTGCTGAACAAGTGCTTATAGATTATAGTAGTGAAACCGGGGCAGAAGTTTTTATTTATCGCTTGCCGGGTGTCTTTGGGAAGTGGTGTAAACCATATTATAACTCCGTGGTTGCCACATTCTGCCATGAAATATCCCGCAATAAAGAAATTGAAATCCATGATGAGGAAAAAGTAGTTGAACTAGCGTATATAGATGATATTACAGCCGATTTTTTGGACTGTCTTAAAAGGAAAAAAACGAAAGATAAAATTTTTTACCCCATCAGGGAAACCTTCCATATAACGTTAGGGGAACTGGCTCATATCCTTTACGAATTCCGGGAAATAAGAAAATCCCTGATTATCCCGGACTTATCCGATAAATTAACAAAATACCTGTATTCGACCTACCTGTCCTACTTGGAAGAAAATAACTTTTCCTATGCATTACCGGCCCATCAAGATGAAAGAGGAAAGCTTATCGAGTTAATTAAATCCCGCCAAGCCGGTCAAGTTTTTATGTCAACCTCACGGGAAGGCGTCGTAAGAGGGAACCATTACCACCATACAAAAGTAGAGAAATTTTGTTTAATTAAGGGAGCAGCAAACATTTATTTAAGAAAGATTCATACTGATGAACTGATCTCTTATACTGTCACAGATCAGGATATTAAGATGGTAGACATCCCGCCGGGGTATACCCATTCCATTGAAAATATAACAGACGGGGAAATTATTGTATTGTTTTGGGCCAATGAAAAATTCGATCCGGAGCACCCGGATACTTTTCCCTTAGAAGTTCAGCCAAGCGAGAAGAATAATTAAGAAAGGATGATAAGTATGTCAACGGAAAGGAATTACACATGTCAGGAAGATGATATTTGCCTCGTAGCATATCCTAAATCAGGGAACAATTTTTTGCTTTTTCTTGTAACTATGTTGTTATACCAAAAAAAAATGGACTGGGCCACTAAAGGAGAATTGATTCAAAACGTTCAAAGTGAGCCTATTGAGAATTTACCTACTCCGCATCTTGTATGGAGCCATGAAAGTTACGATTCTTCCTACCCAAAAGTCATTTACCTGGTAAGGGATCCAAGGGACATCGTCATTTCCTATTATCATCATTTTAAAAGATATTACAACAGTAACCGTAACTTTGACGATTTTTTTGAGGCATTTATGCAAGGAAATATTGGGTATGGAAAGTGGAGTACAAACGTAGATAGCTGGCTTGATAATCAGGAAAAAATCAAGCATGGTTTTCTCCTTATCAAGTACGAAGATCTCCTTGAAAATACCCGAAAGGAGGCCGAAAGAATAATAGACTTTCTAAACTTAGACCGGACAGAAAAAGAAATTAACGAAGCTGTCGAGTGGGCTTCTTTCGATAATATGAGTGCTTTGGAGAAGAAACAGCGTGACCATTTAATAGGCAATTCACCAACAGTAAATCAAAGCATTCCTTTTGTACGGGAAGGGAAAGCAAATAATTGGAAGTCATTTTTAAGTGAGGCACAGCAGAGAAAAATCAACCAATCATTTGAAATTACGTTATCAAGGTTAGGTTATATATAAAATATTCTTTTGACACGCCTTCTTATCCTGGAAGGTGTTTTTTATCTCAATAAGGTGGTGGCGAACTAATGACATTCAAATTATTGTTAATCGCAGCTGATACCTCTTATTTTACCAACAATAATTACCACTTTCTCGAGAAAGAATTAGCAAAAATTACGAAGCTCACAGTTTATCGAAAATCCGGGCATATAAAAAAAATATTAAAAAACATATCTGAAAAACCGGATTTCATTTTAATCATTAATGATGTCGGAAAGACATTTTCACCTGTGGTGACCGGCTTGTCCAATATTAGTATACCAAGCGGACTGGTAGTTAACGATGCGCACCGATTTGTCAGTCAGCGCAGGAAATTTATTGAAAATAATAATATTAGGAATTTTTTCGTCATATGTCGGCATAACTTTTACAATTATTATCCCCATCTAAGCCAAAAACAGGTATTATTCCTTCCCCAATTTTCCAACACAACCATTTTTAAAGATTATTGCAGTGAAAAAAGCATTGACTTGATGATGTTGGGAGAAGTTTCTCTCCAAAAAATATACCCATTAAGGGAAAAAATTTTTAAATATTTTAAGGATGATCCAGGGTTTTACAACCGGCCTCATCCCGGATGGAGAGATTTTACAGAAGAACAGCCGAAAAATGTATTGATCGGTGAAAACTATGCCAGGACCATCAATCAGGCAAAAATCTTTTTTGCTTGTGGTTCCGTTCGTCAGGTTGTAACATTTAAATATTTTGAAGTACCGGCCTGCCGCACACTGTTAATGGCTCCAGCCCTGCCGGAACTTAATGAGATTGGCTTCCTGCCAGGCAAGCACTTTGTGGATATAAACGAAGACAATTTTCCGGAAAAAGCAGCATACTATTTGGAAAATACGAAAGAACGGGAAAAGATAACTGATAATGGCTATCGTTTCGTTCATAACTATCATTCCACTGCACATCGGGCAGAGCAGCTGGTCCGGCAGATAAAGCGTGTTCTTTATAGTATGTAACCCTCAATAACTGTCACAGTGCTATCATTCAACCATGAGAGGGTTTAAACATTAAGCACACCTTATATTAACAGGCCTCACCATTTAACTTTTTTTATAAAGCCCCTTACCACCATCACGGTGATAAGGGGGGATTTAACACTTATTTTATCTATTATAGTTTTTATCTTTAAAGAGCTTTCGATTTGATTACACCTGCTTCTTTAAGAATTCCTTCAATTTCGCCGGTTGACATTAATTCATCGTTGGATTGATATTGTTTAAATGTTACCCGAGGTAAATTTCCATAGCTTTTCATTAATTCCTTTGAAGCATTGTCTGGCAAAATAACATAATAATTTTCATCATATTTATACGTGTTCCGGGATTCAGCATTTGATACCAACACTTCATGAAGCTTTTCACCAGGCCGTATCCCTATTTCAGCTATATCAATATCTCTGACCGCAAAATGGTTTTCCATAACAGAAATCAAGTCAACAATACGGCATGCTTTCATCTTCATGACAAACGTTTCCCCGCCAATTGCTTGTTTGGATGCGTATATCAGTAAATCAATCGCTTCTGAAACAGTCAGGAAAAACCGGGTCATATCCTTGGAAGTAAGCGGTACTTTGCAATGATTTACAATCTTTTCTTTAAAAAATGGAATGACACTGCCGTTTGTGCCAATAACATTTCCTCCACGGATACAGACAAAGCGCGTTTGATTACTTAATTGATTGGCGTGAAGTATTAATTTTTCACCGATCGCTTTCGTCATTCCATAAAAATTGATTGGTTCCACAGCTTTATCTGTAGAAACATCAATAACCTTTTTAACCTTTTGATTTAAACTTGCCTTAATAATATTCTCCGTTCCATATACATTTGTTTTTAATGCTTCGTAAGGATGGTCTTCACATATTGGTACATGTTTAAGTGCTGAAAGATGAAATAAATAGTCCACATTCTCCGCTGCTTTATTTACTGATTCATAGTCTCTCACGTCTCCAATCACAAAAGTCAAGTTATGATGATCTGAAAATGCCCTTCTCATTTTCACCTGAGCAAATTCATTGCGTGAAAAGATCCTTATTTCCTTTGGTTGAAATGTAAGCAGTTTATTAACTAGTTCATGTCCCCAGGACCCTGTTCCTCCAGTAATTAATATTGTTGCATTTTGAAACACGTTTAAACAACTCCCTTCAGGGATAACACCCACTGTTGATATACTCAGGATCAGATTAAATCAAGATGGCTAATGACTGATAGAAGTCTTATTAAATAGATTCCCGAACAGATTCCATCAGACCTTGTTTAAAAACTAAACAGGTTATACCTTAATATATGAATAATATAGTAGACTGTACATGATATGCGCTTACTAAAGACAAAAGAGGCAATTGTTAAAGTCAATTCAGCAGCAGAGATGAATAGAGCAGGACACCTGCCTGTTACACTCTAGTAAATCCGCCGCACAGGCCCCTTACGCTTATACTTATTAAGGATTCGCTTCAAGATTTAAAGAGTAACGCTAAAGTTGGTAAAAAATCAATAAGTTATTTATTCGAGTAAAACACTTTCTGCAAATGATTCAGTTATTTCAGCTTGCTTAAGAAATCCTTCCAGCTTGAAAGATTGCTTTTGGTTATACTATCTTTGTGCTCCCTCACATTATATACAGTAAAATCATGGTACTTTAATTGAGAATCCTTACTTAATTGAAGTAATACACTCACATCTTCATAAAGCCTTCCATCTTTAAACGCAATTACCGGAAATCCGCCGATCTCTTTTAATGAGTCAGTCCGATATATCCTGGGTCCAAGAGGAAAACGATACGACAGTAGCTCAGTTCTCCCGTTAACTTCTTTTCCTTTGGCAACACCTTTAAAGAGAACCTCTCCCTCTAACTGCTTCCACTTTCTCAGATTGCCATACAATACAGAAGTATCTTTTGGCAGATCGATTAATTGTTTTTTAATTACGGAAACAGCATCAGGGTCCAGCCAATCATCAGCATCCAATTCCAATATAAAATCAGATGAAACATGTGGCAGCAAATCATTTAAAGCCCTTGCTTTACCCCCATTCTGTTTATGAAAAACCTTGATCTGTGCTCCATCATTCCATTTTTCAAGCTGTTGAAAGGAATGATCGGTAGAACCGTCATTCATAATTAATATCTGTTCCGGCTGCTCACTTTGCAGCAGGCAGGAAGCAATTGCGGTATTCACGTATTTTTCCATATTATAATTTGCAATAATGACAGAAAGTGCCGGCGCATCGGTATTAATTTTTTTAAATTTGTATTTCTGTATTATTTCCTCCCTTTTGACTTTATTTGTCGTACTATTTTTCTTTACTGAACTGATTAAACCATCACTAATTAGTTTGAATGAATTGTCTACAGTGGATAGCCAAGCCGGGAAAAGAGATTCTTTAAACGGAAGCTGAGCATCTGACAGGAGTTTATGGTGTTTTAGATATGAAGTGCGTACGAGCAAAGGATGCTGCACTACTTCTTGTTTACGATGACAGCAGCTCGTCACTAATACTTCTTTTCCATGGGGCAAAAAAAGGGAATCTGTTTCTATAGCAGAAGAAAGGTAATCCGTATCATGAAGAAATAGCAGGTAATCAGTATGAATAAAATTGACCTTTTTATTCAGTGTTTCCCCTGTATCATGATTTTCAGTATAAATACATTCCAACTGCTTAATCCACTCATATTTTTCAGAAATACGCAGTGGCAAGCTCGGTTTCTGCAAAATAATAACTGATTTCAGTCTCACACACACGTCTTTTAATGATTGCAGTGCTTGATCAATTACCTTCTGATCAGAATAATGGACAAGCACAGCGGTTATATCATTCAATTTGGATGCTCCTTTCAGAGTTTTTCCTCCCTAAAAATATTGAAGTAAAAAGCTGTATAACCAAGTACTTATAAATGAAAAGCCACTTGAAGTAATATTTAGTTAATTTCATGTGGCTTTTCCTCATGTTTGTATTTAATAATTAGCTTAATTCTTTGTGCCAGCCTTGTTTTCTGAAACTTCTACAGGTTGTTCCTAATGTTATCGGTAAAAGCATATGATACTGAAACCTGATGTTCAGAAAGTGTCGGGTTTTGGATGCAGGTAAAACCTAGCAAAAGGAATGAGAGACGGGACATTCACCTGTGTGCATTGGAGTAATGGGATCCAAGCACGTAATTCCAATAAATTTATCCACTTCAATGGTTATACATATACCGGTTGCCTGAAAACCTATAACCGGGTCATCAGCAGGAAAAAAGGGAGCAATAGTTTTGTTGCAGCATTTTGATTCCGGCATTAAAACCCTGCACTTTTCTG
This sequence comes from Virgibacillus kimchii, assembly GCF_055379185.1. Taxonomy (NCBI): domain Bacteria; kingdom Bacillati; phylum Bacillota; class Bacilli; order Caryophanales; family Bacillaceae; genus Virgibacillus; species Virgibacillus kimchii. Next base: position 3,594,719 of record NZ_AP043951.1, on the reverse strand, counting down.
TGACTGGCAGCAATAATTCCACTTTCAGACAACAGTCACTGTCTTTTACAAAATGTTTTGCACGAAGGATTGGAGTTTCTGCACTCCCAAACAAATTCTCGCTTTTCTTACCCATTGGGGCCTGAAACACACCGCTTCCAATAAACGGTTTACCATCTTTACAGTAAAGTATAAATGGAATGGTAGTGTTCCCCGATCCCGGGGTATTCCCTTTCCGCAATTGTTGTATGACTGAATCACATGGGGGAAGATGCGATTCAGCAGTTTTCTTCTGTGCATTAATGATACGAATAATCTTATCTTTAACACAGTTATCATATTTTTTCTTTAGTTCGAAAAATCCTCTGCCTCTATATTTACCCATCAATGACGCTCCTTTTTATTTATAAATGACTATTAGTTTATGCAGGCATTAGTTTAGTAGATTGTATGTAAGTCTATTGCTGCAGGAATTAGTTAAATAGACTATCTGCTAAATTCTTTCATTTGAATAATATGTAAGAAAGCCGGTTACAAACCGACTTTCTCAGGAGTAATATTCATGGGTAAATCATCAACAAGCTTGCAGTGATTTATATTATTTATATGTAACAACCTGCCAGCATGTCTCGGCATTTCCACTATTAGACGAACACAGTTTTAAAAATTCGTAGGTGCTTTTGTCATTTTTTTGGAAAATAGACTAGTAAATCAAATGGAAGGCAAAAGAAGTAGGAGGAAAGGTTTTTTCCTGACACCTTAAATATGGATGAGAAGAATGTGTCTGAGAGTTGGAGAGGCTTAGCAATTAAGCATGTTATAACTGACTATATAAAAAACCCCGTTTCCTCGGACGGAAAACGGGTTTTTATTTCGGCTGATCACTTCTATGCTTTCGTTCACTTTGGGATGCATCCTTTGATTTTGTTTTTTTCTTTTCTTCTTTTGCTTCAATCTTCAAATCCTCCAAAGGGATATCGTCCGTGAATTTCTGGTTTTCGAATTCATCCAGTTTATTTCTTCTCTCTACGCCTCGTTCCTGGCGTTTCTCTTTATCTCCGGCAGGCGATTTATTCTCTTTTGCCACCGTATTCACCTCCCCTTCCTGTTTCAAAGTATTTACCTTTTTTCCGCAACGCCTAAACATACACATGAGTCAGCTTCCCTGTTATAATGTTTTTATAGGACGGTGACTTCAATGAGGGAATTTATAGAACTGACAAGTATTTCAGAAACAGAAGCATTTATTGCGGATCATCCATTGACTTTTCTTTATATATCCCGTCATAATTGCAGTGTCTGTCACGGCCTGTTGCCGCAAGTGAAGGAACTGCTGGATCAATTCCCTGATATTCAACCGGGACATATTATCGCAGATGATGTAGAAGAAGTTGCCGGGAGGTTCTCTGTATTTACTGTTCCTGTTTTATTGCTTTTTGTCGAAGGAAAAGAATATATACGGGAAGCACGTATAGTACATATGGATCTTCTGGAGGAAAAAATTAAACGTATTTATAACAATGTAACATAGTGGGATATCGGGGACAGATTCCTTGCCCCCTGTCCCGCTAATGGATCACCATATCGAACAAATGGAAGGTATAATCGTTTGTATCACCGCCGTTCCCTTTTACCTGTCCTTCATATACTAATTCACCGGTTTGAACATCCACAACGAGGATGTTTGCCTGTATATATTCTTCATCCGTGTAACTGACAATGTATATCTTCCCGTCTTTTATTGCGGTAAGAGGCTGTCCCATATGCATATCCACATTGTCCTGTTCGATGGTAAGCGAGCGGCTTTCATCCAGTTCCTGATTTTCCAGGTCATAAACCATAATTTCAAATCCGCTTGCACTGGAATCGATGAAATACAACGAGGAACCCTCCAACTTTACCGTATTGGCTAAGTCCTGGAATTCATCAGGCAGTTCAAATTCTGCGTATTCATTCGTCTCCACATGAATGGAAACTACCCTGCTCTTAGATAAATCCGTATAGTGAATCCCTTCTCCATCTTCTCCCGTTTCCCACTCTTCAAGAATAAATACCGCATAGCTGTTGGACTTCAGGGAACTTCCCCCCTCCGGTATATATACACTCGTCATGGTTTGATCAGCCGTTCCATCTTTATAGGATATAATCTCCTCATTATGTACAAGAGATTTTTGGTTCATGTCAAAATCGTATACATGAATTTCCGTAGCAAAACCCTCACTTGTGCCATTTACATAATTGTTCGTAAGGAGCTTAATCTGATCTCCGACAATATGTACCTGTTCTACATGTATAAAACTGTATTTTTCTCCGTCAGGAACATCTGCACTAAATTCCGTCGTCCCACCCGAATCTTTATCCAGTATCTCTACTTGAAATTCCTTATCCCTGTCCGTGTTGGAAGATACATCGGCATAAACTGCATTCACCTCATTTTCAGCCAACTGGGATTCCCTTAATTTCCCCCGCATAAAACTTTTGTAATCCTTCTGCAGCTCTTCCATTTCCTGAGACATGTTTCTCCCATGAAGCCGATCCAAGTATGATGATTCGCTATAATACTGTGTTCCTTCTGCTGTAATTTGAAAGTTGTCTCCTTTTATATTTTCTATCCTGTAATCACCGTAAAGGGTCAGGTTTTTCACTTCTGCTTCATCTCCATGAAGTGTCTCCATCATAAATTCCGGATAATTGCTTCCCGCAAATGCAGATTGAATATAGAAAGAACCTATGGTAACCATCGTTATAATAGCTATACTTATCGATTTCCAATATTTTCTCATGCTTTTTCACCCCGCCTAAATCGTAATTTTTTTCGTTAATAAATAATGACTTACCCAAATAGACATTGCAGCTACAATGACTCCTAACATCATTTCCACGACCAGAAGTTCAACAGGGTATAAATATTCGGTTAATACAAAGAATGGCCATGTAAATAAAGCAATGGCAAAAAGACCATAAACTGCACCCAGCAACACGCCCTTCCAGCGGAAGCTCCGCTCAAATAAAATGGCAGTAAATACAACGAAAACAACCATAAACCCTATACCATAATGGATCATAAATTCCATGAAACTTAGCGGTAATAAAATTTGTAAATAGCCAAAGCTGTCAATCACTTCATTTACGGTCATATCCACTCTAAGCTCCCGTGGCACCATCCACTGCAAAATAATACTTTGCAATGGGATGAGCATCAGCTGGAGGGCAATCAATCCAAGCACCATTAAAAAGATGGAAACAGCTTTGGCCAAATAAACATTTATTCTGGCAGTAGGCAGCATCAGTAACCGGTAAATGAATGTATTTTTCGCAAACCAGTCTCTGTACCAGATGAAAAATGTGTAAAAAATCAACGCGGCAATACACAATGCGATCGGCCCCATAAACCAGAGACTGTTCGTTACCTGAAACATACTCATCGGTCCGTACTGTGTAATAAACTGCTCTATAGACATCCCCTGCGCATAAATGGATTCGTTCGCCCTGTTTACATACTGGTTGGACAAAACGATAACACCGGTGATCTGTGATAAGATGGTGATCACAATCAATACGAGATACAATTTAAAAAATCGGCTGATTTCAAAATGCACCAGTTTTAAATACCTGTTCATGCTTGAAACACCTCTCTCATGACATCTACAACAGACTTTCCTTCTGTTTCCCGCATTTCTTCTGAATTAAATTGCTTTAAAACAACACCTTCATCCAGCAGAACCACTTTATCGATTAAATGTTCAATATCACTGATCTCATGCGTTGTTATAATAACCCCACGGTCTTCAATCAGATGACTGGTAAATACTTCAGCGATTTGTTCGCGACTGAAAATGTCAATCCCGGAAAATGGTTCATCCATTAATAAAAAGTCAACATCCATCGCCAGACCGAGCAGCAAATTCACCTTGGCTGTATTCCCCTTGGATAATTCAGAAATCCGGTCGCTTTCCTTCAATTTGAAAAAACCAAGTATTTCCGTTGCCCGCTCTTGATTCCATGAGTCGTAAAAATCCTGCATAAACTCCATCGCGCCGGCAATCGTCATTTGCGGCAGCATCGTAATCGCATCCGGGATGAACGTAACTTTCTCGTAGCTTCCTTTATGTATTTTTTCGCCGTTAATTAAAATGTTCCCGCTGTTCAATGGCGTCAAATTCATGATTGCGTTCAGAATCGTTGTTTTTCCTACGCCATTTACACCGATCAGACAGGTGATCTCCCCTTTTTCTGCAGTAAAGGAAACCCCGTTCAACACCTTTTTCCTCCCAAACTTTTTTGTGATTTCTTTAACCTCAATCAATTATATCCCCTCCTCTTCATTACGTTCTTTTCTGTACTGTTCTTTAACCAGTCTTATGATTTCTTCCAATGGAACATTGATTGGGCGAATGGATGAAACAAAAGCATCTACCGCCTCCGAAATCAATTCTTCCCGAACGGATCCCAAGATCTTTTCATCCTTTGTAATTTTGCTTGGCTGGTTTCTTTCCGTATAAATCAAGCCTTGTTCCTCCATTTCTTTATATGCCCTTTGCGCTGTATTTGGATTAATTTTTAACTGATTCGCCAATTCCCGCCGAGAGGGAATCTCCTGCCCAGGCTCCAGCAAGCCCGTTGCCATTCTTTCTTTGAAATGACGAACCACCTGGACATACACTGGATCCCGCTTATTAAAATTCACATTCATGATCACAGCCCCTACTTTCCTGTTCTGCTGTTGGTATAGTGTATCAACCACTTAATACACTATACGTAAAAAAATATATGTATTGACCGATTAATACGCTTTAAGTGTATTATATGCGTAATACACTTCATATGTCAATATCTTTTCCGTGATTTATGCTACAATGGGAAAAAACGAACATGAGGGAGAAATACGGAAATTGATGAAACTTGTATCATGGAATGTGAATGGCATCAGGGCTTGTGTAAGAAAAGGGTTTATGGATTATTTCAGGGAAATAGATGCAGATATTTTTTGCCTGCAGGAAACAAAAGTACAGGCCGGTCAAATTAATCTGGATTTGGAAGGCTACCATCAATACTGGAATTATGCAGTACGCAAAGGGTATTCCGGCACAGCTGTTTTTACAAAGCAGAAACCGCTGTCCGTTAAATATGGGCTAGGTGAAGAAGATGTGGAGGAAGAAGGGAGAATCATCACCCTTGAATTTGAGGCATTTTACCTGGTCAATGTTTATACGCCGAATTCAAAAAGAGATTTAACCCGATTGGATTACCGGTTGGAATGGGAAGATAAGCTCTTTGATTATTTAACGGAACTGGATAAAGAAAAACCGGTTATTTACTGCGGCGACCTTAATGTTGCCCATCAGGAAATTGATTTGAGAAATCATAAAACAAATCACGGCAATTCCGGATTTACGACGGAAGAACGGGGGAAAATGACACGCCTGCTGGATTCCGGCTTTGTGGACAGTCTCCGTTATTTTCACCCTGATAAGGAAGGACTGTATACTTGGTGGTCGTATATGAAGACGGTGAGAGAGAGGAATATCGGATGGCGGATTGATTATTTTATCGTTTCCGAAAGGTTGACTGACAGGTTGAAAGATTCCCAAATTCACGCGCATATTATGGGGAGTGATCACTGTCCGGTTGTATTGGAGATGGATGACTTGTGTTAGTTTTTATTCCGCAAATAAGCTTCCATTCTTATAAAAATCTGAAATTAAGGTGTGATTCATTTGAATACATACAGCAAAACACTATTACGTTTCTCGGCAATTTTTGCATTAATTGGCGCATTTATCGGATCCCATATGGCGGGTGCCGGCGGCTATGAATTTCGGACTGTTCACGCACACATTCTCCTGGTAGGCTGGCTTACGCTGTTTGCCTGGGCTGTTTACTATAAAATTTTTACTCCTGCCAATACAAAGCTCGCAGCATTCCATGTGTGGACTGCAATTATTGGTGCAATCGGACTCACAGGAGGTATGTGGCTGTATTACCTGAGACCATTCGATTTGGGAGATACATTGGTGACAATCATATTCATCGTTGGCGGAACTATTTCCCTTATTAGCTTTGCATTATTTGCAGTGTTGACCTTTATGAAAACAGAGGAAGAGAAGAATTAGACCGTTCTAAACTGAAACGGCAGTATCTGCTTGTTACTGATTGTATATAATGCCTTTATATTGATTGCGTCTTCTGTCCAAGTTTTGACTAGATTATTGACCACAGAATATAAAAAGAAGGGGAAGAAGGATAATATTTCCTTCTTCCCCTTCGTGTAAACTAGCACATTATCTCAGGTCCCTAATTTCAAATTAATACAGTGGAATATCTGAAGTAATGTGCTATTTTTCCCACTTTATTCCAGCTTTGGCAATAAATAATCACTTTATTTCTCTTCTGTTTTTTTATGAAAAAAGGATGCCTCTTAAAGGACATCCTCTTCTTTCAATAAATTTATGGACACTACTCTTACTTTATAAGCCTCAAACTCCCGAAGATTAAAAGCAACATCTTCAGTAAACTCCACAAACCACGAATTGTATTCAGTATAATCTTTTCCTATATTAACTTTCACATAATGATTCTGTATCTTTATTTCTATAGGCAATCCTTCGTACGCTACGTACTCCTCTTGATCAATCCATATTTTCCAGAAACCCATATGAAAAATCATAATACCTTCAACCATCATAAAGCCCTTTCCTCAGCTGCCAGACGGACGATTTCCTCATCAATTTGTTCTTTCTTCTGTTGTGCCCCGTACAAAAGGCAGTTCATTGTTAATGTATTGATGACACGCGGCCAGCCTTGTGATCGCAAAGCGATTGCTTCCAGGGCGGTGGAACTGAAAATCGGCATTCTGGATCCTGCCAGTTCTAAATGGTGCTCTATATACGCATACACATCCTCTTTACTTAATGGTTGAATTTGATACTTCATAATGATTCGTTGAGCCAATGGCCGGTGATGATTCAAATTCAGTCGTGTTTTTAAATGTGGTAGTCCGGCCAATATGAGAATAAATGGATTCGATGAATCCATCTGAAAATTAAAAAGTATTGCCAAATCCTGTAAAAAAGCATCTTTTGCCATATGCATCTCATCCAGTATAAAAACAGGGGTAACTTTACGTTCCTGCGCCATTTGTTCAATTCCTGATTGAATCTGGCGAAACAAATCTACTTTACGAAACTTTGGTTCTTCCCCCAAACCATAAGCGAGTCCCCGGTAAAAATCCATTACACCTCCGGTAGACAATGGAAAATAGACCACATGATATAACGCCGGATTAAGTGACTCCTTAAATGAACGCAGTGTAAATGTTTTCCCGGCACCCGGATCACCAATAATTAAACCAATGCCTTTGGACTTTTGTAAATATGACAACCCGTTTAACGCTTCTTGATAAATAGTGGATTCAAAAGCGTCGGCATGTTTCACATCCTTGAGAAATGGGGTTTTTGCCAGTGAATAAAAGGATTTATACATGAGCCGTTTCCTCCCCTTCATCTTCATCTGTTGTATCCGTGACAGCGAACGGAGATGGTAATGGCCCTCGTTTGACGTGCGCGTTATCTCCCATGGAAACCGGAATAGCTTCAGCCACTTGCTTTCCATCCTCAAATACATAAACTGCTTGATCATCAAGTCGAAGTTCAATCTTTTGCCCAATATATGCAGCGGGAACCTCATATAATTGCTTTTCTAACGTAATCGTTCCATCCAATTTCACTTTTCTCTCTGCTTTTTTTAAAAAAATTGTTTCTAATATGGATAGATCATCTAAAAATGTGATATGATCTAACTGTGAATGAAATATTTGATGGGGTGATTCTCCATCAAGTGAGGCGTGTGGCTTTCGGTGGTAATCCTCCTCCAGCCACCGCCCAAATCTTTTATTTAATTCTTCCAGAGAATGAGCCGGATCACTTTTTAATAACGGATAAAACCGTGTTTGTATTGTTTTGAATAGTCTTTCTATTTTCCCTTTGCTTTTTGGATCGTATGGTTGCGTATGCACCAGTGTGATCCCCAACTCCGCACAGGCATACTGCAGCGTTTCTGATCTATAAATCTTTCCGTTGTCCGCATAAATCATGGTTGGCTTTCCACGTCGCACTAGCGCTTCTTTTGTCACTTCTCTTAATCCATCAAACTTCTCGGAAGAGAAAAATTCGGCATATGGCACGATCCTGGAACAATCATCGATATAGGCGATTAGAAAGGTTTTCTTCATCTTCCCATCGATGGGTATATATGGTCCATGTGACAGGTCTGCCTGCCATAGCACATTGACTTTGTCATAGGCAAAACGCTTCCGTTCTTTTTCCGGGTGAAAGCTCATGTGATTCCTTCCGGCCAGGTTATGTTTTTTGAGTAATCGGTTAATGGTCGAATAGGATACCTCATGTTTATGAACCTCTCCGCGGTTAATCAGCTGTTCGTAAAACACACTGACCGGCATGTGAAAAAATTCTTCTTTTCTTATTTTGAGAATGTGATCCTTATCATCGGGAGAGAGTCGGCGAGAATTCCCGCGATCTGCCCGTCTTTTGGGCTTTAATGCTTCAAACCCATTTCTCCGATAATGAAGAAGCCATTCCTGCATCGTCTTAGCCGCAATTTTTCGTTCCCCGTAGTAAGGAACCTGGTGAACTTTCCCCTCCAATTCCTGAAAATATTCCTTTGGCTCCCTTTGCCCATTGAAAAGCGGGGCAATCAGGCCATAGCGAAATAAAGCAATTTCTTCCCGTGTTTTTTCATTCATGAATTTTTCCTCCTTTGAATAGAAGGACAACCGGTTATCCATTGCTTTTATTCTACCTTTTCCGACAAGAGATTCATAGGCAATATTTATGTGGGACTGATTTTATTTTTTTCAGGCGATAAATATGGTAAAATTAATTTGCCCATAAAATATGATGACAAATGACCCCAGGACCTTCGAAAGAAGGTGGATTCGCCTAAATCCAGGATCATTTTCACGTATTTTTGGGCTTCTTTTTTTATGTCCCGGGAAAACCCTAATTGATGCCCCTCGTCCACAAAAAAACTATGTATCCAAGGTAGCCTTTCTTTAAAACGCTTGAAGTGCTGGGCAAACTGCTGGCGACAACCATCCAATTTCTCCCCATCAATGATACGGTGTATATTATGAATGACCGTATCCAAGGTATGTTGAAAATACGGAATAAGAAACTCAGGAAGAATAGAAATGTTTACCTTACAAGCCAAACATCTCATTCGACATATCGGTATACACTGATCTGCCTCCCTATCAATTCCATAACGAAAATAATATCCGTTACGGTGCAGGTTGCCCTCAGCAATACAATTACAGCCGGGACACCTTTCATACCTTGGGAAATCATTATCTTTCCCCTCTAAAGCATAACCTTTAAGACTTTTTCCAAAATAATGTGGTATCATCATAAAAAACTCCCCCTTATAATATGCAAAAAATTTAGCACATTACTTCAGGGAAGTAAATAATTAATCTGGAGGAATTTGAATAGAATGCCCCTATTTCGGAGGGAATAAAGTGACGTTTTACACCCTTCGTTCAGTTAGCCAATTTTAGATGTTTATATGATATACATTACCTATGCGAAGGTCGAATCGAACATCTTCCTCCATGATAATATACCAATCCAACCCCAACTCGAGCCTAGAAGGGATTTTATACTGGCCAACAATAAGTTCAAATGATTCACCGCAAAAGAGTGTATAATGATAACCGTTTAATTCAACTACCCAGGCGTCTCTATTGTATTCATAGGTCATCATTCCTTCTGTCATGACAGTTCACCTTCTATCACCAGTTTTACCATATGATCATCGATGAGTTTTTGTTTATTTTGGGCACCGTAAATGAGACAATGCGTACAAATCTTATTGATCAGCCTTGGTGTACCATTCGAAAACTGAAAAACTTCATGAATCGCTGCATCTGTGAAAATGTCGCTTTGTGCACCGACTTCGGTTAAATGTTTTTGTATATATCCACCTACCTGCGCACGATCATAGTGCGGGAGCTTACATTGCAGGTCGATTCGTTGCCGAATAGCTGCAAATGATTGGAGCCGAAGCCGGTCCCAAAGTTCACTTTGTCCGACAAGAATCAAAGCCATTGGACTTTCAGCGTCCATTTTAAAATTAAGCAGAAAGCGAACTTCCTCCAGCATTTCCCGGTCCAGTAGATGTGCTTCATCTACAATAACCACAGGTAATAAACCATGAATTCCACGCATCATTTCAATCTGATTGTGTAACTGCCGTTTAGCATCTCCACGATAAAACTTGGCTTCGCACCCCAACTGTTCCAGTAACCCTTTATAGAAATGCCGGGGTGTTAATTTAGAATCGGCCAGATATAAAACCTTAAACAAACCGGAATCCAGTTCATCCGTAAATTTCCTGAGCGTCGTTGTTTTCCCGGTGCCAGCATCTCCTGTCACCACCGCAAATAATTGTGATTCAGCTGCATATTCCAATCTCCCAATGGTTTCATCCAGCATATCCGGATAATATAATGCCGATGTGAGAATATCGCGGTTAAAAGGAGTGTGCGTAAAACCGTAAAAATGGTTAAACATGTGAAGCACCCTCTTTCTTAACCCTGCGATAGGAAACCGCTGTCTTCTGAACGTCTTTACGGGAAGCATACTGTTCCGTCGCTGCGTCCAACAGTCTGGAGTGCTCTGTGGACTGTTGTCCAAGATGATCCGGCATCGTTGGCCGTTTCCCGGCATGTTCACCAATCACCAATTCACGAGCTGTCCAAGGTGCATGTCCTTCGTACTCAATGGTCACTTCCGTAATATCCGAAGGATCATAAACCACATCGACCCTGCAGCCAATAAACGATAATCCAGCCTCGTATTTCTTACCCATAAAACTAATACATCCTGATTTATCCACTTTACGCGTCTCACAGTGTAAAAATGCTTGCGCCAATTCTTCTGTACTGACAAACCGTAAGGCTTTGTCATCACTGCGGAAAGCTGCTTCCGGACTTTGGTTTTCCCCCAAAGCACTATGCGGCTTGTACTGGTAGCATTCACTCAACCACACACGGAGTCGCTCATTTAGATGATCCAGTGTTGTGGGCTTCTCCAGTGAAACCTCATCCAGGAAACTACCCACTATCCGATTAAACCTTTCTACCTTCCCGGTAGCCTCTGGCGAGTACGGCTTAGCGTATAATAACCGGATGCCTAACTTTGAGCAGGTTCGTTTCATCCATTTTGTCCTGTATTGTTTTCCGTTATCAAAATAAACAGATTCGGGAACACCGTATAATTGAATAGATTCACGAAAACCCTGTTCCACAATACGTTGATCCATGGTGGGATAAAACCCGGCATGCATCACAAATCGAGAAGCATCATCCAGGAACACCACCAAATAAACTTGTCTTTTCTCTCCACCTGGACCAATAGGAAGGTACGGTCCATACTTAATATCAGAATGCCATAATTGATTGCGAGTTTTCCGTTGGAAACGCCTGGCAGCCACACCAGGATCACTGTACATTCGCATATGCCGAGCACTATACCCCTTTTCAGCAAGCTTTTCCTGCAAGGTACTCCGCTTCAATTGACCGGGCTCAGCTCGTTTTTCCCATTCCAGGATTTGAATAATTTGGGCAATACTGCGTGATGGTACTTCCCGACGCAATAAGATAGCCTGTTTCAATAAATGATCGGGAATAGCTTCCCTGATTTGCGTACCTTTTCCTTTTGGTTTTAAACCTTCAAACCCTGCCTGTCGATATTGTGCTAAGTATCTTCGAATAGTTCGTTCAGAAAGTCCACTTGCTTCACAAATTTGCCGTCTGATTTGTCTGGCCTTGGCGGCATCCAATCCATCCGCCAACAATGGAGACAGTAATTGTACCCGTTCAGCAGCAATCTCCTGTGCTTTCTTTTGATTTCTCATGTCAATGAGCCTCCTTTTAAGCTATTAAACATGAGTCTATCTCAAGAGTATCCGGACAGGAATGCAGAACGGGTCTGTATCCATAAATGAACATTAACAATAGGACGGACAACTTTCGCCAGCCATCCATCTAATGTTCTTCCGTCACGTCCGATTTTTTGGAGCACGGTCCTTGGGGCACCGGACGTGCTCCCCACAGGTAAGTCCAATTGAAACCGCTTTATAATAGAAATCATGCAGCCCACAGCATATGGTCCCCAGATCTGAAACCATTCACGCCAGCGACCCAATGTCGATTCATCAGCCGGAACATCTATCAAATTATCATCCACAACCTGTTCAATGCTTTCTACTCCATAACGTTTGTAAGGGATTAAAACATCAGGTAATTCATGATGTACTTTATGACAACGTTTACAATAAAGCCGGCGTATAATAAGTTTCTCTTTATCTCCTGAATTTCTATACCATACCCTCCGCCGGCTTCCAGCCACTACCAAAGGGCTTTCGCAAATAGGACAGTGATTGATTTCCGCACTCCTAACAAAAAACACCTGCTTCGTCCTTCTTCTCAATTAACGTATAGTCTGATATACTAATCATATGTTAGGTTTTAGTGGACGTCTCCAGTGAAATTGTTTCCGCAATTTCACGTTAATGGGGGCGTCCTTTTCCTTTCCTGGATTTTTTTCTGGTCATATTATCAGTCTACTTCTGGTCAGACATAACCGTCAACTTCCGGCCTGTTTAACATAGCTAAAACATCTGCTCCACACAAATACTGCCGTTTCCACCTTTATCACTGCTTTAATTTTTGAAAATAATCTATAATTCCCAGTGCACAAACCTGCATGTCAAGATTAATGATAATATACACTTCATGTTCATCATTAATCCCAAGTCCCTGCAAATGCAACTTTACCTTTTCAAACAATCTTCCGGAAAGTTCGTCATACCCTTTGCCTTCTGCAACAACCTGCTCGCCCTCTTCCACAAAAACCTCCAGCCATTCAGATACCTGATGGAGTGCTTTTGACGGGTTTTCTGTCATGCCATAATGACCAAAATAAATTCGATCTACATTCATGTCAAGGATCCGCTGGATAGACTCCTGCATGGCAGCCGGATCAAAATGGTTCGGTGAAGTAGACGGCAAAAAGAACCCGACTCCATCATGAATCAGCTGCTGATACCGGACGCCCACGGTATCTCCGGTAAAAACACCATTGCTGACCGGATCATAAATGCTAAAATGGTGCTTGGCATGGCCCGGCGTGTACAAAAATTCCAAGGTACAGTCCGGCCCAATGGCCAGCGTGTCGCCCTCGTCTTTTATAATCAATCGTTCAGCATCAATCGGAACAATGGGATCAAATAATTCAGAGAAGCTTTCTCCGTAAATCGCCCTTGCCCCGGCCGCCAGTTTTTTCGGGTCAATCAAGTGTCTTTCCCCACGCGGATGGACGACCACTTTGGCATTTGGGCATTCCCTCAATAATAATCCTGCACCGCCGGCGTGATCCAGGTGAATATGTGTCACAATAATATATTTCACTTCGTCCAATGAGAAACCCAAATGTGTCAAGCCCTGTTTTATATATTTCACGGACGGGCTTGGACCTGTCTCCACGATAGTCAGTTCTTCTTCATTTATCACATAAGTACCTGTCCGCTCCGGTACCCCTAAATCAAATCCATCAATCAAGTGAATACGGTCATCTATTTGCTGCGGCCGCTTATCTTCCATGGGAAAAACCTCCTGCATAATCTTTTACTTGCTTTGCTTGAAATTCAGTCAATACGTTGTTAATTAACCTAATTATACAAGCAAATATCAAAATAATCGAATAAGAATAACTTTCGTATTCCTATAGAACATATCATTTTTCCAGGAAAATAAATCCGTTAACAAAATGATAACTCTTTAAAGCGGAATCCGTATATTTGATGTGCAAGTAAAAGTAACATATCAGTTTAAAGTTATTTGATAAAAATACCTTTATCAAGAATATCGGAACGTAAGAATTTCCATATAAGTTTGAAAACAACTTTATTTGAAATAAAGTATTCGAGATAAGCTCTTATCCTGTGGTGATGGATGGTCTCAAATTAGCTTTTCAAATCGAAACCTACTACAGTTCGCTAACCCTCTTCATAGTAAACTTTCGCTTTCTCAATGGCTTGATGTGCATTTCTTCCTTTACGGAATTTATAGCTGTTGTCTGAGAAATGTGGATCAATAATTGGATCATGACCTGAAGAATAGCTTGTTTACTACTTTGTCAAGGACACTTGGTATACCCAAGTATCTTTTGGAACCATCAGGTTTTGGAATGGCACCCTTTGTACAGGTTGGGGTTGATAACTTTCACCACCAAATTATAACCCATGCCGGGCGCACAATTAAAGACGGCACTGAATTTGGTGTCATTCAAAACTAATTCATTCTTTTATATTTTCAGTTTTTATTGAATAAACAACCCAGCTACTTCCTCACTATCATTAAAAGTTATTGTAAAGACACGATTATCGTCACTGTAATTTCCGACAAGAACAGCGACGTATAAACCATCCTTTTCCTCAACCGAGGCTTTATCGATTTCTTCAAAGTTTCCGGACTCTTCAATAATAGGAGTAAGTTCTTCCATATCTTCCACTGGTAAACCTGTTTTCATTTCTTCATCAAACTTGGAATGTACTGTTTCATAATCACCCTCATTTAATAGTGAGATGATTTCTTTTGCTTGAGTAATATATTTCTCAGAAGTTGAACCATCTACATTGTTACCTCCACATGCAACCAGCAGAAGCACCATTACAGCACCACACATCATTATAAATACTTTCCTCATTTTTATCTTTCCTTTCGTTTTATTTTTAAACTATAACTAAAAACAGCTAATGCAATTATTGCTATTGAAAGTTGTACAGTAATAACAGCACTATTGGGAGACATAAATAAAGGAAGAATACCAACCAAGGCATTAAGAGATCCATGAATGAGAATTGCTAAAACAACATAAAGGAATTTTCTTTGTATAACACCTTGTAATACAATTATTGATAAACCAATATGTAACAACATAGCGAATATTCGTTCTATTCCTCCTAAGAAAAATTCTGCAGTGTAAACATTAGCTGTCAATGAGAACAACATAGCAAATGCATTAATTCCTACAAACAATAATGCTTCAATACCACCATGCCCAGCACCAAATAAAAAACCGGATTGCCAATCACGTTGTTTCATAAAGAAGCGAATCATAATGAAACGTGCAATTTCTTCAAAAATTCCTGCTGTTAAAGCTAATAAAATGGCATACAGAACAGGTTGTGTAGCTCTAAACATTAAATATTCTGTACTATGTTCTTGTAAATACTCCAATATCGGTATACGGATAAAAACTTGCGATACTAAAAATGCTAAAACCCCTAAAAAAAATGGTATGTAGCGTTTTCTTACACATGCATATATAAATAAGAAAATAGGTATCCCAATACTGATAAACATAGCAAAAATAATACCAGGCACCGAGTTCACCCCTCCATTGCAGTGTACAATATTGTAGGTAGAAATTACAGAGCTTCTTCATAATCAGTGCAAATTTCATCACAATCGGCAATGAAAAAGTAGTTAAGTATGAATAGCTCTTTTTTTATGATTAATGTTTGTTTGAAAAAGGGTGTTTTAAAGCTTGTTTGTAATGTTGCAATTTAATAAATAAATATACTCATACGATTACACACCTCAAGTTAATATATAGAACAATACAAACAGCCTATCATTTTCTGCAGTTGCTTCAATAAGGTTTATTTGAATCAAGCTCTGTTTCAATCCTGGTATCAGCTGAAAGGATTAATTTAATATCCTTTTATATTTATGTGTCTTTTAACGGGAATGAAAACAAACTATAAGGTGATTTGTGTAAAACGAATAATAACACAGATATAAATGAATTAGAAGAAGTACTAAGTACTAGTTCGCGTTTCACGGCAAAGATCGATCTAATTAGTGATGATTACCTATAAATCATGATTATAGTCTATATTAATCATTGTCCTAAAATAATAATGTAGGCGAAATTGATCATTTTGAATTATTCGACAAAATATGACAGGCAGTTTTCGAAAAATATGATAATGTCTAATTAACCCATCAGAGTTAATATATGTATTTAATTCAGAATTATTATATAAATATTAAAAAACATAAACAACTATAATAATGTGAAAAAACTAATAGGAAGGAATTTTTATATAAATATACAGGAGGTTTTGATTTATGACTAACATTTATTGAAATAAATAGTTTCAAATCAATGCGATTCTCTATTTACCGGTTATATTCTCAACTGCTTAATAGATTACAGTTAAAAAATAGAATGGTCCTTCATACCCCTTGCATTAGAATTACTGCAGAAGATAATTTTTACTTCACTGTTCACCCATCCATAATGAATTCGCTAGCGTAACGAACATAACCAGAATTAATTAGATTTAACAGGATGAATCATAGATGTATATTCTCACTCTGATAGACCTAACATAACAGCAGTAATTCATAACCGCACAAAATCTTTGAAACTAACAAGAAATTAGACAACTAAACAAATAAAAAAGTAATTGATTTAAAAAGAAATCTTTAACATTAGCTTTTGCTAACATTTAGTACACATTTACCTACCCGGCATTGTAAGTGAATATAATGAGGAGTGTAGTCATTATAGAGGATTAAGAATCTCACCAACAGAGTTATGCTTTTACTCTCTAATAATAATAATAATAGATAAATGAGAAGTTCAATTATCCATAAAAACTATTAAAGGAGTTGAAAGTATGAACAATAAAGATAAAAGGAATTATGGAATTTACTTTGTTTGTTTGCTTTTTTTTGCTTTTCTATTATTCTTTAGCTCAATTTATTCGTCCTTGCCACGTAATGCCCTAACATTGCCGTATATAGAGAACCTGTATATGCAATCATGGTTTCCGCAAGGATGGGGGTTTTATAGTAAAGACCCCACCGAACCAGCCCTTTTTATTTATGATTATAAAACACATGAACCATCAACAAGTTGGCCAAACAACACGAGAGAAAATCTTTATGGATTAAAAAGAGCGGGACGGGCCCAAGGTATCGAAGCGGGTTTAGTGCAGTTTAAGGTACCTGAAGAAAAATGGATAACTTGCGAAGAATCTCCTTTTGGCTGTGCTAAGGAAAGCGACAGTATAGAAGCGGTGGAAGTTCAAAATGAATCTCCTTTCCCTACGATTTGCGGGGATCAATTGGTCGTAGTACAGGAACCAGTGCCTTGGGCATGGAGCAAGTATAAAGACACTACTATTATGCCATCTCAAATTACAAGGGTGAATGTATCATGTTCAACAAGTTAGGTGAAAAAATAACTCTATATGCGGAAAAACAACCGTTGTGGACGAATGTCTATGGTTTTGCCAGAACACTTTTAGCGGGTTCATTAGCATTGCTTTTATTGTTTAATCCGACACAGACTTTTTTCAGACCAGGGGCCGGAATTCCTGAATATCCGTTATGTGGCGGCAATCTCAGTGTTTTTTGTTATGTACCAAATGATTTTTTCTACTTTGAATTGATACGGTGGATATTTATTATATTATTACTCATTATTGCCAGCGGATGGCGCCCTCGAATTACGGGTGTTTTGCATTTTTATATTACTTACAGTTTTTATACTACAGCTTTGACTCTGGATGGAGGCGAACAAGCCAATGTCGCGTTAACCCTGTTGTTAATCCCCTTGACGCTGACTGATAAGAGAAAATGGCATTGGCAGCGATCAGAAATACCAAATACCTCATCAAAAGCATATATGTTCGCTTTCATTACGGGATTATGCACATATTTTGCAATTCGCTTCCAAGTAGCCATTATCTATCTTAACGCAGCTTATTCAAAAGTAACAGGAGAATACTGGATAGATGGAACTGCAGTCTACTATTTTTTACAAGATACTTTACTCGGTATTTCAGAAAACCTGGGAAATATGCTATTTCCTTTGTTGGAAACACCATTTGTAGTAATACCGACATGGGGAACCGTTATCCTTGAATTCCTCTTATTTGCAGCTTTATTTACCCCTAAAAAGTATTGGAAATGGTTTCTGGTCTCAGGATTAGCGTTTCATTTTATGATAGCTCTTGTTATTGGCTTGTTCAACTTTGCCATCGTTATGTTTGCTGCTCTAATTCTTTTCTTACGACCATTAGAACAAACGTTTAATTTTCATCAAGTTTTACAAGTCTTAAAATCGCCATCAAGAATTACTCATATATTTAAAAAACCAACTGTGAAAGGAGGGAATATTGAAGAAAGGTCGGGATGAAGAAAGCTTTATAATCAAATTGATTAAAAAGGAGTGATTTCAGTGATTCGTTTGATGAAGAAAGGCCTGGTGTTATTGCTTATTTCCACATTGGTTGTGTTTTCACTAGGTTCTGCTGTCTCAGCAAATCAGAAGGCAGCTTTCGAAAGTAAATTGACAGGAGAAGAAATTTATAAAGGAATCGTATTTGGCACAGGTGAATTAGGTGAAAAACTGGAGCTGATGGACTCTAAATTAATGCTTGATGCTCAAAAAGATCAAGAAGCCCTTGATTTAATTGACAAAATCGTAGGTGAAATAGGTAATATCGATCCTGGTTATTTTACTGAATTACAAGATGCCGCATATAGCCAAAATCCCATGCAGGTAGATAATGCCATTGATCGTGGCGGGGAACTACTTGAAAAAGCCCTTGAAAACTTAGGTTATCACATCTCTTCACAAGAGGATGTTGATATAACTGCCGCAGTGGCCGGATGGGTCGCAATGGTGGGGGCACTTGCATACAATTATGCAGGGGCTGTTCACACAGCCTTAGCAGGGGTTAATGCGGGAGCATATTTAAATCTTTATGTTTATCAAAACGTTGAATTCTGGGGAGGAAATTCCGCTTCTTCCAAACTCGAAAGAGAAGCGTATATTATCGATGTTATAGAAGCATTGCACAATTAAATAGATGGAATTAATCTGACCCGGCCTAGTTAAACAAAAGCCGCAGGATATAACTGCGGCTTTTGTTTAATACATCCAATAAGACATCATAACTTATTGGTAAAGGGCTTAGTCTGAAATGGTTAATGATCATGAAGGAGGTAATAAGCACCATTAACTCATGAACTCATGGAAATAATTTGATGCTCACCCTTAAAAATAATATTGACCGAATTAAAAATAAGTAATCACGCTCAAAAACCATCTGTAGAAAGAACCTTTTCCACATGATAAGATACGATGCGAGAAACGTACTTGATACGTTATAAGAAGAGCGGCAAATTAAAAAATATTATTCACCATTGCTCCCGGATCTTACAAGTTTCAAAGATAACATTCTATTTCAGGAACTCGACCGGATGAGATCTTTTCTTATTAATAACTTCAATGAATTTCTCAATGTTTGCAGGTGCAATAATTGTATAATCATTTGCATTGTAATATAAAAAATAGCGTTCTTTTGAAAGTGCGATAGATGCTACTTGCGCATAAGTTTTTTCGATCTTCTTAATAGAATTCAGTTTAATTTTCCTTTTAAATGGGCCCAGATAAATAATTAAAGTATGGTCTGTCACTATATAGAATGTTCGAAACCAAAACCATAAAATAAAGAAACCACTAATACCAAATAGAAGAGAAAATATAAGGCTTGCAACTAACCCAGCTTCATTATAGATAGGAAAAAAGAGACCTAAGGAAAGTCCTATGAATAGCAATGCCGATGCCCAAATTAGAATACCGTATGTTAAGTCTTTGTTGGAATGAAATTTCATAAGTTCACCTTCCTAAAAATTCAAATTGAAATAAATTATTGTTATCGCATACAATCAGGAGCAGCAGATTATTACCTTCCGAAAAATGTAATAAATTCAAGACATAACATAAACTGACCAATTTTCAGTCTAAAAATCGATCGTGAATTTCAGGAGAAGGAATCTTACAGCTTTCGCTTTTCCCGAAAAATTTGTACCTATTGTTTGCGATGAGTGAATAAACGGCATTTCGAATCGGCTTGGGAATAATGAGAAAAAAGGTCATTAGTTTCCAGGGTTGTTTTAAATATTTACATATACGAAGGGCAGCGTCAGACCTTAAATACGCTTTGTTATCTTTAATCAAAACAAAACTATTAACATCCAAAGGAATATTGTGTTTTTTCAAAATTGATTGACCAACTTTACCCTGTAATGAAGCAAAACGTAAGTTATCACATGATTCCCTTTTGATAATAAATTGAATACTTTTATTACAAAAATTACAGACTCCATCAAAAAGTATAATAGCTCCCATTCTTTGCTGCCCTCCTTCATTTTCTTTTTATAATTAGATTCTTAGTATTATATATACTACTAAAAACTGGTTGAATTGTCAATTATTTATTATTTAAACTATTACGATTTGAATCAGTATTATATAAACAATTTACATTATTGAATATTCCTATTCTTCCTTCATCACTGCTTGTATCTCGACTGTTTGTTCAGTATTTTATTTATAATTCACATCAAAAATCTAAACAAGTATAATCTTTTTCTTTTGGATAAAAATAACGTTGATATGAATTTACTTAAGGAGGATACAGATGGATAACCAACAGCAGAACCAAAGCTTTCAGGATGCAAGTCAAATGCCTGCCGAACAAACCTTTGGGGGCCATGAAATGTTTGACGCCCACAGAGCAATTTCTACTTTAGCGGAAGGAATGGAGCAGCATTTGCTGTATGAGCAGCATGTTCAGGATCCTGAACTAAAAACAATGATGCAGCAGCACCAGACATATTTAACAACACTTTATAATACGATCGTGGAGACACTGAAAACCGGCCAGAAACCCTCGGTGTCAACAATAACCTATAATATGACCCAGGATACAAATGTCATTTTTGGCATGCAGCCATCACAGCCAACCTCTCCAGCGCAATCAATGAATGAGATTGGCGACCAGCAAGTTACAAGCTATATGATGAGCTGTTTAAAGCAGGCTGCAGTCGGCTTTACCAATGCAGCAATGGAGTCAACCAATCCTGTCATGCGCAGGGTTCTCGCAGACAGTGTCCCTAATTTAATTGAAATGGCCTATGAAATCTTTTTATACCAAAATAAAAATCAGTATTATCAAGTGCCGCAAATGAAGCAGCAGGATATGGAGCAATATAAAAATAAATTTGCACCGATTCAGGGGAATATGCCACATTAATCATTAAAAGAAGTGGTTAAATGTATCTAATTAAGAAGGATTTGCCCGGCCATTAAATGATTGGGCAAATCCTTAACACTACTCCAATAAAAGTGTACAATTGAAAAT
Organism: Virgibacillus kimchii; assembly: GCF_055379185.1. NCBI lineage: Bacteria > Bacillati > Bacillota > Bacilli > Caryophanales > Bacillaceae > Virgibacillus > Virgibacillus kimchii. Next base: position 3,573,428 of record NZ_AP043951.1, on the reverse strand, counting down.
TCGTGGTATAATAAACATAGAAACAATATTGTTGCATACAATATTAACTGATAATGGAACGGTAAAAGGATCTCCCGAATCAGAGCGGTCAACTCAGAGGGGAGGTCCTAATCTTTGTTGGACATAATCAAAGCGACCAGTGTCCCAATTGAACTACCCACCACTTAACGCTATTACGAACTGTTTGAAGTGGGGGATTCCTAAGAACACCAACCTATCGGTCGGTTATTAATTAGGCTAACCCCGAAGTTCCTTCGGTTAGAAGCCTTATCGCTTCGGCTTCAATGTTTTTACTTGCGTTAATATCTCTATCGTGGTGAGTATGACACGTTGGACACTCCCATTCACGTAGGGCGAGATTCTTAACGTCTTTAAGGCGGTAGCCACAGCAGGAACAAATCTGACTTGAAGGGAAGGTTTTTCCGACTGCAACAACCTTCTTACCATACCATTTCGCCTTATATTCGAGCATAGTTCGAAACGCTGACCAACTCACTTCGCTAATGGCTCTTGCAAGTCTATGGTTTTTTAACATATTTGACACCTGCAAATCTTCAATACCTATGATGTCGTGGTTTTTGACAATATTGGTAGTAATTTTATGCAAGTAGTCTGTCCGTGCATTTTTGATCTGTTCATGAATACGGGCAACTTTTACTTTCTGCTTTTGGTAGTTTTTCGCTTCGTCCAACGGTTTTCCGTCTTTTTTCGCCTGTTCATATCTTCGTGACAGTTTACGTTGTTCCGTTTCTAATCTCTGCTCTAACGTGCGGAGAAAGCGCGGGTTTTTATGAACTGTGCCATCTGAAAGGATAGCGAAATCCTTTAAACCAACATCAATTCCTACTGTTTCTTCGGTTTTAGGCAGTGCATCGGAAATGAAATATTTTCCTGTTACGTTCCGTCTGATGGCAGCAGACAGAATACGTCCTTTGACTTCACGACTTTTGGAAAATTTGACAAGACCCAGTTTTGGAAGTTTGATCTTCTTATCAATAATAGCAATATTTCCGTTTGTGTGCTTTGTTGTATAGGATTGAACAGGATTCTTTTTCGATTTAAAGCGTGGGGCTTTGCTTTGCTTCTTGAAGAAACGGTCAAAACTGTCTGATAGATATTTAACGCTTGTTTGTACAGCAATACTATCCACTTCTTTTAACCATTCATGTTCTTTTTTTAGTTTCGGAAGTTGAGATGAACAAGCACTATACGTTAATCCTTTTCCTGTTTTTGTGTAGGTATCATTCCACTTGGAAAGAAAGTGATTGAATACAAAACGAGAACAACCAATGGTCTTTGCGATCAGAATTTCTTGTTCTTTATTTGGGTAAATGCGGAATTTATAGGCTTTGTTGATTATCATGACTTTCACCTCCTTATGTGATACGATATACCTATTATATTAAATTTTCAATATATTTTATATATTATTTTTTGGGGGGTTATCATGGAAAAACAAAACAGTTGGATTAAAGTTTACAAAAACACTTTTAAATAGAGTAGACAAATACAAAGCAGAAAAAGGGTTCGGAACTCGTACGCAAACTATTTTTCACTTAATATAAGTATGCACTCGATAAGTTAGACAATTAAGATGGGAAAAAACATCCCTTGTCCGAATGCGATTCATCCCCCACTTACTCATTGGGCTTCACCCTTCACATTTCTTGAAGATGGGAGTTTTCTCGCCGATTGCTGATAAAAAGAAAAAAATAATTAAATGCTTATATCCCGTACAAAAACCGATGAAATTTCTTTCATCGGTTTTTAAATGTAACAGACTTTTATACATTTTATGCTGACACCAACTTATATCATACTTTCAGATCAATCCAGCATCCGGTTATTCTCATCCACGGACATGACCCTCGCCGATCTTTCCCTGTCGGAAGCGGCGTAGATGCCATCTCCATTACATACACCACATCGGTACTGCCATCCTTCATCATCCGAAAGCATGCCGGTTCCTTCACAGGCTTTGCATACATTATCCCGGTGAGCCATAACGATATCTCCTTTTCCTTGATTATTTTTTTACGGCCCGATCTTTTACCCAATTTATAATGCCGCCTTTTAGCATTATTTCCTTTTGCCTTTCAGATAATGCATGGGTCACCTTTATTTTTTGCTCTTTTCCTTTTACATTTATTTCAAATTCATTTTCATGCTTTATTTTTTCTTTCACCCCTTTAAACTCCAGCACATCCCCTTGTTCAATCAGATCATAGTCTTCTTCCTTCACAAAGGTTAATGGAAGTACACCGAAGTTAACGAGGTTTTGCCAGTGAATACGAGCAAAATCTTTCACCAATGCCACACGCAACCCAAGATACCTTGGCGCCAATGCAGCATGTTCTCTGCTTGATCCCTGTCCGTAGTTAAACCCGGCAACAACGGCGTGACCTCCTGATTCCACCGTTTCTTTTCCTCTTTTGTGGTACGTTTCATCAATAATTTCAAACGTAAATTTGCTGATCTCCGGTAAATTACTTCGATACGGCAACACCCGGGTACCGCCGGCAAGTATTTCATCCGTAGATATATTGTCTCCCATTTTTAATAGAACAGGTATTTCCAACTCATCCGGAATATGATCCATTTTAGGGATGGAAGCAATATTCGGTCCTTTTTCCAATCTGATTTGTTTGGCTTCTTCTTCAGGGATTGGTTCATCCAAAAGCCTTTCATCCACTGTCGGATTTTTTGGTTCCTGCACTTTCGGGTATTTCATATCCAGTGTTCGAGGATCTGTAATCTCGCCGGTTAGCGCAGAAGCTGCAGCAGTTTCCGGGCTGCAGAGAAATACACTGTCCTCGCGTGTTCCGGATCTTCCCGGAAAGTTTCTCGGTGTGGTCCGCAGACTGTTGCGTCCGGATGCAGGTGCCTGCCCCATTCCAATACAGCCATTACACCCTGCCTGATGCAATCGTCCACCGGCTTGGAGCAAACTGGCAATATGACTGTCCTTGACCAGATCCTGCAGCATTTGTCTGGAGGTTGGATTGATATCAAAAGATACACCAGGAGCTACTTGTTTTCCCTTCACAATTTCAGCAGCGATAGCAAAATCCCTGTAACCCGGATTGGCGGAAGATCCGATATAAGATTGGTAAATCGGTGTTCCGGCAACTTCCGAAACAGGCACAACATTACCTGGACTTGTCGGTTTGGCAATAAGCGGCTCCAGTTCAGATAAGTTTATTTCTTCATCCATATCGTATGTTGCACCTTTATCAGCAACCAATTCAACCCAGTCATTTTCCCTGTCCTGTCCTTTTAAAAATCGCTTCACTTCTTCATCGGACGGGAAAATGGTTCCTGTGGCCCCCAGTTCTGCCCCCATGTTTGCAATAACATGACGATCCATGGCACTTAGCTTTTTTACGCCGGGACCGTAATACTCAATAACCTTACCAACACCGCCTTTTACATCATGCCGCCGCAGCAGTTCCAGAATAATATCCTTGGCACTAACCCAATCAGGCAGTTCACCGGTCAGCTTTACCCCCCACACGCTGGGCATTCTTACGTAAAATGGTTCACCTGCTATTGCCATGGCCACATCAATTCCGCCTGCACCCATGGCAAGCATACCCATACAACCGTTGGCACAGGTGTGGCTGTCGGAACCCAACAATGTTTTCCCCGGTTTAGCCAAACGCTGCATATGAACAGGATGACTTACACCATTACCAGGACGGCTATAGTACAATCCAAACCTCCTCGCCGCACTATGTAAAAACAAATGGTCATCCGGGTTTTTATTGTCTTCCTGAATCAGATTATGATCTACATATTGCGCTGAGGCTTCCGTTCTCGCCCGATCCAATTCCATGGCTTCCAATTCCTGCATGACTAATGTTCCAGTAGCATCCTGCGTCAATGTCTGATCAATTTTTAACCCAATCTCTGTACCTGGCTTCATTTCTCCGGAAACAAGATGGTCTTCAATAATCTTTTGCGTAATATTCTTTGCCATCAACAGCCCCTCCTTCATTCATAACATATGCCTTATTATGTGATAAATCACTAGCGTTGCATTAAAAAGTAAAAACAATGTCAATCAATAAATTTGGTAGCTTCAGTTATTTAGTTCAATTTTCTGATAAATACCTAGTTTTATTCGAGAAAAAAAGTTAATAGGCTTTAAAGGTAGCCCTTCATCCATTTTTAGAATTTTATATATTTATTAGTTAACTGGATCGTAGCTTAGATCATCTAAGTGCAAAACCTCCTCTGATTCGTATTGTGCCAAGGTTTCATTAAAAACCTTTTCGTGGTCCAGCCTTCGTCGTCCATTGGATGATCGTTCTGGTTTCCTGAATAATTCGGAAATAAAAAATGTCATGGATTGTGACCAGAAATCACGGGTCCAACGCAACATTTCGACTAAAGTTCCTTCATAGCCCAACTTGTTTTTCATTAACAGGGTTAGGCAGAAAGTAATCATAGCTATTAGTATTTGATTGTATACAGCGTTTTCACTCTTTCCATACAGTTTTTTGATAACCAGATGTTGCTTTATCCATTTGAAAAACAATTCAATTTGCCAGCGATGCCGGTAAATATCACTGATTTCCTGTGCACCGACGGTTGCATCGTTACACACAATTCGGATCTGGTTCCCTTCGCTGTCTACAGTTTCTATTAACTGCAGCGGATTCTTCATGTTTCCAATCTTCACGATCGCATGCCTGGAGATTGAAGAATCCTCATCTACCGGCAATTCCTCGATGACATTTACAACAGTATTCGATTTAATTCTTGTGGCAAACCGGATACCTTTTTCACAATAATAATCAAACTTAGCAAAGTTGAAATAACCTCGATCGAAGACATGAAGGACCCCTTTATCCGGCACAATTAATGAATCCAACTGAGTTTCATCAGCAGGTCTTGCAGGGGTAAGTATCATATCATTTGGATAAGAGATATCATCACAAAAGACGATGGAAGTATGCATCTTCACTCCCGCTTTTGTCTCCCGAAAATCTGCCCATTCATATTGGCTGAGACACATGGAAATGGTCGATGAATCAATCAGATGAAGCTTTCCAAGTGATTTGTCTGTCATTGTTGGGCCAAGTATTTGGTGCAGCTTTTGAATTAAATGATGCAGGATCGCCTGAAAAATCTCGGGTGGAATATCTCCATTTTTTCGAGAGAGTTGTGATTTACTAATGCTCTCTATACCAACAAGTCTTTGCACCGTTTTCTTTCGTTTAATCGTATCACTTATCCGCTTCAGACTATCTAAGTTTTTTAACTGGGCATAGATAAAAGCATTCGTAAACGTAAGTACATCAAGCTTTTTGACGTATTTGTCAACTTCGGCATGATCAATCATTTTTTGTATTACCTTTGAATCTAATGGATGAATGTATTCCTTGAATACAGTTTTTATGGTATTATTGTCCATGGTTTCTCCTTATAGTTAGGGATTTGGACAGGACTACCATACCCTAATTATAAGGTTTTTTTAATGGATTTTAAAGTGAAAAGATCTAATATTACCAACTTTCAAATAAAATATTTTACTTGATTTTTTAATATTATTTTCCTGCAACGCTAGTGGTGATAAATATAAATATTTATTTGTTCATTACTCATATTCACTCCTAAATAACTGGTTAAACCCCAATTCACCGTGTTTTAATAATCCTGGTTAAATAATGGTTTCATCACATGTAAAAAATTGCCGTTTTCCTATTGTTCGACTTGAAAATAATCCAACCTCCTTCGCACATACTAACAATGAAAATGATGATAAGAGGTGATTAGAATGGGAAGAGATGACCATAAAAGATCAAAAAATAATTTTCTTTCACAAACTCCAAAGAACCAAAAATCAGATGGCCGGGATATAGAATTTGCAGAGGAATTTGCTGATCATGAAGATAAAGAGGCACAGGCAAGAAGTCGTGCTGCCGACAAACGTGCGAAGAAGAAGTAGTATCAATTTAAAAACGAGGCTGTCCGGTTGGAGAGCCTCGTTACGATTATTATTTTTCACTACTCTGCGACAGAATTTTGTTTTACATTTAATGCCATACGTACGGTTTTTAACTTATGTCCGGCAAAGTCTTCATCAAATTCCGACATCGTTTTAAACCCTTTTGCTTCATAGAAATGTATGGCTTTTGCATTATTCTTTTCCACACTAAGATGAATTTCTCTTAAGCCAAACAACTTATCCATTCCTTCATTTAATAATGCCGTGCCGATGCCTTTCCCCTGAAAATCGAGAAGTAGGTAAATGGCACCAAGTTCTGCTTTTCCACGCTGGTCTACAGGTGTATAATTCGCAAAACCTACAATACCTCCATTCATTTCCGCAACGAAAATATAGGAGCTTTTCAACCTCCGCTTCAAGGAATCTTTACTGTACGCCTGCTGTAAAAAGCTGTCCTGTATGTTTCGGGGAATAATTCCTTCATATGTGGCATGCCAGCTTGTTTTCGCTACATTTTGCACCTGTGGGATGTCTTTCTTTTTCATTTTCCGAACGTGGACTACCAATACAATCAGCACCCTTACCGTATAGTAAGTATCATTCTATCACTTTATGATTTGTATATCTATCGTTTTTTTAAGATTATAATTTCTCTTCAGATCAGAGCGGGAAAGTCTACATATAACACAATAAAACAAACGGCATTCTGTGTCGGCTTGCAAAACGTTATTTATGTTTACTGGAATTTCTATTTTCTTCCTCTTCCAATAGCTTCCGCCTCATTGCCCTGCCAGTTTCAGATCCATCAATGCCCCTTCTTACGCCGGCAGCAATCACAAGATACAAAACAACAAATGGGATAATGTATAAAATAATAGTTAAAAATAACTCCATATCTATTCCTCCTTGTCTGCGCTAACTCCCATTATACTTGTTTGATTGATGATGCCGCAAAAATTACCGTCTGTAATATTGTTATAACAGTTATAACGCATTATAATATTTATAACTTATTAGACGGGGTGAAAGCTATGCACAAACATGAAAGAAAGATTATAAAGGTCGGTAACAGCTACGGGATTACATTTCCTAAAGATTTTTTAAAGGAAGCCGGGTTATCTTATGGAGATAATGTGGAAATGGAAATGAAAGAGGGGAACATTACATTGTATAAAAAGGAGGAAATCGAGTTACCTGAGGGCATAAGTCCAGATTTCTTTAAGGTTCTTGAAAGAAATACGAAGAAACATAAAGAAACGATAGATGAGCTGGTGAACAGGTGAGATATTTAACGTATATGGAAGTCGCTGCAATTAATCAATATACAATCGAATAATTTAGTCCCGGAAAACAAATTGGAATAAAGTCACATCATGTATTGGATTCCGCTGTAAACCGGCCAAAGCAATCAGCGTTCGGTCAGAATGCTTATGAAACGGTTTTCCAAAAAGCCGCGGCACTGTAGTTTATTGCTCAAAACTATGCTTTCCATAATGCCAATAAGCGGACTGCTTTTTTATCTTTAACACAGTTTTTATATTATAATGGATATGATTTTGAAATGGACAGTACTTCGGAACAAGCTGACTTTACAGTTAATGTTGTTAATAAACAGTATACATTTACCGAATTAACAGTGATTATTGAAAAACATAGTAAAGAATTATAGCCATACTGAAAAGGAGTTGCTGCAAATGCTTCCATTTTTTATCACCTTCATCATTACAACTGTCATCCTACTTGCTTTCAGCTGGTTTTTTTCGAGAAAAAAATCATCCATGCGCTATATGCTTCCAATGATCATCGTATTGATTAGTGCTGTCCTTATTTTCATCTCATTTGTGATCGGCGAGCGGGAAGGCATGGGTCTGGGTCTATATGGGTTTGCTATATTCATTGGCGCTGCTTTCTCCCTGATCGTTACTGCATTTGTTTCCAGTGCCAGGGACTTGAAAAAATCGCTCTGAAAAACCACCTTTATTTGTTTAAATTCCACCTATTTGTTACATCATAAAATGAAAGTGAGGCATTAAAATGGGAAAAAAAACAGTAGATGATTATATAACAGAAGGCTTGTACGGAAAACGGCGTCCAAAAGAAGCGGAACGAAAAATATTTCTTGGTACATTGCGTGAACGGATTGTCATAGCGCTTACCAAAGGGCAGGTGATGTCGGATCACGGTCTGAAAAAGCTGGAAGAGGAGATGAAGGAACATCAGGATGCCAAATTATTGCTTAATGGCCATGTGTCTTCCCGGTTCTTAAGGGAAGAAAAGGAACTGGCCGATAAATATAATATTCCGTATACGTCCATTACAAACGAGGACAGTGAAACAGATATTGGAGCTGTATTAACGTATGATTATGCCATTAACAAAGAAAACATTTTTATAGAGGATGAAGAAAACGAAGAAGAAACCGCTGAATCAAATTCTTTTCTGTCCAAACTGAAAGATATCTTTTTGTAGAAAAGGTCAAGCGCAACATTTGCTTGACCTTTCTCTGAAGAATTCCAAACAATTGACATTGATTTTTTTCATAAGCCTCCCTGCATATTTTTACGCCTGTAACAACAATCTAATACCAAAACAAGCAGGAGGTGTTCCTATGACCCAGGCCTATCTTTGCCCCAATTGCAAAACGAACAGATCCAGGTTCAACCTGATCGAGCAGGTTGCCAAGCCGGTTAAACTGGATCCGCAAACCGGCGAATTGCTTCAGGACTATACAGATGAAAACATAGACCCCTTTCACACGATCTACAATGGCCCGCAATATAGAGTACAATGCGGTTCATGCGGGCTTATTGAAAACGAAGAAACTTTTATTAAGTTTGCGGTTTATAATCAAAAGTAAGTGAGGAAAGCATCACCTATTCCGAGGTGATGTTTTTTTATGCAGGATTTTCTGCATTTCAAACATGGAACTCTGCATATTATTTTAATTTCCAACGTAAAGCCAAGCACCTTTGCCATAATAAAGAAAAGTAAGAGGAGCTGATGCATTTGCTTACAATTAATAATGTAACTAAGCTTTTTCATTCAACCGAGGCTGTTAAAGATATTTCTATTACTATCCCCAAAGGTGTCTGCTATGGATTAGTTGGTCCTAATGGCGCTGGAAAGTCCACATTAATGAAAATTATTGCATCGATTATTCGTGACTACAAAGGAGAAATTCAAATTAACGGAAAACAATATGTACGACAAACACCTGGCTATGTCCCCCAGGATATTATTCTGGAAGAAAACATTTCAGCGACAGGCAATTTATATTTGTTTGGCAGACTATACGGTTTAAAAGGAAATCAATTGAAGATGCGCACACAAGAGGTATTGGAACTTATTGGCCTCCAGGAAAGAAGTAAAGATAGAGTATTTACTTTTTCAGGAGGAATGAAACGCAGACTCAACATTGGATGTGCGCTTATGCATAACCCGGATCTCATTATTATGGATGAACCGACTGTCGGTATTGACCCTCAATCACGAAAATACATTTTTCAAATGATTGAAGAACTGAAAACAGCTGGCTGTACGGTGATCTATGCCAGTCATTACATGGAGGAAGTAGAAAAACTGTGTGACTATGTTGCCTTTCTTGATAGGGGAAGGATGGTGGAGCATGGTGCGATAAATGAATTACTTCTGCAATATGCCATTCCTTCTATTTATATAAAAGGAAACTCCTTTTATCCAGATAAGCTACAACAATTTGGCACTGTTTCGTCCGAAGAAGATGCGTTTTTAATTTATGCAAAAGATCCGCTGCAGACAATGGAAAATTTAATTTCCTACTGTCGAAGCAATAAACTTGCCGTGGAACATTTGGAGCTTGCACGGCCGCGGCTGGAGGATGTGTTTTTTAGTTTAACCGGTAGTATTTTGAGAAATTAATTTGGAGGGATAGGAATGAATGCAATTTTGATGATAGAATTAAAGAAACATTTACAGGACAAAGGACTGATCTTTTGGAGTCTGATTCTGCCGATTATGTTTACGGTATTATTTATTTCCGTATTTACTGCAAACACCGATGCTGCAGCAAGACAGGAAATCATCTTGTCCATCGTTCCTGGCTATATCGTCATGTTTGTATTTTTTATTATGATTTCAATGGTGAACGCTTTTATAAAAGACAGGGATAAAGGCATGACATCCAGACTTTCAAGCACACCTCTAAGAGGTTATGATTATTTGCTTGGAAAGTGGCTTCCATTTATGTGCATTGTCTTTATTCAGATTTTTGTGTTATTTTTATTTGGAAGACTTGTTTACAATGTGCCGTTGGGAGAGCCAATTACCCTTCTGATTTTATCTTTATTCCTCACGTTTACTGTTACCGCAATTGGTCTCACATTGGCACTTATGGTAAATACCGAAAATATGGGTATTGCCTTCACACAGATTATTGCATTAGGCGGCGCGATGATTGGGGGGTTATGGTTGCCATTTGATATGATGCCTGAATTTATGCAGACGATCGCCCGTTTTCTACCGCAATATTGGGCACACCAGTCTTTTCAGGATGCCATGACTGGAACTACCAAGTTTGCGGAACTGATGCAATCCTTGGGTATACTATTTGCTATGGGGTTGGCCGCATTTATTATTGCTATCATCCGCTATCCGTACTTTTTGAAAAGATGCGTCAACTAGAAGAAGGTGTGAAGTGCACTTAGGGGGAGAAGGGGAATGAAAATAAACATCGATATTGATGAAAATTATGAGAAAACGCAGGTAACAATTCAGGCGAAGGAGTGGACACCGGAACTGGAGGAAGTCGTTAATGTCATTAATAAGAAAAAACAGCAGCGCTTATTTGGCATTGATGAAGATCAAACAGTACTTCTGGAGCCAAATAAGATTGATTTTATTCATGCAGAAAAAAGAAAAATATATGCTGTTGCAAAAAAACGGAGTTTCGAAATAAAAATGAAGCTGTATGAAGTGGAAGATCTCTTAACACCACATGGTTTTATGCGTTTTTCAAAGTCTGTAATTGGAAACCTTCACCGTATCGAGCGATTTGAAGTATCTTTTAACAACAATCTATGTGTTTATTTTCAATCCGGAAATAAAGAATATATTACCCGAAAGTATGTGAGTGCAATTAAAGACAAACTGATGGAGGGAGGGCGATAAAATGGTAATTGAGATTTTAAGGCGCAGTATGCTGGGCATAGCATTTGGAGGTATATTCACATTTATTGCCCTTACCATTATGATCATCAATGAGTTTGAAGCAACTGTTTCGGAAATATGGATGCACATGGGAGCAAGTTTTATATTAGGCATTTATTTTGGCATATCATCTCTTATCTTTGGAGACGATGACAGCAACATAATAAAAAAGTCTGTTTTTCACTTTTTTCTTACTTATATTGCCTGGCTGGTTATTTCCGGAACTGTCGGTTGGATATCACTTACTATGTCAGCCGTTTTATGGAGCACCCTCATTTTCATCCTGCTTTATGTATTTAACGCTTTAGGCTGGTATCTTTATTTTAAAAAAATGGAAGCTACGCTGAATAAGCATTTGGAAAGTAAAAAATAAGATTTCCCCGTGGACAGCGGGGTTTTTTGATCCTTTACACAAGGTAAGCGATTTCATATAATGAGATTAAATGATATCAGTACAGGAGGGACGGAATGAGTCAAATTAAAGAAGGTACGCTGCTGTGGGAGCCTGATGAAAAATGGAAAAAGCAGGCAAACTTACAAACATATATGAACTGGCTCCAAACACATAAGAACTTACATTTTGAAGATTATCATTCGCTTTGGAAATGGTCTGTAAATGAGATGGAAGCCTTTTGGGAATCCCAATGGGAGTACTTTAATATCCAATCAAAAAAATCTTATACTTCTGTATTGTCCACCCATGAAATGCCCGGTGCCAAATGGTTTGAAGGAGCGGAAATTAATTACACCGAACATATTTTCAGAAATAGAAAAGCAAACAAACCGGCCATCATTCATGCATCTGAATTACGTGAAACTTCGGAGATCACCTGGGATGAACTGTATAAGCAAACCGCTGCGATGCAAAAGACACTGCAGGACCTTGGTGTCCAAAAAGGAGATCGCGTAGTTGCCTATGTATCAAATATCTATGAAACTATCGTTGCCTTTCTCGCCAGCGCAAGTCTGGGGGCAATCTGGTCCAGTGCATCACCTGATTTTGGAACTCAGAGTGTCATTGACCGGTTTAAACAAATTGAGCCCAAGGTAATGATCGCGGTAGATGGGTATCGCTATGGCGGAAGAAATTTTGACCGTATGAAGACCGTTAAAGAAATTCAGGATGAACTGCCAACACTAGAAGCAACGATTGCTGTGCCGTATCTTAATCAAAACGCTGATTTTACAGGTCTTATAAATCCAATTGTGTGGAAGGATGCAGTAGAAAATAAATTATCGCACACACTTACTTACGAACATGTCCCGTTTAACGATCCGCTTTGGGTGCTATTCTCTTCCGGCACCACCGGAAAACCAAAGCCAATTGTACAAAGCCAGGGCGGCATTTTACTCGAACATTTAAAAACACTGACTTTTCATTCAGATTTAACCGAAAATGACCGCTTCTTCTGGTTTACAACCACAGGGTGGATGATGTGGAATTTCCTTGTCGGCGGATTGCTGACAGGCAGCACGGTCATTTTATACGATGGCAACCCGGCATACCCGGATAAAAAAATGCTCTGGAAATTTGCGGAAGAAACAAAAATGACTGTATTCGGCACAAGTGCCAGCTATATTACAGCATGCATGAAGGATGAACATTTGAAGCCGGGAGAAGAATTTGATTTAAGCCATCTGAAAAGCATCAGTTCCACGGGTTCACCATTACCCCCGGAAGGTTTTAATTGGTGTTATGAGAATGTGAAAAAGGATTTATGGATTGCTTCAGCAAGCGGAGGGACAGATGTATGCACCGCCTTTATTCTCGGCGCACCGATTTTGCCTGTATATGCCGGAGAGCTGCAATGCCGCGGCCTGGGAGCTAAAATCGAAAGTTTCAGTGACGAAGGAAATCCGCAAATTGAAGAAGTTGGTGAACTGGTACTGACAAAGCCGTTCCCGTCCATGCCGATATATTTTTGGAATGACACAGACGGAAGCCGATTGCATGAAAGCTATTTTGATGTATTCCCGGGAATATGGTGCCATGGTGATTATTTGAAGATCACAGATAGACATACATGTGTAATCTACGGCCGCTCCGATGCAACGATTAACCGAGGCGGCATCCGTATCGGCACAAGCGAAATTTATCGCGCAGTAGATCAGGTTAAAGAGGTGGCCGATAGTTTAATTGTTGATATACCAAAAGGGATAGATTCGGAAACGCCACTCTTCGTACAAATGAAAGATGGGTATGAATTAACCGACGATATTAAACAGGCTATTAAAATGCAAATACGCACCCATTGCTCACCAAGGCATGTGCCAACGGGTGTATTTGAAGTAAATGATTTACCAAAAACGTTGAACGGCAAAAAATTGGAAATTCCGGTGAAAAAGATCCTCATGGGTAAACCAGTGGAAGAGGTAGTGAATAAGGGGTCACTGAGCAATGAAAAAGCATTGGATTACTTTGTGGAATTTGCCCGGAAGGATGTAAAACTATAAATTCGGATAAGGCTAATTGAAGCTCGGGGATTGGTTTATGAAGAACAGGCATTTGCATGTAGAATATTATTTACTGAAAAAATCCATATGTTGAGTAATCTCTCGCCTTAACTAATGAGCGGGCGGCTCTCTGATACAGGGCTGGCGGGACTCTCAGGGCTGCATGTATCTGAGAGGGCGTCTATGATACAAGACTGACATGATTTGCAGCGCGTCATGTACTTGAGTGGTAGTCTATCATACACGACGGACGCGATTTGCGGAGTTCCATGTACTTGAGGGGCGGTCTGTCATACACGACGGTCGTTATTTGCGGCGTTCCATGTACTTGAGTAGTGGCCTATAATACATGACGGACACAATTTGCAGCGCGTCATGTACTTGAGTGGTAGTCTATCATACACGACGAACGCGATTTGTACCGCTCCGTGTACTTGAGTAGTGCTCTATCATACACGACGGACGAGATTTGTACTGCTCCGTGTACTTGAGTAGTGCTCTATCATACACGACGGACGCCATTTGTACCGCTCCGTGTACTTGAGTAGTGCTCTATCATACACGACGGACGAGATTTGTACCGCTCCATGTACTTGAGTAGTGGCCTATAATACATGACGGACACAATTTGCAGCGCGTCATGTACTTGAGTAGTGGCCTATAATACATGACGGACACAATTTGCAGCGCGTCATGTACTTGAGTGGTAGTCTATCATACACGACGAACGCGATTTGTACCGCTCCGTGTACTTGAAATGAAACCTCTAATACATGACTGACGGGGTTTACAAGGCTCTATGTACCTGAGAAGACGAATCAGATACAATAATGAAACAGATATAGCCTCACAATGCATCAGAGAGAGCAAACCTGATGTATGGATACAACAAATAACGTTTCATATCATATATACCTGAGCACGCCAACTTGATCGTATAATGAAATAACCGATGAAAAAAGTTTTTCTTTTTCATCGGTTATTTATTTCTGGTTTATTCCGCTCACGGTCTTCTCATCATGTTTTATATCCCTGCGGCCTTCTTTTGTGTACCAAGACTTACAAAAACATAAGCAAAAAAGGAAAACACTACCGGCAGCACAACAGAATGCAATCCCAGTGGCTGCGGGAAGAACGAATCAGACAGGATATAAAGCCCCACCCCTACTACCATGGAAGCAAGTGCACCGTATTTATTCCCTTTACTCCAATACAACCCGAGAATGATGGGCCAGATAAATGCCGCTTCCAGTCCGCCAAAGGCAAACAGGTTCAGCCAAATTATTAAATCAGGTGGGTTTAATGCCATGAAAAATACGATAATTCCCAGTATAGCTGTGACACCAATGCTGAGCCATTTTACCCTATTATGCGGTGCATCCGGCCTGACATAATTCAAGTAAACATCCTTGACGATGGTGGAGCTGACCAGCAGTAGCAGAGAATCCACTGTCGAAATGATTGCTGCCATTGGCGCAGCCAGTACCACACCCGCGAGCCATGCTGGCATCACCTCTAGTGCGATCAACGGCATGACCTGATCCCCAATTTCAATTCCAGGTAAAATCGGTCTGGCAAATACACCTATCAAGTGCATATTCAGCATAATAAAACCAACGACAATAGTTCCGATGATAATCGCACGGTGCATGGAACGGGTGTCTTTATACGCCATCGCCCGGACTGTAACTTGCGGCAGCGCCACTACTCCTACACCGACAAGAATCCAAAAAGACGATACGAATGCCGGGTTTAACGTACCTTCCGCCCCATAAGGTGTAATTAAGTTGGGATTTTCTGTATGTAAATCTGAAATAATTGCAGGGACACCGCCACCGGCAATAATAACGGCAATAAGCAATACCAATGTACCAAAAAACATAATGGTTCCCTGTACAGCATCAGTTAAAGCTACTGCCCGAAATCCGCCAATCGTAACGTAGATTAGTACGGATAATGCAAATAAAATCAAGGCAGCCGTGTAATCAATACCTATTAATGACTCCAGTAAACGGGCTCCACCAATCCATTGGGCAGCCATGGCCGAGAATAGAAAAATTATAATACTTAAAGCTGAAAACAGCACCACCCATTTAGACTCGTACCTGCTTTTTAGAAAATCCACCATAGTAACAGCTTTATACCTTCTGGTTACCACGGCAAATTTCTTGCCCAGCACCATTAATACAAAATAGCCCGTCACTACCTGGGACATTGCCAAAAGTACCCAGCCCAATCCTTCAGTGTAAGCTGTCCCTGGACCGCCGATGAAGCTGCTTGCACTTCCGTATGTCGCGGTCATCGTCATTGCAAGCAGAAATCCGCCCATACTTCTGCCGCCCAGAAAGTAATCCTGTAGAAAGGAAGATGACCCTCTCACATATCTGCTCGCCCAGATTCCCACTCCAAAGATTATAATCAGTATGATAGCCAACGGTAAAATTGCTTGCCAATTCATTTGTTTTCCTTCTCCTCATCAAGCGGTATTTCTACAAAGTATTTTTTTACTACAAAAATAACCAATATGGAAACCACTATAAACCCAAGCACACAGCTGTAAAAGAACCAGGCGGGTAAGCCGAATACATAGGAATAGTCTGCAGGATCACTGCTGCCCAATCCATATGCAAATGCATACCACCAAATGAAGTTAAAAACTGCCAGTCCTACTCCAATCAGCGCTTCCCTATTTGCTATTCTGGATAAATAGACATCCTTTTCCAATTCACTCATAACTTATAACTCCTTTTGCTTTTAAACTGTTTCGATACGCTTTATTCATATAATATAACGCAAAGTCACTTGTCTGTAAATAATGAAAATTTGAATAACCTGATCTTAATACCAGACTATAAACAAAATTTTCCCACATATTCTAAAGGGCTTGAAATATTTTAGGTTTCATTATATAATTTCTATTTGTAACGGGGCATTAGCTCAGCTGGGAGAGCGTTTGTCTGGCAGACAAGAGGTCAGCGGTTCGAGCCCGCTATGCTCCATATATTGAAACGCCCGTCCTGCAAGGGATCGGGCGTTTTTTGTTATTTAAAGTAATTATAAATAAGCCATTTTTGATGACACCTTGATGACACTTTTTAAAACTAGAATATATGCTCCTGTTTGAAGTCGTTTAGGATTTATCATTCTCTGTATAAACCCTTTTTTACCGCGTCGGAAAACTCTCTTTTTTAAGGACTCGGATTTCTCGGATTCCTGTTTTTAGGATGTCTCCATTTTTGGATATATCCTCTTTTTCTGCGTCCAAAAAGCAAAACCTCACGTAATCCATTTAGAAGCCTGTACAGCAGTTTTATGTGTTTCGGGATCAATAACCCTAACAAGGATTAAAAAACGACACACCTCGCAGATTTTTAAGCCTGTTCATCCGCATTGCCCTTTTTAGGGACACCGGAAACTCCGGTTATCCTTTCCCTTTTTAGGGCAGCCGAAAAAGCCGGAAACCCCTTTTTATGGTGTCCGGTATGTCCGAGTACTTACCATCCATCAGATAACTTATTCTTATCATTATTTGCAAAAATAATTTGTTAAAGTTATAATATAATTATTCTTTATTATCGATTTTGTTTTTGCTGCTTTCCTTATATGGAAAAAAGATCTCTGCCACCTCCATATTGTGCGAGGTCTTTTTTTGTGTCTTCTCATGTGCCTGAGCCACTGTTTATTTATTTCCGTTCATTAATTCCGGAGAAATCCAATCTACGATATTCGTAGATTACAACCTATAAAAATCATGTCGAAGAAGATGACCTAGCCGTCCACGAGGTCACAGACAGATTAGGAAGATATCAACAAAAGAAATTTGTTAACGAATCAGGTCTTTATAGTCTAATAATCGGCGCAGCCAAACAAGGAAACAATAAAGAAATCAAATTATTTTTTTCATTCATTAACCCCCTACCCATTAAAAGAAGGCCATCTATATTCTTGTTTGAATTGTACAACTCTTGTTAAACTATTGCTCTAATATTTTCCCCACCCTATGACTGGGTAGATTGCCTAGGCATCCTCTTCGTCGATTCGCCCCGTCCGTCTTTGGATGCGGCTGAACTTTAAAGTTGCATACTATTAGGGTTGCAACTCACACCCCGCTCATAATACACATAAAAAAACCCAGGTTTTATACCTGGGCAATAAAAGTAAATACGGAACTTTTCAATAGCAACAACCTACGGCTCGCATGTAAATTCAATAACCGAGGGAGTTGATACGCAAATCGGAAAAGAATTTGAAAATGCAATGGGTAATATTTATCTCTATTTTTATATTAACATGATCAGTAACAGTTATATACTCTCACGTTTTTAATCAAGCAGAATGCTTACATACCTTTTATCCCTCCTGCTTTGATATGAACCGGCGTTGCATACTTCCATAATGGTTTTCCAATTCTTCACGAACTTTACGAGCGATCCTGTCACCATCACCTCTACTACCGCCACCTTCCACATTAACTACAATGTGAGGGCTATAGGTGAAATCAATATCGCTGTCATAGGAAGTGTAATGCTCGTCATAATCATTATACTCATGATATGGACCGTCACCTTCCGGATCGTCATCGTCATCAGGCTCATCAATGATGATTATACTTCCGGGATCCGGTACGTCTTCCGGTTTGTCTGGGTACAGGTTTCCAAATCCAAGCGCATCGGCTATTCCGCTGCCCAATAAACGGAATATCCTCCTGTTTAATGGGATTACAGCTTCATTGTCTGCCCCTTCTCCAATTACGCTTAATGTGGCGTCGGTTACCATACCACCATCGGCCAAATGAGGTATTTCAGGAATGTTGAATCCGATAGATTCCATGTCGGGTACGCCGGGTATCTTGCTTACCCAGCCGGGGATATCAATCTGCACACTATTAATGCCGCTTATCATGCTGTTCACGGCGCTAATAATATTGTTTACAAATCCCTTGATTCCGCCAACTAAACCATCCCAGATTCCAAGTATTCCGTCACTGAAACCTTCCCACATTCCGACCCCGAAATCGAGAATAGAATTAAATCCGTCCGTTATTCCGTCACCCAGGGATGTTACGAAATCGGATATTCCAGTAGTAAATCCATCCCAGATTCCAAGGACGCCTTCAGAAAATCCGGTCCATAAACTTATGCCGAAATCACGCATAAAAGTGAAGGAATCAACGAAAAAGCCACGTATAAACTGAAGTCCTAAACTGAATTTTTCTCCGAGCCAGTCCACAGACAAACCGAACCATTCAGTGATTTGATCCCAGTTGTTCCAAGCCCAAATGAACGCACCAACAACGACGCCGATAGCTGCGGCAATACCCAAAATAGGCCATGTAACACCTAACATTGATGCCCCCAGGGCAAGCATTGTTTTAGTGAGCGTTATTGTAGCAGGTACACCAACAGTTATAAACGCTGCTCCAATTGCCGGACCTAGAATGTGTAGGTTGTCTATCAAGAATCCGATAGTTGTGCCTATACCTTTGAATATTGGTTCCATTGTAGATTGAATCTGCGGCATGTTTCCTTCTATCCAGTCCATTGTACTGTTCAGGGATTCTGTAAACTTTGGTCCCACAGCTTCACGGAACGGATCTATAACATCACGCATAAGCAAAGTAAAGCGTTCGCCTAATTGTTGATCGAAAGCATTCGATGCATCCGAGACAACACCTTCGGACCCCGATACCGTTCCGAGCATGTCATCAAAAGCCTCTCGACCTTCCCCTAATGCTCTGGCCATTTCTCCCGAGGTTGTACCAAACAATTCCATGGCCGCATCACCGCGTTCTGTCTCATCAGTCATATCCATCATGTCAATGACGACACCTTTTAGCTCTTCGGGACTCTCCACCTGGTTCATGGCCGTCCGCATTCCGCGCAACGCGCGTTGAGAATCAACTCCCGATTCTTCAAACATACCCATTAATCCAAGCGTTTCGTCTAGCGAAAAACCTGCTTGCTGCAAAACAGGCCCAAATTGCTCAATGTTTCGTTGTAGACCTTCCACAGGTGCGCCAGTTTGTTGAGCGACCGATAGGAATTTGTCCAGCATTCCACTAGCTCCATCAGTCTCAATGCCATATTGCTTTTGGATCCTAGAAAGTCCTTCTATTGCATCCTCGCTCTGCCCTGTGACTTTCGTGTAATCAAGGTAATCCTGTGTTAGGTTTTGGAGCGCTTCTCCCTCTACATCAAATCGCTGGCTTACCATTGTGGCCGCACCGGCAAGCTCATCATAGCTATCTGTGTTATTAGAATGGAGATCCTGCAATACCCCGCCGAATTCTTCAGCAACTTCTATAGAATTGCCTGTTTCAGCTTGGAACACATACATGCTGTTTTCAATTTCGGCCATGCTGGAAGTTGCATCAGCAGCTGCCGTTGTGAATGCTCCTCCTAATGCCAGAACAGCCCCTACAGCCACGCCTTTTATCCAAGTCTCTGCTTTAATTCCCATTAACCTGAAGCCCTCGCCGGAACCATCAGCCGAGTCTCGAATGTCGCTCAAACTGCTAGATGCTTCGGAACCAGCTGAAGAAACAGAACTTCCCGCGTCACCGGCTGCGGTTCCAATATCATTAATGCTGTCAGCTGCATATGAACTGGAATCGGATATTAGTTCTCCTGCTTCTCCGGCATGGGAACCAAGATTATTAACAGAATCGGCCGCGTTTCCGAATTCAACGGTGATTACATTGCTTGCATCTCCTGCGGTGTCGCCAAGATCGTCCAGACTATCAGAGGCATCGCCGCTAGAATCGGTTATCATGTCTCCCGCATCCTCGCCCTGGTAGCCCAGGTCCTGCATAGAATCGGCTGCATCTTCACTTGCGTCCGTTATCATGTCACCGGCATCTTCCGCATGGTAACCTAAACTATCCAATGATCCTGCTGACTCATCGAATTCATCACGCATGGTATCGCCTGCTATCCCCGCCTGACTCCCTAGATTATCGAGTGAAGTAGCACCATCCTCCACGTTATCTTTAAAGTCATCAGCGGCTTGATCGGCACGCTTAAGTGGACCGTCTTTAACCTTAAAACCTATATCTATATTCATATCTCTTAAAGACATATTTCATCACCCCCCTTCATAGGATAATTGCTAGGCACATTATTCAAATTCTCTTAGTTTCTTATCAATCACTTCAAGGACAGTTTTGCGGGTCTCGTTTTTCTTAAATTCTTTTAAAAGCGGCATAGAGAATGTATCTTCAATGAGTTCAATTGCCTTAGGTGTGCTTAAATCCTTAGTTGTCTTATCGAGTGCAACGATTTCCCCGGAATCAACAATCTTTTTCATGATAGGGTGGCTACTAAAATCATTAAAATCCCTATGATCTATATCGTTAATCCCCGGAACCAATGTAACCTCTCCTGCGGTCCGAATGTAGTCCCCTTTATTATGAACTAACATATTAACTGTCTCTCCTTCCTATATATCTACCCTTATTTGATTTCTAATTCTCCGTTTTATGTCATCTATTCTTGAGGATCGGTTTCCATTTATTGAATTAAGCCTTTGCCCAAGACTCCAATCCTTACCCCCGCCACCAGCAAACATAAGATGGACGTCCCTTCCGCCATGCAATTGTTTCAGTTTTTCTTTATACTCTGATGTTTTCTTTTCAATTTGAGCAATCTCCTTTTCCAAGTCGCGAGCCTCTATGTCGAGTTTTTCAAGCTCCTGGTCTTCCCATTTTACAATTTCAGATTTTAAAGATTCATATGCACCTTGTAAATTTTCTTCAAGTTCTTTCAAGTCATTTTCTGCCGACTGGATTTCTTGATCTATCTTCTCAACTTCCTTCTTGCCACCCTCGAATTTAATTTGTGGGCGTTTCATCTTGGAGAAATGAACACGATCTTCATACTCCATAATTTTTGGTTTGTTTTTTAAGATGAAATCCTCTATTTCTATAATCTTTTTCGGTTTCTCCATAATCTTATTACCCCCTTAGGTTCATCCGTTTTCTTTTCAATTCCTCAACATCCTGAGTAAACTCTTTATTCGCTGCATCGCCGGAATCTTTTCTTTCCTCAAATAAAGCATTGAATTTCTCTATTTCATCCTCTTCAATCCGGGAATGTGCATAATCTTGTTTCATGTTCAAACGTTGGTTTTTCTTTTCTTTCATGTCACGTGCTAATTTAGCAGGTTCACCAGATAAAACCCTTTTTGCTTTTAATAAATAATCCATATGGTTTGATGCATTGGATCCATTGCTTTTAAAACTCATGTCCTCACCCCCCTTCAAGTTTTGCTTTAATTTTCTCTTTTGCACGCCTAATATATATCTGTACTGCTGATTTCGATACTTTTAATTCTTCGGCAATCTCTTGCATACTCCACCCCTGCGCCATATGGAGAAGAAAACATTGCCTTTCTTGGTGTGATAGATCAATAAGGATGTCCGTTATTGCCCGCTTTTCATCTTCGGTTAATTCTCTTTGTTCCGGTTCTATATCCAAACTGGGCATGAGTTCCATGTCAATCAAGGAGGTTCTTTGGTAAACGGACCTTCTCTCTATGCCTCGTAAGTTCCCTGGTCTTCTGCCTGTTTTCATCCATTTGATAGCATATTCCATATCACCAATCATTCTGCTAATGCTTTTACGATCTGGATCATCTACGTCCATATTTTCATACCGCCTTTTCAAATCCTTCAATCCTTCTTTATATTCAGGGATAAGATTATAAACCATACGACTGTCCTCCTAACTGTCATATCGCCTTTGCTGCTCCCCTGAATACTTATTGATTTCTATGGTCCAACAATTTCCTTGTCTGATATAGACGATAACCATCTTTTAAACATTGAATAACTCGTCCTCATCCGGTTCTGCTGAACACCTACACCCATAATCAATGGCAGGGTATAGACCGTTAGCACCATCTTTCCAAGTAAACGTTTTTCCATCTAATTCAGCATGGGAGTCTCTGACTTTTTCGTCGTCGCTGGTAGACCAAACGAACTTTTTCAGTCCCATTTGTTCATGGCGAGTTTTGGTCATGTCGCCATGAATACTGCCTGCCTGGTCTCTGGCAATGAACTTTGCCCTTGCTTTACTCACATCGGAAACCTTTCTAATTTCCTTACCCATTTCATTAATAGACTTACCGCGCCTTACTCCTTGGATAATAACCGTTTGAACTTTGTCGTGTAACTCTTTTTCAATCGACTTAATATAATCAACATTTTCCTTTACCGCCGAAGCCATGAATGCTTTTAACCAGGGCTCTCTTTCGATGGGATCTATTCCGGTTACAGACTTAACTTGCTCTTGAAACTGACTTCTATTTGTGATGTTTACAAGTTCGACAAATTGGTTTGCTATCCGTTTTATGGCAGAATCAGTAAAGACGAACTCAGCTGACCACCTTCTTGCCAGCTCCAATAATTCCTCTATTTCCTCTAGTTCGTTGTTATCCGTAATGAACACACTGTCCATTCTCCGCCGGTACTCATGGATTAATGGTCTTATCTGATTATTCCAGGTATCCCAGAGCTTCTTTCTGTCCTGGTCAATCATTTCTACAAGTTTTCGGCGATACTGAACGGCTGCGGCCGTAGGAAATCTCCCTTTTGGTACTTTTGGAGCCATGTTTATCCCCCTTTGTTATTATTTCCATAGATTGTATGCACGATGTATAAATATACGTGTTTTGATTCCCAAAATATAGATTATGTTAACTAGATTATTACCACAAACCTTGATGAATCAACATTCCTATTTTTAAGTGAAAATATTTATATACACTTTTTTATACATTGCTGATATACCAACGTTTTGTACACTCCTGCCACAAAAGGCAGTAAGGAAAAAATGCATAAAATACTGCATAAACAAACCGGAATGACCCTTAAACCAAAATGCCCCCATGCAACCTTTTTCTTGGTTCCTTTAAGCAAAGGTTGCATCTTTCAGCTATACAAACTATATCCGTTCTGTTCTAAAACTGCTGCAATGTCGTCTCTGATCCATATGAGCCCATCGTCAATATAAAACCCTTCTTCTTTTATGGTAAAGGCGCTTACGCCGTTGCTAATATATAAAGTTCCATCATCCCTTAACTTGGTAACAGGCAGCTTTTCAAAGAACCCATGTTTTACTGCATTCCTGTTTCCCGTTTTAGGCTTTGTGTTTCCTTTGTTACCCTTTGCCATTTGATTACCTGGTAGGAAACGCCCCCGGTTATCACGCTGCATCAAATCACCTCACACGGTGTTCGTTTTGGAAAGCCTTAGAATTCTCCACCATTCCAATTGGTCTCAAGGTATTTAATAAACTGCTTTATTTCTTCATCCGACATTCTGCTGGTATCGATAAACTTTTCAAGGCGTTCACGATCGACCGAAACATCACTAGCAATTGTCATAAGTTTAGCCCCCTAGATAATTACAATTTCCCTCGACCTTTTGCTTGTCTTACCAACCGCTTCAGTAACTTCTTTAGTAGTCATTCCTTAAATGGTTATTCTTTCTTTTCGCTCACCTCCCTCCCGTTTGGTTTTCTATTTTATCTTTTGCCCTGGAAATATATTGATCTACTGTTCCTTTTGCAATATTTAATTCTTTAGCGATCTTCCCCATGCTCATGTTCTCAATAGTGTGCATTAGATAACATTGCCTCTCTCTTTTGGATAAGACGGTTAACAACTCTATTGCTTTTGTTTTCTGCTCGTGGGAGGGAAGCAGTGTATTAAATAATTCATCCATCTTGTCATCATCAATTAATAACTTGCTAAGTCTGCCTTTAATCATGTGCAATTGCATAGCTTCGACAACTGAATTCATTGTTTCATAAGGTGATAGCCCCTTGCCCTCTATTTCTTCAAGATTAAGCACGTTTTCTCATCTCCAATTCGGCATCTATTTTGTCTTCAACTTCCTGGAATGGATCCTTATACTGTTCTCTTGGAATGAATGCGCTTATTGAACTATCCCAAAATTCTGTACCGTTCCTATCTACTAAACTAGCTTTAAATGCTTAGGCCTTGGCTTCAATACTTTTTGTGTTCTTCCTTGCTTGTCCATTAAAAATTGTTTGCCTTGATTGTCTGTATGCATCGTATACGTTTCTATCCCGTGCATATCTGCCCATTCCTCAAACGGGTAAGGTTTACCCTCAAAATGGTTTATGTCGCTCATAAGCCCCATGGTTTTAATTGTAAAACGCCCAGTGTCCTTATTCTGATACTCCCAAAAGAATTCTATTATTTCCTCGCCGATGGGCTTGTCCTGGTCAAGCGTCTTGACGTAATCCCTGGTGTAAAAATAATCCTTCATGTCGTACTTGTGTCCTTTAAAGTCCTTATCTATCGGAAATACATTCATGAATTCTTTAGGTGTAAGCTGTCCTGCTATTTGCTTAATTGCACTGGCGAACTCAAAATTATTGACAGCCTCATCATAGGTTTTAGAATCCGGCAGCATGCCAACAATATTCACACCGTAAAATACATTCTTCTTAATGAGATCCTTATCGTTTTCATTTTTAACAAGACTTTTAATTGAGTTTTGGCAGGCTCTAAGATATACATTGTATTTATTCATTCGGCAGCTCCTTTCCTTATATCTGTTATCAATGGGGGGAGTCGTGAAACACGCCCCCTTTAAACGCCTATGAGTTCCCTGTTAGAAACTTCATCCTTCCATTTCGGAGAATATCGTCTACTGAATATCCATCATGATCCAATTGGCCCTTATTCTCTAAAAACTTATCTGCAATAAGATGCAGCTGCTCTTTCAAATGGTTATCTAATACGAGTCTTGCAAACTGTACTAACCGTAATTCGCCATTGGTCCATTTAAAAATACAGGCAATTTTCTTTTCGGGATCCTGATCCACCGAGAACAAATAGTTATCCTTTTCAATCTCGATTACGTTCATTTTTAACACGCTCCTATATTTAATTTATTTGCAAGTTTTTCCGGTAATCTTCTGTGAAGATATTTATATACTTTGTGTTATCCTGAAGCCGACTGGCCACCCTTTCACCTACAACTTTTGGCAGTGTTATATCGTCGTAGTTGGTGGTGTACACTGTCGGTCTTCCGGCCCGGCTATTCACTATTTCAAATAGCTTTGATCTTGCCCAACTGAATTCGTTTGTATTACCTGCTTCAGCACCCAGGTCATCAATAACCAGGCAATCCAGCTTTTCAATATCATTTAGAATTTCATTTTCTGTCCGGGTAGCACCCCGGTCATAAGTTTCCTTAATTAAAGCCAGTATTTTTCCGGTAGTTGTGAAGCCTACAGAACCTATTTCCTTGGACCTTAAATATTGAGCCATCCCGAACGAAAGGTGGCTTTTCCCGGCACCTACGGTTCCAATAAGCAACAAATTGTGCTGTTTGTCTTTTTCTCCGCTTACTAACCCCTTAACATACTGGGTACACGCATATAATGCATCGCTTGTTACTGTGTTGGTTTGTTTAAAGCCTTTCAACGTAGCGTCTTCCAAGCCCTTTGGTGGGAACCACCATCTCGAGCTAAGTCTTTCATTTAATTCTTTTCTATACCATTTATTATTAACTTTCATTTCTTCACGGACTTGACAATCACCGCACACGGATTCTTTTTCATAACCTTTCCATTCATTCTCTGCATGAATTTTATATGCGGTAGTGTAGGCTTTTCCGTTGCATCTAATGCAATGAACTTCAAAGGTCCGTACATCATAATCATTTAAATCGAGATCTTCTAATACTGGCCACGTTTTCTTTGCTGCCTTTTTTTGAGGAATAGTTAAATCTAGTTCTTGCCCGTTTTTGCGAACTGCCATTTTCATCCCTCCTCATAGAGTTCACTTAGCATTTTATCCAACTCTTTTTGCTTATCCTCCGTGAAAACTGGATCCTCTACATGTTTCGGCTTTTCTGTTGCAATTAACTTATCTTTTCCTTTTTTGGAATTAGGTTTTCGATCATCATTCATTCCCAGTAATAACCTGTCATATTGTTTCCGCAGCTTGTCCGCGCTAAGGATATTCTTATACCAGAAATGGTGTTCCTGGCTCCAGAGAATCACGTCCTGTATCTCTTTGCCTTTCCTTTCGTCACGATCCATCATCAATCGAAAGGTGTTCGCCCATGAATTTATATTTGGCTCTTTTGCATTTGGATTGTTTTCTTGGATTTTTTTAAATAACAATTTGGCCAATTGCAAATGATGGGTTTCAAATTTTAATTTGGAACGTAATGTATTATCTTTATTACCATTATCAGCATTATTACCATTATTGTTTGTGTCTTTTTGCTGTCCTTCTGCTGTCCTTTTGCTGTCGTCTTTGCTGTCGGTTTTTTCTTCTTTGTCTTGATAAAAATCCCAATTAACAATGGTTACAACACTAAATTTGTTGGTGGCTTTGATGTCTATAGTTTCATCACTCTTTAAAAGGTTCATGTAGTCTCTAACTGTCGATTCTTTCATACTCAATTCCATGGCTGCTTTTTTTCTCCCGAATATGAATTGACCAGGCTTTAACTCTATAGTTTGCCTCCCAACTTTCTGGGAATGTTCTGTATGAGAAGCTTTTAGTAAGCAGTAAATAAATACTTTTAGCAGCTTTTCATTCTGAAAAATATCACTGGTCATTAATTTGCGATGCAGACTGATCCACCCCCGCATATCACCTCACCCGCCATTCAAGCTAAACATATATTTAAATCGTGTTTTATTTTCGCTATATTGTTGGTATAATAGATACAAGCTACCGGCCAAAAGATCCGTAGGCTCCGGAATAGGCCGGGCTTGTCTTATGTGGTTTAGATGCTCTAACATCTAAGCCTTTTTTAATACTCATATTCCATGCTCTCTTGCATTTGCTTCTCTATCCATTGATCAATAGCGTATTTTTTAAACAGGATTCTCCTACCCGCTCTAAAGTGAGGGATTGCTTTCTCCCTGGTCATCTTGTAGATCATATCTACTGACACCCCGATATACTCTGCTGTTTCCTCTACAGTTAAAGTGCTGCGTTTAATCGGTACCAACTTCGGTTTAAACATTTCCATTTTATTTACCTCCGTTCGGATTCATTAGATTGTAGGCAATTTTGGCCAGTTCTTCATCCTGTCTTTTGACGTTATGTTCCTCTAAAGCTGTAACCATTTTGGCCACTTCTTCATAGCTGGCTGTGATCTCTATTTTTTTAGTAGCAGTGTTATTTTTAACTATCACCTGGATCCCTCCTTTCTGTGAATTGGTCAAAGCCGGCTGACCTCCCTTCCATTTTTATATCTTTTGTTATCAAAATTGATAAAAAAAATATCTTTAACATCCATCTCGAGCCCTTTGGCAATTTTAACAGCTACATTTGGAGAAGGATAACGGTCCCCTTTCAATATTTGAGATAAATAAGGTTGCGAAACGCCTATTTGTTTAGAAAAAGAGCGTAAACTCATTCCTCTTTCAGCTATTTGGATCCTTGTTTTCTCAGGATTGACCAGTTTCATTTTCACAATCTCACCTCCCTGTATATCTTTTGTTATCAAAAGAATACCATACAAATATATCTTTTGCAATATTATTTTTACATTTGTTATCAATTGTTGTAAACTATACCTAAATACCAAACAGAAAAGAAGGTGAAGAGCGTGACTTTTGGTGAATTCATAAAAGAAAAGAGAACGGAAAAAGGCTTGACTATGCGGGAATTGGAAAGAAGAACCGGGATTTCCCAAGCTTATATTTCACAAATTGAAAGTGGGAAAAGAAATGTTCCTAAGCCTGAGTTGATAAAAAAAATATCTAACGGGCTGGATGTTGACTACTTGGATTTACTCCAAAAGGCTGGATATATTGGTACCTTGGCTTTAGCTTCTGAATCATACAAAAGTGAAAGCTGGGCAAAAAAACCGATTAATAAGGACTATGTTACATTTCTTACTTATATATTAGAAAACCAACACATCCCCCTTGATGCAGCGTTATCTATTGGTTACCCAATCTCTTGGTACGGTACAAAATTTTCTAATGAAGAAAAGGAAAAATTGATGGACTTCATAAAAGAAGAGGTTATAAACAAAAGGAGTGAATAACATGGCCGGGTCCATACAGGATAGAGGAAATGGAAAGTACTATTTGACTGTTAGCGCCGGTTTCGATGGAAAAGGGAAGCGGATCCGCAAAACTAAAACAGTAACTGCAAAAAGCCCAGCGGATGCCAGGAAGAAACTTGCCTTATTTATTGCTGAGGTAGAAAGAAAGGAATACATTTCCCCGTCTAATACAAAGTTTCATGTGTTTGTGGAGCTATGGAAAAAAAGAGCCAAAAAGCAGCTTGCACCAAAGACAATGGAATTGTATACCTATCTGCTGGATAGTAGGATGATCCCTGCCTTTGGCAATATCAGATTAGAAAACATAACCCTTATTCGTTTGAATGACTACATGGAAGGGTTAGAAGAGGAAGGACTTTCGTCTAATACCCGGTTGAAGCACTATAATTTATTAAACAACATTTTCAATTTGGCTTTAAAACTAAAATTGATAAGTCAAAACCCAATGGATGGCGTTGACCGTCCAAAAAGAGAACATAAAGAAACAAACGTTTATGATTCACAAGAATTAAAACGGTTATTTCTGCTGCTGAATAAGGAAGAAAACAAACAAATGGTACTCATGGTTAAACTGGCACTTAAAACTGGAATGCGTAAAGGGGAATTGCTGGCTCTAAAATGGGAAGATGTGGACTTTGCTAGCAATACGATCCATGTGCGCCATTCGTTAAGTTACACAAAAGAAAATGGGTACCAAATAAAGGATACCAAGACAACGAACTCTAATCGTAAAGTAGCACCACCTAAAAAGCTAATGAAGGAATTGCAGAAACATATTCATCATAAGAGGGAAGAAAAGGCAGCTACTGCCGAGTTATGGGATGGCACTTTCGGAAATTTAGTCTTTTCTACACCGGGAAAAAGCAAAGATGACACACTAACTTTATTCGGTAAACCATTACATCAGGATTCACCTAATAGATGGTGGAGAAGGTTCCTGGATCGTGTGAATAAAGAAGCAGAAAAGAATGACCAGCCAACGCTTAAAAAGATTCGGTTTCATGATCTAAGGCACACCGCTGCCACTGATCTAATTAATAAAAATGCACATCCAAATGCAATTTCTAAACGCCTGGGCCACGCAAACATAAGCACAACCATTAATATCTATGGCCATCACCTGGAAGAAGCGGACCAAAAGATAGCGGATATGTTGGATGAGGATTATATATAAACTTTCCCACCTCACAAAACCCAAACATCATATTTTTATGGTGTTTTTTCTTGATGACACTTGATGACACCTTGATGACACTTTCAATCATTTTCAAGTAAAATTTAAACGATACACCAAAAAGAAACTTGCACAAAAGGCTATACAGCAAGGTTTACCACATCATGACATAAACGAAAAAATCCCATGTCTATCTCTGGCAGACAAGAGGTCAGCGGTTCGAGCCCGCTATGCTCCATATATTGAAACGCCCGTCCTGCAAGGGATCGGGCGTTTTTTTGTTTGTTTCCCTCTACTTTTTCATTTTGTTTTAAAAATATCCGTTAACACCGTATCCATTTTCAAGACATGAGCGATTGTTGTCTCCTAAACTCGCCTTTCTTTTGAGTTATTTGCTTTTGTCCCATCTTCCCTCTCCTCTCTTTTACCGACTTTCCATTTCAATAACAATTTAATCAATCGTTTGATTTAATTGTAAAAGCATATGCATTTTATCCATCCTGGGTAACCGCCCATTCTCTTCAAATCAATCCCCATACGGAACAAACACCCATATAATAAAATGAAAACAAATATAGGAGGATAAAACATGCATTACTACCAACTACCTTTAAATGAGGAGAGACAATTTAATTTACCTGGATATTTAATGGGGCAACTTTTTGGTCCTGGCGGGTACCAGTTTCCGTGGCAAAGCGGACAATTCCCAGGCTATCCGGGTAGTCAGTTCCCTTGGCAACCGTGGGCTCCCCCGGGACAACCGGGAGGACAGCCACCAGAAATCCCACCATCACAGCAGGGAGCCGGACCTCCCAATACACCGCCACCGCCTTTTGAACCACAGCAGTCCCAATTTCAAACCTTTGCTGTAGATCCTGGAGGAATACGTGGATGTTTATACCGCTTCACTTACATTTGGGCAACAAGGGATGCTTTCTGGTTTTACCCAACCTTTGTGGGAAGAACCTCTATTGCAGGATACAGATGGCTGGGCAACAGATGGGTGTACTACGGTCTGGACTTGAACAGAATCCAATCTTTCCAATGTTACTAAGCTTGCATTCTTACCAATTATAACGTTGATGATACCCTGCCCCTGTCATCAAACAGAAGTACAATCATCCTTCCTTTCTGTTTCATAGGTTATACGGAAAGGAGGGTAAAAATATGCAGCAGTTAGCCTTACTCTATTTAACTTGTATACTTGCTGCGTTTGGGCTTGCCAACCTGCCAATTTCAACCGTTATATCTCCTGAGATCGCTAATTTCTTTTCCATCCTCGGCGGACTTGCCATCATCATATTTGCACTTGCCACCCTGTACCTCGGAATGAGAGCATTATTTAAAAGATAACATTAACACATCCTCTAAACTGTATGAAGCAAAAAGAGTGCAGTTCCCCAACTTGCGGGAAATGCACTCTTCTTCTAATATTTATTTACCTTTTTTCTCATCTCACGCTGCCAAATGAGTCCTTGTTCCAGCGCCATTTTCCTTGCTATTCTCGGCGCATTCCATAAAGGCGGTAATAGCAGTAATGATACAGGAACGGCAGTGATGACTATCGAATTTTGGATCGACGTGATACTGTCTTCTCCAATGGATAAAATCATAATTGTCGTCAGACCGAATATCATCGCCCAGAATACACGCAGCCATCTCTTCGGGCTATCAGTCCCTGTTAATGTTGCAGCAACCGTGTAGGACATCGTATCGACGGTGGTCGCAACAAAAATGACCGATACAAGTAAAAAGCCAAGCCCCATCCAGACACCCAGTGGTAATTGATCGGTAATGGCCATTACAGCTGCCGGCATTCCTGCTTCACCTAGAGGGCCGGAAACAGAACCCGGTGATTCCATTTCATAGAAAATACCTGACCCGCCTATTACAGAGAACCAGAAATTATTCACCAGTGGCGCACTAATCGATACTGCAATAATTAGTTCTCTAATTGTTCTTCCCCTGGAGATTCGGCTGATAAAAACAATCAGCATAGGTGCATAACCGATAAACCAGCCCCAGAAGAATATAGTCCAAGCCCCTAACCATGCACTGTCCCCCCGGAATAATGTCATGGAGAAGAAGTTCTGCAGGTGTGAACCCATACCGCCGACAAAAGCATCTATTATGAACAATGTTGGGCCAATGATCAAAATGACAAATGCAAGAAAGATGGTAAAGGCAACATTATACCGGCTCAATGTCAAAATACCTCTATCCACTCCTGTTGCTGCTGAAATAGCTGCAATAGTTGCAAGTATAATCACTACGGTAATGGATACTGTCAACGTATTGGGCACATCGAACAGGTGATTGAGCCCATAGGATATTTGCAGTCCAAGAAATCCTAATGGTCCCAGCGTGCCGGCAACTGTTGCAATAATGGAAAATATATCTGCAGATGATCCAATAATACTCTTATGATATATTTTCTCACCGAATATCGGATACAATAATCCTCTCGGACGGAGAGGCAGTCCTTTATGATAATGCACATACATCATAACAATGGATGCCAACGTTCCCAGGATGGCCCATGCCAGAAATCCCCAGTGCATAAATGAATGTGCCATGGCACCAAAAACATCATTAAACTCGCCACCGCCATGCAAAGGCGGAGTATCCATATAATGATACATTGGTTCAGACGCTGCCCAGAATACACCACCACTTGCAAGCAGTGTCACCAATATCATGGCCACCCATCGGAAATAACTATACTTCGGTTTATCCTGTTTTCCTAATTTAACTTTTCCATACTTCGATATTGCCAAACCTATTCCAATGAAAAAATTTCCCAGTAACAATAATTGCCAATAAGCACCAAACCAATCAGCTGAATAGTCAAACAAGGTTGTGATAGCGCTACCAACCATATCGCTATTCATAAAAGATAAAATGATGAAAAGAATTAAAAAACCGCCACTTACTATAAATACAGGCCAATCAAGTCTTTTGCCTTTTTTTGAACGCACGCTTTTCCTCCTAATTTTTTTAGGAGCAAGTGTCTAAAACAAAATATTCCAGCTCATTAAAGACCGTTGGATGGAATCTGATCATCGCCTGTTTTTGACAAACAACCGCTAATAAATACCCCATCAGCTTGCTCATTTTTATAATACAATTTTTCATTATAGGTAATTTACCCTCGGTCGTCAATGTTTCGAATCCTTATTAATTAACAAGCATATTCTTCGACAATGCCTGGTGGAGGGAGCCAAATGTCTTCACATCTGAAAATTCAACACCCAGACTTACCATGGTTTGGGTTACCTCCGGACGGATGCCCACCAGTACAGTGGATACTCCAACTAAATCAAGCGCCTGCACAATTTTGTATATGTGATAAGCCACCATAGTGTCTATCAGGGTTACACCTGACAAATCAATGAACAACTTATTTAAATTCCTGTCCACCGCTTCCTTTAATGCTTTATCCATTAAAAGTTCCGCACGTTTCTCATCCATCCCGCCAATAATCGGAAGAATTGCTACCTGCTCCATAATCGTTACTATTGGTGCAGATAGTTTTAAAAATTCATCCTCTGCCTGCTGAAGATTTTTATTATAAGCTTCAATATATGCGGTACTGAACGCGAATATCACTTTGTCGAATAAAGGGTCAAAATCATCTGCTATCTTCAGAGCTGCTTCCAGAGATACTTTTTCATCAAGCATGATCTCTTTTATTTCATGCCACATCTCTCTTCGTATAATAGATATACTATTAATGGAGTCATCCAGTTTATTGCCATGCTTCAGTACCATTTCCCCGGTTTCTTTTCCATATGCAATAGCTTTTTCCATCATTTTTTCTTCATTTGTATCGTGGAATCTTTCCATTAGTATATCGATAAACTCATGAATGGAACTGGATACCAACTCATTCCGGTTAAAGCCTGAAGCTATTTTTTCGGTAAAGGCCTGCTTTAGCTCCTTCACTCTATTGCTTATCAGTGCTATTTCCTTTTGTACTTTATCTTCCTCCTTATACATGGTGACTCCCCTCCCATTATTTTATACTCAAAGCTTTATTCATTTATTATATTTTCAACAGTGGTTTCTACTTCGTTTCGCGACATTTTTTCTTTGCCGCTTTCCATTGCTTTGAGCGTTCTTTTTGCCAGCTCCAATGGAATTTTACAAAACAGCACAATATTTCTTGTTTGAATATCCTTAATGTACTCGTCAGCCTGCCCAAGTTTATCTTTTGCATAGGCAAACAAGTCATTTCTTGTCCAACCCTCCGGAATAAACTGGACCCCGCGCTCTGCATCTTCATCCTGATTTCGGAGCATGTTTACAGCCTGCAGGCCTCTTCCGTAACCGATCGCCAGGCTGCGGTCTGTTTCCGTGCCGTCATACCACTCCCATATATCAGAAAGCATCACACCAACCAGACCTGCTACATAATACGTATAGTCATCCAGGTCTTCTTTTGTTTTTATCATGAAATCCTTTTCTACCCAATCCGCCATGCCGCCTGCCATGATACTGGTTGACTCCTTCACTTTTGGCGCGATTTCTTCAGGACATACGAAGATCCAGTCGCCAAGCCTTTTTGTCACCTCAGGCAGATGAGTTGCATGCGGCTTAATGAGCTGTTTATATGCTTTATGATCAAAGGTATCTTCCAACAGAAGCTCCCTTGTCGTTCGGAGTAAGTGTTGCTTTATTTGTTTATCAAGTGTTTCATGATCTTCCATTTCATCAATCGCCCGCATACATAAATAAGCTGAACCAACAGCTTTTTTCAAGGTAGGGTTTAATAATTTTATCGGTATGTAAAATGTTCTGCTCGTTTCTTTCAGCGCACGCATTGCATCTTTTTGTAATTTAGCATGATTAAGCAACGGAATGTTCCTCCCTTTGAAATCTCTATGGGATTATTTTAACACAAATAGAGGAAAGTCTCCTTTAATATAGTTAAGTCATTGACTGTAGTATACCCATACTTTATCAGATCATTGGCTCAGGAGTCACTAAAAAGTTTATATTGATTCTTTCCTTTGTCTTTCGAAGCATATAATGCGGTGTCCGCTCTTTTATATAATGCATGAATGTCTTTGCCATCCTCTGGTGAAATGGCTATGCCTACACTGACAGTCACCTGAACCTGATCCACTTCTTTATCTTTTGCCAATGTCTGTTTTATCGTTTCAATCAATTGGATTGCTCTACCTTCAGCATCATGCTTTTTATAGGCCGGCCTAATAATCATAAATTCATCTCCGCCAAGCCGGATACCACTATCTTCTTTTCGTATAACGGAACGAATACAATCCGCTACCATTTTCAGCACTTCATCCCCTCTGTCATGGCCCAATCTATCATTTACCAGCTTAAAATTATCCAAATCCATCATAAGCAATGATAGATTTCCATGGTTTTTCTTCAGCTCCTTTTGTAACAGATCATTAAAGGCAGCCCGGTTTTTTAAGCCGGTCAAACTGTCATGAAAAGCCAAATGCATGGGTCCTGCCACCCATTTTGCAATAATGAATGCGATCAAAGTGGTTACGATCAGGATCACAGTCAGCTGAATGTAAAAATGTTTTCGGTTTTCATTGTACTGCTTCCAATTGGTGCTGATTATAACTGATTTCCACTACTCTGCTTGTAGACAGTCCCTGCCTATTGTCAGCGGTATAATTAACATAGCGGTAAATCGCCCCTTCCCCATTCCAGTCGTCCTTAAGTTCTACTGTTTTATCTGAAGTTACCGCTTCTTCAAAGGCTTTTTCCCTTGCGCTGGAGAAAGTATTCTCGTCCGTGACTTCCCCCAGTGTATATCCATCTAAATTAAATACATTTATTTCATTTATAGAAGGGAAACGTGCTTCAAGTTCTTCTATTTCTTTTAAAAAATTAAATTTATTAAAGATCTCGTCATCGCTCAGATCATATCCGAGCTCTATTATGTACTTTCCATCAGGGGTCGGCATATAGCTGAACTTTTTTAACTCTCCTGTTTTTTGCTGGAGATCCATTCCATCAGAAATAAACTCCCCTGCTTCTCTACGCTCATCCAACAACGCAGAGAAATCTTCACAGCATAAAGAAAAATCAAGTCCCACATCCTCCGTATAACTGGTATGTGTAATCTGATTCTTTTCATTTAAAATATACACATCCATCCCGAGCATCGATTTCAATTCCTGAAAGTCCCATTCATCAAATACAGGATTTTCCTTATATAAATCCAGCAAATAGTGGGAGTGCGCTTCCATTTCCTTTGAAATTTCATTATCAAACAACAGATACGCTTTATCAATTGCTTCCAGGGAAGATGTAACCGCGACTTCCGTCTGCCGGATTTGAAAATCATTGTGCTTCATTGCTTCTTCACTTATCCTCATATGATCAAATGTCGTAATGGCAAAGGACATGAACAAAGCAAAACCAATCATTATGAAAAATAATTTAAAACGAAAACGCATAACCATGCTGCCCCTCCCTTATAAACACTATTTATAACGTCATTATAATGCAAACCAGCCATTTCAGGTACAATTACCTATTATTTTCATGTATTACTTATGTTTTTATATCTTTATCCCCATACGATTATCCGTTTTTTAGCAGTTTATTGTCGTTGTCCCCATTGGTTTGCCTGCCTCACAAAATGAAAGCGCTTTTATTTATAATTGCGAAAATTCACTATTGCCATCAGGGTCTATTCGTGTTTTAATAGCTATTAAAATACATAATGAGGTGATGGTGTGGAAAGCAATGTTTCGATTGGTTTATTAGGTTTAGGCGTAGTTGGTTCAGGAGTCATCAAGTTAATTGAAAATAATCAAAAAGAGCTTGCACATAAGCTTGGATGTTCTGTACATATAAAAAGTGTACTTGTCCGCAATCCGGATAAGCACCGTGAGGTAAACCTGGATCGAACGTTACTTACCACAAATCCCGATGATATATTAAATGACCCGGAAATAGATATCATTGTCGAAGTGATGGGTGGAATTGAAGAATCATACCAGCATATTTTAAAAGCATTTGCAGCAAAAAAACACGTAGTGACTGCAAATAAAGATCTGGTTGCACTGCATGGGATTGAGCTTCAGGAAGCTGCCACAAAAAACAAATGCGATTTCTATTATGAAGCAAGTGTGGCAGGCGGCATTCCTATTTTAAGAGGAATTACAGATGGACTTTCCTCCGACCGCATTCAAAAAGTCATGGGCATTGTTAACGGCACAACCAACTATATATTAACAAAAATGTCCAAAGAAGGTGTCTCTTACACAGAAGCACTTGAAGAAGCACAGGACCTTGGTTTTGCGGAGGCTGATCCTACCGCTGATGTAGAAGGGCTGGATGCCGCCAGGAAGATGGCAATATTAGGCAGGTTGGCTTTTTCCACCAATGTTTCCCTGGACGATGTGGAAGTGAAGGGGATTTCCCATGTTGATCTGGAAGATATCCATTACGGGGATAAACTGGGCTACAACATGAAGCTTATTGGTTTTGCCCAGTGTGAAGATGAACAGGTTGAAGTATACGTGCAGCCGACCCTTATTGCAAAAAGTCATCCTTTGGCACAGGTAAAAGATGAATATAATGCTGTATATGTATACGGGGAAGCTGTTGGAGAAACCATGTTCTACGGACCGGGAGCAGGAAGCATGCCTACTGCTACAGCTGTCGTTTCCGATATCGTCTCTGTCACAAAAAATATTCGCTTAAATGTAAATGGAACCCATGTTGCACCACTGCAGTTTGAACGAAAATTGAAATCACCGGAGGAACAATATTCCCATTTTTATATGCGTCTCCATGTAAAAGATGAGGCCGGTGTTTTTTCTACCATTTCGTCCCTTTTTCATGATCATGATATCAGCTTTAAACGGATTCTCCAGACACCAATGAAAATGCTTGATCTGGCTGAAATTATTTTTGTTACCCACGAAACCACTTTGGGAAATTTCGGGAAGGCAATGGAAGAGCTGCATAAACTGGATGTTGTATTAGATATAAAAAGCCATTATAAAGTGGAAGGGGATGTTGACGATGAGTTGGACGGGGTTACTGAAACATTATAAATCGAATTTGCCCGTAACGGTAAAGACACCGGAGCTGTCACTGCAGGAAGGCAATACACCACTCATCCACTTACCCAGGCTTTCAGAAGAATTGGGGATTGAATTATACGGAAAAGTGGAAGGGGCTAACCCGACCGGTTCATTTAAAGACCGCGGCATGGTAGTGGCCGTGGCAAAAGCTATAGAAGAAGGAAGCAAGTCTATAATATGTGCTTCTACCGGAAATACTTCCGCTTCTGCAGCAGCCTATGCTGCCAGAGCCGGTGTGAATGCCATTATCGTCATTCCAAAAGGAAAGGTTGCCCTCGGCAAGCTGGCACAGGCTATTATGTATGGCGCCGAGATTGTGGAGATTGACGGCAATTTTGATGAAGCGTTGAAAATGGTGCGGGAGCTGAGCAGGAAAACGCCCGTCACATTGGTGAATTCTGTAAATCCATACCGGCTGGAAGGGCAGAAAACGGCTGCTTTCGAAGTGTGTGATCAGTTGGGACAAGCACCGGATATTCTTGCCATTCCTGTGGGAAATGCAGGAAATATCAGTGCGTACTGGAAAGGGTTTAAGGAGTATCATGAATTAAAACAAACCGGTCTTCCAAAAATGTTCGGATTTGAAGCAGAAGGTGCTGCAGCAATTGTGAACAACAAAGTGATTGAACAGCCGGAAACCATTGCCACCGCCATACGGATCGGAAATCCGGCCAGCTGGGAACTTGCTGTTCAGGCAAGAGATGAATCAAATGGTGCCATACATGCAGTCACAGATGATGAAATAAAGCATGCATATAAATTACTGGCGGAAAAAGAGGGTATCTTCGCCGAGCCTGGATCAAATGCTTCCATAGCAGGGCTGATTCAGCAGTGCAAAGAAGGCAAAATCAAGAAAGGCAGCAAAGTCGTTGCTGTCCTTACCGGAAATGGCTTAAAAGATCCGCAAACAGCGATTGATCAGCTGGAAATCAAACCGACAACTGTGCCAAATGATGAAAAAGCAGTGCTGGCATATCTGGAAGACAAGGTGAAGTTATGAGTTCCTTCCGTATTACTGTTCCGGCCAGTTCGGCAAATATCGGCCCTGCTTTTGACTCAGCGGGGCTGGCATTAAATCTGTATTTGACTTTGCGGGTGACAGAAGCAGACAAGTGGGGGTTCGAACACCTCTCCCCGCTTCTGCCTGACCCTGCCCCATATGAAACACATTTTATTTACCAGATTGCTAAAAAAATTGCTGATCAACACGATAAACAACTGCCCCCTTGCAACGTACAAATGGAAAGCGACATTCCGCTTGCACGCGGCCTCGGCAGCAGCGCCTCTGCGGTAGTTTCCGGTATTGAGTTAGCCAATCAGCTTTGCAGCCTTCACTTAACCGCGGAGCAAAAACTGCAAGCCGCAACAGAAATAGAAGGTCACCCTGATAATGTTGCACCTGCCCTCTTTGGGGGTTTCATTATTTCTGCAACAACGGATGGGCGTAACGTCCACCCTGTAAGACTGACAGCTTTGGACACAGATCTTATTCTCTATATTCCAAAGGTGGAATTAAAAACAGAAGCAGCGAGAGAAGTGCTTCCAAAAGATTACGCTAAAGAAGAAGCTGTCTCCGCCAGCAGCATCAGCAATGTGATGATTGCTGCCCTGTTAACCGGTGATTATGGGCTGGCCGGAAAAATGATGGAAAATGATTTGTTCCATGAACCTTATCGGTCAGTACTTATTCCGAATTACGCTGAGATAAGAGAAGAGGCCAGAGAACAGGGTGCATATGGCACAGTGATCAGCGGTGCCGGCCCCTCCCTTATATCCTTTGTCCCGGGAGGACAAGGAACGGATATGGCAAATCGGCTCCAGACACTGTTCAAAGAGCATCAGGTCCTCGCATTAAGATTGGATAAATACGGGGTACAGGTAAGTTAAATATTCTAATTATAAAAAAGAGCTTAAATCAGTTGATTTAAGCTCTTTTCCATGTCTTTCTATTCCCGTTAGTCTTCCCTTGTTGTATCTCGTATAAACAAGGAAATAATAAATCCGCCCACTGCCAGTAAAGCAGCAACGAAAAACGACATGTTCACACCATGAATCTCCCCCATCACCCCTTCACCAGGAATCGCCTGATAGGTCATCACTGATACAAGCATTGCCGTACCCACAGCACCCGACATCTGCCTTAACGTATTGTTCATCGCAGTGCCATGCGGCAGCAGCTTTGACGGCAGTGCATTTAATCCGGCTGTGGTCGAAGGCATCATAATCATCGAAATAAACAGCATCCGCAGTGCATTCACAGAAGCTAAGTAAATGAACGAAGTGGAATCATCCAGATTCGCAAACATGAAAGTGGTGATGGCCACCCCGAGGGACCCTCCAGTAAGCAGCCACTTCCCGCCAAATTTATCAAACAGCGTTCCATTGATTGGATTCATGACTCCCATCAATAATGCACCTGGCAAAAGCATGAGACCGGATTCCAATGCTGTAAAGCCAAGCATATCCTGCATATAAATCGGCAATATAATTGCTCCGCCAATCATGGACATAAAAGAAACCATGCCAATTGACGTAGCCAGTGTAAATGTGGGATACCGGAAAATCCGAAACTCCAAAATCGGTGTTTCCAATTTAAGCTGTCTGTAAATAAAGAACGTAAGCGTGATCGCTCCAATCATGAACGAGACTATTGTCTCCGTTGAAGTCCATCCCACATCCCCGGCAATACTGAACCCGTACAGAAGCCCGCCAAATCCAAGCGTGGATAAAATAATTGATAGGATATCCACTTTCGGATAAGTTTGCTCTGTTATGTTCTTAAGGATAAAATACGCCACAATTAAATCTATAATCGCAATAGGGAGAACCACGTAAAATAAGCTGCTCCAATGGAAGTTTTCAACTAAATAACCGGAAAGAGTAGGGCCAATTGCAGGGGCAAAGGAAATCACCAGACCAAAATAACCCATTGCTTTTCCCCGGCTTTCTCTCGGGTACACAAGAAAAAGAATGGTCTGCATTAATGGCATCATAATGCCTGCACCGGAAGCCTGCAATACGCGTCCGGTCAAAAGCATTTCAAAATTAAGGGAAACCGCACATACCAATGTTCCCACAGCAAATAAACCCATTGCTGTCAGAAATAACCCTCTGGTTGAAAACCGTTCTATCAAAAATGCAGTAATCGGAATCATTACTCCATTTACAAGCATAAAAATCGACTGCAGCCATTGTATTCTGTTTGCATCCACATTCAAATCATCCATCATGTGGGGAAGTGCGGTAGCCAGCAGTGTCTGATTCAAAATAGCTACAAATGCACCGGATATAAGCACCAGCATTAAAGGAATTCTATTAATTTTTTTGCGTTCTTCCTCGGTCATCCTGATTCCTGCCCTTAATTTAAATTACTCTATAGTATAGCAGAATCCTTCAGGAAACGAAAAAAATGAATCTGAGCGAAAAGCACCGGGAGAATATTCTCCCGGTACTTTTGACATTTTTTATAAAATTACCCCATCAACGCAACCATTAAGGCTTTTTGTGCATGCAGCCGATTTTCCGCCTGCTGAAAGACAGCCGAATGCCCGCCATCAATCACACCTGCTGTCACTTCTTCCCCACGGTGTGCAGGAAGACAGTGCATAAAAGTGACGTCCGGCTTTGCCAGTTCAAGAAGCTTTTCATTCACTTGAAATCCGGCAAAATCTTTTTCCCTTTTTGCCTGCTCTGCTTCCTGACCCATACTTGCCCATACATCTGTGTACACAACATCCGCTTCCTGAGCAGCTATTGCAGGATCATTTACAATTTGAACTTTTCCATTGTGCGCTTCAGCAAGTTTTTCAGCTTTTTCCACTACCTCAGCTTCCGGCTCATAATCGTCAGGTGTGGCTACTGTTATCTCCATCCCCATCATGGCCGCTCCTATCATAAGCGAATGAACCATATTATTTCCGTCGCCTATATAGGCCATTTTCAGATTTTCCAAAGAGCCTTTTTCTTCTTTGATCGTTTGTAAATCGGCCAGCACCTGGCAAGGATGATACAGATCAGTCAATCCGTTAATTACCGGAATGGTCGCATTTTCAGCCAATTCTGCCACCATTTCCTGAGAATAAGTTCTGATCATCACTCCGTCCAAATAGCCGGAAAGAATCTTCGCTGTGTCGGAAACTTCCTCACCTCTGCCCAACTGTAGATCATTGGCATTCAAAAACAGGCCTGACCCACCCAATTGGTATATACCTGCTTCAAATGAAATCCTTGTTCTTGTCGAGGATTTTTCAAAAATCATTCCCAATGTCTTTCCTTTTAACGGCTCATATACATAGCCATTCTGTTTTTTCCTCTTCACATCATCAGCCAAGTCAAGCAAATACTGTATTTCTTCCTGTGTATAATCAGCAAGTGTTAAGAAATCACGCCCTTTTAGCGATTCCTTGTTCACGTTTGGATACTCGAGTTTAACTCCCATTTCTCTTCTCCACCTTTTCCAATACTATGTATGAATTATTATGCATTGTTTATTATAAATATGCAATAGTTTTTTATGTTTTTTTCAGATTGTTATGGGATTTATTTCTCTTTTTAGGTACAATGGAAATAATATACCTTGGTCGTTAGAGGAGTTGGATTTCATGAGACAAATATTTATAAACGGGAATTTTTATACATTTAACCAAAATGCTCCACGTACGGAAGCTGTTGTGGCAGAACATGGCCGGTTTATCGATATGGGTAGTTCTGACAGCATGCTTTCCCGATGGAAACAAGCCGACAGCCGGGTAATTGATTTAAATGGAAAAACGGCAACACCTGGATTGATAGATAGTCATTTACACCTTGGGCAGATTGCCTACAAATTCATTAACATGGATGTCACCGGCCTTACGTCCAAACAGGAAATGCTCGGGAAAATTCGTACAAGCGCCAGGAATTTGTCACCCGGGGAATGGCTTGTCGGGAGCGGATGGGATGAAAATTTATTTACAGACGGCGGAATCCCCACACTGGAAGAGCTTGATCGGGTTTCCCCGGAAAATCCATTATTTATATCACGCGTTTGCGGGCATGCCTCGGTTGTTAACTCGAAGGCACTTCAGATGAGCGGTTACCATAAAGATATTACCGTCCCGGAAGGCGGGCAAATTGTACTGGATGAAATTACAAAACAACCAACCGGACTGCTTTTGGAATCAGCAGGAAATCTGGTTCGCAGACATATACCGGAGAATTCTTATGCAGTATGGAAAAATGCGGTCAGGAAAGCCATTCAACTGGCATTATCAAAAGGGTTGACCAGCGTCCATACAAATGACCCGCATACACTGGGCGGCTTGGTTCAGACATACCGGATGTACGATGAATTACTGAATGAGGAAAAGCTGGGGCTCCGCTGCAATTTATTGATCGACCATGAATTTCTCGATGATCTGCAGCAAAGGGGAATGTATGCCGGCTACGGCAATGAAACACTGCAAATAGGTGCCGTTAAACTGTTTGCAGACGGTGCTTTCGGCCGGAGAACAGCCCTTTTATCAGCGCCATACAGTGATGACCCCGGTAATTACGGGGATGCCATGTATGATCAGCGTACATTATATGATATCATTCAGCGCACAAGGGAGCTTGATATGCCAATTGCCGTGCATACAATCGGAGATCAAGCCCTGGAAAATATACTGGATATCCTTGATCAGTTTCCCGCCGCTCCCTATCGTGACAGGCTCATTCACACCCAGGTATTAAGGTCAGACCTGCTTACCCGTTTGGCGAAACCATATCGCATTGCCGATATTCAGCCCCGTTTCCTGGCAAGTGACTTTCCATGGGTGCAGGATAGACTTGGTCATGATAGAATCAGCCAATCCTATGCTTGGAAATCCATGATGGATGCCGGGATCATCTGTGCAGGAGGTTCCGATTCCCCGGTCGAGCCGATTGATCCATTACTAGGTATTCATGCAGCTGTCACAAGGAAAACTCCCGGACAAACACATGAAGGCTATATTCCGGATGAAAAGCTGACCATGGAAGAAGCTTTTCAGTTATTTACAGAAATGGGAGCTTATCCAACTAATGAAGAAACCGTCAAAGGAACGATTGCCAGAGGAAAACTTGCGGATATCACCGTGTATTCGAAAAACCCTTTTGACATGGACAACCCGGATGAACTGCTGGAGACGGATATCGAGATGACGGTAATCGGCGGGGAAGTGAGGTATCGGAAAGGGGAATAATAATACTTTGCAAAGCATGTTAAGTTGATCTATTATTGATATACTTAATTAGTTAATAACACAGATGAGGTAACAGCATGGGAATAAACGACATCATAGTTTACATCATAGTTGGATTTTTAATATTAGGTGCAATTGACAAATTAACAGGAAATAAATTGGGGTACGGAGAGCGTTTTACAGATGGCTTTAAGGCCATGGGGCCACTCACACTTTCTATGGTGGGGATTATCTCTCTCGCTCCCGTTATAGCCATAGTTTTAACCCCTGTTATTTCACCTGTATATAATTTCATTGGAGCAGATCCAGCTGCATTTGCCAACATGATCTTGGCAATTGATATGGGAGGGTATTCACTGGCAC
Organism: Virgibacillus kimchii; assembly: GCF_055379185.1. NCBI lineage: Bacteria > Bacillati > Bacillota > Bacilli > Caryophanales > Bacillaceae > Virgibacillus > Virgibacillus kimchii. The sequence goes on along the minus strand of NZ_AP043951.1, from coordinate 3,528,940 downwards.
AGGAGATGGGAAAGGACCCGGAAGCTATTTTATTTTCCTGGGTATTTTTAGGGACGATGATGGGGCCTACCATTGTTTTCACCATCCCCGTTGCACTGGGAATTATTCAAAAAGAAGATCATCGTCATTTTGCCAATGGCATATTAATTGGATTAATTACCTTACCTGTCGGTGCCCTGATAGGGGGACTTACGGCGGGAATAGGCTTCATAGTAATCCTTAAAAATCTGCTACCTTCATTTCTATTTTCTTTACTAATTTCTATCGGCTTATGGAAAAAACCAGAAAAAATGATTAGAAGTTTTTCTATTTTTGCCAAACTCATAGAGAGCATTGCCATTTTCGGTCTTACTGCCATTATAATAGAAACTGTAACTGGGCTTGTCATAATCCCCGCTATGGCTCCAATAGAAGAAGGTATACGAATCGTTGGCTCGATTGTTATTTTTCTTGCTGGAGCTTTCCCAATGGTTCTTTTTATTTCGAGAGCATTTAAAAAGTTGTTGCAGCACATCGGTGCATTACTGGGAATTAATGAAAGTTCCACTACAGGGTTGGTCGTATCTCTCTCACATGTTATTCCAATGCTAGCAATATTAAAGGACATGGACCCGAAAGGAAAAGTCATCAATGTTGCTTTTTCCGTTAGTGGTGCATTCGTTTTTGGAGGACATTTAGGCATTGTAGCAGGCATAAACCAGGAAGTAGTATTTGCCATGATTATCGGAAAGCTTACAGGTGGTTTAACAGCTGTTATACTCGCTTTATTTATTATGAAACATGACAAAGGCCTTCCTGTATCAAAATGACTTGATACAGGAAGGCCTTCATTTCCCCTTTTCTATTTGGATTGGATCCGGTTATTTCAAACAATCATTGTGGCTACCACCTGTTAAAAAGCGATCCACATTATTTTTCCAAACCAAACACCTATATGCACAAATGCAGCTGGTATTTATTTTGTTTTGACAAATACACTTTTTACTTCGGTATAGTTCGCTAACCCATATTCTCCGCCCATTTCTCTGCCAATACCGGATTGTTTATAGCCTCCAAAAGGCATTGTTTCCCATTCTAGTCCAAAGTCATTCACCCAAACAGTTCCCGCCTTTAGTTTATTCGCAATATAGTGACCTGTTTTAATATTCTCAGTCCACACACTGGCAGCAAGTCCGTAATCACTATCGTTTGCACGTTTGATTACTTCTTCTACAGTGTCAAAAACAAATATTGACATAACCGGACCGAAAATTTCCTCGCGGGCAATCACCATATCATCTTCCACATCAGCAAAAACTGTCGGCTGTACGAAATACCCTTTTTCCAGTCCTCTTTCACCACCAGCCACAAGCCGGGCTCCTTCTCTTTTCCCTTGTTCAATATAGTCAAGAACCCTTTTTTGCTGCCTTGCTGAAACAAGTGGTCCCATATCCGTTTGCGGATCCATTCCTGCTCCTAGCTTTATTTCATTTACTCGTTTTGTAATTTCTTCAACAACCTTGTCATAATGTGTACGATGAACAAAAACTCTTGTAGTGGCACTACAATTTTGCCCATGATTGTACATGGTACCATTAAACGCACCCTCAATGGCTTCTTCTAAATTAGCATCCTCAAGAATGATGCTAGGAGACTTACCACCAAGCTCTAAAGTTATCCCTTTAACCTGGTCTGCCGCTTTCTTCATCACTTCTTTTCCAACAACAGTGGAACCGGTAAAAGCTACTTTATCAACCTGTTTATGCGTTACAATTGCTTCACCTGCAACCTTTCCACCACCAGGCACAACATTCACAACGCCGTCCGGGAAGCCTGCTTCTTTAAACAATTTTGCTGCATAGAGAAGCGAAAGAGGCGTCTCAGGTGCCGGTTTAATAACAACAGTACATCCAACAGCAAGAGCCGACCCCAATTTCCAGCCTGCCATGGCAAGCGGGAAATTCCATGGAATAATTTGTCCGACAACACCTACCGGCTCATGAACCGTATATGTTACATATTCAGGTGAAACCGGAGTTGTTTTTCCTAATAACTTTGTAGCCCAGCCTGCATAGTACCGGAAGTGTTGCACTGTTCCATCTACATCATCTTCCAGTGCTACATTATATGGTTTCCCATTGTCTAATGCTTCAAGCTGTGCAAGTTCTTCCCTGTTCTCTTCCAGCAAATTGGCAAATTTATATATAAGGTGGGAACGCTCAGCTGCCTCCATCTTTGTCCATTCGCCTTCATCAAATGCCTTTCTTGCTGCTTGGACTGCTTTATCAACATCTTCTTCCTGCGCTTCACTCACTCTTGCAAGAATTTCATCCGTTGCAGGATTATATACGTCCAATGTTTTTCCGCTTACTGAAGGAACATATTCCCCGTTAATATATAAGTTTTTCTCATTTTCCAGAAAAGCTTTCACCTTAGGTTTCAGTTCAATTTGTGAAGTAATCATAATAAGTCCTCCCTTTTTATTTGCTAACCAATAGACTGTCAAGGATTGTCTGAAGTTTTGCATCTTCCTCATCTGTCAATGGTAGTCTTGGCTTACGTGAAGGTCCTCCTGCCAAGCCTTGCAAATCCATTGCCCGCTTGACAATCTGTACAAATTTTCCAGAACCTTCCAAGAAGTTACACAGTGGCAAAACTTGATCATATAACTCCCATGCTTTTTCCAGATTATCTTCTTTCACGCTATTATAAAGTTCCGTTACCAGTTTAGGCGCAATGTTTCCAGCTACAGAAATCCATCCGGTTGCACCTACCAAAAATGATTCAAGCGCTAAGTCATCTGATCCACAAAATGTTATTATATCCCCCTTCCCTTGTCTTGTAATATCACGAAGCTTCGCAATATCTCCACTGGATTCTTTTATATGCGTAATATTTTCCACATCTCTAGCAACCTTTAGTAACGTATCTGTTCCGATATCGACTCCGGATGTAAATGGGTTATTGTAAATCATAATTGGAAATTTCACTGATTCAGCTACTGTTTTGAAATGTTCATAGATTTCTTCGTCTTTTGGATGTGCATAATAAGAGTTAATAAGCAACGCCGCATCCGCTCCAATTGCTTCTGCCTGTTGTGTGTAAAACACAGCATCTTCTGTCGTTTCTGCTGCCGTTCCTACAACTAACGGAATACGTCCCGCGACTTGATCTACAGCAACTTCTGCTACAAGGAGACGCTCTTCTTTTGTTAGACTTACAAATTCACCTGTACTGCCATTTACGGCTATGCCTGCCACTTCTTCGTCAATAAAATGATCGATATTTTGTCTTAACCCTTCTGTATCCACCTTCCCATCCTTAGTCATCGGTGTGATAAGTACCGGGAATGCTCCTTCTAAATGTGTCAATGTAATTTCCTCCTTCAATTTTTTTGATCAATTGTAGTTTTGTGCAATTTTTGGAATTAGAACAGCAAGGCCTCCCTTTTATTATTTCAACAGGAACCCATTTTTCAGTTGGTCTGCTTCGTCATATATGAACTGATGTATTCCTGTAGTAAATGCTTGTATATCAACCGAAAACCGGTCCGTTGTTTCAGACAAGGGATAGGCAGTAATCGAACTGTTAAAAATACTGTAATTAGTAAGATGATCATATTCATTTGATTTCTCTCTTATTGCTGTAAAGATAGCAAAAGTACTGTCCATCACCGGGGAACGCGTAATAGCTCCATCTTTTTCAAAGGTTACGGAACGAATTTTGTTTTTTGCTTTATCCAGCATCTCCGTCATGATAATGCCGTCAAAAAGAATATTTTCGTTGATAAATCTTTCCGTTGTCTTTTTCCCCCATTGTTTTATGGAAGATAAATGATCAATATTGATCCCGGGGATTGAATCTAGCAATGGAAAAATAGCATAATTTCTGGAATCATCCACGGTTACTATTTGGTATTCGGGACTAACTTCCTTAACCTTACATGTATTACTCTCTAAATAAACATTCGACACTTCCTGGTTTTCAAATGTTACTTTAACTGAAAACGTACCGTGGATAGTTTCTATTTTATAAATACCATTTTCCTTTTCTTTTAGATTACCAGTCTCCAGTAAAGCAGTTACGGATGTTACCAGCCCCTCATACTTGAACGGAACTTCCTGATCATGATTGAAAAACAACACACCAAAATCTGCTACATTGGAAGAAGTAACAATACACCCATTCATTCCGCGATGCCCTCTCGGTTCATTCAACAATAATTCTTTTTCATCCTGAAATGATTGTTGCAACAGTTGATGATTTGATTTAATATCATCTCCGTTTAAATTGATGGATGATTGAATAACAATCCGAAATGGTTCCCCGGCCACATGTGCATCAATAGTGGAGTACATTTTTTCAAAATTCATTTAAACACCTTCTTTCGTCCGATCGTTCATTGGAGGAATAAGCAAGTAACCTTCCCGTAACGGATCTTTTTCATTATAGAAAAACCTATGCATTCCCATGATCCATGCTGACCCAGTCACTTCAGGAATGATAGCGTCATAGTTTTTGATTTTTGACGTCTCTAGTATTCTTGCTTTAAACAGGGAACCTACAATGCTCTCATGTACAAATAACTCATCTACGCCAATTTCATTTTTTGTGAACATCGTGGCGAGCTTGGCGGAAGTACCGGTTCCACATGGCGAACGGTCAATTCCGCCTGGAGGTACAACGACTGTGTTTTTCACATCTGCCTCTGGATGAACAGGATCTGTGAAAAATTCAATATGTGTTAAACCATTAATAAAAGGATGTTCTGGGTGTATAACAGATTCAGACTCATTAATTGCATTACGAATGGTTATTGCTTTATCAATGATGGTAGAAGCATTATCTTTCGTAAGTTCCAAACCAAGTTTACGAGCATCAATGATTCCATAAAAATTACCGCCATACGCGATATCGCATTCTACTTTACCTATATCATCTACATCTATGTCAATCGATTTCAGCAAGAATGAAGGAGCATTTGCAAAAGTAACCTCTTGTGCTTTCCCGTTCTCCACCTTGATTTTTACTTCTATCAATCCGGCTGGTGTATCCATATTTACATAGGTATACGGTTCGGAAACTTCGATTAGACCTGCTTCAACTAATGCTGTACAAGTGCCAATCGTGTCATGTCCGCACATTGGGAGGTAACCGCCGGTCTCAATGAAGATCGCTCCTACATCTGCATCTGGGTGACATGGTTCCACTAAGAGCGTTCCGGACATCACATCATGTCCCCTCGGTTCATTCATTAAAAAGTTCCGAATCCAATCATAATTTTCCTTCATATAAAGCATTTTCTCTGACATCGTATTTCCCTTTACAACCGGAAGTCCACTTATTACTGTCCTGGTGGGATTGCCCCCGGTATGTGTATCTATGGTTGAAAATAATCGTTGAAAATTCATTTAGTTCATCACCTTTTCCTGAAATCTATCGTAACGAAGCTGTTTTATTGGAATGCAGGTTTCTTTTTCAGACAGCATTTCTTCAATCACTTTACCTGTAACTGCTGCAAGACTAATTCCATCACCTTCATGACCAGCGGCTACATAAAACCCTGGTACTTCATCCACATGCGAAATAATGGGCAAATGATCTTCCGTCCATGGACGCAATCCTGCATATGTCCGAATAACTGTCATATCTGCAATTTTTGGATAAAAACGCAATGCTCTTTTGGCGATATATTTTGTAACTTCATTACTCACTGTCGTATCAAAGCCAATAAATTCACGGCTACTGCCAATTAAAAAATTTTGACTTTCTGTTGGTTCAAATACAAGCGCAACCCCATATTTTTCTGTTATCGGATCAACCATTCGTTCCCCACCGAACTTGGAGATTAGATAGCCGAATTCCATTACTTTTCGTAAACCAACAGGTTGTTGTCTTGAAGCGACTATCAGTTGGCCTTTCCTAGGTTGGATCGGAATATGGACACCCACCATTTCACCAATTATAGGAGCCCACACTCCACAGGCATTTACTACCTTTTTTGCTGTAAAGGATTGTTGATTTGTTTCAATAACAAAATTGCCTGATTCATTTTTATTTAAATTTCTTACTTCTGTATTGGTATGTATCTTTGCACCTAACTTTTCAGCACTGTAAAACATTGAATACGTTAACATATAAGGGTTAACCGTTGAATCAGTCCTACATTCCAGTCCACCGAATAGGTCATCGGCAAAATAGTTCGATTCATTACGTAAGTCTTCACGGTCCAGCATTTTAAAATCCAATCCCGCTTCCTGCTGTTGATTCACCCATTTTTGCGCCGCATCCATTTCAGTATCATTTTCACAAACAAGAATGCTTCCCGGATTTCGATATTCAAATGAAACTTCAAGCTCTTTACTTAGTTCATGAACGAGCTGTTGACTTTTCAATGACATCTGGCTATCAAAACCAGGGTCTTTATCTATTGCCAGGATATTTCCATCACATCTTGATGAGGTTCCACTTGCCAACTCATTTTTTTCAAGTACTGTAATGTCCAGTCCTGCTTTTGAACTGTAGTAGGCAATTGCTGCTCCGATAATGCCTCCGCCTATTATGACTATATCCCGATGAAGTACATTATTCACAAATATACACCTCTCTTTATCCGCTCATATATATTTATGCAATATACATGCCAACTAAAATATGCAGGAGCAGAAAATCAATCCTAACAATAATTGGATTTATGTTGACCAGTTCCAGTACAACACTATATCGAAGACCACATTGTTTTTTTAACGAGTTTGTGTAAAAATAGTTATAATGTTGTATATATCTTTTTACACAAAGGAGGAATAGGAATGTCTTTGTTTTTAACAAATATTGAACAAGTGATGGATACAAACATAAAAGTAATAGAGAACGCCAACTTAAAAAAAGAAGACTTATACACATTCATAAAGACCAGCAAGCCAAATAAATTATTTCTAAGTAACAACAAAGAAATACAATTAGCAGAAATTATTAACGAAAAAGTCTACCTTCAAACTTGTAAAGAAGTTTCTAATAGACTAACCATCTATGAAATGCTAGATGTCATCGAAACAAATAATCATTTAATCATCCGTAACGATGAAAAATATATTGGCTATATTACTCCCGTTAATCTTTCTAAACAACTGGTAAACATGAACGACAAAATGAAAGCGTTTTTCCAAACTATTCTTGATACAATTGACAGCTCATGTACAGTAATCGACGCTGAAGAAAATGTACTAATTTGGACGGAAGGTGCAGAAAATATATTTAATATTAAAAAGGAAGAAATTATAGGGAAAAAAATTACTGATTTTTTCCACCCAGAACGCTTAGCACTTCTTAAGTCACTAAATGACGGAACTTCTGAAACTAATTCTCAACATCATGCCAGGGAGGATTTGGTAGTTTTAATTAATTCCAATCCAGTTTATTTAGATAAGAAGATTATTGGAGCAGTAGTTTCAGAAAGGAATATCACAAGCCAAATACGATTGCATAACGAATTATCAAATACAACCGAAAAACTCTTCAACCTTGAAAAAGAAGTGAATAAATTACTTCCCTCCGAAGACCCATTTACTCCTATTAAAGGGAATAGCTCCATATTAAATAGGACTATTAGCATGGCAAAAAAATCAGCATTAACAAGTACCAATATACTGATATATGGAGAAAGCGGTGTTGGCAAAGAATTATTTGCAAAAGCAGTTCACAGTATCCGTGAAGGAGAAGATGCGCCATTTGTAGCAATAAACTGCGGCGCTATTCCTTCAGCTCTTTTTGAAAGTGAGATTTTCGGCTATGAAAGAGGGGCTTTTTCAGGTGCTGATCAAAGAGGAAAGAAAGGAAAAGTTGAGCTGGCTAAAGGAGGAACTTTGTTTTTAGATGAAATTGGTGAAATGCCTTTAGATATGCAAGTGAAAATTTTAAGGCTATTGCAAGAAAAAAAGTTCTATTCAGTTGGTGGCACAAAGGAGAAAAAAGTTGATTTCAGAGTAATCGCTGCAACTAATAGAGATTTAAAGGAATTTGTACAGGAGGGAAAATTCAGGGAGGATCTTTATTATCGTTTAAATGTTGTAAGCCTGGAAATACCACCCCTTCGTAAACGTCCAGAAGACATTATTGAACTAACGCATTATTTTCTATATGAGCTTTCCATTAAGTATAATCGGCCAATTCACGGTATATCCCAGCAGGTCATGCAAGCTTTATTAAGCCACCATTGGCCAGGAAATATTCGTGAACTAAAAAATGTCATTGAACGATTAGTTGTTTTTTCAGAGAATGGCGAAATAAAACCAGAGCATTTACCATTTGAATCAAATAGTATAACACCCGTAGCTAACGGAAAAAGTCCTTATGTTGGCGACAATGACAATCGCTCTCTTAGCGAAAGGCTTCAGGAAACAGAAAAGGAAATTATTCTTAAGCAACTTGAAGAAGTAAATGGCAACAAGCTCGAATGTGCAAAAAAATTGAAAATTACACGTGCAACACTGTATAACCGTATAAACAAATTAGGCTTAGATGTATAAGAAATTCAAATTTTACCGCATATTTATAAGCGGATTCATATGATTTTAGTAGCAGCAGTATTAAGCACTGAAAAGATAGGATATTATTAGCCAACTGCAGATCATGCAGATATAATATACAACTCACATTCGCAAAAAATATTCTTGGCTTGATTTTTGCATGTATTATAGATGAAATCTATGAAAGCCGGGTGATCCAATTGACGGAAAGTGAAATGATTATATGTAGATGCGAGGAAGTAACTTATAAAGAACTCATTGATACAGTGACTAACTACAACTGTAATGCAAGAGAGCTAAAATTACGTACAAGGGCAGGGATGGGATATTGCGGGGGCAGATCATGCAGGAGCATGATCGATAGTATAGCGAAAACAGAAAATTATATAGAAAATCATACAAAGGTATCACTTAAATATCAGGCACCAATACGTCCGATTAGTTTTTCTGATTTAGGAGGGGAGGATAAATGACCGAAAGAATTTTTGATCATCCTATACTTGGTAAGTTGACGGAAAGCAATTATGTTTCTTTTACCTTTAATGGGAATAGCTACAGTGGTCTTGAACATGAGTCATTAGCTGCTGCACTTTTAGCCAACGGCATTCGAAATTTAAGACAACATGAAGAAAGCGGAACCCCTAGAGGTATTTATTGTAACATTGGTCATTGTTATGAATGCAGAGTAACCATCAATGGAAAACAAGGGCAACGTGCATGCTTGACTCCCCTAAGGGAAGGTATGATTGTAGAGAGCAGCAAGAAGTTTCCGACTTCCGTAAAGGATTGGAGGCCGGATAATGAATAACGTTATCATTATAGGATCAGGTCCAGCAGGCTTAACTGCCGCCATCACCTGTGCAGAAAGGGAACTCCATGTTACAGTAATTGATGAATATATGCTTGCGGGAGGGAGATTGCTGGGACAACTCTATGAACAACCGGACGGCACCTGGTGGAACGGAATTAAAGAATCTGAAAATCTTTATAAAGAGGCACTGAACCTTGGCGTAAAGTTCCACTTGAATACTTCCGTAAATAATATCGAAAAGACAGGTGACTCCTGGATTGTCTATACTGAAAGCAACAATTTTACAGCCAATCATATACTGCTGGCAACCGGGGCAGCAGAGTCTCCTGTTCCAGTCCCTGGTTGGACATTACCAGGTGTTATGTCTGTTGGTGCTGCACAGGTGATGACAAATGTTCACCGTGTGAAACCGGGAAAACGGGGTGTCATTATTGGTGTCAATGTCCTTTCAGCTGCAATTGCTATGGAGCTAAACCTTGCCGGTGTCGAAATAGCTGCTATCACACTCCCAAAAAATAACCAGGTAACAGCTGAAGCAGCCCACCCAAAAAGAGTAATGGATTCGTTACTTCATGTATCACACATGGCACCGTCTCAATTTGTTAAAATCGGCAGTAAATTCATGAAAAATGAGTTTATGAAACGAATAGGAATTACTTTTTATCCAAAGAATGGTGTAAAAATGTGGAATATCCCAATACAACTGAGAAAGGCTGTAACTGAAATATATGGTGAGGATAAGGTGGAAGGTGTAACAGTTGCAACGATTAACACAAATGGAGAAGTTATCCCAGGTACAGAAGAAAATATATCTGCAGATTTTGTCTGTATTGCCGGTGGTCTTTATCCATTGGCAGAACTTGCAGCAGTTGCAGGATGTCCATTTTTTCTCGTTGAAGAGTTAGGAGGATATGTTCCCTTACATAATGAGAGAATGGAAACAAATTTAGAAGGCCTATATGTCGCCGGGAACATTACTGGCATAGAAGGCGCACAGGTTGCTGCATCCCAAGGTCGAACTGCCGGACTAACGATCGCCAGTAAATCCGGTCACAGCGGTCTCGATGTTGAAATACAAAACTCCATCAGAGCAACTGAACAAACGAGGGAGAATGCGTTTATTCAATTTCATCCGGATGTGAAAAAGGGGAAAATATCCATCCAAGAAAAGTGGGAGTCTATGTTAAAGCAAGAAAGTAAATAGTCTGTAAAATCAGCAATTCCGCTAAGGATTGCATATTAAATGAAGTAGCTTGCCAAAGATAAAGAGGCAAATGCGGAAGAAGGTAAAAATACTACAAAAAATGGTTCCAATCCACTTGGAACCATTTTTTTAGTTATTTTATACTTTCATAATGCTCCATTTCACGCGAGTACTTAAAATTCTATAAGAATAGTAATTTACACCTATCTTCTGTAAAAAACTTATTATAAGCAACTTATAAAATGATGTGCGGCTATTCCATTATATTTGATATTGACGTAATAAAACGATCTATATCGCTTTTTGTATTATATAGATATGGTGACACACGTATGGAGGAACCGCGAATACTCACATAGACTTTTTGCGCGACAAGTTGTTTGGCCAGTTCCGGTGGAATTGAATCTGGGTGCTGTAAGCCAATAATATGTGCAGAGCGAAACTGCTTCTCAATCGTGTAAAACCCTATTTGTTTAGCTTCTTCTGCGAGATAGTCTGTCAATGATTCCAATGTTGCTTCTATATTTTCCACTTCCCAGGAAATAATTTGTTTTAATGCCGCAATCGCCATTGGAGTTAAAGTAAAGTTACTTGTTTGCCCCACATCATAGCGTCGAGCTCCGGGTCTGAAGTTTTCCGTATAATCTACAAGACGAGAAAAATCTTCGCCACCTTCCCTAGTGATCCAACTATGTTCAATTTGTTTTCCTTCCCGGTGTTCCTCTGCGATCCACATTAAACTGAAGCTATAAGGATCTAATAACCATTTGTACATTGCACTTACCAGAAAATCAGGCTTAATCTTTTTCACACTAAATGGTTTTACTCCAAGTGATTGTGTCGCATCAACTACAAGTGCAGCACCAACATCTTTACATCTTGCGCTTATCCGTTCTAAATCGATATTACTTCCATCTGTCCAGTGACAATGAGGTAAAGCAACAATACTCGTATTATCCGTAATTGCTTCTTCCAGGGGGGTTGTCCAGTTACTATCCTTTGGTCGCTCTACCACCTTAACTTCAGCATCCGTTTTTTTAGCCAATTCCCACCACGGGTAGACATTCGATGGATATTGTTCAGATACGTTAATTATAGTACTGCCCTTGGGCGCAGGAAGATTTTCCGCTGCTATTGTTATGCCATAACTAACTGAAGGGATAATTGCTACTCCATCTACATCTCCATCGATTAGCTAGGCAGCCAAGTGACGAAATTTTTCTGTGTCCAAAAAAAATCAACCCTCCGTGATGGTCCATGCCTTTGATTCTCTTTTCACAGCTTCCTCTCCAGCTGTACGAACAGAACGAAGAAAAGGACTCATTGATGCACAATTTAAAAAGGTTATATCTTCCGGGATTTCAAATAAATCATGCTGTGGTTTAAGTATGTGTACCATTTAATCAACTTATATCTCACGATCATTCTCTTTACTCACTCTTTAGTTCAGAATCTTCTTTTTTTCTATTAACATAGTTTCTAATAAGAGGAACAAATAACATCAAAATGGTTAGCCCTATCATAATTAATACAATAGGACGTTCTAGAATTTCCAAATATCTTCCATTGTACATTATCATCGTGCGAGTTAACTCTCCATCAGCAATGCCGCCAAGTATCAATCCCAGCAAAAGTGCAATAATAGGGTAATCTAACTTACGCATTATAAACCCTAGAAAAGCAAAAATTAATATTAGTACAGCATCAATATAAACTCCACGAATAGATAAAGATCCCAGAACAGCTAAAACAGCAATTATAGGAATCAGTAAGCGAGAAGGTATAAGTACTATTCTGCTAAAGTACCACACGAAAATGAGACCCAGGATTAAAAGGAAAAACATTTGAATTATATTTCCTATTATCACTGCATATGCCATATCCATGTTGTCCCTGATCAAATAAGGGCCCGGAGTTAAGCCATGAATCATAAATCCAGCCATTAACACCGCTGTCACGCTACTACCGGGAATACCAAAGGTCATCATGGTAGTCATACTTCCACCCTCGGAGGAGCTATTAGCTGTTTCCGCAGCAACAACGCCAGAGGGTTCACCTTTACCGAAATTTTTCCTGTTTTTTGAATAGACCTGAGCCTGTCCATAGCTCATTATAGCAGCCACCGTACCTCCTGCTGCAGGCATTAATCCGACAAATAAACCAATAACCATGGAACGCAGGCTATTAATTTTGTCTTTAAACGGGTAAATTAATCCTCTTAAAATATCTTTAAAGTTTTTTTGAACCTTTGTTGCATCATCAACAATCATTTTCCTTGAGATAAGAAAAAATAATTCTGAAACTGCAAGCAGACCCATAATAGCTGGAACTATTTCAATTCCTTCATATAAGGTTGCCTGACCAAATGTTCCTCTTGCGTTGCCAAAAGCTGTTGCTCCAATCGTACCAATCATAAGACCTACAACACCTGATATAAGCACCTTAATAAAGTTACCTTGAACTGCTCCAATAACAGAGAAAGCAAATACGGTTAACATCAGCATTTCCGGGGCGCCAAACTGCAGGACTAATTGGCCTAAAGGTTGTATAAAAAGTAATACAACTATATAACTTAGAAACGCTCCAAGAACAGAAGCACCCAGCCCAATACCTAAAGCCTCATTTTGTCTGCCTTTTCTTGTCATTCCGTACCCATCAAATGTAGTAGCAACCGCCCCAGGGCCGCCAGGAATATTCAATAAGATAGCTGTAACTCCCGAAGCATACACAGACCCTGTAAATATACCAGTCAGGAACATTAATGCATCAATTGGTACCATTTGATATGTAAGGGGAAGCATAATTGCAATTCCCATCACTCCTGATACCCCTGGTAAAGCTCCTAACACAATACCAACAATTAAACCTAAAATGATATACAGTACAACGTTAAAGGATAACAGCAAGTCTATTCCCGCAAAAAAAGATGGTACCTCTATAAAAAACATCTTCTCCCCCCTTATACGTTAAATAAGAAATCCATCAGGTAATCTTACATCCAATACAAGGACGAATAGTATATAAACAGAAATCAAGATTGCAATGGGTAATAAGGTGAGTTCCCATAATTTCTTACTTCCCAATAAATAATTATAAGTGACCAAAAAAATAGCAGAGGTCACAAAAAATCCAATTATTGGTAATAACAAGATATAAAGGGACAAACCAACAAATAGCATGACTGGTTTATTTAAAATCCATCCTTTTAATATACTCTTTATACTTTGCTTATTATTCTCATTTTTATTTTCTTTCCAAAGTTTATAAGTGGTTCTGCTAGCTTCTATCGCCAGCAGAACCACCAATACCCAAAAAAGAATTTCAACGATTACCCTTTCCTGAGGATTAGGTAGGGAACGAACATCCAGAAAATAATAGAGTCCAAATGCTCCAATGATAATTAACAATAAGTAATTACCGATATTTGCAGCCATTTGTTCTCCTCCTTTAGTCTTCAACTTCTGCGTATTCCAAGAAGATCTCATGTGCTCCACTCAAGAATTCATAAGTTTCTTCCGGACCAACCCATTCAAGATTCATACCTTGTTCAAGTCCCCATTCAATATATTCATCACTAGTAACCGCAGCTTCCAGTGCTTCAATCAATGTATCCCATCTTTCCGGGTACTCTTCTTTAAAGCCCTTTTTCACTTTTAAATATCTCACACTAGACATTTCAGGAAATTCTGCATCTATACCTAATTCCTCCATCAAATCATTCATTAACGGGATGTCAGGATCATCTACATATGGGTCATTAGAAAACATCCCCAGTGATCTTGCTTCTTCTCTAATACTGGCATATACACCTTCAATATCTGTAAAAGCAAAATCAACTTCTTGAGAAATGAGAGCAGTACGTAATGGTCCACCACCATCATAAGGTACAGCATTTGCTTCCAGTCCTAATTCCTCTAATAGCATGACCCCTGCAATATCTTCCCACGAGCCCGGTAAGACGCCATAATTTAATTGACCAGGATTGTCTTCCAGATCTGCGATTAAAGTTTCAAGAGAATCATATTCAGAGTCCACATGTACAAACAAACCTATCGGAGAATTGTGTACAGTTCCCATGTAATCATAATCATCAAATTCGTATTCCGCACCTCTTAATATTCCTGCATCAAAGTGAGGTGAGGAATGAAAAAGGATGTGTGATCCATCATCTGGATCACTTTGAAGGTGATCCTGAGCACCTACTAACCCATTACCGCCCTCTCTATTTTCAACCACAACTGAGGCATCTAAATTCTCTTCTAAGACTGGAATTAATGCCCTTGACTGTCTATCTATCGAACCTCCACTGCTAAACGGGTTAACAATTGTTATCGTCTCATCCGGCCAATTGTTCTCGCCGCCTACCTCGTCTGTACAGGCTGCCATTAATGCTCCAAGTGCAAGTACAAGAACAAGCAATAATCTTTTATTGTTCATTAAAATCCCCTCTTTTCAAAGTATAGATTCTTAATTGATTCTTTAACTACTTGACCCAACCATACAGCACATTGTAATTACCACGTCAGCAGAATAATACATATTAACTGAATAATATCAACCAGTAAGTTTATATTTATTCCTTACATATTTTCGCAAATACTAATGCTTGTAATTCCCCTAAAATTTAACTCTATTTAATTAGTTTATATACCCTGGTTTTCTTAATTATTTTAATATGTACTCCACAATATATTGATGTGGTTATCTACAAGGCTTATCCAGTCAAACATACGAAACGGCATTTAAATTAAACGACAAGCAACACCAACTATCCTCCTCACAAGTTTTTAACTATCTTTTTTTAAAAACTTTTCTTATCTTACTTACTATTATTGCAACATTTATGCCAATTTAAATTTTTGCTATCTTCAATATCCTTAAAATTCATTTATTTTTTACTTCTGACTACTGTGTTATTGCCCTTAACCTAAAGCGTCTGTTCTAACTAAAATATTTATTCTTTTTTCTCAATGCCTTGTTAACCCAGAAATAAATATTCTCTTTATTAGATAGATAGTTTAATATTAGGTTGATTTGTCTAAAACATTTAAATAAACATTACATATTTAAAATAATTAGACACTTTTAAATTTGTTACTTAAGCACTCCCTAAATTGTAAAAGTAACAAAACTGATAGATTTGTTACACTTTCTCCAACACCTTTTAGGCCAATTCTTGAGGTCATTAACAGACGTCCTTTTATATTTCCTCCAATAAAAAGCCTTGTGGCAGTGTATCCTCTGGATCAATCACAAATTGGTGAAACCCTGTAATAAATGCAGACCCTGTAACTAAGGGGACAACTGCTTGATAATTACCCACTGTATCTTTTCCAATTATTTGTCCAACAAAATGACCGTCTGTAATACTTTCATGTACAAAACTGCCATTATCATCTATTTCACTATGTTCAAAAAGTGATGCTAACCTAGCACATGTACCAGTTCCACATGGTGAACGATCTACCTGTTCATCTGCAAAAACGGTAACGTTACGTAAATCTGCGTCATTTCTCGTTGGCTTGTCCGAGAAAATCACACCATACATTCCTTCTAGGTCTTTTTCCAGGGGATGCACAATATGCCAATTATTTTCAATATAAGCTTTTATCTTTGTTCCCCATTTTTGTAAATGCGGTAAATTTTTTTTGCTAACCTCTAGCCCTAAACTTTGACTGTTTATAATCGCATAAAAAGCCCCGCCAAACGAGATATCTGCAATAATTTCTTTGCCATCAAGTTCCATTTTTATATCTTTTTTCAAAACAAAGGAGGGTACATTTTCAAAAGAAACAGACCTTACCCTATTTCCAGCTACCTCGGCATAAGCTGTGACTTCACCGGCAGGGCTATCAATAATAAATTTATTCTTACCATCCTTTGCTTCAAATCTCCCTGTCTCAATACCCATCGTTACTACGCCAATAATTCCATGACCACACATCGTACTCCAGCCCTCATTGTGCATAAACAATACACCAAAATCCGAAGTTTCTTTAGCAGGGCGGGTTATGATACAGCCGTACATTCCGTGATGTCCTCTCGGTTCGTACATTAATACTTCACGAATGTGATCCAGGTTTTCCTTGCAGTAGGCTCTTCTTTCCAGTTGCGTCTCCCCTTTAATTTCCGGTAAACCATCTATTATAATCCTTAATGGTTCTCCCTCCACATGAACATCTACAGTTTGATACATTTTCTTAGTAATCACCTTAACCGCTCCTCTTCTCTTATCTTAAAATACTTTGAAAATATTGGAAATTCAATTAAGACCCAGAACAATTAAACGCTTACATTTTTTAATTTTATTTGTTCTATAGTACAATTTAATTTCATTAAAATAATTGGATAGTGATAAAAACTGAAAATTAAATTAATGTTTATGCAACGCTAGTGAGTGTGAAATTATTTATAATTAGACTAAAGTGACAGTGGCAATTTGTTTGTTAAGAGGCAGCTCTTCCTTCTATTTTCAGAAGCCAGATATATGCTGGTTTCCACAGAGATGCTCTTAAAAAACTTCAAGCCCAAAATGCTTCAACTCTTCTCCAAGT
This sequence comes from Virgibacillus kimchii, assembly GCF_055379185.1. Lineage (NCBI taxonomy): Bacteria > Bacillati > Bacillota > Bacilli > Caryophanales > Bacillaceae > Virgibacillus > Virgibacillus kimchii. The sequence goes on along the minus strand of NZ_AP043951.1, from coordinate 3,511,867 downwards.
TTACATTTGAGTTGATAAATGAGTTTTCTTCACTCGGGAATAGGAATTATATTTTGGAAAAGGATAATTATTCGGTTATATTGTGACAAATATGCTGAGTTCCTTTATTACGTTTATCAACTCATAAGGCAATCCGAGGAAAACACCATAAATACTAAATTTTTTACTCACTTTGATAGCTGTCCTACTTCTAGATGTGCTTCCATATAATAATTCCCAATCTAGTCAAATTCATTAATTTTTTTAAGGTGTAAATTTAATTTTACACTGTCTTGAATTGCATAAAATGATCTGTCAAATTCGGTATCATCTAAAACTTATGTTCAGCGATTATTACAGCAAAACCTTTTTGACACACATTTAAGAAGGGACAATTTCAAATTCTACATCCTCCACAGCTGGAGGTGTAACAATACAACTGTAGATAGATGGTGCTCTTTTCTCCCAATTCATACATCAGCTAAATTTACATACAGTGAGTTCTTTTTTCTGGTTTGTTTTATTACCCTTTATCTACCAAGTAATAACATGACGGAAAAGCATCTAACGGTTCTGTCTAGTAACCATTCTGCTCTAGCTTATTGGAACTTTCAATAGAGGCACGGTAATCGTCCCTTCCCAGATTCACGATTATTTCTTCTACACTGCGGCCTGATAAGAAATTTTTAAAATATTGATCTCCGTTTTATTTGGCATGCCTCCTGTTGAAACCTCTTATGAAAATAAACTGGTATAGCCTTTTCTGAATCTATTTCAATTGATTTTTAGAAATCACCTCTTTTTCTCTGTAATCATTGATATACCATGTAATAGTACATGCAATATATATGCCATTTTTAAAACTTTTAACGAAAAGTAATGTGGTACAATTATTTGGCTCTTCGCTATTTAATGTTGAAAAATCAAATTACTAGACCTGAATAGTAGTCTGCCATTCCTTGTTTGCCGCCCTGCATTGTCTTGGATAATTTATAGGTAGTCAAGGAGTTCGCTTGACAACCTATAAACTATCCAAGGTAGTGGTCGCCAAGGCAAACAAAGGAACAACTACAGTCATGGCTCAGGTACCAAATCCAGCTTATTAACTGTCGCATAGGCCATGGCAATGAAATTCTCAGGTGTTCGATACCCACGGGCTTTCCGCTTAGCTGCTTGAATCAAGCTGTTTATCCCTTCAAGCAGACCGTTTGTCATTTTGGTTTTGAACCACCTTAAAATACCGGATTTATGCTTTTTAAGCGATTTATCTACTTTGATCATTGGTTCTAACCTGGAACGAACAGCCCAATCGCACCATTCGTCAAAGTACATTTCCGAAATGATAATGGATCGGCTCCACATCTTTTGTAGTGATATTTTCATGCGGTACGCACGCCCGGTAGCTAAGTCCAGGTCCTTTAGTTTCGCAAATGTAGATGCCTGTTTTTTAGTCAGATTCTCCTGGTTTTTCAGCCATAAGTAGCGTGACTTTTTTAATTCCGGCTGTGTTGCCTGTTCTTGTCTGCGTACTAAATCCAATGCTTCATTCACCATTTTCATTACATGGAATTTATCAAAGGTAATGGAAGCATTTGGGAAGTTTGTTTCAATGCCTGAAATAAAAGATGGAGACATATCGCAACAGACCTCCTTGATTTGGGTAGGTTCAACACCTTTACTATCAAGGAATAAGCAGAATTCCTGCAGTACGTCAGCATCTTTACCGACTGTGGCAAAAATTAAGCGTTTTGTATCCATGTCGATAAACAATGTGATGTATTTATGTCCCTTTGCACGGGAAGTTTCATCCATGGCTATACGGGTAACATTTGACACATCCATGTCCTCCATTGCTTGATTAACGTAGTGTTTAAACACCCGCCAAAGACGTGTATCATGTTCACCAACTTTGCGGGCGACTGCAGCCACAGGCATCTCAAGCATAAGAGACATCACATGATACTCAAAATATAAGGAAAAACCTGCCCCCGGACGGGCCCAATCAATGTTAACGGTACGTATTTTACCACAGGACTTACATTTTACTCTTGGCATTCTAGCATGAAGAATCGTTTGATATTGCCAAAAATCAAGATGCCTCCATGCGCGGTTCTGATCTAAGATATCGTGTACTTTACAGCCGGATTTACCACAGTTTGGGCATGAAAATTCAGCCCCTGATCTGTATTCTATATAGATGTGTAAAGTCTTTTCATCTTTAGCTAATTCATGGTGGAAAACATACCATGGTTCAGGTATTTCTAAGGCGGATTGGAATACATTATATTTTTCCTGGAAATCATTCATAAAGCAGTTCAGCTCCTAGGTATTTAAATAGTTTTTACCCAGTATTGACAGCTTTATGAAACCTTAGACTAAACATTAAATAGCGAGGAAGCAATTTTTCTGGATATCGTCTATTAAAAAAGGAAACTATCACCTCGTATTTCGCAGGGATAGTTTCCTTTTTCTATATTTCCAAAAACTGAACAATGAATTTACCTCTTCATTTCTAGATAAAAGTAATTTTTTCACCAGGGCTTAAACAGCTCCATAGTAAATCTATCATTATTATAATTATAAGTGATAATTTTGCAAGTACTGTGCATTTTTAGTGAATAATTGGTGTTTAAAGATGGTCAGGAAGGTTGCTGCTTTACCCTTGAACCCAATTCAAAAAATAAATTCTTAGTCCAAAAGTAAATAGGGGATTCATTTTGTTTCCTCACTTAAGGAGTGGATTTTTTTAAAGTTAAACAATAAACGCCTGGATCATTTTAATGATCCAGGCGTTTATTGAAATTGAACAACGACTCTCAGTTACTATTGTACAATCAATGTTGATATCATATCATCATGTCCCTGACCACAAGGAATATTACAATAAACTGTGTACTCTCCCGGTTCTTCCGGCGTAAATGTTGCTTCACCATCACCCTCAATATTCACATCTAACTCATCTATTGCAATCCCGTGCATCCCCTCATCATTTGTTAAAGTTATTTTAACCTCTTCACCTGCATTTACGGTGTATTCGGCTGGATCAAGTTCAAAGTTGGATACTGTAATGTCAATTTGACTAGTGGCAGAAGAATCATCTGAAGAACTAGTGTCTCCTGTTTGTTCTGTGTCATCCCCGCTACAAGCAGCGAGCAATAACACGAAACCTAAAAAGATTGCCGCTAATAAACTCTTTTTCATAAATAATGACCTCCCAATCATTTCTTTTAATTATTTTTCTTTCAACGATAATATTACCTGATAAATTTGCATTTTTATGAAGACCAAGAGACAAATATATGAACATGATAACTGAGTACAATAATTAAAAGAACTTAACGGTGATGGGTTCAGCACTAAATGACACCCTTCCTTTTAATGATGATCTTCTATTTGATTATGATTTGGAGATTCTTCATACGTAAAAATTGGTCCCATTTGATTAAATACAATAAAAAGTAATCCAAAAAGAACAGCTATGAACAAAGGGCTGGTGTAGAATATTAGCTTGTTCTTATTGACTTCTTTTTGGATTATGTAAAGCAGCAATAGTAAAGTTGAAAGGAATAATAAGAACATAATTATTACGATAGAATTTTGATATTCTATCTCAATCATATTTCCGAGCATAGCTACCATCATGCCAACCATCTTTGTAATCTTATCTCTATAGAAAAAGTTTTTATAGATAATTAGCAATGAGAGTGAGAAAATCGTTATAAATATTAAAAGTAACGGTGTGCCCATTAACTCTACCCCTTTCTGTCTTGTCCAGTATAATTAACTATATGTGTTTCATTTACGAAATTATTCATAGTCCTAACGTAATAATTGTAGAAAATTTTACAGTCTGGTAACAATATTAAAGATCTATTTCATTATCTAAATCTTCATATTTTCTGCACAAATAAGTTTTAAAATGGCTTAAATAGACGTTTGATAATTATGCTATCAACAAAAAAGACAATTATTTTAGCAGGTGATAAATTGATAAAAATAGTACTACTTATAATAACCCTCTTCGTTATAGATGCATTTATTCCATTAAAATAAATGGACATCCCAATACATCTCCCTCAAGTTTAACAAGTGAAGCAGCTATTGTTATTGATGCAAAAACAGGTGTGGTTATTTTTGAAAAAAATAAACAGGCAAGGATGTATCCAGCTAGTGTGACCAAAATTGCAACAGCAATTTTTGCGATAGAGAATGGGGATCTAGATGATCTTGTTACAGTCAGTAGTTATGCTAGAAATACGGAAGGTTCTAGTGTCTATCTTGAAGAAGGGGAAACAGTTCCACTAAAAAAACTTATTCAAGGATTAATGATTAACTCGGGAAATGATGCAGGTGTTGCAATAGCAGAGCACATGAGTGGAAGTGTTGAACAATTTTCTTCTGATCTAAATGAGTATTTACAGGAAAATGTTGGCGTACAACATACAAATTTTGAAAATCCTCATGGTCTCTTTGATCCGAATCATGTAACAACCGCAGAAGATTTAGCGAATATAACCCTATATGCGATGGGAAATGAATTGTTTAGAGAAATAAATAATACAAAAGAGTTAAATTGGGAAGGCGAATCTTGGGATACCACGCTTTATAATCATCATTAAGTTAATGGGAGAACTACCATATGAAGGAATTACCGGTGGAAAAATGGATATGTCAGGAAATCCGGATTTACTTTAGCAACAACTGCTGAAAAAGAGAAATGGTTATCTCCGGGAATTTTCAATACCGATTAAATATTTGAAGCACCTACTAATAATTTGAAATATGGTTCATTAAATATTCTGCATCACCTCCTACTCCTAGCAAAAGTGCAGAACCCCGTCTATATTGCCATGGTAAACCTAAAAAATATAAACCTTTTATGTTGGTAATACCTCTATTATGTATAGGTTTATCTTTTTCGTCCAAGACCCCAGATACATTTAACCATGAATAGTCAAATATGAAACCAGTAGCCCATATTATGTTTTGTACATCAAGAAACGTGTTGTCCCGGAATATAACCTTATCCTCTTTACCATCCATTGATCTATTTTTAATGACGACATCACCATTACGAATAGCGTGCTTCAATTCAAGACCAAAGATTGGGTCTCCTCTTTTTTGAATTAGTTTTCCATAAAATGAATTGGAAGTTGCCTTTAATATGCCCAACTTATTAAACCACCAAAATATACTTTTATTCCTGATTGTCAAAGGCAGAAATGTTAACCGTTGACTGGTAGATAAATAAGTCTTCTTGATTTCCGAAAGTTCTGCAGCTATCTGCGCTCCACTGTTTCCGCCACCCACAACTAATACATTTCCTTCTTTTAATTGAGTATGATTTTGATATTCAGATGAATGGAACTGAACAATCTCATTTGATAACTCGTTCGCAAAAGCAGGTATTCTTGGTTTCTGAAAAGGACCAGTTGCTATGATGATATTCTCAGCTTTAATTTCCATATGCTCAGTCGAAATGTGAAAAATACTATCCTTTTTCCGAACCCTGGTTACGTCAGTATCATATTTAATTGGCAGTTCAAAAGTTTCCACGTAGTCCTTCAAATATTGTGATATTTCATCTCTTGAAGGAAAACCTTGGGGATCCCCATTAAGCTCTAGTCCCGGTAATGAACTGAATAATCTTGGAGTAAACAAAACCAAAGAATCGTATCGCTTATCCCATATTTCTCCCGCTTTTTGATTTTTATCCAACATGAGAAAGGAGTGGTTAAATTGCTTTAAATAATATCCCATTGCAAGACCTGCTTGTCCAGCACCTATAACAATCGTATTGTACATTTCTTCACACCCTACTGATAAACTACATTGAAAATCCTTTGTGATGCAGCACTGATCTTGCGCGACATAAATGGTTTTAGCTTAATTTAAAAATTGATTAGCTGTTTCCCATAATTGAGTACTTTTCTTCCATTCATCCTTCTTCAATCTATATGATTTTCACAACAAGCAATATTTTCTTGAACATCTTCAAGCACCACATCAAACATCGTTAATAAATCACGTACCAGCTGATTGCGTACACGGTAATAAACATATTTTCCGTCTTGTCTTCCAACAATAAGTCCGCATCCTTTTAAGCACGCTAAATGCTGTGATATGTTCGACTGATTGCCATTTAAATCGTTAACAATTTGGGAAACTGTTTTTTCGTCCTCTTTTATACTTTCGAGTATTTGAATTCTTGTCTTGTGTGAAAAGCCGTGCAAGAATTTCATCTTTGTATCAATATCAACTTTTAACATATATTATCCCCCTTATATTAGACACCACTAATATGTTTTGCTATCATCATATTAGCAGTGACTAATATGTGTGTCAAACTTCTATTTATGAAATGTTTATGAACAATATGTGATAAATATCACCAGGTTAAAGGTTTGATGTTAAAATTAAATTCATACATAAGAATAGGCAGGTGTTTAAATGAACAAGAAAAATAACTCTCCATTTAAATTTGTTGTAATTATTACCTTAGTTGTTGTTGCAGTAATTATCGCCTTGGTCGTTATCACCAATAATAATTCTGAATCAGATGAAGAAACAACCATAGACAAACAACCGCCAATTGATGGGCAACCAACATTGGGTGATTCAGAAGCTCCCGTGACAGTAGTAGAATTTGGAGATTTTAAGTGTCCTGCTTGTAAAGTTTGGGGTGAAGATATTTTCCCGCAATTAGTAAGTGATTATGTTGATACCGGCAAGGTGAAATTTTCATATATAAATGTGCTATTTCATGGGGAAGAATCAGAGTTAGGATCATTAGCAGCTGAGTCAGTATATAAACAGAACCCTGATGCGTATTGGGAATTTCATGAAGCTCTTTTCAATGAACAACCAAGTGAAAATCATGACAGCAGCTGGATTACAACGGAGAAGCTAATTGAAATAGCAGATGGGGTTTCAGGCATTGATACAGAAAGTTTAAAATCAGCGATTGAAAGCAATTCGGAAATGGACGAAGTTAATAAGGATTCAGCGTTGGTTTCAGAATTCGAGGTACAATTCACGCCAACGATTATGGTAAATGAAACAATAATAGAAGAGCCATTTAACTATGAAGCAATTACAGACGCTATAGAAAACGCATTAGAGGACAATTAAAATATGAAGAAAGTAGATATTTCACAGTTATCGCTATATGCAGCTTGGCTGGTTTCGATTGTTGCAACGCTTGGAAGTCTTTACTTTAGCGAAATACGAGGTTTTGTGCCATGTGAACTTTGCTGGTATCAGCGTATTTTAATGTATCCATTATCTTTAATACTCGGTATAGCAACATTTCAAAATGACAGATCTGTTAAAAAATATGTGTTGCCAATGGCGCTCATTGGCGGCTCTATTTCTCTCTATCACTATTTAGAGCAGAAAGTGCCGGGTTTTGCACCAATTAAACCATGTGCGAGTGGTGTACCATGCAGTGCTGAATACATAAATTGGCTGGGATTTATTACAATACCATTTTTGGCATTAATTGCGTTTTCGTTAATTACTATTTTTATGTTAATCACTTCAAATGCAGGGAAAAATAAAGAGTCTTAATCAATAAATGGATTACAGGGGGTCTAATAAATGAAGTACTTTAAGAAGATTACTATGTTATCACTTGTCCTTTTCCTTGCAGCTTGTGGAGGAGAAATTGAGTCGAACATATCCGGAACAGTAGAAGAATTTGAATTTACAACACAGGATAATGAAACGTTAAGTTCTAGCGATTTGGAGGGGGAGTGGTGGGTTGCGGATTTCATTTTCACAAATTGTACAACAGTATGCCTTCCAATGACAACAAATATGTCGGAGTTACAAGACATACTCGAGGAGGAAGGGATGGATATTCAATTAGTATCTTTCACAGTAGACCCCCAGTATGATTCTCCGGAAGTATTGAAAGAATATGCTGAATCGTATCAGGCAGACTTAAGCAATTGGAGTTTTCTAACAGGCTATGAATTTGAAACGATCCGAGAGCTTTCCATAAATTCATTCCGTTCGGAAGCAGAGCAACTTCCTGATACTGACCAGGTAATGCATGGAGTCCGATTCTTTTTAGTTAATCCTGAGGGTGAAGTCATAAAACATTATTATGGTATTGATATGGACGAGGTTGAAACTATTGTTGATGATTTAAAGATAGTGTTATAAAAGTTAAAGGAGTTCCGTATTTATGTCTAAATCAAAATTACTGATCTACCTTATCATCCTTATTGTTGGGTTACTCATTGTCAGCTTTTTTATACCTAAAGAAACAAAACCATCTTCTGATACAAGGATAATACTGGAGCATACTTATCAAACGTATATTGCACCTGGGCAGCCAGGAGACTATTGTTTCGAACAGTCAAATCCAACACCAACAAACTACCTTGAAGATTCGACTTTAGAGAAAGCATGGGACTTAAACTATGAACCACATGATTCCTGTACGGAGGAAGCCTTGGAAAGTGAAAGAGATTCACTGTTCTTTAGCTTGTTAAAGGACATTGGGATTTTAAATAAAAAGTGGGATGATTGGTAAGGTTTTCTAACGTAATATTGAATAAAAAGGATATTGGAGGATTATATTTATGAAAGGGTTTTTTCTATTTATATTGGCTTTGACTCTCGTTATTCTTACAGCATGCAGTGGAAACGAAGATGAAGCAGTAGAAGAGCTTGACGAATTAGAGTCACTTGAAGTAGAATTTGAAGTTCCTGAAACGGCTGAAGTCGGTGAGACCATCCTACTGAAAGCAACCGTTACATATGGTGATGAGAAAGTAGATGATGCCGATGAAGTTAATTTTGAATATTGGGAAGAAGGAAATGAAGACGAAAGTATAACAATTGAATCCACAAACAATGAGGATGGAACGTATACGGCAGAAGTAACATTCGAGAATGATGGAGTATATTCAATGTATGCACATACAACAGCAAGAGCTTGAACACAATGCTTATGAAGTCTGTAACGGTTAAAGATGAAAATAGTGAAGTGTTACTGATTGTATATAATGCCTTTATATTGATTGCGTCTTCTGTCCAAGTTTTGACTAGATTATTGACCACAGAATATAAAAAGAAGGGGAAGAAGGATAATATTTCCTTCTTCCCCTTCGTTCAGTTAGCCAATTTTAGATGTTTATATGATATACATTACCTATGCGAAGGTCGAATCGAACATCTTCCTCCATGATAATATACCAATCCAACCCCAACTCGAGCCTAGAAGGGATTTTATACTGGCCAACAATAAGTTCAAATGATTCACCGCAAAAGAGTGTATAATGATAACCGTTTAATTCAACTACCCAGGCGTCTCTATTGTATTCATAGGTCATCATTCCTTCTGTCATGACAGTTCACCTTCTATCACCAGTTTTACCATATGATCATCGATGAGTTTTTGTTTATTTTGGGCACCGTAAATGAGACAATGCGTACAAATCTTATTGATCAGCCTTGGTGTACCATTCGAAAACTGAAAAACTTCATGAATCGCTGCATCTGTGAAAATGTCGCTTTGTGCACCGACTTCGGTTAAATGTTTTTGTATATATCCACCTACCTGCGCACGATCATAGTGCGGGAGCTTACATTGCAGGTCGATTCGTTGCCGAATAGCTGCAAATGATTGGAGCCGAAGCCGGTCCCAAAGTTCACTTTGTCCGACAAGAATCAAAGCCATTGGACTTTCAGCGTCCATTTTAAAATTAAGCAGAAAGCGAACTTCCTCCAGCATTTCCCGGTCCAGTAGATGTGCTTCATCTACAATAACCACAGGTAATAAACCATGAATTCCACGCATCATTTCAATCTGATTGTGTAACTGCCGTTTAGCATCTCCACGATAAAACTTGGCTTCGCACCCCAACTGTTCCAGTAACCCTTTATAGAAATGCCGGGGTGTTAATTTAGAATCGGCCAGATATAAAACCTTAAACAAACCGGAATCCAGTTCATCCGTAAATTTCCTGAGCGTCGTTGTTTTCCCGGTGCCAGCATCTCCTGTCACCACCGCAAATAATTGTGATTCAGCTGCATATTCCAATCTCCCAATGGTTTCATCCAGCATATCCGGATAATATAATGCCGATGTGAGAATATCGCGGTTAAAAGGAGTGTGCGTAAAACCGTAAAAATGGTTAAACATGTGAAGCACCCTCTTTCTTAACCCTGCGATAGGAAACCGCTGTCTTCTGAACGTCTTTACGGGAAGCATACTGTTCCGTCGCTGCGTCCAACAGTCTGGAGTGCTCTGTGGACTGTTGTCCAAGATGATCCGGCATCGTTGGCCGTTTCCCGGCATGTTCACCAATCACCAATTCACGAGCTGTCCAAGGTGCATGTCCTTCGTACTCAATGGTCACTTCCGTAATATCCGAAGGATCATAAACCACATCGACCCTGCAGCCAATATACGATAATCCAGCCTCGTATTTCTTACCCATAAAACACTAGCGTTGCAGGAAAATAATATTAAAAAATCAAGTAAAATATTTTATTTGAAAGTTGGTAATATTAGATCTTTTCACTTTAAAATCCATTAAAAAAACCTTATAATTAGGGTATGGTAGTCCTGTCCAAATCCCTAACTATAAGGAGAAACCATGGACAATAATACCATAAAAACTGTATTCAAGGAATACATTCATCCATTAGATTCAAAGGTAATACAAAAAATGATTGATCATGCCGAAGTTGACAAATACGTCAAAAAGCTTGATGTACTTACGTTTACGAATGCTTTTATCTATGCCCAGTTAAAAAACTTAGATAGTCTGAAGCGGATAAGTGATACGATTAAACGAAAGAAAACGGTGCAAAGACTTGTTGGTATAGAGAGCATTAGTAAATCACAACTCTCTCGAAAAAATGGAGATATTCCACCCGAGATTTTTCAGGCGATCCTGCATCATTTAATTCAAAAGCTGCACCAAATACTTGGCCCAACAATGACAGACAAATCACTTGGAAAGCTTCATCTGATTGATTCATCGACCATTTCCATGTGTCTCAGCCAATATGAATGGGCAGATTTTCGGGAGACAAAAGCGGGAGTGAAGATGCATACTTCCATCGTCTTTTGTGATGATATCTCTTATCCAAATGATATGATACTTACCCCTGCAAGACCTGCTGATGAAACTCAGTTGGATTCATTAATTGTGCCGGATAAAGGGGTCCTTCATGTCTTCGATCGAGGTTATTTCAACTTTGCTAAGTTTGATTATTATTGTGAAAAAGGTATCCGGTTTGCCACAAGAATTAAATCGAATACTGTTGTAAATGTCATCGAGGAATTGCCGGTAGATGAGGATTCTTCAATCTCCAGGCATGCGATCGTGAAGATTGGAAACATGAAGAATCCGCTGCAGTTAATAGAAACTGTAGACAGCGAAGGGAACCAGATCCGAATTGTGTGTAACGATGCAACCGTCGGTGCACAGGAAATCAGTGATATTTACCGGCATCGCTGGCAAATTGAATTGTTTTTCAAATGGATAAAGCAACATCTGGTTATCAAAAAACTGTATGGAAAGAGTGAAAACGCTGTATACAATCAAATACTAATAGCTATGATTACTTTCTGCCTAACCCTGTTAATGAAAAACAAGTTGGGCTATGAAGGAACTTTAGTCGAAATGTTGCGTTGGACCCGTGATTTCTGGTCACAATCCATGACATTTTTTATTTCCGAATTATTCAGGAAACCAGAACGATCATCCAATGGACGACGAAGGCTGGACCACGAAAAGGTTTTTAATGAAACCTTGGCACAATACGAATCAGAGGAGGTTTTGCACTTAGATGATCTAAGCTACGATCCAGTTAACTAATAAATATATAAAATTCTAAAAATGGATGAAGGGCTACCTTTAAAGCATATTAACTTTTTTTCTCGAATAAAACTAGGTATTTATCAGAAAATTGAACTAAATAACTGAAGCTACCAGATTTATTGATTGACATTGTTTTTACTTTTTAATGCAACGCTAGTGCCCATAAAACTAATACATCCTGATTTATCCACTTTACGCGTCTCACAGTGTAAAAATGCTTGCGCCAATTCTTCTGTACTGACAAACCGTAAGGCTTTGTCATCACTGCGGAAAGCTGCTTCCGGACTTTGGTTTTCCCCCAAAGCACTATGCGGCTTGTACTGGTAGCATTCACTCAACCACACACGGAGTCGCTCATTTAGATGATCCAGTGTTGTGGGCTTCTCCAGTGAAACCTCATCCAGGAAACTACCCACTATCCGATTAAACCTTTCTACCTTCCCGGTAGCCTCTGGCGAGTACGGCTTAGCGTATAATAACCGGATGCCTAACTTTGAGCAGGTTCGTTTCATCCATTTTGTCCTGTATTGTTTTCCGTTATCAAAATAAACAGATTCGGGAACACCGTATAATTGAATAGATTCACGAAAACCCTGTTCCACAATACGTTGATCCATGGTGGGATAAAACCCGGCATGCATCACAAATCGAGAAGCATCATCCAGGAACACCACCAAATAAACTTGTCTTTTCTCTCCACCTGGACCAATAGGAAGGTACGGTCCATACTTAATATCAGAATGCCATAATTGATTGCGAGTTTTCCGTTGGAAACGCCTGGCAGCCACACCAGGATCACTGTACATTCGCATATGCCGAGCACTATACCCCTTTTCAGCAAGCTTTTCCTGCAAGGTACTCCGCTTCAATTGACCGGGCTCAGCTCGTTTTTCCCATTCCAGGATTTGAATAATTTGGGCAATACTGCGTGATGGTACTTCCCGACGCAATAAGATAGCCTGTTTCAATAAATGATCGGGAATAGCTTCCCTGATTTGCGTACCTTTTCCTTTTGGTTTTAAACCTTCAAACCCTGCCTGTCGATATTGTGCTAAGTATCTTCGAATAGTTCGTTCAGAAAGTCCACTTGCTTCACAAATTTGCCGTCTGATTTGTCTGGCCTTGGCGGCATCCAATCCATCCGCCAACAATGGAGACAGTAATTGTACCCGTTCAGCAGCAATCTCCTGTGCTTTCTTTTGATTTCTCATGTCAATGAGCCTCCTTTTAAGCTATTAAACATGAGTCTATCTCAAGAGTATCCGGACAGGAATGCAGAACGGGTCTGTATCCATAAATGAACATTAACAATAGGACGGACAACTTTCGCCAGCCATCCATCTAATGTTCTTCCGTCACGTCCGATTTTTTGGAGCACGGTCCTTGGGGCACCGGACGTGCTCCCCACAGGTAAGTCCAATTGAAACCGCTTTATAATAGAAATCATGCAGCCCACAGCATATGGTCCCCAGATCTGAAACCATTCACGCCAGCGACCCAATGTCGATTCATCAGCCGGAACATCTATCAAATTATCATCCACAACCTGTTCAATGCTTTCTACTCCATAACGTTTGTAAGGGATTAAAACATCAGGTAATTCATGATGTACTTTATGACAACGTTTACAATAAAGCCGGCGTATAATAAGTTTCTCTTTATCTCCTGAATTTCTATACCATACCCTCCGCCGGCTTCCAGCCACTACCAAAGGGCTTTCGCAAATAGGACAGTGATTGATTTCCGCACTCCTAACAAAAAACACCTGCTTCGTCCTTCTTCTCAATTAACGTATAGTCTGATATACTAATCATATGTTAGGTTTTAGTGGACGTCTCCAGTGAAATTGTTTCCGCAATTTCACGTTAATGGGGGCGTCCTTTTCCTTTCCTGGATTTTTTTCTGGTCATATTATCAGTCTACTTCTGGTCAGACATAACCGTCAACTTCCGGCCTGTTTAACATAGCTAAAACAGTGAAGAATAAGTTTTATCTAACCAGTTAAACTCCGAATATAAAACAATCCACTTAAAATTTAAGTGGATTGTTTTATTTAATTCAGGTGTTTGGTATTCTTCATATATGAAGTAGGTTTAACTAAAAATCAAAAACTTAACTATCAAAAAATTCGACAATTCAACAAAAACAATTATAACTAAGATGCTCTTTCATGTTAATTAGATCATTGATTATTTAGATGTTAATAATCTAAGACCATTTAGTATAACAACTAAAGTACTTCCCTCATGAATAATTACACTGATTGCTATATCCGTAAGTCCTAAAGAACTAACTACAACTAAAAAGGCAACAACTGCCATTGAAAAAATAATATTTTGCCAGATAACTCGACTCATTTTTGAAGAAATTTTATGAGCCTTTACTAATTTAGTTAAATCATTCTGCATTAGAACCAGATCAGATACCTCTACTGCAACATCGGTACCATCTCCCATAGCAATACCGGCATCTGCATTTACAAGAGCCGGTGCATCATTCACACCATCTCCTACCATTGCCGTCACTCCATATTTTTCTTTCTGTTCATTTATAATATTAGATTTATCTTCAGGCATTACATTCGCAATAACTTCGTCAAGACCTAACTGTTCGGCAACAGCTTTCCCTGTCATCTCAGAATCACCAGTGATTAAAGTGGTGTGTATACCAAGCTTCTTAAAATAATCAATGGTTTCTCTCGCTTGTTCTCGCGGCACATCCATAAGGGCTATAAGCCCAATAACTTTTTCATCTTCTGCTACGTATACAACAGTATTTCCCTCTGAAGCCCATTCATTATTTAAACGGATATACTCATCGGAAACACCATCAAAAGAAGTGGGCTTACCTATCCGATAATTTTTCCCATTATAATCACCTGTCAGACCTTTCCCAATCTGATTGGTAACTTCAATTTCTATTTTATTTTTAGCTTCAAATTTTTCTAAAATAGCATTCGCCAGTGGGTGATTGGATTCTTTTTCAAGAGCCACTATAATATCAATAATATTCTCTTCATTCACTGAATCAGCAAAATAATAATTTGTTACTTCAGGTTTTCCATTAGTAAGGGTTCCCGTTTTATCGAAGGCAATTGTATCTATATCCGCTAATTGCGATAGGTAAGTACTTCCTTTTGAAAGCACTCCTTTTTTAGCTAGATTAGAAGTTGCTGACAATGTTACTGATACGGTAGCTGCTGCTAGAGCACACGGTGAAGCAGCAACTAAAAGGACTAAACTTCTATAAATACTCTGTGACCATGTCCAGTCAAATAGAAAAGGTGTCAGTACCATTACTAATGGTATTGCGATTAAAACTAAAGTAACATATTTAGGTTCAAATTTTTGTATAATACTAGCGGCTTTGGTTTGATTATCTTGGTTTGAATTAACCAGTTGTAAGATTTTCGAGAAGACAGTATCTTTACTCTCTTTTGTGACTTCCATTGTAAAAGTACCTGTTCCATTAATCGTACTTCCAAAAACTCCGTCCCCTTTTGACTTCTCTTTGGGGATGCTTTCACCGTTAATAGAAGATTCATCAATGGAAGTAGTGCCGGATAAAATAACTCCATCAATGGGCACTTGGTCACCGTTTAATACCTGAAGGCGGTCCCCAACCTTTAATTCACTAACATCAACAATTTCTGTATTTCCATCGGGGAGAATCCTTCTCGCTGTTGTTGGGTTCATTTCGAGTAAGTTGGTAATTTCTCTTTTACTTCTTCCTTCAGCGTAATCTTCAAGAAAATGGGCACCAGAAAAAATAAGAATCAATAATGTTCCTTCCCAGAAATTCCCCATTAAAGAAGCTCCAATTGCTGCCAGCCCCATCAGAATATGGGAGTTCGGGGTGAATCGCTTTTTCATCTTAGTATTTTCAACAGTTTCTCCAATACCTTCAAGAATGATTACATGGTAGCCAGCTGTGATTGTAGCGATTGAAAATAAAATATTTTGTAATAACACATATTCGTCGTTTAAAAATAATGCAATAAGTGCCAATGCTAAACCAATAAAATACAAAACAATTGGCATTTTTCCATGATCGTGATCGTGACCGTGGCTATGATTTCCGTGTGACTGGTGCTCTTGAATATTTTCCATATTATCACCATCCTAAAAAATATAATATAGGTCCAATACATCCGCTTTTTGTTTTACACGAGCTAAGAAGTTAAATGATCGCGTTCAAATTTTTGTATCCAATAAAATATCCGATTTTAACTTTTAAACCTTGTTCACGAGCCACTCTGAACTCAACCCGCTTTCTTTCCAGGTATCATACAACCCTTTCCAGTCTAATTCCAAAACCCTCTACCTTTCATTATTGTTAATATATATATATGCTCATATAACAATATTAAAAACATAGCTTATTAATACTGACCCTTAATATTGTGGCAAAGGGATACTAATGATGATAGGCGTGTTCTATCGTTTGTCTTAGCATATTCATTACGTGCTCATCATCATGAGAGTAATATAAGGTTGTCCCATCTCTACGATATTTCACCAAACGTAAATTTTTTAAAAAACGTAATTGATGCGAAACAGTCGATTGTCTAAGGTGTAAGTTCTCTGCAATTCCATTCACAGAGTACTCTTTATGAAACAATAAATTAAGAATCCTTATTCTTGTTGGATCACCTAATGCTTTAAAGGTTTGTGATACTACAAATAATGTTTCTTCATCCAGGTCTTTATTATCTATTTCTGCCTGTTCCTTGTTATCGTCCATAAAAATTCCCTCCTTTTAAAATTTATATGTATAAAAGAAAGATCGAGTAATAAGCTGATTAAGCTGACTTTATATTTATTCAAACTGTATATGCGTATATTAGTATATGCTCACATTATACATTTACTGAAAAAGATTGTCAAGCAGCATAATAATAAAATAGAATATTATTTTGTTCGTAACAATATAAACTAAAAGACAACCTTATTAAGGAGCGATTGTATGGCTGCAACTTGGATAATTAGTGTGTTCGCCTCCGCACTTGGCATTAGTGTCGGTGGAGGAATTGCTTGGATTTTGAAAGGGTTACAACGAGGATACGGCTTTATTTATTCATTATGTGCTGGACTTATAGTAGGGTTATTATTTTTAGAAATGATTCCGGAAAGTATTGAGTTAGGCGGTTGGGTAAATCTCGCCATTGGCATCACAATTGGTTTAGTACTATTTCAATTCATTCATCTATTAATGGACAAAATAACAATTATCACAGCTAGTCATCAAAAAGATATTTTTGTTCGTTCCGGGGTGCTTTTAACTTTTAGCATTGCACTTCACAATTTTCCTGTTGGAATTACGCTTGGATCGACGCTGGGTACAGAGATAGGAGAGCTAATGCTAACTACACTAGTATTACATAAAATACCAGAAGGAATAATTGTTTTTACCCCATTGTTTCTTGCTGGATTCGGCATACTTACTTATGTGTTTATCACCGTCGTTATTACATTACCAATTGCTTTAGGGGCATTACTGGGGCAATTATTTAATATAGAATTTCCTTCCTTGCTTGCTTTTATGATAAACCTCTCTATTGCTATCATTTTTATGGTTGCAGTAAAAGAGATTTTCGAAGAAGCAGTTAGAAATTCAACGTTATTATACTCTTTAGTAATTGGATTATTTGGATTTGGAATTATATATTTGTATATGATCATTTCACTATAGCAATGAAACTCTTTTCATTAGCACTTTTTTGGTGATTTTTAAATATTACTGTACTGTTAAGGAATTATTACATCTTAAAAACTTCACACTTTCTCCATAAAATACTATTAAACTTAGTGAATAAATTCCTTTGTTAAAGGAGTAAAAACATCTATGAAAGCAGAACATGTAATTGCCAAACTTGAAATTAAGAATGATATAAAACCTGATACACTAAACATATCTATTGAAGGGGTAGCTGATAGTTCAGTCAATGTACGAAAAAATTATATTTTTGTAGCTATCCATGGCTTTCATTCTAATGGAAGTGACTATATTTCTGAAGCTATTGAAAAAGGTGCTTGTTTAATCGTAGGGGAAAGGAATATACGTGATTTGCCTGTTCCCTATATTCAAGTTGATAACAGCAGGAAAGCTATAGGAACCATTTCCAGTAATTTTTACAGGAATCCCTCTCAAAAAAAGCTTATGATTGGTATTACTGGTACAAACGGAAAGACAACAACAAGTTATATTCTGAAACATATTATAGAAAGCAGCGGAAAAGCCTGTTCTCTAATCGGAACGATACAAAACATTGTTAATGGCCAGTTTAGGAAAAGTGTTAATACAACTCCAAGTTCATTGGATTTACATAGAATAATTGCAGAGAGCAACGATGAAGTTATCATCGTAGAAGTTTCTTCACATGGTTTATCGCAGTATAGAATACAAGGTATAGCATTTGATTTTTGCCTTTTTACAAATCAAAATTCGGAGCATCGGGCCCGTCTTTTTCTCCCATTGTCCTATCTGGTGAAAAAGCAGCATTGCCACATGGAAAACCAGCAGACCGAAAGTTGCAAAAAGGCGATTTTTTATTAATTGATTTTGGGGTAATTACCAAAGAAGGATATTGTTCAGATATTACAAGAACCTTCATTGTCGGGGAAGCATCCGAGAAGCAAAAAGAAATCTATGACATCGTACTGCAGTCTAATCGAGCAGGAGTGAATTCTGTAAAAGCCGGAGTACCACTGAAGACATTTGATATCGCTGCAAGGAATGTTATTAACGAAAGTGGTTACGGAGAATATTTTAACAATCGTATAGGACACGGTCTTGGCATCGAAGTGCACGAAGAGCCGTCCATTCATGAGAATAATGATAAGGTAGCAGAAAATGGATTATTCTTTACAATTGAACCCGGGATTTATATACCTGGCTATGGTGGAGTTCGTATTGAAGATGAGGTTTATATTAACGAAGAGGGAGTTGCTGAAGTATTGACTTCCTTCCCTAGAGAATTACAGATTTTATAGATAAGACAAATTTTACTCCCTTTCAATTAAGAAGAAATCAGCTAGTTTGCTGATTTCTTCTATTTTTTTTCAACAAGTTCCAGCTTAAACTCCCCTTCCGCTCCTTCTTTATAAAGATTTGTAACAGAAGTAGAATAGTTGGAAATGGTTGCCCTGAATGCCAGATTTTCATCCGGAACCTTTACCGTGAAGTCATTTTCATAGAGCAATGTAGTCACATCATGATAATCTTCATGGGTTACTGTAAATTCAAAGCCAATCTTTATTCGTTCACCAGCTTCTTTTGTAAACTTTTTTGCCTCGATTGGAAAATTATTAATCAAAACCTTCTTATACATAGCATCACCATCTGTCATTTATATTATCAGTTTGTCCGCCACAGATAAAATACGCAGGCTTGGACCTTGAGGAAACATATTGAAATAGTTATGATGGAACTATCATATCAATCTTAAAAAGAAATGAGTTAATCCGAATGAAAATTTACGTTGATGCAGATGCCAGTCCGGTTAAAAATATAGTGATTGAAGAAGCTCAAAGGACAGGGATACCTGTTGTTCTGGTCACAAGCTTTTCGCATTATTCTCCCGAAGAACCGCCTGCGGGAGTAGAAACCATTTATGTGGACACAGGTGCTGAAGCTGCAGATTACCGAATTATGAAAATGGCAGAAAAAGGCGATATGATCATAACACAGGATTATGGACTTGCTTCACTCGGATTGGCAAAAGGATGTACTGTCCTCCACCATAAAGGATTTGTTTACACAAATGACAATATAGACCAGCTTTTGCAAACCCGTTATCTCAGTGCCATGGCCCGAAAAAGCGGCAAACGGACAAAAGGACCAAAACCCTTTACCGAGGATGACAGGAATAAATTCAGGGAGCTGCTAATAAAGGTTATTGGTAAACAGTAGCTATAAACAGATCAATTTTACTGATTGTAAAGTTGCAAAAAAGTATCAACAAAAACTATGCTGATACTTTTTAAAGTTATATCTACTTCTTTATTTAACAGTTGCCCGCTTTATTCTGTTTTTCTTCCTGGCGGGTGCGGTTGCATGCAGCCTGCTTTCCTCTTCCGTTTCAGGATATACTTTCGGAACGGCTATCGGTCTTCCTTCTTCATTGACAGCAACCATAGTCAGAAAAGACTCCGTCGTCAACTTCTCTTCATTTTTAATGAGATCGTGCGCCGTCACTTTCACATAGACCTCCATTGAACTTGTGCCTGTATAAGTCACAAACGCTTCCAGTGTTAATGAGTCCCCCACTTTCGCTGAAGAAAGAAAATCTACAGAATCTATGGATGCTGTCACCACTGCACTGTTGGCGTGCTTCATCGCTGTTAATGCAGCAATTTCATCAATATATGCCAATACCTTTCCGCCAAATATCGTATCCAGATGATTCGTATCCGGCGGGAGAACCAATCTGGTTTGAACCGTTTTTGATTTATTAATCGGTACATTTTCCACTATGATCACCTCCTGCAAAATAAAAAAACACCCTCTATTTCAGAAGATGTCAACACACACATTTAAATTGAATCCACTCCATTTACATGGATTCAATTAATCGCAACACCCTCCTATCTCCCGTAGGATTCAAATGTCCTTCCTTATGGCAGGTATCCTGGCTCAGAATCATCAAGAACTTTTCCCTTCCCATTTCAATACAGAAACAGTGGATGCAAAAGAACTCTCCCCATCACAGTGGCGGGACCGCGTTGGATTTTCACCAACTTCCCTTTTCAACTATTAAACAGTCACCATAGGCAAGATATTAACTTACGTTTAGTATAGCATTTCTATCAGGAACTGTCCTTTCTAACATTTTAAAAGAGATAATGACTCTGATCTGCTTTCGTTTTTTAAAAATGCAATTCACCTACTCATTGTGAACCTTTCCACCTAAATCCGGTATTTTGCTGGAGCATCCCTTATGTTGAATAAACCACTTAGTCTCGCAGCACAGTTCTTTACGAAACTACTGAGCCAGACGGAGGGGAATCTTTTGTTTGAGAAAAATACTGCAGGTGAAATGAAAAAGAAAAATAAAGGCAATAATAAGGCGTAATACTTTCTTTTGTATATGGGAGACGAAATTATGCCATTACAGTTGCTTGAAATTTATGCCCCTAAAAACTTTTTAAATATAGAAGAAATTGAAGATCATTTTTCTGTTATTTCTTATTGGAGTTTCGAGGAGAGTAAAGAGGAACATTTAACACGAATTTTATTAGAGACGAATGATGTGGAGTCAGTGCTTGATTACTTGGAAAGATTACCCGGTGGCGAAGAGGTTTATCAGGTTATGTTGCTGCCGGTACAAACATATCTTCCCAGAAAAAAAGAGAAAGAAGAAGAAGAAGAAAAAAAAGACCTGCAGCGAGCAAGTCGGCATGAATTATATACGACAGTTCAGGGATCAAGCCGTATAAGTGTTAGTTATATTTGGTTTATTATTTTCTCCGCAATCGTTGCTGCGGCGGGCATTATAAAAAGCAGTCCAGCAATCGTCATCGGCGCAATGGTGATTGCGCCACTCATTGGCCCTGTAACAGCTGTTTCATTTGCTTCCGTTCTCGGTGACTTTAAATTAATACGTCAGTCCATCATTACATCGTTAGTTGGAATAGGAATTCCAGTAGTAATTGCCGTTATATTTAGCTTTTTCTCCAATCCGCCAATTTACAGTGATGAGTTTCTTTCGCGGACAGAAATTCAAATTATTGATGTCATTGCAGCACTTGCATCCGGTGCTGCAGGTGCACTTTCTTTTGTCAAAAGAAAATCAGGCACGCTTGTAGGTGTTATGGTTTCAGTAGCCTTACTCCCGCCTGCTGTTGTATTCGGTATGATTCTCGGAACAGGGAATTGGACTGAAGCGCTTATCCCGTTTATTCTATTAATGGTTAACGTTTTCTCGATACTTTTATCAGCTGTCATTGTTTTCTGGCTAAGTGGTATTAAACCAAACAATTGGCAGGATTTGCAGAAGGCAAATATATCCAGGAAACTCTCTCTCCTATTTATTTTAACGATTACAATAATACTAATAACAGTAATTCTTTTTATCAATTTTGTCTGATAGGGTAAATATTACTTCTCTCCTCTCGTGAACCTCTTTAGCCAAGGAAACCCTATCAGTATCTTTGATTTAGCTGGAGTAGTTGGCAAAAGGCTATCTTCGTATAGATTTTGACTCATGAAGTATAACGGCTTAAAATAGCTATTTGCGCCCATAATCTGCTTTAATCTCACCCCATTTTTTTGTGTTCCATTTCAGCACTTTATTTTTGTATGTGTGATTTTCCAGCCAATAAATAGCACGGTCGATCAATTGCCATATTTCCTCTGTGGACGGATCTCTTTTCAGTGTGGTTGATACAGTCTTTTTCTTTACCCAATTGATCGCATTTACAGAGTCGGAATAAACAGTCTTTGTGCTTCCGATCTTATTTAGATAAGCCAATGCATGCACAATGGCAAGAAATTCCCCAAGATTATTTGTCCCCTTACGAATCGGCCCGTGTGAAAAAATCACTTCGCCCGTTCGTGTATCCACTCCCTGATATTCCACCGGACCTGGATTCCCCCTCGTTCCAACATCTACAGAAATACTATCGTAATCAATTTCATCTTCAAACATCGGGCTTGTGTTTGATTTTTTGTTGCTTACTGCTTTTTCTGCTTTCTTTCCATTCCCTTTTCCCCAAAATTGCTGCCAGCCTTCCCGGTAAGCTTTTTCCGCCTGTTCCCTGCTTGTAAATGATTTGAATTTTGCCTGATTGTAGCCATCCGTCTGCTCTTTACAATCTTCCCAATTTGTATATATGCCTGGTTTCCTGCCGGCCCAGACTACATAATATTTTTGTTTTGCCATCATTTTTCTCCTTACATATTGCATTTTATTCTGATTTACTTATACCATTAATTCCCTTAATAAAACAAGAAAAGCTTCCGCAGAGCTGTAACCTATCGATTATGCCACACAATGGCCGGAACCCCCAATTGGATAATTCCTTGTATTTTTGATACGATCGTTCATAAGAAAACGTACGTGAAGGGGTAGTTATATATGAAAATTGTATCCATGGAGCCGACGCCCAGCCCATATTCCATGAAAATCAATGTGGATGAGGAACTGGCTGACGGCCAAACGGAAAATTATAAACTGGATGATGACTTAAGTGGTGCACCTGACTATATAAAAGAACTATTTTCCATAAATGGAGTCAAAGGACTGTACCGCGTGATTGACTTCATTGCTTTGGAACGAAATCCGCGTGTTTCCTGGGAAGAAATTTTACCCGAAGTGAGAAAAGTACTTGGTTCCGATGATGAAGATGCTGATTTATTCTCAAAAGCAGCGGATCAGGCCGATGATGCATTTGGTGAAGTGAGTGTCCTCATTCAAATGATCCGCTACATCCCAACACAGGTGAAACTGGATGATGGGGACACTGAAAAACGCTTTGCCCTTCCGGAACGTTTTATGGAAGCAGCAATGAAAGCAGCCGAAGCATCTGATAATTACTTGATGGAACGGACATGGGCAGAGCAAAAGCCCCGGTATGGAGATATGGATGAAATCGGACATGATGTAGTCGAGGAATTGTCGGCCACCTATGATACCGAGCGATTGAATGAACTGGTGGAACTCGCTTTGAATAATGAGTCACAGGCTGAAGAACGGAGACCAAAGAAAGTGACGCTGGAAATGCTCGATCAGCCGAACTGGAAAGACAGGTATGCTGCACTGGATCGCATGAATCCGAAAAAAGAAGATCTTCCCGTGCTCGATAAAGCGCTTGATGATGAAAAAGCATCTGTCCGGCGGCTTGCTACCGCTTATTTGGGAATGATTGAAGAACCGGAGACACTTCCGTATTTATATAAAGCGTTAAAGGATAAGGCTGTAAACGTGAGAAGAACCGCAGGAGACTGTTTATCAGACCTTGGATTTGCAGAAGCAATCCCGGAAATGATTAAAACATTATCGGATAAAAGCCGTATAGTCCGCTGGCGGGCAGC
The DNA here is from genome assembly GCF_055379185.1 of Virgibacillus kimchii. NCBI lineage: Bacteria > Bacillati > Bacillota > Bacilli > Caryophanales > Bacillaceae > Virgibacillus > Virgibacillus kimchii. The sequence continues at coordinate 3,488,009 of NZ_AP043951.1, read as the reverse complement.
CATGTTCTTATATGAAGTTGGCGATGAAACAGCCATCCCAGCACTGCGCGAAGCCCTGGATGATCCTGAATTTGAAGTACGGATGCAGGTAAAAATGGCCCTTGCAAGGATTGAGAGCGGTAAGGAAGCGGAAGGGTCCATCTGGAGTCAGATGGCAAAAGCTGCAAAAGAAAAATAACATTTGAAGACTCCCGGGCGAAGCAAGCATGGGAGTCTTTTTTGCACGTTAAGTTAAGCTAACGGTTCGCTAAAGGGCGAGCGAATGCGAGCTTTTCTAACCTAATCCATGATAGCAGCAAACTTATTATTCCTGTCTTTCCTTTCCTCTTCTGAAGCCAAATCATATTTTTTTAAGAGATGAAAAACCTCATTCAGTGTTTCCTGGCAAAGGTCCTTTTCCAAAAAGCGATATATATTTTCATTTAACTCCGCTGGCAAAAATGCTTCCTGATCCTTCAGCTTCTTCACCACTGATTCATGCGAATGGTCAATATTGCAAACTCCCATTTTATTCATCTCTCCTTTCATTTGCTGTGCCCTTATACTATCGAATCAATTTCATAATAGAGAAGTTAGTATAGAAAGCCGAACAAAGTTGATTTCCGCTCCAGACGGACGCTTTCCGCGGGCTCTGCCTCAGCCTCCTCGCTACGCTGCGGGGTCTTCGGCTATCGCTATTCCCGCTGGAGTCGCCGTCTTCCACTCCAATCAACAGGCTAGCTTTCTGTATTAACAAATTATAAAGTGTTTCTATTAATTAATGTTCGGATACTTGGTTCCGTCAAGAAGTATGTGTAAATTTTAATAGGGTATTCCACAGAATTGGTGGGGGAGCAGTCATCATCCCCCGGGTACCCGGGGGATGATGACTGAAAATTCTCCCGGTTATACTTTGCTTGTTTTTCCATATCTTGCTTCAAACATGTCTTGAAGCGGCTGATAAGCACTCGCAAAGCCTCGCAGTTTCCGTTCTGCCCATTTTTGATTGTAGTCAATGGATTGGAGATAAACCACTTTCTCTGCCGCCTTTTCGCTGGGCAGGCTGTTCATCGTCTTGGTACGTTTTTTGATTTCCTTCATCGTTCGCTCAATGATGTTTGTCGTGTAGATCATGCGCTGGATGGATGACGGGTAATTTAAAAACGTCAGAAGCACATCTAAGTCTTTCTCCCACGATTTGACGATTTTAGGATGCTTAGCCTCCCAAGCATGTTTAAAAGCCTGGAATTGCTTTTTGGCTTCTTCTCTTGTACTTGCCTCGTAAATGGGCTTTAGATCCTCGGCAATGGCCGTTTGGTCTTTTTTACGTACGGCATTTATGGCATTTCGGATTTTGTGAACGACACAGCGCTGCACATCAGCCTTTGGATAAACTTCTTTCATTGCGTCTTCTAAACCAGGCAGGCCGTCAAATACACCAAGCAGCACTTCCTCGGCACCGCGCTTGTAAAGGTCAAGAAGGATTTCTTTCCAACCGAGTGAACTTTCTTGGCCGCCGACATAGAAACCGAGAATCTCGCGATAACCATCTTCGGTGATGCCAATGACCAGGTAGACGACTTCGTTATCAACGTCATCGCGACGCAGCTTGAGATAGGTTCCATCAAGATAAAGAACCGAATAGCGTTTCTGCAGCTTGCGCTCTTGCCATGATTCGATATTTTCCAGTGTGACATCCGTTATATTGCTTACCGTTGTTGCCGAATAAGCAGAACCCAACATGTGCTCGATCATTTGACCGATTTCACGGGTGCTGATGCCTTTCTGGTACATTCTCGTGACCGTTTCTCCAACCCATTGGTCACGGCGCTGGTAAGGATCAAACAACTCCGTCTTAAATTCACCGTTGCGATCACGCGGAACAGCAAGGTCATCGATATGACCGTGCTTGGTGTCGAGAGTGCGTGTGTAGTACCCGTTTTTCACCTGTTTCAGTTCAGGGTGCTCCACCTTAAAAAACTGTTCCATTTCTTCTTTCATAATGGTTTCCAGGTGCTCTTTGACAAAGTCACGAACAAGTGTGTCAAGTTGATTCATAAAGTCATTATTGGTTATACTATGAGACATGGTAGGGTTTCTCCTCTCTTAGAATTTTAGCCAATTCCGAGGGTACCCTACCTCGTTTTTTGTCTCAAATAATTTACACAAACTATTTTACGTCATCGGATACTTAGTAAAAATAAGTAATTATGAAATTTACTATATCATAATAAGAATTATATTCATAATACTTCGTTTATTCAGCTTGAACATTTATAAAATACTCGCTATTATTTCTATATGGGATGCTTAAAAAAGGAGGAAATCTAAATGTCTCAGCTCGATAAAAACAAGAAATATACGCTGGAAGAATTTTTGGATTATGTACAAGAAGAAGAAAGGGCAGAGCTATATGAAGGCACTCCTGTTTTTATAGCTCCGGCATCTTATGAGCATGAGGGTGTGATAACGGAACTGATAGGTGAATTTAGACATAATTTAAAAGGAAATACATGTAAGGTGTTCGGCAGTAACCTTCAGGTAATATTTTCATTTAAAGATGAGAATAAAGGTAAAGACGATGTAACTGTGATGCCCGATATGTCCATCGTATGTGATAAAGGCAAACTTCGCAAAAAGCGCTGTTATGGGGCACCTGATTTAGTTGTCGAAGTCCTGTCCCCAAGTACAGCCCGTAATGACCGTCTGTTAAAACTAAAATACTATGAAAAAGCTGGTGTAAGAGAATACTTAATCGTTGATCACCAACACCGAAGTATTGAAAAGTTTGTACTGAATGAAGGTTCCTACCAATCCGAAGATGTCTATTCCATTGAAAAAGAAACTTTCACCTCCACCATCTTTCCTGATGTTAATTTTACTATTAATGATATTTTTGGTTTTCTGGATTAAACCCAAGCTTACTTAAATATACGCATTTCTTTCCAAGTAATTCGCAGGCGATTCATCGACTTCCCGAGTTTCGTTCGCCGGTCTGGAAGCAAGTCAATCGAAGCTGATGCAGCAATGGCTTCAACTACTTGGTCAATGGACATATCATCTGTCTGAATATATTCCTTAAAAAGCGGGTCTTCCAGTTCTTTCATGCGATCGTTCATTTGTTGGTATGCGCACGATTTTTTCCCTTCTAATCTTTTTCTCAATCGTTGTTCAATCGTTTGTTTGAAAGCCGATAGTGTAAAATGTTTTACGACTATACCCTGTTCTCGCAGCTTTCCAATGATTTCATTAAAATATCTCACATTTGTAAGTGTCATCGGTACAATAACGAGGCCATTATATTCCTCGGAAATATTTTTCAGCAATTTATAATTAGCTTCTCTCCACAAAGAATAATCCTGAAATCATCTTTTGATATCTCTTTTAGTACATTTTTCATGAGTACATATCCGAACCTTTCCGGATCATAGACGATTGAATTTTTAACTCTTTTATGTAACTCGTAGGCGACAGTTGATTTCCCTGCCCCAAAGGTGCCATTAATCCACAAAATCATATCATCACTCCGTCAAGTGTGCTACATAAAATGATACCACATCCTGAGCGCTCTCTGGACAGCAAAAAACTTTTCCTTTATACTGACAGTAACTCAAAACGGAAGGGTGAACCAAAGAGGACATGAAATACTAATCCTATTTTTCGAAAACATTCAAGTGAAATTCATGCCAAACAGCAGATCACATCTGCTTTATTTGTCATGTTTTCCACTGAATTTTTCAGAATAGGATTGTATCTCTGTGCCTCTGTACAAAGGGCGTAGTCTCTTTATACTGCACGTAATGCCTCCTATTCTGAAACGAACAGGAGGCATTTTTTTGTCTCCGGAACAAAACCGAAACGGAGATGATACTATGATTTTACTTGAAGCCAATCTTATAAAAGTCTATATAAAGGACCGTCTTCTTTTCGATGTAGAACATTTACAAATCCAAAGCAAAGACAGAATTGGATTGGTTGGAAAGAATGGCAGCGGGAAAACAACATTATTGGAAGTTCTGGCCGGCAGTAAACAGGTTGAGGAAGGCAACGTCTCCTACCACGGAACTATCGAGCTCATTCCCCAGCTAAAAAACACCCGGACAACTAAAAGTGGTGGGGAGGTAACCCAGGAATATATCAACCGTTCGATTGCCAAAAAGACAGATATTCTTCTAGCAGACGAACCGACAACAAACCTGGATATGGAACATATCGAAAAAGTTGAAAATCAATTTTCCAAATGGCAAGGTGCCATTGTGATTGTATCCCACGACAGGGAATTTCTCGATTCCCAGTGCAATTTAATCTGGGAGCTGGAAGACGGAAAGCTTACAGTATACAAAGGAAATTATTCAACATATGTTTTACAAAAAAACCTGGAAATAAGAAAACAGGAAAATGCTTATGAACAGTATGTGAAAAAGAAAAAACAACTGGAAAAAGCCCTGATTGAAAAGGAACAAAAAGCACAGCGGGCAACGAAAAAGCCTAAAAACGTAAGTACTTCAGAGGCAAAAATAACCGGAGCCAAGCCGTACTTTGCCAATAAACAAAAGAAACTGCGCAAGTCGGCAAAAGCCATTGAAACCCGGTTGGAAAAGATGGAAGGAGTAGAAAAAGTGAAAGATACACCACCTATTAAGATGAACCTTCCCAATGAAGAAACATTCAAAGGGAAAATCATCCTTCACGTGGAAAATGTAAGCGGAAAGATAAAGGAACGACTTCTCTGGAACGAAACCACCTTTCATGTAAGAGGCGGAGACAAGATTGCTATACTTGGAAAAAATGGAACAGGCAAAACGACACTTCTGAAAAAGATTATCAATGAAGCTGACGGCGTCACCAGCTCCCCTGTCATGAAAATTGGCTATTTCAGCCAAAATCTGGATGTACTTGATGTGAATAAATCCATTCTAAAAAACGTCAGTGAGACGTCCATACAAGATGAAACCTTTATTCGAACCGTGCTTGCCAGACTTCACTTTTACCGTGATGATGTCTATAAAAAAGTGGATGTATTAAGCGGTGGAGAGCGAGTAAAAGTAGCCTTTGCCAAATTGTTTGTAAGTGATATCAATACACTTCTTTTGGATGAACCGACAAATTTTCTTGATATAGAAGCAGTCGAAGCGTTGGAAACACTATTAAAAGATTACGAAGGAACGGCGCTAATCGTCTCTCATGATCGAAAATTTCTTGAAAACATTGCTTTACGTATTCTTACGATCGAAAATAAAGAGATTTCCTTATTCGAAGGCTCCTATCTGGAATACAAGAATTACGTACCTCATAAGGCAGATCCAAACGAAGACGAACTACAAGTAATTGAAACGAAAATTTCCGAAGTATTAAGTAAGCTCAGCATCGATCCTTCTGAACAACTCGATGAAACGTTTCAACATTTGATAGCACGAAAAAAAGAACTGGAAAATCGTAAAAATTAATGGTCGTAACGGAATCAGGCACATATTAAGCCAGCAGTTATGGAAATTGCTGGCTTAATATGCATTAAAATAATACGCTTGTATTCTTCTAAAATTAATTATTCATTTACTGCTTTTGCAACAGGTGGAACCTGCATATTCTTCGGTTTAATATAAATAATCCCTGTAATAAATAAAGAGAGAACAGCTGCAAAACCAAACAGCCCCAGCAAACCAACTTCATGCAGGACTTCAAAGAATACAACTGGCACTGCCACCAGCATCACACTGGCCAGGGCAGATGTCATTCCCTTCATAGATTTCGTATCAAATTGTAACATCCATTTTCCATAAGAAGTCACTAAAGTCACGATAAGAATCGTGGCAATATTGGTGGACATACCAATCCAAACCGGATGTATATCCAGGAAAAAGGAGGTTGGATGCCACCCGCCTAAATGGTACCAGATTAATCCTGACGCAAAACCGGTGAGCAGCGAGCTAACTACCGCACTCCTGGTTACCACCGGCCAAAATATCGCTGCAACAACAGGAGCAAAGGTAGCAGAATTTCTGACTGTCCATGCCAGCACATTCCACCAGGCGGATTGCTCTGTCCGGAGCAATCCAAATACGATCATCAACCCGGTTAAAAGAAGCAGCGACCATTTTGTATACTTGATCAATTGCTGGTTGCTTGCGCTTGGAAATACTGCACTACCAACATCTTTACCAAGACTTGTCGCCCCGGAAAATTGACACGGCCCGCCCCAGCCGAGTGCACAGGCCCAAACACCTAAGAAAAACAGACCAACCAGCGGTGCAGGCAATACTTCCATCAAATACTGCGGCAACGCGATTAATCCTAAATTTCCATCCGGAACAACAATAGCTGCAGCTAAACCGAATAATACACCGCAGATAATAAAAGGTATTCCCATGAAAACAGCACCGATCATTCCTTTTTTACCCTCTTCAGGTGTTTTACAGGATAAGGCCATCTGGAAAGCTGCCTGAGCCAAAATGACATTCACCAAAAATGTTCCAAACCAAGCGACAATCACTTGAAGGCCGGCACCGCCAAGCTGAAACATTTCCGGCCGATCGATCGCTAATTGCTGTAAACCTGCAATGCCGGGGTTGATAAAAAAGGCGATCATACCAACTATAAACATGAGCAAAAACATGATCGTATTCATGGATTGCGTAAAGGCAACCGACCACATCCCCCCTGCCTGCAGATAAATGAACAATAGTATGGCAGTAAAAGCAACTGAATAACTTAGTGAAATATCCGTAAACACATTCAATGCGGAAGCAAATGCAATTGCAGTGGCAACAGACCACATTGGAAATGCAAATGCTGTAATTGCACCGGATATCGCTTTAGCGCGCCTGCCGAATTTATCCCCGATCAGCCCGGAAACTGTTACCATCATTTTATTACGAAAAGGCTTAATCATAAGAAAAGCAATGATCAGTACCTGTACAGTTTCTGCTACACCATACCAGATGGCAGAAACCCCTGTCAGATAAGATAGTTCAACAATCGATATGTAGGTTGACCCGGAAAACAGTCCGGTAATACAAAAGGCCACCGTCCACCATCTGAAATTCCGTCCCCCAATAAAGAAGTTCTCCCCATTAGATGCCTTCCTTTTCGCCACATTACCGGCAATAATCAGTAAGAATGTATAAATAAGCGCAAAAGAAATCATCCAAACGCCATATGAAGTCATTATTTTCCCCCTCCAATAATACCTGCAGTTATTTAAACCTTTTTCCAATCAAGTTTAATCTCAATACCTGTATCCCGGAACAGATTGTAGGCAGGACACCTTTGTTTAACCAGACTCTTTAGTTTTGCAATGGATTCGGTACTTTCTTCTGTTTCAAAGAAAACCACATTCTTCACTTGATGGTAGTGCGGGCTCACGTCTGCAGTGCCTGCTATTCCACGTCGGTCAAGTATTCCCTCCGTTTCAGCAGAAATGTTATCGAAAGAAAAACCGATCTCTTCAGCTATCATTTCAATGACTATTAATATACATCCATTAAATGATCCCAATATATACTCCATTGGAGTTGGAGCTTTGTTTGTCCCGCCTAATTTTTCCGGTTCATCTACCGTAAAACTAAAATCTCTTATATTATTTTCATTGGCAAATTTTCCAATTCTGTTAGAAGACGCTCGAATGGTCCTGTGATTTTGGTTTTGTCTGCTTTCTGTCTGTTTCATCACTTTCCTCCTTTTTTCCTTTCATAGATTTGTTCATTTAGTTAGCACTTGATTTTATCCGCACGCAAAAACCCCCTTTTATCCAAAAGATAAAAGGGGGTTGGAAATTCGGCTTATAGAAAAACGTGCCCTTCTTATCTTTCAGACGATTGTCTGCTGGAATTAGCACCGTTTCACATGGTTTTACCTGTGAATGGTTGCTGCGGGCTCATCGGACCAGATTCCTCCACCGCTCTTGATAAGAATCTATTAAATTTGTTTACCATATTACATGGGAACCTTTTTAATGTCAACTATGTTTATAACGAAAGTATGAATAAAATGATGGCTTTGCCAAATACTCTAAACCTCTAATTCAGTTGAAAATACAATGACAGTGATAGGCTTCTGTATATTAGGAAAAATTTTTAAACATAAAGAATCGAAGTCATTGACAACTTTACTATAGTAGTTTATCATTGTATTTAATTCAAAATACATTAATTAAGATTAAATATATTTGAGGTGAATATAATTGGAAAAAGAAAATTTATCACTAAAAATATTTGTCGTCCTCATGAAATCCACAAAAACTCTTGAGGAAATCATTAAAAAAGATATTAGCAGCCACGGAATGAAAAGCTCGGATTTTATGGTACTGGAAGCATTGTACCATAAAGGCAGCCAGACTGTACGGGAAATATCAAATGCCGTTCTCATTAACACCGGATCCATTACCTATGTCATTGACAAGCTTGAAAAGAAAGGCTATGTCAAACGCAGACACTGTAAGGATGACCGCCGTGTCGTCTACATCGACATTACAGAGGATGGCACAAAGCTGATGGATGAAATTTTCCCCAAGCACCAACAGGTAATTGAGGAGTTGTTTGCAGACGTTTCCGAAGAAGATAAACAAACGGTGATTGATGTGCTCAAAAAAGTTGGAAAAAGAGGAGATAAATCATCATGAAGAAAACAGCAGGGATCCACCATATTACCGCAATTGTCGGTCACCCACAGGAAAACGTGGATTTTTATGCAGGTGTATTGGGCCTGAGAATGGTAAAAAAAACAGTCAACTTTGATGACCCGGGCACCTATCACTTCTATTTTGGGAATGAAGGCGGGAAACCCGGTACCATTATTACCTTTTTCCCTTGGGCAGATGCTCAGAAAGGAAAAATTGGGGATGGCCAGGTCGGCGTTACCTCCTATGCGGTTCCAGCCGGGTCACTCTCCTTCTGGAAAAAGAGACTGGAAAAATTCGATATTGACTATAATGCACAGGAGCGCTTTGGAGAAACTTATGTCACTTTCACTGACCCGCACGGGCTGAAACTGGAGCTCGTGGAACGGGAACAAGGAGAACAAAACACTTGGACAATTGGTGAAGTCACCCCTGATGTAGCAATCAAAGGTTTTGCAGGCGCCATTTTATATTCCTCCCAACCGGCTAAAACAGCAGCGCTGCTGGAAGATGTGATGGGGCTTGAAAAAGTTGGTGAGGAAGATGAATTCGTTCGTTTTCAAGCCTACGGAGATATCGGAAATATCATTGATGTAAAAATAACTGCAAACGGGCGCGGACAAATGGGTGTTGGCATGGTTCACCATATTGCCTGGCGTGCAGAAGATGATGAAGATCAATTGGGTTGGAAAAAACTTGTACAGCAAAATGGCTATATGGTAACACCGGTAAAAGACAGAAATTATTTTAATGCTATTTATTTCAGAGAGCATGGAGAAATTTTATTTGAAATTGCCACAGATCCTCCCGGGTTTGCTCACGATGAATCTTCCGAAACGATGGGGACTCAACTAAAGCTGCCGGAGCAATACGAACAATACCGCGGTCGCCTTGAAAAAACACTGATCCCTGTAGAAGTTAAGAACCTTGATGAATAGGAAGGATTTTATGATCACGATTGACCCCAAAGTAAAAACAGCAAGAGAGAATTATAAACTGTTAACCGGTACCATTATTCCAAGACCGATTGCATTTGTTACAAGCAGTAATCATAATGGTGTCATTAACGGAGCACCATTCAGCTTTTTTAACGTAGTTTCATCCGACCCTCCAATGATTTCACTGGCGATTCAGCAAAGAGACGGATCTCCTAAAGATACGGCGAGGAACATTATGGGGGAGAAAGAATTCGTTGTGCATAGTGTTGATGAAGAACGCGTAGATAAAATAAATATAACAGCTGCCTCCCTGCCCGCAGATCAAAGTGAGATTGATAAAGCAGGACTCACCCTGGTGGACAGTGATGCCGTATCCATACCGGGAATCAAGGAAGCAAAAGTCCGTATGGAATGTACGCTGGAGCACGTTATTCCTTTGGGAAAGGAACAGAAAACTGATTTAATTATAGGAAGAATCCAGAAGTACCATTTAGCTGAAGAAATTTATCTCAAAGACGACAAAATTGACTTCAATGCTTTAAATACTGTAAGCCGATTAGCAGGCCCTAATTATACTAAACTGGGAGGATTATTTTCCATCGAACGTCCAAAATAACGAAAGATCGAAAGGAGAAAAAGGAATGAAACATATTTTTCAAAAAGGAAATGATCAGTCAAAACCAACATTACTTTTATTACACGGAACTGGTGGTACGGAACAAGATCTGCTGCCTCTCGCGGAAAGAATTGACCCTGATGCCAATGTATTAAGTGTCAGAGGGAATGTATCAGAGAACGGAATGCCTCGCTTTTTCCGCAGATTAGCTGAAGGCGTATTTGACGAAGAGGATCTTATTTTTCGAACAGAAGAATTAAATAATTTCCTGGATGATGCCGCTGAAGAACATGGTTTTGACAGAAATAACATTGTCGCCGTCGGTTATTCCAATGGTGCCAACATTGCTGCAAGCCTGATGTTCCATTATAAGGATGCATTACGCGCAGCATCCCTTCATCATCCCATGGTACCGAGACGCGGCATTGAATTACCGGACTTAACCGGAAAAGATGTACTGATTGCCGCCGGAAAAAATGACCCTATTTGCCCTGCACAAGAGTCGGAAGAACTTCATTCATTGCTGGAAGGTGCCGGAGCAAAAACTGAAATTCATTGGGAAAATGGCGGACACCAATTAACATTGGGCGAAGTAGAGGCCGCCGGAACATGGTATAAAAACCTTTAATACGTAAACCGTCCCTAAAATAATAGCGGGACGGTTTTTTATATTAATTCCGTAAAATAATGTACACCATATAGACAACATAGCTCACTACTAAAATAGCCCCTTCTCTTTTGCCAATTCTATAGTTGGTTCGGGAAAAGACAAGTAAGAGAACAGTTAAAAACATCATAATATAGATATCAGTAAAAATGATACGGTTAACGGGAAGCGGTGTAATTACCGACGAGGCCCCCAGTACAAGTAAAATATTGAATATCGTACTCCCTACGATATTCCCAAGCGCAATTTCGCTTTCTTTTTTCAACGCAGCGGTAATGGATGTGACAAGCTCGGGCAAGGATGTGCCTATTGCAATGATCGTAAGACCGACCAGCGTCTCACTCATTCCAAGCGCATAAGCAATTTCCACGCCGTTGGTCACGACCATATCTCCTCCCAGGATAATCGCTGCTAGCCCCAATATTGTAAACAATATACTTCTGCCCCATTTAATATCATAGGTCAGGTCGTTATTGCTGTTATTCCTTCGGCTGTTCATTGCCGTATCAATTACATAATACGTAAATATACTTAAAAACAGCAATAGAATAATCCCATCAGCTCGTGAGATATAATTTTCACTCAGCCCCTGGAGTGTTGTATCGCTGATTAGAACAAGCAATACAACACTTGCCAATAGCGTAAAGGGAATTTCCTTTTTTGTTGTTTCACTTTGGACTTGAATCGGATATAAAAAAGCCGCCACCCCGACCGCAAGTGTAAGGTTGAAAATATTGCTGCCAACTACGTTCCCCAATGCCATATCCGCACTTTCTTCCAGCGCTGCAATGACACTTACGGTTACTTCCGGGGAACTCGTACCAAAAGCGACAATCGTAAGGCCAATTAATATAGCTGGCACACGCATTAGCCTGGCAATATTGGAGGCACCGCCAACAAAATAATCGGCACCCTTGATTAATAATACAAACCCAATAATTAATAAGATGTAAGCCATAATTACTATCCTTTTCTCCGTGTTCTTTAAGGTGATATACCTTATCCATACCCTATTTTCTCACTTTCATAATAACTATACCAAAAAAACACAAATATCTTTGGGTTTATAATAAGTATTACCTACATTTCCCGGGAAATATCGACAGTAACCTGCAAAAAAACTGGCAAGAATGACACGCTTTACTCGCTTCTGCATTAAAAAACGAGGAGACTGTCTCCCCGTTATACGCTTAAGTGTATTCGGTTTTCTGATGGATCTTCTGTAATATAAAGATTGCCTTCTTTTTCTACACGGGCTCCCATTTCTTCCAATCTTTCCACAGCTTCCGCTCTTGCTTTCTCATCCGGGAATTCCAGGCTGAACCAATTCAGCCCGACACTGTTCCTTTTCGGAGCAGGAGCTCCAACCCCATTCCAGACATTCAGGGCGATATGATGATGATAGTCACCGGTTGAAGTAAACAGGGCACCGGGGTAATTGGTAACTACTTTAAAACCCAGTCCGTTTACGTAAAATTCCTCTGTCTTTTCCAATTCAGCCACATGTAAATGGATATGTCCCATTACAGTAGCTTCCGGGAGACCCTTCCACTCCTTATTACCAGATCCGAGCACACCTTCTGCATCCAGTGGTTCTGTTGCCATGGCAACCTGTCCATTTGACCAGCTCCATTCGGATGCAGGGCGGTCACGATACACTTCAATGCCATTTCCATCCGGATCGGAAAGATAAATGGCTTCACTTACATAGTGATCAGATGCGCCGATACGAATTCCTGATTGCGCAATATGCCTTAAAAACGCAGAAAGATCTTCTCTTGATGGCAATAGAATTGCAAAATGAAATAACCCTGTTGTCCTTTCTTCTTTCGGCATTACATTGTCCGGCTGCTCCAACCTTAACAATGGTGTTGAGCCATCTGCAGTCAATACGGCTCGATTGTCGGTTTCTTCAAGCACACGGAAACCAATGACTGTCTGATAAAATTCAATTGATTTTTTTAAATCCGTTACATTTACACTGACTTCTCCTACATATATGGTTGGTTTTTCAAAAAAATGTTTTTCCATGTGATCTCCTCTTTTATATAAAAAATGGTTACGTTTTTTAACTAAGTTACTTATGGTAAGTATTATAGCTTGTTCCTTTATTTTTGTCAACAAGTTGTTTTGGTTCCAGTAATTCACGCTTGATTATCTTTCATATAAGTTTATAATGTATTCGTTTGAAACTTTTTTCAAACACGTGGTTCGAAACCATCCCACGATAAAAAACTAAGGGAGAGATTTTTCATGAATGTAAGATTATTGGTTGTGAACGGAGTGTTGGCGGCTTTATACATCGCAGTATCCGCGGTTATTCAACCGTTCGGATTTACGAATGTCCAATTTCGTATTTCAGAAATGTTTAATCACCTCGTTGTGTTTAACAAGAAGTTATTTTTCGGTGTTGTATTAGGCGTTTTTCTCACAAATTTATTTTTTTCACCTTTAGGATTGTACGATCTCGTTTTCGGAGTGGCACACTCTGCGATATCATTATTTATTATTATCCAAATAGGTAAGTATATTAAAAACGTTTGGATACTGTTAGTATTAAATACGCTCATTTTTACGTTCACCATGTTCATCATTGCATTTGAACTGTATCTTGTACTGGGACTTCCATTCTTGTTTACATGGTTGACAACTGCTGCAGGTGAATTTGTGGTACTCGCTGTAGGAATACCGGTAATGTATGCTTTAAACAAACAATTGAGATTTGACAAACTCATATAATATAGAGGGTCGCATCTATAACTGGGTGCGATCTTTTTATATAAAAAACAATTATATTTTCTATTCCCGGAAAACATGCTAAGCTGTAGGCATACAACAGTCAGGAAAGGATGCGAATGCAATGATTGTAAGAGAGCATGAAGATGCTTTTATTATGATCGAACAGGATAACCATGCCCATGTTTCCGAGGAAATAATGAAACACTGGAAAGACAGTCTGTATAAAGGAAAAATGTTTAAATCATCCGTAGATTACGCGATTTATAAGCATGATATCGGCTGGGCACCTTTTGACAAACAACCATTCTGGAATGATAAAGATCAGGCGCCATATACTTTTGTCACGTTCCCTCCCCTCCCCAAGATTATCCTTTATCAGCATGGGATCGACAAGGCAGAAGAGCATGATAGCTACGCAGGTCTTCTTTGCAGTGAACATTATAAACGGTTTCTTGTGAACAATACTTCTGAGGAAGCGCAAGCCTTTATACGACAAGAGGAGGCGCGCCAGCAAAAAATCATTGCAGCTACACCTGATTATCAAAAAGAGTTATTTGACTTTCATTACGCGCTGGTGCAGCTGGGGGATAATATCTCCTTATATATTTGCCTGAATGAACCGGGGTCAGCAAAAAAAGATGAACATCACTTTTTCAAAGAAGGCATCCCGCTTGCCAAGGCATTGGACCTTCCCGAAAAAATGCATCTTTCATGGGAGGATGAATATACGATCAATATGGATCCATTTCCATTCAGAAAACCGATTACCTTTCAATTGAAGCAAAAAGAAATAGCTAAAAAGGATATTTCCGAACATGGATTAATGGAAGTCTATAAAAATACGGCTTATGATGAATTAACAATGAACCTGGTTGCAAAATGAAAGTGGATAGGTTGGGTAACGGATTTGCTAAGCGAAAGTTCTTTCTACCGAACACACACGTAGTTTCACTAATCACTAGTTTTCTACAACATAAGTAAACCTCCCATCAAATCAGGAGGTTTTTTATATGCTCCTTATTTTTTTGGATATGCGCTCTTTTCAGCTGTTCCATTCTTCCTTCTGCAATACTTTAAACATCCCATACTTATACCAATCAAGTTCTTCACCCTATCCGCTTTGTGCTGCTTTAAATCATATAACTTTCAAAACTTTCATCATCATAAATACTGACTTGAGAGAAAAATTTATAAAACTCCAGGTGGACAGTGGAACAGTTATAAGTATTTTTCAATTAACCACACATCGAAATAGAATTGCAAAAAAAAGACAAAGAAAGGATAAAGTAAATATGTTTTCGCTCATTTACTAATAACAAACTCTCACTTTCAATATTTTAAAAACAGGAATACCTTATGTTTCGCGCTAAATTTCATCAATGGCAAAGAAAATAATTTCTTTACCAACTTTAAAAAGTATGTCAGTAACTGATTATTTTGGATGAAATGATCCATTTATGCGTAGTTTTGACCACCATGAATATTGCCATGAGATTGAGCCACCTCTGCCATCTTTTTGAGCCAGCATTGCCATAAATAGAGCCATCTATGACATAGTCAGAGCCACTTTCTAATTTGAGCTCAATATAGCCACAGCGTAGCTGCTTGCCCTTGACTGCCGTGCCACTTCTTAGTTTTCAGTGGTTGGGTGCAGGGTCCCGACCACTGAAAGCTTAGAAGTGATCGTTTGTGGTACGCTATCTGTGCGGATGGAGCCAAAAGGCTGAATTTTTACCATCCGCCAAGAGAACCCACTACCACGAACGCAAACAAAGTCAAGGGTGGCGGGATTTTTACGTAACATGTGGCTCACTCCATGGCAGAAGTGGCTCAAAATCTTGTCACTAATGGCTCAGAAAGATGGCAAGCATGGTATTATTCTTTGTCTTTATTCACACCAGTTGTGTGAAATAGATCCACCATTTGCGGAGTTGAAATGGCGACCCCCTGCCATCAAACGCCTAGAATCGGTTTGTCCGTGTTACCATATTTGAGCAGGTGTGCCTATTTGGCATTATTTACGGCAGACCTGCGATTATTCCTCAACACAGACAAAAGTTAAGTCAATGGTGGCTATAGTATTTGCGCTATTTATGGCAGAAAAAATAACTGCGGCTCACCTTTCCGCAGTTACTCGCTTAAACTGTCCGCAACACTCAAAAAACTATGGTCAGTCATATTATTTTCTTTAATTTCTAATCACAAACCTATACATGTACCAACAATAAATAATAAGAATATATTGTACGTTAATTTAATCTAAAATCAATCAGGAACATTTGCGCAGCATTAATTCATTAAACACTTTTCAACGTTAGGGGGGTAACATAATGGAAAATAAATCAGTAAATCACCTGTAATGCAAAGGTTTTTGGAAAATAACAAAGAGGCATTAAAAAATCCTATAATAAAAAGTTTCTTAGATAACATGCTAAATTATGAATTGGTCAAACAAGCTGTAACTAATCCAACTGACGAAAACAAGAAAATAATAAACGTATTATTTAAGAAGCATTATATGAATGTTAAAAAGATAACGTATATCAATAATTTAATTTATTACTTTAGCATTGACTATGATAAGAAAATAAAAAAAATCTACAATCTTTATACTTTAACTCTTGATAAAAAAATATCAGATGGAAATAATACTACATTTAAAGATCTCATTGAGACAAAACCTTATTATGGGTATCAAAACATCTATGGTTACAGATTAAAAAATCATATTGAAAATAAGATGCTGTATAAAGCTTTGAATAAACTTACTGAAAAGCAATTATTTATTCTTGAAATGAAGTACTTCAATAAGCTAACACTGTACGAGATAGCTGAAGCAACAAATACATCCACTCAAAATATTTCAAATCAACACAACAAAGCTTTAAAACATCTAAAAAATTTTATTGGAACAAAAAAATAGGAGTGACTAATATTGAAAGACAACGAAGTTGATTACAAAGAAGTGGAGGAAATTTTAGAAAAATTTGATTCAAAGATTAAGCAATCCTTAAAAAATACAAATTATCAAGATCGTGAAGACTTAGAACAAGAAATTAAATTAAAAATTATAGAGAAATTGTTTACAGTTGAGTTTAAAGAACCTCCTTGCTTCTGGTGCTTTTTTAAGCCGATATAAAAGTAGAATAAAAGTCATTAAACTTGTTGTGACTGATAAACCAAAATAGACAAACTTCATAAATATTTTTCGGAATTGCTACAAGCTATTAAAAATGATTAGGAAGGGAGTCAGTAGTTAAATTTGAAAGAAAGTAAAATTACACCACAAGTAAAAAATAAGCAATTGTATTATTCAGCCGACTTGCGCCAAACAAAAGTAAACTTATTGGTATTTGCTTCAATTTTGGGTCCACCATAGTCAATAAAAATTGCTTCTTCATCAATCTGCTTTTCCTGCAAAACCTAACAATATAATTGTACAAGTACTGACACAGTAATTCTTTGACCTCTGAATGCACTCGGAAAAGATGAATGGTACAATAACTTGGTCCGTATTCTTGGACTAAGCACATTAAACTCACGCTATCCTTCAGTAATATTTCAGTCATTCTTCCCAAGAAAACAGATTGGGTATATGCACAAAATTATCTTCATAATCTGGCATGATAATGCTTCACGTAAAAACTGTTTGAATATTTCATCAGAAATATTTTCAACCGATTATTAACAGCGTAAACAATATCATTTTTTTGTTAATTCATTTCTAAACCTAGTTAGCGGCAAAACAACTTAATTCATGGTATAACCTTTAATATAGGGCACCTCTTTCGTCTATCGATTCGCAACCAGATTTATAAAAACAAATAAGTGTGGCACCTTCAGCAATTTAATGGTGCCACGCTTTTTATTTTTTAATATCAGACTTTGTCCCAACCCTCATTAAGGGATATATTTTCTATGACATTTCAACCTGTAAATTAAGTTGTTACAGTAAAGATTTACGGGGAACATGATTTGACAAATCGACAAAAAGGAAAATCCAAACCGCCCGTTGAAATAGTAAAGTACCACAATAACCTTCGAAAGGATGATTTGGATGCTTAACCATTATATCATGTCGGCTTATTCAAAGGAAGTTCCTTTTGTCATTGTCAATCAGGAAGAAATTCCTTTCGGCCATCCGAATGCGGGATTATATCGCACGCTTCATTTGATCAATACCGGCACTCATTGTCTAGGTTGTGATTTCTGGACAACTAAAGTACATGATACTTTCAAGTTCTCATAATGATACACCGAATCGGCGATTTAAATGCAAACCCCATAATCTCGGATTATTGTTCATTTTCAAATACCCATTCAAAGTTATTTGATTGAATATATTCATAAATATAATTGTCACCAATTACCTCATACATATTATGTGTTTCAAATGCATCCCTAAGTAAAATATAATTTTCAGAAATAAGGTATTCATGAGCATAATCCTCATTATTAAAATGTAAAGCCATTATATACTCTTCTTCTCTATTAGAGGGATTATTGGTCTTAAGAAGTTGTATATCATTATGTAATATTTGATTTATTTCATCCTGTTTTTCAATTCCTGTCACCATTGTACCATCGGTAGTATTTTTTTTGAAAACTATTTTCTCAATTACTTCTTCATAATCTATAACGTCTAAGTTCTCATCAAGTACTTCCCTCAAGGTTGTTTGTTGATTTTTAAACACAATAAAGAATAATATAATTAAAATAACTATAGACAAAGTTATAACTATGATTTTCTTCACAAAAACCCCCCTTTCAACTCTAAAAGAATCAGTTGTTGTATTTAATATTATCATTTATTCCAATATTATAAAGATAAACTGTATAATTTATTTTAACACTAATTAATTGTATTACAAGTACTATTCCTTTATGTCAAAGGGGGCGTTTTGGAAGAAAAGAATCACTAACTATTTCACCTATAAATTAGCAACAGAATGAATTTCGTAATTCATAGCTCTTGAGCCCCAATTAGTTTGTGACACTAAGAAAGAAGTACCTCCCCAGATCTTGTATAATAGCACCCCTCTCGTCTTTTCGCTACCATACCATGGATGCTGATTATGACTATGATCCATTTATAAACAAGTATATCAAACAGGACAAATGCTCTGTCATGCTTACAATAAGAAAAACGAAAGTGAACCTGTTGGTTTTATAAACTCTGATCCAACTTGTTTCAGAAAATATTCTTATCGTTATGATAGTTTCGATTCTAAGCACAGAACACTGAACTATACAAGTCCCAAGGAGTGCAGGAGAATGTACATTAGCTATGAGTCATATGCCAAAAAGTTTATAAAGTAAGAATCACGACAGTCCTAAGAAAATACACGGCACCTACTCGCTAAATAAAAGAATGCAAAAAACATCCAAACATTACTCTTCCGTTGAACGTGCGAATGCCTACCTTAAGGATTTATTTCAGTCAACAACGTTCGTTATCGAGCGCAAAAATTCACTTTGACATCGTAACGCTTATTTATAATCCTTCAAAGTGGCTGCAAATCGTATCAATGTATAGTTAAACCCGGAACAAACTGCTTAAGATAATTTTTTAAATTTATCTTAAAAATTCTGCAGAACTCCGAATTTTTAATAAGAGCAATCATTAAATTGATTCAACAATACAAAACCAAAAACACTCAGGTTATACTGAGTGTTTTTGGTTTGCTATTCAATGCTAGAATGAAGGTCCATTAGCATTATGTGATCCATCCAGCATCAGTTCTAATCCTCAATATTACATAGCCACTTTCCGGATTTTGACGATTTCCTTGCACATACTTTTGATTTGTTGAATTACCCCAAAAATCCATCATGAGAAACTGGGCTTCTACTTCATGATAACCTGAATTCTCTTGTAGAAATTCGTATAAATCCTGAAAAGCTAGAGCTCCACCTCTAATATAAGAACTAATTGCACTTGCATTTTGATTCCTCGCAATATTATACATTGTAACTGCTACAGAAGAAATGGAACCTACAGTTCTGCCAAAGAGCTTTCCTAGAGCACCTAGAGCTACACCAGCTAGTTTAGCCTCAATTGCTGAGCTTGAATCTCCGTAAACTAATGTGTCGTGGAATGCGTTATGCGCCTGCATCATGTCATAGCATTCTGAAGCATTTAAAATTCTTGTTTCTAAAGACATTAAAACCAACTCCTATTTTTTTATTGTTTGTTACTTCTCTTAATAAAGAGAAAATAAATTTAAAAAGTAAACCTTAAAAACATTTTTTATAAAAAATACACCCCTCTCATTAATAATGAAATTAAAATGCTGCGGAATAGTGCAAAATTTATCTTTAACAGAAACGCTTGGTCATGGAGCTGGAAGATATTCTTGCCAAACTAACACTCGTTGGTTTCATCCACCACTACAGCGCAAGTAAACTCCTAAAATCAGGAAGCTTTTTATGTGCTATAAAAAATCAACTGTCCTTTTTGGCAGTTAACGTGATTTTTTTCTAAAAACTGCACTCTTTTTCACCTGTTTCATTCGTCCCTCTACCCTACTTATTATTATTTCATACTAATTTCCGGGCAAGTTTTTCATTCTTTCTGCTTCTTACTGAGTTCATTGATCATAATTCTTTCAGATCCTTTCTTCATCGACTTTTAGTATAAAATTCCTTCATTATAAATACCGAATTTTTGAGAAGGATTTATAAGTCTGCAGACGAAGTGATGAGCGAAAATATTTTCTTAAGCAGCAACCGGAAAAAACAGGGTTTATTTCAAGGACATCGGGCACACTAGTAAACAGCATAAAAGTATTTCCGTAATCCGGAAGATACTTAATTTCTTTCAAAAAGGGTGATTTATGATGGAGAAAGATCAATCACAGAACAACAGGGAACAGTCAAACATAGAAGAAGAAGATACCCTGACGACAAGACAGGGACATCCGGTGACAAACAACCAGAACATACGAACCGTAGGAAATCGCGGTCCCGCTATGCTCGAAAACTATGATTACATCGAAAAAATCAGTCACTTTGACAGGGAAAAAGTACCGGAAAGAATCGCCCATGCTCGTGGCTCTGGGGCGCATGGCTATTTTGAAACATATGGTACCGCTGGAGATGAACCTGTCTCTAAATATACCCGTGCCAAGGTTTTTCAGGATAAAGGAAAGCAGACACCTGTTTTCGTCCGTTTTTCCACCGTGGTTCACGGGAATCATTCTCCGGAAACCGTTCGTGATCCTCGTGGGTTTGCCGTTAAATTCTATACGGAGGACGGAAACTGGGATCTCGTAGGAAACAATATAAAAATATTCTTCATTCGGGATGCGATGAAATTTCCGGATATGATACATGCCTTCAGACCGGACCCTGTTACCAATTATCAGGACAGCGAACGTTTTTTTGATTTTTGTGCCAGCAACCCGGAATCTTTTCATATGGTAACTTTCATATACTCTCCGTGGGGTATCCCGGCAAATTACCGAATGATGCAAGGTTCAGGTGTAAATACGTACAGGTGGATTAACCAGGAAGGCAAATCGGTACTTGTAAAGTATCACTGGGAACCCAAACAGGGGATCAAAAACCTGACTCAAACAGAAGCTGAAGAGATCCAGGGAAAAAACTTTAATCATGCGAGCCAGGATCTTTATGAAGCAATTGAAAGCGGAGAATATCCGGAATGGGAATTATTTGTACAGATTATGGAGGACGGGCCGCATCCCGAGCTTGATTTTGACCCGCTCGATGACACAAAATTATGGCCGGAAGATCAATTTCCGTGGAGACCGGTTGGTAAAATGGTATTAAATAAAAATCCGGAAAACTACCATAACGAAGTGGAGCAGTCTGCATTCGGTACCGGCGTGCTTGTAGACGGTCTGGATTTTTCCGACGACAAAATGCTGCAGGGAAGAACGTTTTCCTATTCAGACACACAGCGTTACCGGGTGGGGCCAAATTATTTACAATTACCGATCAATGCACCTAAAAAACGGGTAGCAACAAATCAGGAAGGCGGACCCATGAGGTATGAAAATGAGAAAGCGCCGGGTCAGAGCCCGCATATTAACTATGAACCATCTGTTATAGGGGGGTTGAAGGAGGCTGAACAATCCGGGAAAGAACATACGCCTTATGTGGAAGGAAATATCGTCAGAGAATCCATTGACAGAAATGATAACACGAAGCAAGCCGGGGAAACCTTCCGCTGGTTTGAAGACTGGGAAAAAGATGAACTGATCTCCAACCTTGTCGGGGACCTTTCTCAATGTGATCAGCGTATACAGGATATAATGATTGCATTGGCGGAAGAAGCGGATGAAGAATATGGCCGTCGCCTTCGTGAAGGATTACAGCATGCAGTAAAAGAAGGTTCCAGTATGAATCAACTTGGAGCGTCAGATGGTGAAACAGCACCTGGCGAAGCGATCGATAAGGGGCATGATTCCAAACCCTATTAAGAAATTAAGTTAATTCAATCGGACATAGGGAACGTAAGCAGGAAAAAGGAATTGGGAGTTATGTCAATTCCTTTTTCCTGTGAAATTGTTTGCGATATACCACCAATTTGCTTTTCCTTATTTCCTTGATCCTTGTTTTATAGTATACTAGGTAAAGATTATACATATTGAGGAAGGAGAAACCCACATGCCTATTCCAAGTGATCATTCGAAGCCTGTTCGCCAATCAGCAAAAGAAAGCGCATTCAACCAGCTGCAACAGTGGATCATAGATGGCACTCTTTTGCCCGGCGAAAAGCTGAATGATAATGAAATCGCTAAAGCTTTAGGCATTAGCAGGACTCCGGTGCGGGAATCTTTACAGCTGCTTGAAGTACAAGGTTTTGTAAAAATGTACCCCGGAAAAGCAACACAAGTGACAGAGGTGGAAAAAGAATCCATTAATGACCTCCTCCCGCCTTTAGCAGTTTTACAGGCGTTAGCTGCCGAATTGGCTACGCCTCACTTAGACGACACCATGCTGGAGAAACTGGAAAGCGTAAATGAACGGTTTAAAGAGGCCATCCATTCGGAAAATTATTATGCAGCATTAAAGATAGACGAAGATTTCCATCAAATCATTGTCGATGCCTCCGACAACAAATATATTTACAATATTATTAACGATTTACAGGCACATGTTCGCAGACAGTTTTTCCATAATTCGATTGTTTTGACGGAGAAGTCAATTGAAGAGCATGAAATGATTATTAAATATATGCGGGAAGGGAAAGGCGAAAAGGTATCCTCCATTATGAAGGAGAACTGGGTAAGAGCAATTGAAGAGTTTAAATCGGTGAATAAAGGCTAAAACATGTAATCACTAACTGAATAAGGATTTCAATTCATAATAACCACTGAGGAAGTTACAGCAATTCTTCAGTGGTTATTATATTTATTCATTTCTAAAATATACATATCGAGGCAGTCTTTGTGACAGCTCACTGCTTCCTCAACCGGTATTTCATATGCGTCACCTCAGGAGAATCCAATACACTGATCTTTTCGATTTTCAGCTGAGCATTCATGCTTTTAAACAGTCTAATACCGGAACCGAGAAATATTGGCACAACATGAAGTTGAAATTCATCGATCAGACCTGCATTTAAAAACTGATGAATAACAGACGCTCCTCCGGCAATGGAGATATCTTTGTTCCCCGCTGTTTCCTTTGCCTGCTCAAATGCGTCTTTCACACCATCATTAACAAAATGAAATGTGGTCCCCCCTTCTTTCACTTGCATCGCCCTTTTTTCATGGGTGAGTACAAAAACAGGCATGTGAAAAGGAGGTTTTTCATCCCAATAATCTGCTCCACTGTTGAACATGCGTTTTCCCATAATAATGGCACCGGTATTGGCTGCTAACCCCTGTAAGATGTCATCATTTCTATTCTTTTCGCCACCTGTCAGACCGTGCTGCTTTCTCCATGAGGCGAGTTTATATATCCATTCATGGAGCTGCTTTCCACCATCACCAATCGGATTGTCGGAGCTGTCATTTAATCCAGCAATAAACCCATCCAGTGAAACCGATATATCAAATACCACTTTTCCCATCCATACACCTCTTTTCTGCATCCATTTCTTTAGGAAAATTTTTCATCCTATATTTTTCCACCATTTAATTTTTCGAACGTACAAATATCCAAAATTACGTCGATTTAATCCGGAAACAAACCTCCCTCTATATAATTAAAATATCTTCAAAATGCTCTTGTTTTCTTAGAATTTCATAAACATCCACTTTGGAATGTGTTGGAGCTAATCCTTTATAACACGGAATACAGAATATTCTTACTGGGGTATATCCATCCTATCAGCCAAATTGTGAACATTTGGTGCTTAAATGGTATGACCATGCTTCATTCTCCACGCTTCTTATGGTCGCTTACCCTCCCATGTATCACGGGATGTTATCCACACATTCCCTCGTCCTGCGTATCCACAAGGTGGAGGTCGGATATGCTCCTTAGCTGGGTCATATGCCCGAATGGTGTAAATAAGCTCCGACTCTGCATTGTTGGTGTTTGTTTAATTCTAGAATTCCAAGTGCATTTATCCATCCATTTTGTTCATAAAGCCTAAGCAGCCTGTAATGATTCTATTTGAGGTAAACCTTTTAGTAACTTGCTTCCATCAAATTCACATTGTTTCTTGCCTATGGTGAACATAACACGTATTAATTTCCCGCATAACGCAATAAGTGATTGCTGTTTCTTTAACGGATTGTTGGGGCGGGTAGTGTAATACCTGTGCAGTGCCTTAAACGTCGGGTTACTCGCCACTAGGGGGCGTACAGCCAGATATAGGGCTTTTCGCAATTTTTTTCTGCCACGTTTGGTGATTTTCGTTTGCCCTTTCAATCTCCCGGAGCTGTGTTCCCGTAACGTTAAACCCGCCATGTTTACCAATTGCTGTGGGTGATCATACTTGGTGAGATCCCCTACTTCAGAAAAGAACGTGGCAACGGTTATGGCACCAAGCCCCTTAATATTTATCAATTCCTCAGCACCCGGTATATCTTTCAATAGCTCTGTGATTTCCTCATCCAACTCTGTTAACTGATTTTGATACAGCTCATACTGGTCTAAAAGGCTGTGTAGTTCTTTTCTTGCGAACCTGAGCCCAATTTCAATGCCAATGCTCTTCTGTGCTTTCTTGACTAATTTCCTTGCCCGTTCTATACCCATGCCGCGTTTGATAACGGTTTTCCACGCTGCCAGCACTTCTTCCGGAGTCATTTGACGGATCTCATAAGGGAACGGGAACTCGCGCAGTGTGAATAACGCTGTCTTACCGGACCAGTCTTTAAAGACGTCATCAAATTCCGGAAAGTACCGCTGAATATGATTCTGAACGCGACCTTCGATGATCATCAGCTGCTTGATGAGTTGATCCCTTAATTTGATCCCTTCCCGTAATTCGGCATAAATGCCGTCGAGAAGATTTGGTACGGAGTATCTCCCATCTTTCACAAGCTGTGCAATAACGCGCGCATCTTTGGTGTCATTTTTCGTTGGTGAGTTGTCATCAAGTTCTTTGGACTTCTTAACGTGCATTGGATTTACCACCACAAAGCGAATGTCTTTGGCTTTTAGATAGTAAGCCAAACCAAGCCAAAAGTGTCCGGTTGGTTCTACGCCAACAATCACTTCGCTTTTGTTGTTTTTCTCCTGCAATCTGGAAATCCAGTCTAAAAGCTGTTGAAATCCGTGTATGCGATTGTCAAAGACCAATTTCTTACCCAATTCCACGCCCCGGTCATCCTGGGCACGTGCCACATGTTTATCCATGGCAATATCGATTCCTACTATCAATGTGGATGGTGTGATTTGCACTAATTTAAGATTTTGATTATAATTCATTACGAGTCCTCCTTGGTATTTATTTAATTTAGGGGTCATGATCATGACACCCAGTACTATACCAAGAGGGCTCATTTTTGTTCAAACCTCAAATTTCTTCATTACAGGAATGCTCCTTACCTGTAAATTAGTATAGACTTACTCTAGCAGAGATCAGAACATGATATTTCTTATCGATTGCTGTGTTGAAAAGAACGTATAAGAAATTTTTTCATTAAAAGTGGCAAGGAAATTAAAATAGGCGGATCATCAATACGCGGTTCATGAAGTGTAAGGTGCTGATGAAGCGTATCGGCATCTGTCTTTACTGTTACTGCCTGCTCTGACTTGGCGCGCAGGGTTGTATGTGGAAGCAATATATCTGTTGCTGCCATTTCCCAGGATACAGCTGTAGCCAAGAGATAGTAAATTCCTGGATGGACATGCTGAAAAGAATATTCACCCAAGGAAGAGAGCAGCGTACCATATACAGGGAGGCCCTCAGGTATTGGTTTGGGAAACAAGCCTACTAAAATAACACCGTGAAACGGAACGACAGCTTTAATTGTTCCCTGCACAACGTGTCCACCTTCCGTCAATATAGGCGAATGCGAACTTTTCCAATCTGTTAATTGCTGCAGAGAATCCAAATAATCTCCCACCTGATTGGCAGATTGCCGGAATTGGGCGGGACTTAAGCCCACTCTTTGCGTAAACCGAGTTGTAAAGGTGCCAAGGCTTTGCTGACCAACTTCCATTCCGATGTCACGTACACTTAAATTTGTCGTTAATAGCAGATCCTTTGCTTTTTGCAACCGTATAGATGAAATATAATAATGAGGGGGCACCCCTATCCGCTCTTTGAATATCCGGGTGAAATGATAGGGGCTGTAAGCAGCGTAATTAGACACCCGTTGAAGCGTAAGTGGTTCATCCAAATGCTCATGAATATACTTTATCACTTCGTCTATTTCGGGGTAGGCAATAGACATATCTTTACCTCCGTTTAATTATTCGGAAAACATATTATATAATATTTTACCACATTTCGTATTTCATCTTATAAATGATGTAAGCAAACAAGCGAAAATGTTTATTTAATAGTGTATAGAAGCCGAGTATCCCCTGCCATGCACCAAAAAAAGTGCCGATTGAGAAAACTTCATATACTTTGGCGTCAACCCCACCAGGCGCTGTTCCTTAAAACTGAAGCAGGCTGAATAAAGCAAAAAAATCGGCCCCCCTTATGTGAGGAAACCGATTGTATGTCAGTTATATAAAACGTTTATGTTTGCATCTACGGATGACTAAGAAGCTTTCGAGGCCGCAGCCGATGTTTTTCTTACACGGCTTACCACCCCGGTGACCACAATGACAATCAGTGCCGGCAGCAGCCATCCCAGCCCCTGCTCATACATGGGCAATGTGTATTCAAAGAAATCAATGAACGGCACCATCCAGGCAAAATAATCCACGCCAAGTGAGTTCGTAAGTGCTTTTAATCCGTCAAATATACTGATGAAGAAAGTTACAGCAATTGTTGACACATATACCAACCTATCATGATTAAACAGTGGTGAGATAAATGTCAACAGCATCAGTACAATCGCCAATGGATACAGGAACATTAACACCGGCACGGAGAATGTAATAATATTTGCCAGCCCAAAGTTTGCAATACCAAAAGTTAGTACAGTGAAAAACACTACCAATTTCTTATAGCTTATTTTGGGAAGCAGCGTATGGAAATATTCCGCATTGGCAACAATTAAACCGATACTTGTCGTTAAACAGGCAAGCGTGATGACAATGGCCAAAAGAATAGAGCCAAAGGTCCCGAAATAATAGGAAGCTGCATTACTTAATACAGGTCCACCTGTTTCTGCAATTCCGAAAATTTGTGTACTGGTTGCACCCAAATAAGCAATACCTGCATATATTACCCCGAGTAATACTATTGCAACCGTACCGGCTTTGGCAGTCGTGTTGAGAATCCCTCTACTTGATTTCACACCCATCGAACGAACAACATTTATTACAATAATGGCAAACACAAGTGAAGCCAGTGCATCCATTGTGTTATACCCTTCCAGGAATCCTGTTGTAAACGCACCGCTTTGATATGCTTCCTGTGGTGATTCAATTGCGCCCATCGGACTTGCAACAACAAAGGCCAATAGAATTAATAATAAAATAACAATTCCGGGAGCCAAAATCTTACCAACATTATCCACTATTTTTCCCGGTTTTAACGAGAACAGCAGAGCAATCGTAAAGAAGATAATAGTAAAGATCAATAAACCGATTTGCTGATTGGCTTCAGGTATAAACGTCATAAATCCAACCTCATAAGCAACTGTCCCTGTACGGGGAGCAGCAAAAAATGGGCCGATCGTCAAGTATAATAATGATGTAAAAAATACAGCATATACCGGATGTACTCTGCTTGCCAATTCCTGCAAATTAGCACTTCCTGAAAAGCTCATGGCCATAATTCCAAGCAACGGCAGCCCCACCCCGGTAATGAGAAATCCAATTACCGCCGGCCACATGTTTGTACCGGCATTCTGACCAAGCTCTGCCGGGAAAATTAAATTACCGGCACCAAAAAATAACGCAAATAACATAACACCAATTGCCAGAAGTGCCGAAAATGATAGTTTTTCATCTTTCATCGTAGTTCCCCCCCATGATGTTTTCACATATAAACAGTTAGTCATATGCAATATATTAATGTAAACTATCATACTATTTACCTAGGTAAAATGCAATATATTACTGGTAAACTTTTATAATTTCTTGTTAAATCTGTTAATTGCTATGATTCTTTGAAATGTAGGGGGTTATTATATAAAATTGTAATAGCGTTTAATTATTTTCTTTTCATCCTTTTATGCGTATACTGGGATTTAACGTAAAAGTTATGAATCAGACTGCTTTTATCTTTTGTTTATAACCGGTTGAGTTAAGTGACGAGGGGGTTATTATTATGGAATTTTCGGAACGTCTAAAAAATTTACCTGACCAATTTTTTGCTGCTTTAGTAAAGAAAGTGAATGCAGCCATGGAAGAAGGAAGGGATGTCATTAATCTTGGGCAGGGCAACCCTGATCAGCCTACACCCAAACATATAGTAAAGGAATTACAGGAGGCAGCAGAAGATCCAAAAACACATAAATATTCCGCTTTTAGAGGTATAAGAGAACTGCGACAGGCAGCGAGCGACTTTTATAAGCGGGAATATAATGCAGACATTGATCCGAATAAAGAAGTTGCCATATTATTTGGTGCAAAGGCGGGTCTTGTTGAACTTCCACTGGCACTGATGAATGAAGGAGAACTCATGCTGCTTCCCGATCCGGGATACCCTGATTATTTATCTGGTGTCGGATTGGCCGGAGTCCGATATGAAGCCATGCCTTTATTGGAAGAAAACGAATTTCTTCCTGATTATGAGAAATTGACGGACAAACAGAAACAGCAGGCAAAAATGATAGTTTTAAACTATCCAAACAACCCGACAGGCGCAACAGCTGATTTGGATTTTTTCGAAAAAACAGCAGAACTTGCGAGAAAAAATGACATTGCTGTCGTCCACGACTTTGCCTATGGTGCGCTTGGATTTGATGGTAACAAACCAGTAAGCTACATGCAGGTTAAAAATGCAAAAGAGACTGGAATAGAGATTTACACTTTATCAAAAACCTATAATATGGCCGGGTGGCGCGTTGGCTTTGCAGTAGGGAATGAAAAAATGATAGAGGCAATTAACCTGATTCAGGATCATATGTATGTAAGTCTGTTTCCGGCTGTACAAAAAGCAGCAGCTGCAGCACTTACCGAAGACCAATCCTGTGTCGATGATCTTCTGGCACTTTATGAAGAAAGACGTCAGGCGCTTGTTACGGAATGCAGGAGAATCGGTTGGGATATTAAAGCACCAAAAGGATCTTTCTTTGCCTGGCTTCCTGTACCCGATGGTTTTACCAGTGAAGGGTTTACCGATTTCCTGCTGGATGAGGCAGATGTTGCCGTCGCTGCAGGGAATGGTTTTGGCACATACGGTGAAGGATATGTACGCGTCGGCCTGTTAGTGGATAAAGAGAGAATCAAAGAAGCAATAGAGCGGATTGAAAAGCTTCATATTTTCTAAAAAAGCAAGGAAAGACCATGCTTGATCATCTGTGATGAAGCATGGTTTTTTAAATCATATTCAAAAATCGCATCCGGTACGCATTCATAGCAGTCTCCCCCAACGTATCCATCAGGTTATGGTTTGCATATGCACCGACAATGGCACCAAACCCGGGAATCAATTGCAGCATTTTGATTAAATCAATGTAATCCCGATATTCCTGTTGGAAAACGCGCCAATCCATATCAACAAGTTTCTTCTTCTCCTGCTCCCAATTTTCGATAATATAAAACGTATCCTTCCTTTTTTCATCACTGGAAAAAGCGAGCTGAAATATATGGAGAATGAACAAGCGCTCTTCATATTCACTTGCATCATAGCCATATACTGCGGCTGATTCGAACAAGAATTTCATTTTTATTGATAATAGCAATGGAAAATCCGCAAGCCCGAGGAAGATACCCCCGGCACCCGTTCCTGCCCCTTCGATAACTGCTGTTTTCCGATATGATGTTAATTTTTCCTTAGCCAGTTCATCTCTGGCATATAATGATATTTTCACCGGCTGCGGTTTTTTCGTCGTCATATCAGAGCCGACCAATGTTGCCTTTACCATATTTTTAATACTATCGGATATGATTTTATGGGCTTTCTCGGGGATCATACTATTCATTTTCGTTTGTGCTTTTTTGGATAATTGATTAAACAAACCGGATTTCCTCAGGACTTTATTTCGCCAAATCTGTATCTCTTCATACACTTTCGTATCATAATCCATAGCCAAACCATCCTTCAATTTTCTATACTTATGTATACGTTTTATACAGGTAAAAGATTCAGTGATGGTATGGATAAGGATTTACATATATGTTTTTTCTTTTCATTTTTCCGCTTCTCTTTGTTAGAGGGATAGCTGAGGGTCTTGGTTTCACTTTAATCCACCTCCTTATCCTTTATCCGTATCCTGGTTTGCTTTTTCCAAAAATAAAAGACGCCAACAGCAACAGTAATAACAATACCAATAAACCCATATAAATAAATCTGCTGGGAACGGAAAAATTGGTTAAATGCTTCCGTATTGCCGTTAAAATAGTCACCTAACCAGAGCATGACCACACTCCATGGATAAATTCCAAGAAAGGTTAACAGAAAAAATTTACATGGATTAACTTTACTCAACCCGGCTATATAAGAAATATAATTACCAATACCAAATGGCCTGGACAATGCAATACTCCATGTCCCGTAACGATTAAAATAAACCTGGCTTTTCTTTATTTTTTGCTTCAGTCTTCCAGGAAGTGCAGATTCGAGCTTTGCTGCCAAATAAAATGGTATGAGACTGGCGCTTGTGTAAAATAAACTCATCACTGCAGCTATAACAACAATTCCCCCAAACCCGGGTGAAAGCACATACCCGAATGTCAGCACAATGATTACACCGGGAAGTGGTATGGACGAACCTTCCAGGAACATAGCCAAATATAGACCGGGTAACCCTATCGTATTTAACCAATCCAGAAATTGCTGTACCAATACCTTTCCCTACTTTCGGAACAATGGAACTGCGTATGGACCCAGCTTTATTTTCTCTCCGGGTATGTTTTCTATTCACACCTGCATTCGCAAAACACGAACGTCTATGATTAGTTCAGGAAGTACCATCGTTGAAACAGGCGATTTACTATATATTTTCAGCGAGTCCAGTCAGAAAGAAACATTGCAGGAAATTTTGCTGGATAAATAAAATTAATCGCTTGGCAGATTCCAAGATCCATATACTGAGAAAGGTGGACATTGTTCTTTTGATCACATAAGGATGGTGGAGCAGCAGGAAAGAGTATTTACTTATTATAAACCTTAAAAAAACAGCAGGGGGACGCCATCCCCTGCTGTTCTCATTTCCCTCATTCTTTATTCTTTAATTGGTCCTGCAGCATCTTTAATGACTTATCCAAATCCTTCATCATGATTTCCATTGCTTCTTTTTTCGAAACTTCTCCATCTAAATAGATAGGCTCACCGTAAATAAGTTTTGGCTTTACACGAGTGAATAATTCCTTGAAATTATTTGGCCCTACGTAAGCTACAGGGAGAATCGGTGCTTTGGAATAACCCGCAATAGTCACTGCCCCTCTTTTCAATGGGACTTCTTCATCTGTTCTTGTTCCGCTTGGAAAAATCCCCACCATTTTCCCTTCTTTAAGCAATTTTCTTGGTATTTTAATTGTGCTCGGGCCAGGATTTTCACGATCTACAGGAAAAGCATTCAACCCATTCATAAGTGCTCTTAAGAATGCATTTTTAAATAATTCCTTTTTTGCCATATAATGAATTTGTTTTGGAAGCATGGCCACTCCCAGCCATAATATATCGACCCAGCCAGTGTGTGTACATGCAATAATATAGGAACCTGATTGCGGTTTATTTTCTGTCTGATATTCTTTTACTCTGCCAAATATGCTTAAAATAATTTTAACGACATTGGCTGCGAAATTATAAAACATCTTTTCTTCTCTCCCATTTGATTGAATTCATTCGTTTGTTATTATTTTATCACAAAGTGTTAATACCTGGTACTAGGTATTATTTTTAAAAGTGTTTTATGATACCAAAATTATTTTACTATAACATGGATTTAGAATCCATAGAGGCTAAGTAATTATTAAGGTGATTTATAATAGCAATGGTATAGTACGTTTATTTTTAAAAAACAGTAACTTT
Organism: Virgibacillus kimchii; assembly: GCF_055379185.1. Classification (NCBI taxonomy): domain Bacteria; kingdom Bacillati; phylum Bacillota; class Bacilli; order Caryophanales; family Bacillaceae; genus Virgibacillus; species Virgibacillus kimchii. The sequence goes on along the minus strand of NZ_AP043951.1, from coordinate 3,455,768 downwards.
TTTGACGATAAGACAGACTAACTTATAAAGGCAGGTGAAAATTACCAATGAAAAAATTATTTATTGTTTCGATGGCGATTTTACTGTTGGCAGGCTGTGGAGGAGCGGAAGTCAAGGAAAATCCCGGCAGCTCCGTCTCAGATGTAACAGAAGGAGATTATGAAGATGCTGCTTCAGCCAGTAATGAACTGGGCTTCCATTTGATTGACAAAATAGAAGCGGATACAAACGGCAACACATTTATTTCACCGATGAGTTTATCCTTGGCTTTATCTATGATTTATAATGGAGCAAACGGAGCAACAAAGGAAGAAATAGCGCACGTGCTGCAGGCGGAAAATAATGACTTGGACACCTGGAACAAAGATCATGCATCTTTATTTTCCGTCCTCCAACGCGCAGAAGACCAATTACAAGTGCATATCGCCAATTCCATTTGGCTGCAGGAGCCATATCATTTTCAAGAGGCATTTTCCCGGGACACAAGTAATTACTATGCAGCACAACAGGAAGAAATTGATTTTCACAGCGAAAATGCCGCACAGAGAATAAATGACTGGGTGGAATCAGCAACAAACGGAAAAATTACAGATGTGGTGGAAAATCCGTTAAACCCTGATTTGGTAGCCATACTTATTAACGCGATTTATTTTAAAGGAGAATGGAAGCATGCGTTTGATGAAAATAACACAGAAGACAAACCATTTTATTTAAGTGATGGTTCCACTGAAAATGTATCGCTCATGTTGTTACAGGAGGAATTGCCATACTTTGAAAATGACGATTTTCAGGCTGCCGCTTTGCCATATGGTGAGGACGGCACGATGAGCATGTACGTGTTTTTGCCCAAAGAGCATTCGGACCTGAATCATTTCAGACAAAAACTTACGCACGAAAAATGGAAAGATTGGCAACCTCAATTCCAGGAAGCAAAAGGTACTGTTTTATTACCTAAGTTTGAACTTGAATATGAAATAAATCTTAATAATGCATTAGAGCAGCTGGGCATGGAGTCTGCATTCAATCCCAGCACGGCCGATTTTTCAAAATTGGTTGAGGAAGATGATACGATTTGGATCGATCAAGTAAAACAAAAAACATTTATCGAAGTTAACGAAGAAGGAACGGAAGCTGCAGGTGCTACTTCCATAGAAATGGAAACAACGTCAGCACCCGCAGCACAACCGTTTTATATGGAGATCAACAGACCTTTCTTTTTTACGATTAAAGATGAGAAAACAGGTACTATTTTATTTATGGGAGAAATGGAAAATCCATAAGTGTGAAGGGACTGCTTCCTTACCGACAGGGACAGTCCCTTATAAAATCACCCTTCCACATCGCGTCTCTTATAACCAATAAACCCTGCAACAATTAAAACTACAGCAATGGCGGTAAGAGTAAGCAATGGCACCCATTCCACTTCGTCCACCGGAAGCTGAGGAATATAACCAAAGGGAGATAGCCTTCCCAGCCATTCCGGAAGGTCCAATATTCCTCCCAGATATAAAACAATAAAAGCGTAGAAAAGATATGCCCAAACAAGACTGGTTAGCTTTGGCAAGTATCCAATGAATAGTACAGCTAACCCTAACATGAACAATAAAGCAGGATAATAGATGAGCCCTGCACCATAAATCGTTCCAAAGTCAAACGGTTCATCCATTACCGCTGTTCCTGCAGACCATAAACCAATAGAAGTAAGTGAAAGCATAATAAATCCATTTATAACTGCAATTAAAAAGTAGCTCCCCATCAGTTTCGACCGCGAAACCGATGAAGCCAGTATTTGTTCCAGCCGGTTCTTTTTCTCCTCCCCATAAAGCTTAAGCATAGCCATGACCGGCGGAACGGTGGCAAGTAAACTCATCACCATCATCAGCATGGGAATAAATTGTTCAGTCAGCGAGTAACCTTCTTCCTGCACAAGCATCTCTCTCAGCATGTCATTATCTGAGAAAAAGGCTTCCAGGTCCCCCAGTACGGAACCATAGGATGCGCCCAGGACGAGCATGCCTATCGCCCAGGCAATAATGCCGGCCCTCTGCAACCTCAACGCATGACCCAATGGACTTTGTAAAAAGGCAGAAGCATTTCTTCTTCCCGGCCTCGCCGGGAAAAAGCCCGCTTCCAAATCACGGATGGAATTTAAATAGTTTGCAATACAAAATAATGTGAACGTCACACCAAGCATTAAAAGAATCGGCCACCAATTGTTATTCCAATAAGCTTCTGTTCCAGTAACCCACCCTAAAGGTGAGAACATGGATAGTGTTTCATTACTCACATCACCGATTGCCCGCAAGAGATAAGCAATGAGCAGCACTGCGATGGAATACCCGACCACACCACGGGAACTTTCCGAAAGCTGGACAAACACAGCTGCAACACCGGCAAAGACAATCCCTGTTCCACCCAGTGCAGCCCCGTATAATAATGAGCCTGAAAGATCCATGCTTTCGATACCCAATGCATATAACCCAAATCCATTTATAAGAGCAAGCAATATATTTGTAAATACCATAATGATCAATGTCGCATTTAAATTTTCCAACCGACCTACAGGCAAAGAACGAATCAACTCAATCCGGCCTTCTTCTTCATCCACCCTTGTATGCCGATTCACAAGCAAAATATTCATCAAGCCTACAACTACCGCTGTCAAGAGCAGCATCTGATGAGAAGTCATCGCACCAACTGTATAATTTTCCAGATTTCCGGGTCCCACCATTGCTGTCATTGCCGGGTTCGCCATCGTTTCGGCCATCCCCTGTCTTTCCTGGTCGGTACCATATATCTCTTCATATGCAACAGGAACGATTAAAGTAAAAAAAGTAATACCTATTATCCATAACAAGATGCGTATCCGGTCTCTTCTTAGCATCAGTCCTGCAAGCCTTGATGTATTTCTAAAATTGGAAAGCAATCCCATCAGGATTCACCTCCTGCTCCCGCTTCCTCTTTATGTTCGTAATGCCGCATAAACAGATCTTCCAGCGCAGGTGGCGCACTCTCCAGTTTTAAAATGCCGTACTGGCTTATATGTCTCATCACTGCATCCATTTCTTCAGTATCTACTTGTAAAGAGAGTCCCTGGTCCGTATTTTCCAAATCATGTACCCCTTTTAAGCTTCCCAAAGAAGGGATTGCTTCCTTCGTATCCACAAGTATATGTGTGCGCGTAAGGTGACGCATCTCATCCAAGGAACCGGATTCAATCATTTTCCCCTCTCTGATAATGCCTACACTGTCGCATAATTTCTCCACCTCGGATAAAATATGGCTGGAAAGGAGCACGCTTTTACCTTCACTTTTGGCTTCCTTGATTGTTTCCTGAAAAATCCGCTCCATAAGGGGGTCAAGCCCGGAAGTGGGCTCATCCAGGATGTAAAGATCAGCCTCCGATGAAAAGGCGGAAACTAGCGCAACCTTTTGTCTGTTTCCTTTAGAATAGGTGCGGCATTTTTTGGTGGGATCCAGCTTGAATTTTTCAATAAGCTCTTCACGTCTGGTGTTTTTACTTTGTCCGCCGCGTAATTTGGTAAATAAGTCAATGACCTCTCCCCCGGTAAGGTTCGGCCATAAATTAACATCTCCCGGTACATAGGCAACACGCTTATGCAGTTCTACTGCGTCCTTCCAGGCATCTTTGCCGAATATTTCGGCTTTCCCTTCTGTTGCTTTTAAAATACCAAGCAGCACACGAATTGCTGTTGATTTACCGGCGCCATTGGGACCAATAAAACCGTATACTTCCCCTGCATTTACTTCCATGTTCACCCTGTCCAAAGCAGTAAAGCTTCCGAACTTCTTCGTTAAATTCTCCGTCTTAATAATACTCATGATGTACCCCCTTTTAATTATAATTATGAAATATTTTAACCTCTATAGTTCATAATATATGAAAGAAGTTCTTTTATCAATAGTTTATGAAATATTAATGTTGTTTTATTACAAAACTTTTATTACACTATTAAATGAGGTGAAAGAAATGAACGGCTTCGAACGGAGAAAAGAGCTGAAGAAAAATAGTATTTTGAAAGCATCCTTGGATTTGTTTATGAAGTACGGTGTAAATAAGGTTTCTGTTGCTGAAATAGCGAAAGAAGCAAATGTTTCTCAAGTTACAATCTATAATTATTTCGGCAGCAAAGACGACTTAATTCAAAAAGTAATTATTTATTACGTAGACAAAGTATGGGCGGAATATGAAGAACTATTGGATAGCGACATTCCCTTTCCTGAAAAAATAAAGCAGATTACATTTCAGAAAGGGGATGTGGCTGGTCATATAAACGAAGATTTCTTCGGCTATTTTATGAAGGAATACGCAAGTGGCAACAGTTATATTGAGAGATTTTATCAGGAAAAGGCATTTCCCCGGCTTATTGAATTTTTTAATGAGGGGAAGAAACAAGGGTATATCGATCCGGACGTATCGAACGAAGCTATTTTAGTGTTCATTCAGATGTTTACGGAGTATATGCGGCAAAAGGGAACTGCCCAGTCCATTCTTCCTTTGACAGAGGACTTGACAAAGCTGTTCTTTTACGGGATTGTTGGAAGGAACAAAGACTAGCCCACAATCTAAAAAGGGGCACACGTAATTTATCAGCGTGAACAATAGCCCCCAGCCAGATGGGAAATAAGGATAAATATCTTTTCCCGCTACTTCAGCTTTTTCTCCGTTTTTATAAAATAATACAACTTATGTTCCACATTAAAACCGACTGACTTATACAAACCAAGCGCGTTTTGATGATCTGCGCCTACAGTTAATTTGATCTCATCGATCGAGTCAAAAGTAAAAAGCCAATACACCGCCCCTGTCAGAAGCTTTTTTCCACACCCCTTACCCCGGAATGCCGGATGCACTGCAATAAATTCAATGGAACCCCCGCCAAATTCCGGGTCTGCTTCCACATAAACATAGCCTGCCAGGCGCCCCTCATCCCTTAGGACAAAAGCTGTGTTTGTCTGATGAAGCCGCTCGATTATTTCCCTGCCGGAATAATAGGTCCCGGGAAATGCCTCATCATGCAAGCGGATAAACTCAGGATGATCCGCCTGTGTAAGTGGTTCCAAATCAGTCTTTGGAAGTTTTTTTAGCTGTTCTTCGGAAAATATTAGAATAGCCTGATCGGTTTTTTGTTTAAATTGGAGCTCTTCAGCAAAATCTTTTACCAATACATTTTCTCTATTGGGAAATAAGATGAAATGTATTACTGTTGGCGACAATTGTTCAAGCAGCTTTTCCCACAAGGCAAGCGCGAGATCAATTTCGTATTCGCCATCAATAAACGGCCCCCACACTTCTGCTGTATCTTCATCTGTATCAGCACCAATCCATCCAACAAGCCTTCCATCTTTTACTGCAGCCACCATTTCACTGACGTCTTCTGTTATCGCATTTTCGATCTCCTCTGGGTCTGTCCCGCAAAAGCCGATGTGATAAGCGTTTTGCTGATTCAATATAGAAATGAAGTTTGCTGCATCTTTTATTGATATGTCTTTTCCGTTTACTATTTCCTTCATCCGTAATTCCTGCCTCTCATAAAGATTAGACTGGCGGAAGGAGCATACACTCCCGCCTCTATAATTCAATACCTTTTTCCCGTGCATACGTGTAATTTCCCTCATACCTCGTTAATTTTCCAGCAACCAGCCAATACGTTACCGGAAAAATTTTATCCAAAAAGTAGCGGTCATGGGACACGGCCAGGACTGTTCCGTTGAATTGCTCCAATGCATCCTCCAGTACTTCCTTTGACTCAATATCCAGATGGTTTGTCGGCTCATCCAAAATGAGCAGATTATGATTCTGATAAACAAGCTGTGCGAGACGCAACCGCATCTTCTCCCCGCCGCTCATGCTGCCCACTTTTTGAAAGACCGTTTTACCGTAAAAAAGAAATTTGGCTAAAATATGCCGGGCCTCCCCTTCCGTCACAGGTACTTCTTTACGAAATGCTTCCAGAATCGAACAATCTTCATCGATCTCAGCCATATGCTGTGTTAGAAAACCAACGGACAGGTTACTGCCAAGTTTAATTTCACCGCTATCTGCCTCCTCGGCTCCCAGCAGCATATTCAACAGTGTTGATTTCCCAATACCATTCTCCCCCACAATAGCAATCCGTTCCTGGAATTGAACGTGCATGTCGAGTCCGGAAAATAATGGCCTGTCACCGAATGATTTGCTCACCGCTTCCATGATTACCACATCGTTTCCACTACGTTTATTTGTCTTGAAGTCCAGGCCGATTTTTTTCTGATCCATAACCGGCCTCTTTTTCACTTCGATTCGCGCAAGTGCTTTTTCCATGCTTTTGGCACGACGGTGCAGTCCATCATTTGGCGGGCTGGCCTGGTTTGCCCATTCCTTCAGCCTTTTAATCGTTTCCTTCATTTTTTTGATCTTTTTTTGCTGATCCTCATATTGCTGAAATTCACGGAGCAGTCTTTCCTCACGCTCTTTTACATAACCTGTATAGTTTGTATGATATTTAATTAGCTCCCCCTGATCCATTTCCAAAATGGAGGTTGCCGTTTCATCCAAGAAGTAGCGGTCATGCGAAACAATAATTACGGTTCCATCATATTGCCGAATAAAATTTGTCAGCCATTCGATCGCAGGTAAATCCAAATGGTTTGTCGGCTCATCCAATAGCAGCAAATCCGGTTTTGCAAGCAGCAGCTTTGCCAGCCCAATTTTTGTCCGTTCTCCGCCGCTCAACTGCTGCCATTCTTTTTTTGCCAGTTTTTCAATGTGCAAACCGCTCATGATCCGCCTTACCTGTGCATCCATTTCATAGCCGCCCTCCTGCTGGAATGTTTCCTGCACAAGGCCGTATTTTTCCATTATACGTGACAGTCTATCCGAATTCGTTTCCACTGCCATTTCCTGTTCAAGTTCAGACATTTTTATTTTTAATTCTTCGATGGAAGCAAACACTTCATAAAGGATCGATTCCACATTTTTTTCTGCGTTCGTGTTGGGCTGCTGCTCCAGAAGTTCCACACTTAATCCTTTTTTCCATGTAATCATACCGCTGGACGGCGCTGTTTTCCCTGCAATCAGATCAAGTAAGGTGGTTTTCCCTTCCCCGTTCCTGCCAATTAGCCCAATTCTGTCTCCCTGTTTCATTTCTGCTGTGATTCCGCTGAATACCGTATTTGCTCCAATGATCTGTGTTACATTTTGTATACTGCATACGATCATCATTCTCTTCCTTTCCGTTCAGAAGAGACATTTTTTTGAACACAAAAAAGACCGCAGAGAACCATTCTCCACCGCCTTTATTTAAAAATATGCCGTTTGTGGTCAGATGTCTCTTACTGGTTTTTTTCCAATTAAGTTGTCTTAAAAAAGGACATACGTATCCCATGGTAAGAAACATTGGAAAAAAGCGCATAACAAATCCAAAGATATTCCGTGAATTTTGAAATGCCACTGCCAGTAATCTTCACCTGATCCACCTCCTTTTCGTTATGGTCATAGTTTATGGGAAAATACAGGGAAAGTCAATAATTAATTTTCAACTGGAAACTTAATTCCTACTATAATTACATTATTTCCAGCACGTTTATAATAGATTTTAAATCTATCAACAATTATTCTATTTGTATTTGTGAATTCATTTCTTTCTTCTATATACCTCAAACTATTGTTTCATTTAAAAGCTTTTTCTCCGTATTTTTAACCATTCTGGAAATATATTGATATGTTTCGTGAGGAGTAAATCGATGGGAGTGAAAGGATTGCAATTTGAGTCTGACAGGAGATGGCCAAATTACTTTCATTTTTTAAAGTCTTCCTTTGATAAACATTTTAATAGTTCAGAAGTTGATTGATAATCCCCCTTTTTATATGCCTCCATACTTTCACGAATCATCTCCTTAAGTTCTTCATCTGCATCAATCTCTTCTTGCACTGAAGCACCCTCTTGATAAACAATTGTAAATCTGCCTTTACCGGGTAACTGAAATTGTTTAACTCTTATTCATATCCTTTAACTCATTAAAAAGTTCTTGTGCGGAATTGATATTTTTCATCTTTATAACCTCCCAGTTCACAATTTATTAATCAGAGTATACATTGATCTTATACCATTCTCAATCACCCTACATCACTAAAATTCACATCCTCACATAAAAAGCACTCCCCCGAGAAAGAAAAATTGATGATAATCACGTTTTCCAATATACTAAGAAGACGGAAGTGAAAGGAGTCGACAAAATGGGACATCTCAACCTTGAATCACATGTGTTTTCCGTTTTAAAAGACAAAATCCAATTAATTAAAAACAATGGAAGTGCGATATATTTAGTCGGGCCCATTCAATTGCCCGTTAACCTGTACGGGGAAACAGTCATATTTCAATGGTATTGCTGGCTGAATTATGATGAAGTAACTGAGGACTACGAAAAAATTATTGACAATCTTGCTTCAGCAAACCTCGCCGAATACCAGCAGTCCAGTGTGCTTGTGTACGGAGATTTTGCAAATGATGACGACGCCTTAATCAGACTGCACTCCATTTGTCATACAGGGGATATTTTTGGCAGCAAGCGCTGTGATTGCGGGTTCCAGCTGAAGGAATCCATGAAAAAAATCAAGGAACACGGAACCGGGGCATTATTTTATCTGGCCAACCACGAAGGAAGAGGCATTGGTCTGTTCAGCAAAGCGATGGCTTATGTGCTGCAGGAGAATGGATACGATACAGTGGAAGCAAATGAAAGTCTCGGCTTTGAAAATGATTTGCGAAAATATGATGATGCAATTACGGTTTTAAAAACACTGCGCACAAAGCCTGTTACATTGATTACAAATAACCCGAATAAGCTGGAGGCCTTAAGGGATTCAGGTATGTCTGTTGCAGGCAGGACACCGCTCTGGGGTGATATTTCCGAGTACAACAAAAAGTATCTGGAGACGAAGATTAGCAAATCCGGTCACATTGAATCAGAAAGGACATGCCCAAATGACTAGTCATGCATTTTATATGGAGCTCGCTTTAAAAAATGCGAAGGCTATGAAAGGACAGACAGATCCGAATCCGCTCGTTGGATCAGTCATTGTGAATGAGAACCGTATAGTTGGTGTGGGAACGCATTTAAAAGCCGGGGAGCCCCATGCAGAGATTCATGCCTTAAGGATGGCAGGGGACCTTGCTCATGGCGGCACTATTTATGTCACATTGGAGCCCTGCTCACATCACGGGCGAACAGGCCCATGTGCAGAGGCAATTGTTCAGGCAGGCATTAAAAAAGCAGTCATAGCGACGCTCGATCCGAACCCGAAAGTTTCCGGAAACGGTGTAAAAATTTTGCAGGATGCCGGTATTGAAGTAATTACAGGTGTACTGGAAGAAGAATCACGGAAAATGAATGAAGTGTTCAACAAATATATCGTGGAACAAAAGCCATTTATAACGTTAAAATCCGGTATTACGCTTGATGGCAAAGTAGCCAGCCATACTTTCAACAGCAAATGGATTACTTCAGAAGAGGCCAGGCTTGATGTCCATAAAATGAGGCATGAAAATATGGCCATTCTTGTTGGGATCAACACTGTTTTAAAAGACGACCCTGCATTAACCGCACGTATACCCAATGGAAAAAATCCACTCAGGGTCGTACTTGACTCTTCCTTGAAAATTCCGCTCGACTTTCAGCTGGTTAACGACAAACAAGCGGAAACTTGGATTTTCACCAGCCAAAATCATGATTCGGACAAACGAAAAAAGCTGGAAGGTAGAGGGGTAAGGGTGTTCGAAACCTCTTCTGCGGATAGCGTAAATATTCCGGAAGTGGTGGAGAGATTAGGCAAAGAAAGTATTTCCTCCTTAATGATTGAAGGCGGAGGCAATATAAACGCATCATTTCTGGAAAATCAGCTCATTGATAAAGTCGTATTATATTTTGCCCCAAAACTGATCGGCGGAAAAGATGCGCCTACCTTTTTGGAAGGAACCGGCATCAAGCTAATGAAAGACGCAGTTGAGCTGAAGGACACAAATGTTGAGAAAATCGGGCCGGATTTTAAATTTATTGGATATCCGATGTACCCGAGCGATCATTAATCGGGGGATATAAAATGAGATTTGGTTTTGACATTGACGATACATTAATTAACCTGAGGGAACATGCTTTTTACATTTACAGAAAGAAACTGAACAACCAGGTTCCCCTTGAAGTTTTTCAGGGATTGGACAGGGTGGAAATTCATGAACCATTTGGTTTGACCGATGCAGAAGGTAAAGACATGTGGGAAAGTTCACTGGAAGAAATCTATTATACCGACTGTCCACCATTTCCCGGAGCAGTGGAAACCTTGAAAAAACTGGCCGCGGATAAACATGAGATTTATTATATTACAGCCAGACCGGAAAAACATGGTGAACGCACTAAAGAATGGATGAAGGAACGGGGCTTCCCTATCCGAGATGACCGCTTCTATTATGGCATGAAGGATGAGGAAAAAATACATATAATCAAAAATCTGAAGCTTGATTACTATGTGGATGACAAACCGGCTGTGCTTGAAACTCTAATAAATGAAAACATGCATATCCTTGTCAAAGATCAATCTTATAATAGAGATGTGGCATATGACCGAATTATTGACTGGTCGGACTTCCCTCTCTTTATATAAAGAGGAAGCTTTTAAAGTAATGTTCAGCAATAATCCACTTTCATTGGGGAAATGCGAATTCATGAATAACAGCGCACAGCAGAGTTCAATAGTATTAGCATACCGAAAGCCTTGTGACCGGGTCTGCAAGTGGGGGCAGGTAAACTGCACCCACTATTTTATTCTATATAAACAGCTACTATTTCTCCTGAGGATGACTGGATATCAACAATTTTTCCTTCCATTTCATTATCAATCGCTTCAATGATTACATCCATGTCAATGTCACTGGCGTATTCCTTAGCAGCAGGTATGTTTCCCGCAATGCCTTGCCCCAATTTAAGCATGGTTCTGACAAACCGGACAGGTACATTGACATTCACCTGATCTTTTTCGTCTGAATAAACTCTTATTTTCAGCATTTTATCCAAATAGGATTTGGTAGATGTTTTCCTTTCTGCATCCGGAACTTCCCTTAATGCTTCTATTAACTCCGCCGCCTCCCCGCTTTGCATTTTTCCATCCTCCACCATTTTCAGTACCCTTTTGATTTCTTCACTCATTTCCCTTCTCCTTTCTCCTCATCCTTTAGTAATTTAATCGCTTCGTTTGAAGTGATTTCTCCTTTTTCCAGCATACTGATCACTTGATTTTTCGTATAAGCGGTTGTTCTCTTTTTCTTCATTTTATTCTTTTCAGGCCGCAATATCTCTATAATCTCATTCAGTCTCCCACGTACCGTCGGGTAGGAAATGCCAAGTTCTTTTTCCACTTCCTTGATATTTCCCCTGGAAACAATAAAGGTTTCTACAAAATCCATTTGTTCCTTGGATAAAGACGAAAATCCGGAAGGCTTAAATTTATTTTCAATCGTCGTATGACAATGAGTGCATTGTAATTTCGTCACATGCAGTGAGTGGCTGCAAACCGGGCAGGTATTTAACATTGAATAAGTCATCATAAACCCCTTTCATTATTTTCAGTATAATTAATAATATCAATAATATCAATGGTTATTTTAAATATATTAATAAAAATTAGTTTATAAATTAAATATTTGAATGTAATTTAAAAAAGGTCAGAAGAAAACTCTCCTGACCTTCTCATACTTATAACAAGTTACTTTCCAGCTTCTGCATTTCATAAAAGTACCCTTTTTGGGCCATTAATTCCGAATAAGTGCCTGATTCTTTCACTCGGCCTTGTTCCATGACAATAATCTGATCCATTTTTTCCAAGCCGGTTAATTTATGGCTGATCAAAATGACTGTATCTTCGTTGCCACTTGCAAACAACTGCTGGAAAATAGCACTTTCTGTTACTGCATCCACCGAGGATGTCGGTTCATCCAACAGCCACAGCCGTTTTCCTTTCAACATGGCGCGGGCCATAGCAAGACGCTGTCTTTCACCGCCGGATAGGTTCCCCCCCTTTTCATAAACGGGTTCATCCAGGGAAAAATGCTCAAGACGTACATCGGCAAGCACTTTTTCCATCTCTTCATCTGTTGCCGATTCATCACCCAGCTGCAGATTTTCCTTTACCGTTCCATAGAAGAATTGATTTTCCTGCAAGACTACATTGGCTGCCTGCCAAATACTTTCCTGCTCTATAGCAGCCAGCTCCATGCCGTTCCATCGTATTTTACCTTGTTCCGCCTCATACATATTCAGCAGAAGCTGAAAGACGGTTGATTTCCCCGACCCGCTCGGACCAACGATAGCAGTCTTGGAACCTGCAGGAATAGTAAGGGTGACATTATCCAACGCTTTTCTCCATTCACCCGGAAATGTAAAATCGACATTCTCCATTTCAAGGGAAACTGCTTTATCATCTGGTAACTTATGCAGATCGCCGGTTCTCTCTTCATCTTCCGCCTCACTGACAGAAAGAAGCCGGCTCATCGCTTGTTTTGTTTCATTCAAATAGACAGGAACACCTGCCATTGCAGGTGTATCTTCAAATATTGTAATAGAAAGCATCACCAGCATGGCAAGGAAAACCCCTTCCAATTGGCCTGCTGCAACGAGCCAGACTCCCATGGCAACGACAACCCATGTGATGAAAAAACCTGTCATCGTAATAATGGTTTCATTCCATTGCAGACTTTTCCCTTCCTTTTTTTGTCCGTTCAAATAAGATTCTGAAGCTCCTGCAAGCTGTTCTCTCTTTTCTTCCAATTTCTGATATATTTTCAAATCACGAAATCCATACAGAAATTCCGATACTTCCGCAGAAAGTCTTCCTCTTTCTGTTCGTACCTGATTATCCAGCTTTCTTTGTTTTATGGTAAATAGGGCAGGAAAAACAAATCCAGTCAATAAGAGCCCGATCAATAATACTATTGCCGTATAAACGGAAACAAATATTGTAAATAATATGGTACTCAAAAATACGATAGCCAAAACGATGGGAGGATAGAACACGCGCAAAAAGTAATCCTGCAGCCGTTCCACATCCCCCACCACTCTGGAAAGCAGATCACCACTTTGATATTTTTGAAAAACACCCGGAACAACCCTCTCGAGCCTTTCAAAAAAAGATACTCTAATATTACTTAGAATGGTAAAGGTAGCACGATGGGAAAAATACCTTTCCGCATACCGGGAAATAGCCCTAATAAAGCCGAGCAGCTTTACGGTGGAGATTACTATAATCAAAGCATACAGCGGTGTTTGTAAGGCTGCCTTCGAAATCAAATAGCCGCTTGCGGAAAATAGCCCTACAGCAGCAAAACCCGCCACCACACCGAGCACGATGGATAGAAGTATATCCCTTCTTTCCCTGAGCATCAGTTTCGTAACCACTTTGAGCTCTCTCATTGCGGTGTCCCTCCTTTTTGAACGGAAACCATTTCCCTGTATTCATTAACCGTTTCATAAAGTTCTTCATGGGTACCTTTGGCCAAAAGTTTGCCATGTTCCAGGAAAAGTATTTGATCGGCATCTTTTATCGTATGCAGACGATGAGCCACCGTAATCACAGTAGCATCCTTGGATAACTCTTTAATGGAAGCCTGCAGCACCCTTTCTGTTTGCAGGTCGAGACCTGTCGTTGGCTCATCAAATAGAATGACGGATGGCCTTTTAATAAAAGCCCTTGCCAGTGCCAACCGCTGTTTTTCCCCTCCGGAAAGACCGCGGCCCGCTTCCCCGACTGTCGTATCATAGCCATCATCAAGGGAGGCGATCACCTCTTTTAAGCCTGCTTTTTCAGCTGCTTCTTCCACTTCGTTCCGTGTCACTTCTCCATTTCTGCCAATGGCTATATTTTCCGCTATCGTTCCGGAAAACAAATACGGGTTTTGTGATATATAACTTAACCGGTCAAACCATTCCTGCTCCATGTACTCGGATAACTCTTTTCCATCTGCAACAATTTTTCCTTCTTTTGTCGGCAGCAAGCCCGCCAGTAAATGGAGTAAAGTCGATTTTCCGGATCCGCTTTTGCCAACAATCGCCACGCTGGCATAAGGGGGGAGAACAGCATTTATTTCTGATAAACCAAACTGCCCTTCCCCATACTGAAACGTCATATTTTCCAGTACGATTTCTGGAGGCCGGGAAGAAATAAACTTCTCCTGACCCCATTCCACCGGCTGGTCTTCCTTTTCCAATTCCTCGGAAATCTTGCTCATTGCTCCCATACTGCTCCGTCCATTATGAAATGCGGCCCCGAGTTCTTTAAATGAACTGTAAAATTCCGGCGCCAATAACAGAACAAAAAAAGCAGTAAAAAAAGAAATGCCATCAAAAACGATGAGCTGCAGTGCAATTTCAAGGGCGACGATGCCAATGGCAAGCATGGAGATTAACTCAAGCATGAACGAAGAAGCAAAAGCTACTTTTAAAATTTCCATTGTGGCATCCCGGAATTGCAGACTGCTTTCTTTAATGGCCTCTTTTTTCTTTTTTGCCTGTCCAAATAATTTCAATGTTACAAGTCCCTGGACCACATCCAAAAATTGTCCTGAAAATGCAGAGAGCTTTTCCAGCTGTTCCTCTGATTTTTTCTTTGTTTGCATTCCGATAATAACCATAAACAAGGGGATAAACGGGGCAGTAATTAATATGATAAACCCGGTATTGGCATGCTGGGTGAAAATGACGATCAGAAGTACAAGCGGGATGATAAGTGAGCGGATCATCTGAGGGATATATGCACTGAAATAACTATCCACTTCATCCACCGCGTCCATCAAGAGGCTTGTCTTTTTTCCCGATTGGGAGTCAAAGGAAGCCTGAATCGGATTTTCGGAAAGCTTTTTTAAAAGTGCATTGCGAAAATCCTTTTTTGCATCCACACCCATCGACACACCCGTGACTCCAATACCATAACTGCTTATCGCCCTGATAAGAAGCACAACAAGCAGTCCTGCCAGGAGAGGGAGAAGCGTACCAAACGATTCCCCCTGCAAAAATACGCCATCAATGACAGATACAAGGAAGTACGCCTGAGCTACGATCACTACTGCTGTCATCCCGGCCAGCAATACCAGAGAGACGAGGCTTTTTTTCTGCTGTTTTAATGTTTGTTTTACATAACTCATCGAACGTACTCCTTTCCCCTATTTTTTCCCTTTCACATAATCCGCATCAAACAGGAACAGTTTCATCAGCAGTATGATCGAAGGGATGAGCAGGAACAAACCGGCAATAAAAGCAATGATTAGCGCAATGCCCATCGATTCATGGGTTGCATGTTCGTAAATACTAATATAAGGGTCCAGTATATAAGGCAAGTGACTAATACCGTAACCGAAGAAGGCAAAAAAGAATTGCAGCATCACGCTGATGAATGCAAGTCCATAGCGTTTCCCTTCATATAATAACCACATGGCTATCATAAAAAACCCAACCGATAATCCAAACATCCACCATAAATCAATCATATTCTCATAATGTCTTTCATTGTGCTGACCTAAAGCAATAAACGTCGTTAACGCCATTACAATCGTCGGGGTTCCCCAAAACAGTGCGTATTTACGGACTAGTTTTAATGCCTCCGTGTCTTTGGCCCTTGCTGCATAATAGGTTAGGAAGCTGGCACTGATAAACAGCACGGAAACAATAGCCAAAAATACAACACTCCAGGAATACGGGCTCGTCAGCAATTCCATATATTGAAGTGAAACCTGCCCATTTTCCTCTACAATAAATCCACCCTCGGACATCGTAAGTGCTGTGGACAGGGAAGCCGGAATTAACAGTCCGGTCGCCCCGTACAAGAACATATATACATTACTTTGTTTAGACCCATAGTTTTCAAATGCGTAAAATGAACCACGTATTGCCAGTAATATAATCGCAATACTCCCGGGAACAAGCAATGCTGTCCCATAGTAATAGGCAGAATCAGGGAAAAAGCCGACAATACCTACAAAGAAGAAAACGAAAAATACGTTCGTCACTTCCCACACCGGTGATAGATATCTGGATATTAATTGATTAATAATATGGTCCTTCTTCGTAACCTTTGCATAATAGGCAAAAAAGCCGGCACCAAAATCCACAGAAGCTACTATTAAATAACCGTAGAGGAATAACCATAGTACCGTAATGCCAATTATTTCGTAGCCCATGATTTATCCTCCGTTTCTACCGTGGGGTATTTTTTCTCCAGTTCTTCCTCGGCAGGGTTATTGCGGAACAGCTTGCGCAGGACGACCACACAAATTGTGCCCAATACTGCATATAGAGCAAGGAACAGGAAGAACATTAATCCGACATACGGTGAAGATGTTGCAGCTTCTTCCACCGTCATAACACCCCGCATGATCCACGGCTGCCTTCCCAATTCCGCATAAAACCAACCAAGTTCAACCGCCAGCATCGCAAGCGGACCGCTCATCCCAAGTAATATGAGCATCCACCTGCCATGTTCATTAATCCGTTTCACTCTCGTAAAGAGTAAATAAACGAATGATACAGCAACAAGATACATCCCAATTACTACCATAAAGTCAAACAAATAATGCACCAATAACGGTGGGGTTTCTTCTTTCGGAAATTCTTCCAGACCAATGACTTCACTGTTAAAGTCCCCATGGGCCAAAAAGCTTAAAAATCCTGGAAATCTAAGGGCACCCACCGGTTCATTATCCTCATTCAGCCAGCCAAATAGTACCAAATCCGCATTTTCTTCCGTTTCAAAATGCCATTCTGCAGCTGCCAGTTTTTCCGGCTGATGTTCTGCCAGGAATTTCGCTGAAACATCACCAGCCAGGGCTGTCAGCAATGAAAAGACAAACATAACCGCCACTGTCAGCTTTAACGCCTTCTTATGGTAAGCAGACGATTTATTCCTCCTCTTTCGTAATAGTTGAAATGCCGCAATGGCCGCAAGAATTGCTGCAACCGTCACGTAAGAAGAAGTCAATACATGGAATACTTTCGTAGGTGTTGCAGGGTTAAACATCGCTTCAATCGGATTGATTGCCGCAACTTCTCCACCACCGAGCGAGAATCCTTCCGGTGTATTCATAAATCCGTTTACGGTTGTAATAAAGAACGCTGATAAAGCACCGCCTATCACAACAGGGATGGAAAGCGCCCAATGTACGTATGGGTTTTTAAATCGATCCCACGTATATAAATAAATCCCCAGAAATATCGCTTCAAAAAAGAAAGCAAATACTTCCATAAACAAAGGCAAACTAATGACATGTCCGGCAATTTGCATAAAATTGGGCCATAACAATGACAGCTGCAAACCAATGGCTGTCCCTGTTACCACACCAATGGCAACCGTTATAACAAACCCGCGCGCCCACCTTCTTGCCAGCAAGAGATAGTGCGGGTCATTCCTTCTAATACCAATAAATTCTGCTATACAAATCATCAAAGGCACACCAACGCCCAACGTCGCAAAAATAATATGAAACCCAAGCGTCAGCCCAGTCAACAATCTGCTCATCAAAACCGGATCCATCTCCAGCAATAGCCTAACTCCTCTCATGTGGGACAGGGGGAACAAGTCCCTTGTTCCTGTTTAATAGGGACAAGAACACAATCCGCTGTCCGGCCAGTTTTTCACTATACCCATAGTATAAATGATATATATCACTTATAGTGGAGATGCTCTTGACAATTGGATGGCGTTCCTATAACAATTTGTTGAACATTGTATTTTAAAAGTCATAAAACTGCAGATTATACCTTATAAGGTAAATTCTGCAGTTTCTTATTATGTTTGAAGGAGCCAGACTTTTATTAAGTTAACGAGCTAATATGTTTTCAAACGTCAATATTGTCCTTATCACGCTGATAAAACTGACTGGAATTTGATACCTTCTCATAAGATGATAAACCCCTACTGCAAAAGTGTTGTGTCAATGGCGACAACTTCACCTTGAATCCGCCTACTTTTCCAGTTATGTCTATAGGAATAAGATAGACCTGCCATGCAAAATCTAAGATGAGGTGAAAAAAATGAACCAAAAACAAAAAATAGCTTTCCTCTTCCCACCAAAGGAAACCAGGGCGGCAGAATAAGTGTCACCCACGGACTGGAATTTAACCATCCATTCCAGGAAGAGGATGCACAAGCAGGCGATTCTGTTGATGAACATAAAAAATTGGAATCCGCCAATGAAGAAATTGCTGAAAAAGAAATATCGCAGCAGCTTAATAATAATTAGCGAATGGGAACAGAGGAGTAGATTCCTCGCCCCCTACATTTGGGACAGTGGATCTGTTCCTCCGTCCCATTGATCCTCCGATGCCTCTTTAATGAATCTGCATGGTTCACCGGCAGTCAGCATCTCCAATGCGTGCATGGCTCTTGTGCAAGCGGTATAGAAAAGCGTTCTGTCCGTCTCCTTGTCATAGCTTTGTACTGAAGCATCCGGTATAATTACAGCGTCAAATTCAATTCCTTTCGCCAGATATACCGGCAGAATCAGCAGGCCTTTTTCAAATTCAAATGTTTCTTCATCCACTTTTTTTACAGCTGTTTTCTCTTTCAGCCATTCATACACCCTATTGCTTTCCTGCTTCGTTTTACAAATAATCGCTATACTTTCATATCCTTGTTCCCGAAGAGCGCCCGCCTTTTCCAGCAGAACTTCAGCAAGCTGCGCCCTCCCTATCTGTGTAAGTCTTGGCTTCTCTCCTTCCCGGTCAAAGGGATCAATCGGCTCCTCACCCGGAGCAAAATTCTTTGTAAATTCCACGATCTGCTTTGTTGAACGGTAACTCTTTGCCAGGGTGATCCGTTCTTGATGATCCACGACATCGGATGGTATGAGCGGATTTTCCTTTGTTGCATAGGCATAGATTCCCTGGTTCACATCTCCAAGCAGTGTCATGCGCGTATATGGAAAAATTTCTTTAATATATGCAAATTGAAACGCCGAGTAGTCCTGCGCTTCATCAATGACCAATTGCCGAACAGCCCGGTCCGCCTGATGCCCGATCAACCGACCTTTAAAATAGGCATACGGTGCAGCGTCTTCCCACATCAGGTGCTTTCGTGATAAATGAGAAGCCGTAAAAGCACAAATCTCCTTCCAATCTGCCGGAGGGTTTGCGGGGTTCCATGAAGTGAACATGGTCCGATACGTTGCCACCACATTCACAAATTGAAATTCCTTAATGCGCTTTTTTATTTTTGCGTATACACTTTTTACGACGGCGTTTCTTAAAAAGTCTTCCTCTGTTTCCACGTCATTCACATCATCCTGGTCCTGCGTCCGGTAATACGCTTTTAAATAAGCTTCCTTATCCAGCAGTTCCACTTTCTCCATGACCCAGTCCTCGTACTTTTCCTCCATCATCTTTTTTTGCAGCTGCTTAAGCAGCCAACCGGAAAGGAGCTCCATTTTATTGGGTATCTCCAAATCTTCCTCCAGATGGTAAAAATAATTATACTGTTCCTCCCCGGAGATCAGCACCCGGTTTTGGAAAGTAATGTTTTTAAAGCGAATACCTTCGTACTTTAAATAAGAAACAAATTCCTCAATCATCTGTTTAAATTCCATGCCCGATTTAAAATCAACGTTCTTCATCCGATGGCTATATTTATTACTCCCCTCCTCCGTCAGCACATATTCCATCTGCTCAAACGGGGATTCCATGGTAAGTTCGCTGCCAATACTTTCTCCCAGAAAATCCATAAAGGTAATTTGTTTAATATTTTCCTCCCCTAATTCCGGAAGCACATTCGCAACATAACTTGAAAATAAGGGATTCGGGGAAAAAAGCACCATATTTTCATCATTCAATTCCCCCCTGTACCGGTACAGTAAGTAGGCGATACGCTGCAGGGCGGCAGACGTCTTTCCGCTCCCCGCCGCACCCTGAACAATCAAAAGCCGACTCCGCTCATTACGGATAATTTTATTCTGTTCCGCCTGAATCGTTGCCACAATACTTTTCATCGTCGTACTGGCATTGTTCCCAAGCGCCTCCTGAAGCAGACGATCTCCTATCGTAACACCAGTGTCAAACATGCCTTTAAGCTGGCCTTGCCTGATAATAAATTGCCTCTTTAACGTCATCTCCCCTTCAATCGTACCTTCCACCGTATCGTACCACGCTTCACCGGGGGGAAAATCATAATAGATACTGCTGATGGGAGCACGCCAATCATAAATTAAAAATGCTTCTTCTTTACGATCCATAAGCGAGGAGATGCCTATATAAATTGGCTCCGCTTCTTTTTCGTCCACTTCTCTAAAATCAACACGGCCGAAATAAGGAGAATCCTTTAAACGTTTCAATGTTTGCAGTTCTTTCGCAAATTGCCCATGTGTCCTTTCCCTTTCCGAAAGCAGTTCTGCCTGCTGCTTCATACTCGTATGTGTTTCTATGACATCATCGGGCTCATCCAGATTAACGGTTACATCTTCCCAGAACGTTTTACGGAGTTCAATGACACTTTCTTTGACACCAACAGTTCTGCCGTAGATTTCCTCTTCTTTTTTACCAATCTCACGAATAACCTCGTTGATTCTTTGCTGTTCCTCCGCACGGTTTAACTTTTCATCACCCATTGCCTTCCACCCCGTTTTTTAAAAATTTATTGATATTTTGTTGACTGCAGATTATATCGATGGTATAATTAAGATGGATAATTATATTTAAAAATTTTATATACAGTTTACTTTTTAAGTATACCATTTTCCCTGACCTTCAGCAATCATGCAAGTGAAGGCTTTTTTATTTGAGATCATTCATATAATATCCATTACAAAAATCCTTATTATTCCCAGCAGAAAAAATGCTGGATAATAAGGATTTTTATATACTTACAAACTGCCGGACCCCTTACCAAACAAAGGTTTTGCCGCAGCACCCTGCATCATTTCGATATCAATACCTTTTTCTATCCTATGTGCACTCAGCACTGCAAACAAACAGCAAATACCAAAAGAAACAATTAACATTAAAAGGAAACCTGTAATTAATACCGTCACCACACTTACTTCCTTCCACAATAGCAATGTATAAACAAGACTTGCCACAGTTCCAATAAACCCGCGCATATTGCCGACATTCTCGAAAAACTGTGACGCTTCTGCAGGAATTAATAAAAGAACAAACGGTATTAATGCAACGAAAAAATAAACAAAGGAAGCCACCATCATAAGCAATGCCGGGGCAAACCGCAAACGGTTCTGCGGATTTTCCGGGTTATACTTTGCTCCAATTGCGCCAAACCACATGCCAATCCCGCTTAAGCCCACAGAAAGTATCGCTTTCATAATAATGCCGCCAAGCAGCTGCTGAGCAGACCACCCAAGAAAAAGGCCTGCAGCAATTTCAATTACGGTTAAAAGAACAAACGGAACAAGCCAACTGATCCACAGCTTGCCAAAAACAATCTCTTTTCCTGATAACGGCAATACTTCCAAAACCCACGTGGATTTTGCCTCCCGCGCAATGGAAAAGCTTGCAAATTGGGCGTTGGTCATGGCATACACAAATAATAAAATAACTTGCGCGATGGGCCAGGAGATATCAGGAAAACCACGCATATCGTTAACATTTCCATCTCCAGTAAAAAATGCCGAGAACACAAATACAAACATAAAAATAAAAATAGGAATAAAGGATAGCCATTCCCGCATATCCCGTTTTAAGGCAAACCATTCTTTCTTCCCAACGGCAATAACAGGTGAATTCAGTCTCGCGACGGCCTTTTTTGGCTTGCTTTTTTTCCGCTTCTTCCCGCTTCCTTCACTCAGCTTCACCCAACCGGTCCTGAACCCCCTGTCCACAAGCATCGATGTAATAATAATTAAAACAACAGACAGAACAAGCACCATCAGAAAAGGAGCAAAAAAGCCGGCAGATCCTGCACCAGCTGCCGTAATCGCATTACTTGCCCAGGCGAGAGGAACCCATTCGGGAAATACAGGCAATCCGGACAGGATTACTTCAGGCAGCGGTTGGTCATTCCATCTCCCCGGAAACAGAAAGATGACATACACCAGCATTCCCGCCATCACGCTCATAACTGACATAAATTCATTTGCCCTTGATGCTGGAATGATTTGCACCAAAATCAGGTTTAATAAATAAGCTATCGATAATCCAATGACAATGACAAACAGTAATATAAACAGCACTACAGGATAATACAATAGATGTACACCCGCGAACAGGCCGTAAACATAGAGCGGTACCAAATAAAGTATAAACAGAATGAGCGGCACCCCAACAAAGCTTTGTATATATTTTATCCAAAATATGTAATTGGCAGGGATTGGCATCGTAAACAGCAATTGTAGATCCGTCCCTGCATACAATTGCTTAAACACTTGCGGCAAGCCGAGCAAAATGATAAAACCGATCATCATTAAAAAAGAATAAGACAAAAGGCCTGCCAGCACAGGTTCCGTAATCGCATCCACCATGAACCATATTCCCCGAATCAGCCAATTCAGCAAGATGAGAAAAACAATAAAAAGCACAAGATAGCTTATATAATTCACCTTGGGCTGCGTCCTTGCTGTATTCCAAAATATTTTCCACTGATTTTTCAAGAGAGCCTTCATCAATGTGCATCACCATTTTTGGCCATGCCCCTAATAATATCCTGCTCATTTTCCCCGCCCGTCAATTTCAGAAAGATATCTTCCAGGCTTCGATCTGCACTTCCGCCTTCTTCTTTCAATTCCTCCATCGTTCCAAGTGCAATAATATCCCCGGAAAAAATAATGCCAATCCGATCACACATTTGCTCGGCAATTTCCAATATGTGTGTAGACATAAATACAGTCATCCCGTTGTCACATTGCTCCCGCAATAGGTTCTTCAGACTGCGTGCACTCTTCGGATCCAGGCCGACAGTCGGTTCATCCAGGAAAAGTACATTTGGCTCGGAAACAAGAGCGCCGCATATTGCTATCTTCTGCTTCATCCCGTGGGAATAACTTTCAATTAAATCATGCGCATCATGCGTTAAACTAAATGTATCAAGCAATTCCATCGCCTTTACTCTAAACTGCTTACCGGGAATGCGAAAAACCGAAGCAATAAACTCCAGATAGTCCCACCCGGTCAGTTTTGGATAAAGATTTGGCTGATCCGGCACATAGGCAATGTTCTTTTTCGCCTCCAGCGGATCTTTCCAAATATCGATACCTGTAATTTCAGCTGTCCCTTCTGTCGGCTGCAGTAAACCTGTCATCATTTTAATCGTCGTTGTTTTTCCGGCACCATTTGGTCCAAGAAAACCAAACAATTCCCCTTTTTTCACTTCAAGCGAAACTTGTTTCACAGCAGTATGTTTTCTGTATGATTTTGTAAGGTCTAATAATTTTATCGCCGTCTCTCCCATAATTCCACCCTTTATTTATACGACTTTTTAATCAGGAAGAACCGATCCCTTTCGCATATCTCAATAAAACCTCTTCACATTTAATTACAGCTTTTTCAAGGTCATCATTTACTACGACTTCATCAAATAAAGGTTTCTTTGATAATTCATAGTCCACTCTTTTCAATCTTCGGATAATGTCATCCGAATTATCTCCACGGTTTAACAAGCGGTGTTTTAATTCATCGATACTCGGAGGTTCGATATATACAAGTACGGTATGTTCCCCAAACTCCTCCTTCATCGCCACCGCCCCGTTGACATCAATATCTTTTACGACAGTCAGCCCATTTTCTATTGCTTCATAATACTTGTCCTTCGGTGTGCCGTACCAGTTTCCATGTACTTCCTCATACTCAATAAAATAATTATTCGCAATGCGCCTTTTAAATTCATCCCTGTCCACAAAAAAATATGGGGAGCCTTCCGTTTCCCCAATCCGCATTTCCCTGGTCGTCATAGAAGGAATATATAACAGGGAGGGATATTTATTTTTCAATTCATTGATGATTGTATTTTTTCCTACGCCGCTAAACCCGGAAAAAACTATGATCTTTCCTTTCATGCAGTACACTCTCCTCCTGAAATAAACTCGTATTCACCCGTATTTCAGTGAATGAGCCCATTTTTTCTAATGATGAGCATGTAAAAATTTCAGCTTCTCTTCATGCTCTTCTGAGACTACGGTCCCTACCCCACAGTGAAAAAGATTGCTGAAACTTTACATTCTCCAGCTGGTAAAACAATATACCCAAAGTATAGACACCATAGTGATTCAAGTCAATAAAGCGGATAGACTGATCACCTGTGTTATTCGGGATATTTGACAACTATTCCAATATATGAGAGTATATAGAGATTGAGTAACAAATAAGTGATTCTGGCATTCTACGCAATGTTTTTGCAGATGCTTATTCACACTGGCGCAACTAAGGGGTTGCAAGGACGCAAGAGCAGGTTAGGGCTTGCGTTGCTTAAGTTAGAGAACTTGAAGTGGAACATGTACCGCGGTTAAAAAGCACAATGTGCAAACAAAAATAAAATGATTTAAATCTTATATTGTTACTTTAGAAATAAAGGGATACCTATTTAATAAAAGGTATCTCTTTTCCATTTAGTGAGCGACATAAGGCATTATTAAAGCGTGAGTTTCTTCCATATACCCGGAACCTTTTAGCTTTTATAACATCTCAAAAACACAAACACCCATTTTGAAAACAGCTCAAAATGGGTGCTTTTCCTGTTTAATTTGAATGAAGCTGAAATGCCTCTGCCAATAGTTCGTATGACCGGTGACGTGCACTTTTTTCAGTCAGCATATCCACAATCATAATCTCATCGACCATGGCTTCTTCCGCAAGCTCTCTTAAACGCTCTGCTACAGTGTCCGCACTGCCTATTACAAATTTACCTTTATTTTCTTCCCTTACCGCTTCTTCTGCTGCACTGTACTCATAATTGCTCGCCTCTTCCAGAGTTGGCGGCGGTAAATGAAGTTCGCCCGTCGTCCACCTTACCCATTGCAGCTCAGCGGGACCTGCAAGGTATTGCGCTTCTTCATCCGTTTCTGCCGCAACAACAATGACAGACATGATACTTTTCGGCGCAGATAAAAAGGAAGAAGGTGTAAAGTTCTCTCGGTACTCCCGCAACACCGGAATGGCAAGTTCAGGAGAAATATGTCTTGCGAATACAAACCCCAGCCCATGTTTGGTAGCGTATTTCATGCCTCCCTCACTGGATCCAAGCATGTATATATCCGGCACCAGGCTTTCATCCGGAGAAGCAATGATTGAGCGATATGGATGCTCATCCGAAAAATCACGTTTAAAGAAAGAGAGAAGATCCCCCAGCTGTTCCGAAAATGACTCCTCACTATTCCTTCTTAATGCAGAGGCAGTAAGGACATCTGTCCCGGGTGCCCTTCCAATCCCCAAATCAATGCGGCCGGGATACAATGCTTCCAAAAAGGAAAAGTTCTCCGCCACTTTCAGGGAGCTGTGATTTGGCAGCATGGTCCCTCCAGTACCAATCCGAATATTTTTTGATAAAGCGGCGGTATGGGCACTCATAATATCCGGAGAAGTGCTCATCAGATTCTTCTGGTTATGATGTTCAGCAAACCAATACCTCGTATAGCCAAGACGATCAGCCAACTGCACCAGTTCAACCGAGTTCTGAAGTGAAGTCCGAGCTGATTCTCCATTGTACATGGTTACAATATCCAAGATAGATAGCTGCAGGTTCTCTGTCATAGTAACACCAATCCTTTTAGTTATATTTACATCATTTACTGCTTATTTTAATATTGGAGTCTTACCAAACCTTATTATTGCTACTCAAGCATAGGATGTACCTGCATAAGATTCCATTTTATAGTTATTGCCTATTATAACATAGGAAAGGGATACTTTATTACCTAAAGCATGACTGAATTTGAGGAAGGAACCTTCTTATTGTACATCAATAGACTCCCCTGTTTGAACAGGAGCCATATCGATTACTAATGTACACTTCAACAACATTCCCTTCTACATAAAACCTTACCTTTTCATTAACATTTTATGCCTGCTTTACAAACAGAATCCAGAACAGCGCTTCACCCCTACCAAACTGACTTATTATGGGATAAAGCGCTGTATTTATTAAAAATTTTGCTCAAACTGAATTTTGGTTCCGTCTTCATAATCAATTTCCAACTCAAATTCTTCCAGTTCATCACGGGAAATTTCAAGCAAATTCAAAATGTCACCTATCATTTCATCCTGACTTCTTGAATCGTCAATGACTACATTTTGCAAAATATTTTCTATTTCCTCCACGACGTCCTCTGTTCCTTCTTGATCCATACCGTCACTTTTTTCAATCTCTGCCTCGACAGAATCATTTACCTCGTATTCATATTCCCATTTATTATTATCCTGAAAATCAACTTCCAGTTCGAATTCTTTTAAACCACGCTCATACGCTGTTTCACCATTTAATGTACCATTGTCACCTTCTCCGTTTTGGTTTTCCGACTCCTGATTCGTTACTCCCCCACCCGTATCTTCGTCTTCGGGAAGCCCATCTTGCTGTTCATTTTCTTCAACCTCTTCTTCCTGTGGATTGGTACCAGTGTCCTCGTTCGTTGTGCCGTTGTCTTCCGTGCCGCAGCCTGCTAACACAATGAACGCTCCAAGCAGCGCAATATACCATGCCTTCATTTCTGTTCACTCCTTATGTCATTCCTTAATTTTGACACAAGTAGTTTTCCCTTCTTTTCCTAAAAATAACATTTCCACAAATAAAATACCGTCTTGTTTTTTAACTTGCATCTCCCTTTAAACCCGCCAGTCAATCAGAGAGCGCCCTCCTTCTTCCAAAAATTCATTCGTCCTTGAAAATGGCTTACTGCCAAAAAATCCTCTGTTGGCTGAAAATGGACTGGGATGCGGTGACTTAATAATGAGGTGATGCTTCGCTGTGATCAATTCTTCTTTTGACTGTGCATGCTTGCCCCAAAGGATGAAAACTACCGGGTCTTTTTTTGCGTTTACCTGCCTGATAACTTCATTTGTGAATTGCTCCCAACCCTTACCTTTATGGGAATTCGGTTGTTTTCTCCTTACAGTCAGCACTGTATTCAGTAAAAGGACTCCCTGTTTTGCCCAATTGACCAAGGAACCGTGATTCGGTATCGGAATACCAAGGTCATCCTGCAGCTCTTTATATATATTCTTCAATGAAGGCGGTATGCTGACTTCCGGCTGCACGGAAAAGCTTAGACCTTGTGCCTGATTCGGACCATGATAAGGATCCTGACCAAGAATGACAACTTTCGTATTTTCATAACTTGTATAATGAAGCGCATTGAAAATATCATACATATCCGGATAAACGGTGTATTTACTATATTCCTGCTTTAAAAACTCACGCAGCTGTATGTAATAATCCTTATAAAACTCTTTCTCCATGATTGGTGCCCAATCATTCGTTAAGATGGTCATTTTTTCAGCTCCTTGCAGAAAAATAGAATCATATGATTTTATCATATCATGTCCCTTTTACGACTGAAAATCGTCATAAGATTAATTTTATTAAAGTCCAGGTGCTTTTGCGTTTTAAGCCTGTTATAATTTCTCTTACGGAGTGTTGAAAAGCGGTCGGCTCACACGAACGGAGGGGATTGGGTCGACACGGGAGGGGATTCCCCTAAAATCAGAAGGAGAAAAAATGTTATGACAACGAACCAATCAAACTTTTTACAAACAGAGCCGGTCGGCCGTATTTTTATGAAGTATTTAATACCGTCCCTGATCGGCATGATGATTATGGCGCTGAATATCGTCATAGACGGTGTCATGGTCGGCAATCGGCTCGGGGCAACTGCTTTGGCGGGGGTTGGGATTGCTTCTCCCGTCTATACCATTCTCGTTGCCACGTCGTTGTGGATTGGTATGGGAGGCGCCACCCTGTTTTCCCAGGCCATGGGAGCAAGGAATGTGAAACGGGCACAGTTTATTTTTACGCATTCCACCATCTTAATTATTGTTTTTACTGTGATTATTGCACTGACAGCCTTGGCTTTTCATGAGCCTCTGACCTATATGCTGGGAGCCAATGAGGAAACATTTCCTTTTGCCAATGACTACTTACGGGTCATGCTGCTGTTTGGACTTGTCCTGACGGCAGAAAACGTATTAAGCACCTTTATACGAAACGATCAAAATCCCACTTTGGCGATGGTAAGTCTGGTTGTTACCGCTGTTTCCAATGTAGCTATTAATTATTATATTTTATATGTATTGGAATTGGGGGTAGCTGCAGTAGCATTTGGTACCATCCTTGCTGCTTTTATTGGAGTAGTCGTCATGTTTGCACATTTTTTTAGGAAAAAGAATCATTTACGGCTGGTACCTGTCCGCTTCCGTCAGCCATTGTTTAAGCAAACAATATCCGTTGGGTTTCCCAGCTTTTTATCTGAAATCGGGATTTCCGTATTTACTGTTGCCTACAATGTGACGTTGGTACGGATTGCCGGCACTGTCGGTGTTGCCGCCTTTTCGGTGCTGAATTATGTTCATACGGTAATGCTTATGCTGTTTCTTGGAATGGGTGCAGCCGTACAGCCGCTTATAAGTTATTTCCATGGAGCTAAAGCGAAAGACAAAATCAGGCAGACTATGAAGTTGGCCGTAGGGACTGCCATCATTGCAGGGGTTGCCGCTTTTCTGATTGGCCAGTTTGGTGCCACACAAATTGTTGCCATTTTCGGTGATTTCGAGCAGGAAGTGGTGGATATGGCTGTCACCGGTATTCGCCTGTTCTTTATTGTCTATCTCTTTATGGGGATCAACTTTGTAATGATGAGTTATTTTCAATCCATTGCGCAAATAAGGATGGCCACCTGGATCACTGCAGCCAGGGAAATTATATTTATGATGATTTTCATCCTTATTTTGCCGGTGTTTTTCGGCGTCCATGGCGTATGGCTGTCTGTACCACTTGCAGAATTCGTTGTTATGATGACCATCATTCTTTATGTACGGAAAAGCCGGGAATTTACGTATGTGAAAAACTAAGTCCTGGGATAGGCCAAGTTCTTCACACAAGGACCACAATCTTCATTATTCGTGTTTTGGTAAAAATAAAAAGATATAGCAGAAATATTAACAGTTATATAGACTGAAATTGAATGATAATAGATTATATGTTATCATTGTTCGTGTATTCATAAAAATTACACCTCGTATAATCCTGATAATACGGTTCAGGAGTCTCTACAGCGTAACCGTAAATTACGCTACTATGGACGGTGCTTTTTTTAACAAGCCGTTCTATGAATGGCTTGTTTTGTTTTTTTAAGCACTTTTCATGTTCAGAGGGGAAAAGGGAGAAGTCAGATGGACATCTTAAAAGATTTACTTGCAGCAATTAGCGGTGTGCTTAATGGTTTGCCGCAGGGGCTATTGGCTATGACTTTTGGTTTTGCTTCTGTACCTACAGCACTTGCTTTTATCATCGGTGCATTCGGAAACACCTTGACAAGCAGTGTGGCTGTAATTTCCTACCAGGCAGAAACAATTACTGTTGCCGGTACCATGGGGAAAAATATTCGTGAACGGGTATCCATGATTTTCTTCGGTGCCCTTCTCATGCTTGTTATTGGTTTATTTGGCTTAATGGAAGGGATTATCGCCTGGATCGGACCAATTATTACTAATGGCATGATGGCCGGGGTTGGTATTATGCTTGCCAAAGTGGCCTGGGATATGTCAAAAAATGACCGGGTCGTCGGAATATCTTCTTTTGCCAGCGCGCTGATTGTCTATATGGCAACGGGTGACCTTGTTTACACCATAACTATTTCGGTTGTACTGTCCAGTATTATTTACTATTTTATACAAAAAGAGAAAACAGGTGTAGCCGATCATGTAAAAGAAGATAAATTCAAACTCCAGAAATTAACGCTAAATCCGATGGTTGTTCGCGGGGCACTGGCATTGGCTTGTTTAAATATCGGTGCCAATATCGCTTTTGGCAAAATCAATGCAGATATTGCTGACACCGATGTCAACGTGGATACCATCACAATTATAAGCAGTCTGGCGGATATGGCTTCTGCTTTATTCGGCGGGGGACCGGTCGAGGTAGTCATTTCCGCCACCGCCAGTGCACCTCACGCCGTATTATCCGGTGTCATCATGATGCTGATTATGGCAGTTATTTTGTTTCTGAAATTATTGCCTAAAATTGGGAAGTATGTGCCCAGTGCTTCTATTGTCGGCTTTTTATTTGTATTGGGTGCAATTGTTACATTACCGGGAAATGCAGAAGCTGCCCTCACTGGGGACGCGCCCGGTTCCAGTCTGGTTGGCGGTATAACAATGGTCGTAACAGCGATCGCCGATCCATTTTTAGGAATGCTCGCAGGCGTAATTATGCAATTTTTAATAGGTATATTTGGTGCGTGAACCATTCACTACGACAGTGGCAGACTTTTTTCGGGATTACGTTAAATAAATTGGAGGTAGTTTAAAATGGAAAACTATGAATTAAAGGTCGCAGGTGTTACGCGCCATTTGCCTGTAATACCTGTCAACGAAGATATAAAAATAGCCAGCTTTGTCATTTTGGGGGATACGGAATTGGTTGCAGCCGCAGCCCCTTTATTGGGGGAAAAATTGCCGGAAGCGGATATTCTTGTTACGGCCGAGGCAAAAGGCATTCCTTTCGTGCACGAGCTGTCCAAGGTGCTGAACATGCAACGCTATGTCGTTGCCAGAAAAAGTGTCAAACCCTATATGAAAAATCCATTAACATATGAAGTTCACTCCATTACGACACAATCATCGCAAATCCTGTGTCTGGATGAGGTGGATGTGGAATGCATACAAGGTAAACGCGTAGCATTAATTGATGACGTGATCAGTACAGGAGAATCCATCAGGGCATTGGAGGAATTGGTAGCAAAAGCCGGCGGGAATGTCATTGCAAAAGCAGCAATACTTGCTGAAGGAGATGCAGCAGAACGGGAAGACATTTTGTTTTTGGAAAAGCTGCCGATATTTACTCGAGACTGATTCATACCTGAATGGCCAACAAGAAACCCTTTAAGGAAGTTGATCTTAAAGGGTTTTCTGTTGTTGATCAGTTTTTCTCAATACTGCGTTATATATTGCTCCCGCTCCCATGGATGTACTTGGGTACGGAACATATCCCATTCTATTTCTTTTGATTCCACAAAGCGTTCAAGCAGATGATCACCTAGCGCATTGGTAATTACTTCATCCGACTGCAGTAACTCCAGCGCTTGTGCCAGCGTAGGCGGCAGATCAATAACACCGTTTTCCCTGCGCTGGGCTTTATCCATCTCATAAATATTCTGATCTACCGGCTCTGGAGCTGTTAAGTTATTTTTGATTCCATCCAAGCCGGAAGCCAACAGGACAGCCATGGCCATATAAGGGTTTGCAGAAGGATCGACACTCCGGACTTCAACACGGGTGCTCAGCCCCCGGGAAGCAGGAACTCTCAGGAGCGGACTTCTGTTTCTCCCCGACCATGCCACATAACATGGCGCTTCATATCCTGGTACCAATCTCTTATACGAATTTACAGTAGGATTTGTAATCGCCGTAAAACCCGGGGCATGTTTTAATATCCCTGCCAGGAAGCTTCTTGCGGTGTCACTGATTTCCAAAGGTCCATTTGAATCATAAAAAGCATTTTTCCCATTTTTAAACAAGCTTAAGTTACAGTGCATTCCCGAACCATTGACACCAAACAATGGCTTGGGCATAAACGTAGCCAGCAGACCATGCTTACGGGCAATTGTTTTTACGACCAATTTAAAGGTTTGGATATCATCACAAGCCCTCAGGGCATCCTGGTATTTAAAGTCTATTTCATGTTGACCTGGTGCCACTTCATGGTGGGAAGCTTCAATTTCAAAGCCCATTTCTTCCAATTCCAATACAATATCACGCCTGCAGTTTTCCCCAAGATCCGTTGGTGCAAGGTCGAAATAACCGCCATGATCATTTAATTCAAGGGTGGGGTCCCCTTTTTCATCCAATTTGAACAGGAAAAATTCAGGTTCCGGACCAACGTTGAAGTTGGTAAATCCCAGTTCCTCCATTTTTTTTAAAACCTGTTTCAAGTTATTGCGGGGATCTCCCGCAAAAGGGGTTCCATCAGGATGGTAAATGTCACAGATCAATCTGGCTACTTTCCCTTTTTCTGCTGTCCAGGGAAAGATCACGAACGTATCCAAGTCAGGATATAAATACATATCGGACTCTTCAATCCTTACAAAACCTTCAATGGACGAACCGTCAAACATCATTTTATTATCCAAGGCCTTCGGTAACTGGCTGATTGGGATTTCCACATTTTTGATAATGCCAAACAAATCAGTGAATTGCAATCGAATAAAGCGCACATTTTCTTCCTCTGCTATTTTCATTATGTCTTCTTTGTTCATACTTCACTCTCCTCTATAATTTATGACAAATCAGCTTGCTGAACATTCAAATCTCCGGCACATATATAGGCTGCTTCTCCCCTTTTCCACACATGCCCTTGTGCATCCCAAGTTATCGTAAGATCTCCCCCGGGAAGATGAACGGTGACAGGCTTATATTCATCAAGCCGTTGATTCAATGTACCGGCGACTACTGCAGCACAAGCACCTGTACCGCAGGCCATGGTCATTCCTGATCCTCTTTCCCATACACGATAATTGATCTCTCGAGGACTTTTAATTTGAACAATCCCAACGTTCACCCGATCCGGAAACAGGCTGTCTTGTTCCAGGACAGGACCTATTTCTTCAAGCGGAAACGCATTTACTTCATCCACAAATAAAATCGCATGCGGGTTACCCATGGAAACACAGGTCAGATAAAGCTTTTTTCCTCTGAATATATGAGGTTCATTCACTGCCCTGACGGACGGATTACCCTCCATGGGAATGGTGCCTTTTAGTAATTGTGGCTTTCCCATATCCACATTCACGTACTTCACGAGTTCTTGTTGATTCGATCCCGTGTCTGTTTCCACACTGACAATGCCGCCTAATGTTTCAATTGTAAAGCGGGATCCCCTTGCATACTTCCGGTCAAACAAATACTTTGCCACACATCGCAGCCCATTCCCGCAATTCTTTGCTTCAGACCCATCTGCATTAAAAATCCTCATTTTAAAATTGGCAGATTCTGATGGGCAAATAAGAATAATGCCATCGGATCCAATCCCAAAATTGACATCCGAAACTTTTCGTGAAAGTACGGAATATTTCTCCTCAGCCAGCACATGATCCGGATTGTCCAATTGGTTAAAAAGTACATAATTATTGCCTAATCCATGCATTTTAGTAAATTTCATTTCTCCGCCCCCTTAGAAGATGAATTTGGACGTAGACAGTCTTTCTCTAATTTCCTTAAATATTTGCTGTTCCTCCTCCCACCCATTCGCTTGAAAAGTTACAGAAAACCTCACATATGGACCAGCATCATCCCATGGAACAGTAGAAATTAAATGCTCATTAATCAAATATTGGCTGAACGCTTCCGCCGAATGAAATACCGGTCCGTTTTCTACTGCTTTTGGCATTTTTGTATATAAGAAAAAAGAACCCTTTGGTTTGCTTGCATTAAATCCGCACTCCTGTAGGATTTCAGACAATCGGGCATGGCGCCGAGAATATTTCTCGGCAGTTTTTTCCGTTATATCAGGACGGGACAAAGCATGGGATGCCGCCTTTTGAATAGGAATAAATTGACCCGAATCGTAATTATCTTTTACTGCGGAAAACGCAGAAACCAACTTGGCATTGCCGGCTATAAAACCGATGCGCCATCCTGTCATATTGAAAGACTTGGATAAAGAATGCAGCTCCACGCCAACATCCTTCGCACCCGGTATTGACAGGAAACTTAGCGGCTTCTCCCCGTCAAATACAAGTGCAGCATAAGCAGCATCATGAATCACGATCAGTTCATGTTTTTTGGCAAAAGCAACCACTTCTTTAAAAAATTGCTTGTCAGCAACAGCGCCTGTTGGATTATTTGGATAGTTTAAATAAAGTAATTTTGCTTTTTTGAGTACATGTTCAGACAATGAATCAAGTTTTGGTAGAAAAGCTTTTTGCTCCATGAGCGGTACATGGATAATTTCTCCACCCATATATTTCGTATGCGTTCCTAAAACGGGATAATTCGGAGAGGGCATGATGGTAATATCACCGGGATTAATAAATGCTGTGGGGATCATGGCCAAAGCCGACTTTGATCCTATGGCATGATTGATTTCCGTATCAGGATCAAGGCCATTTACTGCAAATACTTCTTCCATATAGGTTGCCGCCGCCTGCTTAAATTCCATCACTCCGTTATCGGCATAGAAGCGATTTTCTGTTTTTGCTGCTTCCTCAGCCAGTTTTTGAATCACAATTTCATCCGCCATCGCATCTGGTTCACCAACCCCAAGATCGATTAGTAGCTTTCCGGGATGATCCTTCACCGCTTTTCTCTTTGCTCTTTTTATTTTTTCAAATTTATAGATCTCGTCTTTCTTGCCAAACTGCGCTCCACCTATTCTTTCAGAAAACTGATGTTGAATATAATCTACTTTTACCAAAACTGATTCCCCCAAATTTCAATTTCTTCTTCCTCTTGATTACTAGCCGTGCATTACCAGAAATATTACCCTTATGAAGTTCTGTCCTCTGATCCATTTATCTTGTTTTTATAATAATGGATGAGGGAAAAAATGTATTTAGATTTTTTGGAAGAATATTTGTATTTTTTTACAAAGATCGAGCGAGTCACCTCCTTTAAACAGAAGGAAAAAAATAAAAAAGTTGCCGGGGGAGGGTGTAATTTCCCTGGCAACCTTTCCTGCAGCTACAGTGTTTTCACCTTACTTCTGAAGGGTTTTTTCCTGTATATTGCTTAAATTGTCTGCTGAAATAATGCAGATCATTATAGCCAAGCGCTTTTGCCGCCTCCGTTACTGTCATTCCGGTAAAATAAAGTAAATGTTCTGCACGCTTTATACGGCAATAAACAATATAGGATTTTACTGTATGCCCAATCAATTCCTTGAATTTTTTGGAAAAGTACCTCGGGGAAAGATTGGCGCGTGCAGCTAAGCTTTCAATCGTATGTGGCTTTCCCGGATGCTGTTGAATAAAATTGGCTGTTTCGCGAATCGTTTCTGTTAAATTATTGCTTGTACCATCTATATTCTCTTCTTTTTCCTGTTCTTCTCTTAAGAGATGAATCATTAATTGCTTTAAAATTAACTTCCCTTCCGTTTTTGCCGCATATGTTTCTACTAAGAACAGCCGAACGTATTGGGTTAATAGAGATTCAAAACGAATCGTATTTTTAAGCATGCGATGGGAGGAGGGGATGAGTTGTACTTCCCCGGTTATATCAAAATGGATGTATGTTAACACGAGGGGGTCCTGGGGGTTGTGAGTTGCTTCCGTCTCATCACCCGGCTTAAACAGAAAACAATGTCCTTTTTCCACCTGGTATGTTTTTCCGTTCAGCTTTACTTCGCCTTCCCCATTCCAAACATAAAATAAGTCATAGTTGGGCATGGGCTGATCTCTTTTTCGCCACTTCCAGTTCGGTTCACAATGGATGGTGGCCAACGCAGGCTTTAACACAAAATTATCCGGATTGACATATAGCATCCGGTCCACTCCCTTCCTACACGGAAAACCTATGTTATTATTTTAAATTGGAATGAAACATGTGTAAATAACTTTTAGCTTTCAGAGGAACACCAAATAGCGATGTTTATACAAATTGCAATCTTCCCGGAACAGGATACCGTGGTTAATTCACCTGTTTTCCTTTACAAACAGGAGGATTCATGTTTATACTGAAGACAAATAACTGCATATCTGAATTTAGCACTGGGGGAGCTGCATTAGCGGCTGAGAAGATGGATATCTGACCCTTGGAACCCGAACTGGATAATACCAGCGTGGGGAAGTGCGGTCTGCTGTATGAATTTATTTTAAGCTGAAATTTTACAGACAAACTGCATTCCCTACGGAGTGCAGTTTTTTATTTTTACTTTATTTTCAGGAGGAGATTATGTATGGAAAACTATTGCGGAACAAGCAGAATTTCAGGGTGCCAGTTTAGCCTGCACCCCATGAGCGCAGACTTTGAAAATATTATTCTATCAGCTTTGGAGCAAACAAATACGTCGAAAGTCTGGAAGGAAACTGATGACGTAACCACTTGCATCCGGGGAAAGATGGTACATGTTTTCGACATTACACAAGCTATCTTTCTTCATGCTGCTTCAACCGGGGAGCACGTTGCCATGAACGGAACCTTTTCCATTGGATGTCCGGGGGATACCGATGCAGATGCCTACATGGACGAGACAGACACCCCTTTAAATGAAGACATGGTAAGTGCCATCAACCAGGAAGCAGGCTGTAAATTTTCCCTCTATCCGTTGGGAGAAAAAGATTATATGGATAAAATCTATGAACAGATTGATCTGTCAAAATCACGCGGCGTCAAAGTAAGCTCCTCTCATTATGCAACCAGGTTGGATGGGGATGTAAAAGATATTTTCCGGACTTTGCAGGAATCTTTTTATCTCGTACAGGATAAAGTGTCCCATGTCACCATGACATTCAGCATTTCAGCCAACAGTCCGTCCAATAAAGCTTAAGGAGATATGTGCAAATGACAAACCAATGGAAGCTAAAAGAAATTGTTCTCATGTCAGCTTTAGGTGTAATATTTGGGCTGATCTATTTAGGATTTTACCTGATAGGCCAAGGGTTCAGAAATGTGCTTGCCCCTTTTGGACTCGGTCAGTTCGGATATGAGATTATATTCGGTATTTGGTTCATCGTATCGATTATTGCTGCCTATATTATCCGAAAGCCCGGCGTCGCGTTTACTTCTGAATTAATTGCCGGGATTGTGCAAGTGCTGCTCGGAACGACTGCAGGACCTCAGCTGATCCTAGGTGCAGCTATACAGGGAGCAGGAGCGGAACTTGCTTTTGCACTGACGAAATGGAAAGATTATCGACTGCGGATCCTTGTGTTAGCTGGGATGGGTGCTGCCGTATTCAGCTTTGTCTGGAACCTGTATTCTTCCGGAAACATCGCGTTGGCACCTTGGTTACTTGTTTCCATGTTTATTGTCAGATTGATGAGCGGTGCATTGCTGGCCGGTGTACTTGGGAAGTGGATCAGTGACCAACTGGCAAAAACAGGGGTGCTCCGCGGATATGCTTTAGGAAAGGAGCGGCATAAACAACGTGAAAAAGGAGCCATTTAATCGCATCCTTGACGTGCAGGACTTCTCTTTCAGTTATGAAAACCCGGAAGACCCTTTATTAAAGAATATCCATTTTTCCTTGTATGAAAATGAAACAGTGCTTCTTATCGGTGCCAGCGGATCAGGGAAAAGCAGTCTCGCCCTATGTTTAAATGGGTTATATCCGGAAGCAGTGGAAGGAGTTTCTTCCGGTGACATTTATTATCGCGGTAAACATGTCCAGGAGTTTCCAAAAGGAGAATTGAATCAGCAAATCGGCATCGTGTTTCAGGATCCTGATAGCCAATTTTGCATGATTAAAGTGGAAGATGAACTGGCATTTACATTGGAAAACCGTAAAGTCCCTTCCATGGAAATGCCACAGCATATATCCCAAGCGTTGCAGGATGTCGGGATGGAAGGATTTGAAAAAAAGAAAATCCATGAGCTTTCAGGCGGACAAAAACAGAAAATTGCATTGGCATCCGTGCTTTTGCTGGAACCGGAACTCTTAATTCTTGATGAACCAACTGCCAATCTGGACCCTTTGTCCCGAGTCGAGTTCATTGACCTGTTACACTCGCTGCAGCAAAAAAAGGGTTTAACTCTCCTCATCATTGAACATGAGCCTGATGATTGGCTGGATATGACAGACAGGGTGCTTGCTGTAGGAAGCAGCGGAAAACTTATTGCTGAAGGACCTGCTCACACCGTGTTTACCAGGCAGGCAGCACTGTTAAAAAAGGAAGGGATGTTCCTTCCAAAGTGCTATATGTCCGACAACAAGAATTTTCGGGTCCGCCCTGCCCTCCCAACATCTGAAGAGATTTTATCCGTCAAAAACCTTACGTTTAAAAGGAAAAGAGACACCGTTCTTCAAAACGTCAATTTGGAAATAAACCGTGGTGAATTTGTATCCATTGCAGGGGAGAATGGTGCTGGGAAATCTACACTTCTGCAACAAATGGCAGGATTGCTTTCTTGTAAAAAAGGCAGGATTTTATTTTTTGACAAAGAATTGCAGCAATGGAACCAGAAAGATTTGAGAAAGAGAATAGGGTATGTTTTTCAGAATCCGGAACATCAGTTTATTACTGATACCGTCATCGACGAACTGACATATGGAATGAAACTGAACGGGTATGCGGAGGAAAAACAGGAAGAAGCTGCAACAAGGCTGATGGAACAATTTCACCTGATGCAACACCGTTTCAGCAATCCATTTTCTTTAAGCGGCGGGCAAAAAAGGCGCTTGAGTGTAGCTACGATGCTGGACCAAACGCCGGATATTTTATTTTTCGACGAACCAACTTTCGGGCAGGACGCGTCCACGACAGAGGAATTGATGCATATAGTAAGACAATTACAGGCCGAATACGGTGTAACCATTGTTTTTGTCACCCATGACATGGATATTGTGGACAGCACTGACCGGGCGATCATACTGCATGACAGGAATATTATTTTTGACGGGGAACCGGAAGATTTATGGAATCGGGAGGATGTTGTCAATCAAGCCAGATTGCGTCTTCCTTATCGCATCAGAAATATTCAGCAGGAAGGTGTAATTCATGATCTCATCCATTAATCCGGCAATGAAGGCCGTTACCATACTGGTCCCCGGCCTGCTGTTAAGTTTTACATTTGATGTGTTTACCCCACTGGTCTATTTTATCTTTATTTTGCTTGTAACATTTACACTAGCGGACATCCGCCCGCTGACATGGCTGAAAATCTTTAGTCCATTTGTATTGGTGGCACTGACATCTGCTTGGATGGCCACCCTTTATGCCAATCAGACCTTTTCATACGGAAATGTCCTTTTTACCATCTGGGGAGTGGATATAACAGAAGGCAGTCTGGTGACAGGAATCAGCCTGGGACTCCGTTCCTTATGTTTTGTCGCCTTATCTCTTTTATTTGCACTGACGACTGATTCGACAAAATTTATGCTGAGTCTCATGCAGCAGTTCAAACTCCCGCCCAAGATCACCTTTGGCATCCTGGCAGGCTACCGCTTTTTGCCCGTTTTCCGGTCCGAGTACCAGATATTGAAACAGGCCCATCGTGTTCGTGGTGCAGACAGAGAGCCCGGCATAAAAGGAAGAATAAATCAATTCCGGAGATATGCCATCCCGCTGTTGGCGAATGGCCTCCGAAAATCCGAACGTGTTGCTATTGCAATGGAATCCAAAGGGTTCACAGGGGACAAAGAACGTACCTACTACCACCAAATGAAAATCCATGCAAAAGACTGGCTCTTTTTCGCCTTATTTGCAGGAATGCTCGCAGCCACCATAGCTGCTTCCTATTCCCTCGGCTTCCTGAATATCTTTGGAAGACAGTTTTAATAAGTATATATAAGAGAGCCCATTTGAAAAATCAAATGAGCTCTCTTATCTTAAAAGCTTTAACTTGCAAATTGCAATATGAAGGTCAGTAAAAATAGACCGGCTATAATATATAGTGTCAACGAAACGGTTCTTTCTTTTCCCGTAGTCAGTTTCAGCAGCGCATACAATATAAATCCCATCGCAATGCCGTCAGCGATACTGTAGGTGAAAGGAATCATAATAATGATAAAAATAGCTGGAAATGACTCCGTTAAATCCTGAAAGTTCAAGTTTCGGATGTTTTGCACCATAAGCGCCCCAATAATAATCAATATGGGAGCAATCGCATTGGCAGGAATGATATTGATATACGGGATTAAAAAAACAGTTCCAAGAAACAGCGTACCCGCCGTAATTGCTGTAAGCCCTGTTCTTCCTCCAGCTGCAATAGCAGCAGCGGTTTCCGCTGTGGATACGGTGGGGCTTGATCCAATAACACCGGAAAGCATGGAAGAAATACCATTTGCCTGATAGGCCTTCTTAAACTTTTCAGGTCTATTTGTCATATCCAGCTGTCCGGAAATCAAGCCGATATTTTCAAAAACGATCACCATCGTAATGGAGAATACTGCAATGATAAAAGGGAGCGATGCCCCATTTTCTATTGAAAAGGCACCGAACACCTCGCTATAGCCCTGCAAGGAAAAAGTATCATTTGCACGTGCAGGCAAAATGTTAAACATAAAAGCAATGCCTGTACCAATAAGAATGGTCCATAGAAAATGACCTTTTACATTGCGGATAAACAAAATCAATGCGATGGCGAGCGTCAGGATCGTGGCTAGTACGTGTGGATTACTCAAATCCCCCAACGCAATAATGGACTGATCTCCCCGTTCCACGAGATGACCGTTTTCCAGACCAATCAGCATGAGAAACAGTCCGATTCCAATTGTAATGGCTTCTTTCAGTGAATCGGGTATAGCATTGCTGATGATTGATGTTAACCTGGTAAAAGCGATAATGGTAAAAATCAAGCCGGATATGACCGTGACACCAAGCGCTTCCTGCCAGGAAAGCCCCATGGATTGCACCAATGTATAGGTGAACATAGCATTAATTCCCATGCCCGGTACGACCAGTATCGGTGCATTGGCCCAAAAACCCATCAGAAGGCACCCTGCAAATGAAGTTATAATCGTAGCCAGGATAGCACCTTCCAGCGGTATACCAGCCTCAGATAAAATCAGTGAATTCACCGCAATAATATATACAATCGTAAAAAAACCGGTGATCCCTGCTGACACTTCCTGTTTTACGGTGGTGTCGTGTTGTTGTAATTGAAAAAGGTTTTTCTTCATTCCTAATCCTTCTATTCAGTTATCCCTCTCCCAGCCCGCTCCAAAAAAGAGCCATATTACATTGTAGTAGTTTAACGTAATTTGTCAAATAGACGTAACTTTGTCAACGGCCACTTTTTCTTCCCCGCACTGATATTACAGGCGTCCTGTGACCGTATGCTTTACGAATTGTCTTTCTGGCTTCTGCCGGTGTTCTTGCATTAACAGATTTGATCCGTTTTTCTCCATCAATTTCTGCTTCTACAAGAAAGCATTTTGCACCACATCTCATGTATTTCACCTCTATTAGACCATTTTATCACGGGTAATAGAATGAAGCTGTGATAAAGTTAAGGGGACGAAGCTAACCAATTTGAGGAAGCAACTTTCGTAAAACTGATATGAGTATTATTCCAAACTATCCCACCAGCTTGTTTCCATATCGATCAGCCAGTGATTTCTCAGCATAAGCGCACGCTCCAGAGCTGCCAAAGTTCCAGCAATCACCAAAATGGTAACAAAATTAAGTAATAACACCTGTTATTCCACCTTAAAAGCAATACATTATTAAACAAACGTTTATTCAATTGAAAAGCGGATACCAAAAGTGCAGGGAAACCACGCTTTCCCTGCACTACTTTTAATCCATTCTCCGTTCCACTAAATTGATGCCGACTCCCATACAGACAACCCCGATTAACAGCATTAGCACCAATGGCAGTACAATCTCATTCCATCCTGCATCAAACAGTGCAATGTCCATTAAAGCTTCCATCGCATGAACCAGTGGGAATAAATCTGCGATAAACAAAAGAACAGGATTACTAAGCAGTCCGGGCGGCATATAAACACCGCTGATGATTGGTATAATCGGTATAATTGACGGGTAGACCATATTGAACTGCTCCGGCGTTTTCACAAACCCGGTAATTAACATGGATACACTTACCATGCTAAGGGAAAAAACAGCTGACACAGTAAGGATCAAGCCAAAATGATATCCTAAATCATAATTCAATACATAATTAAATATAACCAGTACAATTAAAATTTGTATAAACCCTATAAGGAAGCTGTAAAACAAGTGACCGGCATACATCCCTGTTTTACTTACAGGGGAAAGTATCATTCGATCCCATACCCCACTTACTTTATCCGAAGTCACCCCATTTACTTTAAAACCAATCGTAAACATGGCCATAAACAAAGTGAAACCGAAAAGTAATTGAAGTAGCATATTGTACTCGGGCACCTCTCCACCCTCAATAGACTCAATTTGCATCTGAAATGGCGCATCATCCAGATAAGCGTCTACTTGAGTACGGACCACTCCTGCATCCTCTGTTTCAGAAGCCGCATGTAACTGGGCCTCCTGTGTAAATACAGTATGAACATACGCTTCCAGTAATTGAACCGCTCTTGAATCGGACGCCGCAATTATCCGGTAATCTCTTTCAGACAGCTGAATGGCGGCTTCACTATTTCCATCTTCCACATCAATCCGCGCCTCTTCTTCATCGGTAATCACAAACCTATAATCCTGGTTTTCATTCAATAGAGCCTTCCATTTTTCTTCCACTACTACTTGATTTGATTCACTGCTAAAAATAGGTACATTCATTTCCGTGTGTTGATTAGTATCCGCAAAAATAAACGTTAAAAGTACACTCCCAATGATCATTAAAATGATATTCCATGGACTTCTAAGGTCCTTCTTTAATTGTGCTTTAAATACTGGCAGCATTAAGATCTCCCCCTTTCAGGAAACAATAGGATCCCAATGAGGAAAAAAAGGATAAAAAATCCGGCTTGTTTGATCAAAGGAACCGCAAAAGAAACAGTATCAGCATCTTGCAAAGAATCCATAAATAAAGATATCATTACGCCGGTCGGTGTCCATTCACTGAATACCTGCACCCATGCCGGGAACTGCTCCATAGGGAAGAAATTACCGCCTAAAGCAGCCATGATCATAATGAACACCGTAAACAGTCCATGCGCCGTATTGACATTTTTCATTCTTAACATCAATGACGTAAAAATTGCAGACATTCCGGCTACAATTAATGAAAAGAACGTGACAATCACAATAATACCCAGCCAAAATCCCACTGACTTTTCAGGGAAAATTCCCAGCAGAAGATCACTTACAAAAAATACAAGCATTAACTGTATCCAAGTCATTAAAAAAGTGGAAATAATTTTGCCCATTAAATAAGACAATGGACGGCTGTTCGTTAATAATATTCGATTGAAAACCCGTTCCCTTTTTTCCGTTTCCGTCTTTGCTGCTACTGTAGCAGCGATAAATAATGCAAAGAGTGAACTCATCGCAACCGTGAAATATTGCGCAAGGTCTAGTTCAACGGTATTTTCGTTAATTATCTCTCTGCCTCCCTGGGGCAATGCCGGGTCTGTTGGCTCCCCTTCTGTTAGAGCACCAAGTGCAAATTGAAAGTTAAGTGTTTCCATATAATTATCGATAAGACCGGTTAAGATATCTGTCTCAATGGAATGCTCTTCTATTTGAAAATGAATAGCTCTATCTGAAGGCTGATCAAGTATCAGCTGTCTTAAAACATCATACGTGAAACCTGCAGGAATTTTTATAATAGCGGCCAAATCACCATCTTCCACCTGCTTTTTCGCTTCATCCTCACTCATCTCCTCTGTATGAATCCAGGAACTTAGTTCAGGATCTTCAAATAGTGATACCATTAACTCACTCGGCGATAAGT
This sequence comes from Virgibacillus kimchii, assembly GCF_055379185.1. NCBI lineage: Bacteria > Bacillati > Bacillota > Bacilli > Caryophanales > Bacillaceae > Virgibacillus > Virgibacillus kimchii. Next base: position 3,412,100 of record NZ_AP043951.1, on the reverse strand, counting down.
TTACAGCCTGTTCCATCATCGCTTCTATCTCCGTTTCCGGCAAACCCATGTCCTGCAGCGATTCTTCAAATTGCTCGAAACCTGCAGCTTCATCATCTTCCAATACCAAACCTGCATTGATATCTCTTTCACCAGCATCCTCAAATGTAATTCCGGAAAAAACGAAATTTAATACAATGATAATTAATAAAGGTGCCAACAAAGATATCAGCACTTCTTTGCGATCACGCCAAAACACGAGCAAATCTTTTTTAGTAAATGAAATCATTTAATGCCTCCCTCCTCCTAGTCCCTTAATGTCCGGCCGGTTAGATGCAGAAAAACATCCTCTAGACTTGGTTTTTCCATTTGAAAATTCGTTAATTGAATACCTTCACTCTCTACTGCATGTACCAGATCGCTTAGAATATTACTTCCTTTTTTGGAAATAATCCGTATGCCATTATCGGTTTCATCCACATGTCGTATGTTGTTCAAAGATTTTATTTTGTCTATTACTTCATCACTCGTATCGCTCAAGTTTATTTGGATCGTATCCTCACTTGATAAAATACTTAACAGTTCATCCTTGCTGCCTGCAGCCACTACGCTGCCATGGTCCATAATATAGACACGCTCACATAATTGCTCCACTTCCTCCATATAGTGACTCGTGTAAAGCACCGTCGTCCCATTTTCCACGTTTAGCTTCCTGACAGTTTCCAAAATATGATTCCTTGATTGGGGGTCGATCCCGACGGTCGGTTCATCCAGAATGAGTATTTCAGGGTTATGCAACAGTGCAGCTGCAATGTTAACCCGCCGCTTCATACCTCCGGAAAAGGTTTTCACCAGCTCTTTTTGACGCTTTTCAAGTCCGACCATCTCAAGCACATATTGAATACGCTGTTCCAGCACGTTTCTTTTGACTCCGTATATTTCTCCAAAAAACTTTAGATTTTCATACGCAGACAATTCCTCGTATAAGGCGATTTCCTGAGGTACAATTCCAAGAACCTTTCTGATGTCTGCCGGATTTTTAATCGTACTTTTTCCATTTAATTTCACATCACCTGAAGTAGGTTTTATTAAAGAAGAAATCATGGAAATTGTGGTGGATTTTCCCGCTCCGTTAGGTCCCAGCAGGCCGATTGATTCTCCTTCATCCATATAAATATCAACTTCATCCACTGCTTTTTTTCCTTTATATGACTTCGTTAATTTTAATGTTTCAATCATATCTAAACACTCCCGTATCGATTGGTAGCTAAAATATACAATAAAAAAAACAGTGTCACCACTGTCTTTAGTCATTTTCATGATTATTTGCAATTACTTTGGTCATTTTATTTTTAATCATATCACTTCCTCTGTCCTGAACATCAGACCAGGTTATGACGAATAGCGTAAATAGCCAGTTGAGTCCTGTCTCTCAAATCCAACTTCTGCAGGATTTGACTTGTATTATTTTTCACTGTGCCTACGGATAATGCTAACCGGTCCGCAATTTCATGATTATTCAGCCCTTCTCCGATGCATGTTAAAACAGCACGCTCTCGCGGAGTCAATGAAGGGTCCGGTTTCTTTTCCTCCTGTCGGTCAACGAGCAGGGGCATTACCTTGGCAGCAACCTGATCTTCCACGGTCAGTCCTCCTTTTAATGCACTGCGGATGGATCTGATCAGTAAATCGGTATCCCCATCTTTTAAAATATAGCCGTTAACACCTATTTTTAGTGCATCCATGACGTATTCACTGTCATCAAACGTAGTTAAAATGAGTATTTTTGTTTGTTTAAAGCGGGATTGTATAGTCCTTGCAGCTTCAATACCGTTCATCACAGGCATTCGAATGTCTAGGATAGCGACATCAAATATCTGTTTTTCACAGAGGGCAATCGCTTCCATGCCATTGCTTGCCTCCCCGGTAACTTTCATTTTCTCATCAGTTTCTATCATCATCTTTAACCCCTGCCGCACCATCACCTGGTCTTCAGCCAACAGTATCCGTATCATTATGTGCCCCCTGCTCCCTAAGTTTTACAAAACCCCTGACAATGAATTGCTCTTCTGTTTTGAGTATTTCCAGCTCTCCGCCGATTTTTTCAAGCCTTTCCCGCATGGAAGTAAGTCCGAATCCTTCTTTTAATCGATGATTACTACTTACAGGGTTACTAATCTCAAAGCGAAATACACTGCCGCCGGGTGCTTCAAACGTTACCTCGGCCTCCCTGGCATTACTGTGTTTCATAATATTCGTTAACGCTTCCTGTACAGAGCGGAAAATGACAAAAGACTGCTCACCGGTCAAAGGGATTGTAAAAGCACCATGCTTGATGGAAAAATGAATGCGGATAAAGCTTTCCGTTTCCAGCTTTCTAATTAACCGTAAAACACCCTGCAGTCCCCCAGCATCATGTTGTTTTAACATTTTAACGGCATTGCGTGTTTCCTCCAGGCTTTCTCCTGCGAGTGTTTTCAAAGATTCGATCTTTACTTTGTCTTTTTCGTCTGCCTGCAGCCTGTATGCTTCCATTTGCATGAGGAGCGCGGTAAGTTTGTGACCAACGGAATCATGGATCTCATGGCCTACCAGCGCACGTTCTTCCTGTCTTGCTGTTTCGTCCCCGGCAGCAAGACGCCTTTTTATCCCCTTATATTCACTGAGAACTGCATCATATGCAGCGTAAATATCATCACTGTTGTTTTTCGTCTGTTTATAAAGAATTACGGCTGAAATGTAAAAGATAAAATATAAAAGAATAAAACTGAGGAGAGATATAGAAATTCCGGCATTCATGGCCACAGTCAACAATCCTGCAGCAGCTGCCGCCGTAACAATTGCAGCAAGACTGTTTGACAACCGATAGTATGCTTCTCCAACTAAGAGGGATAAAATCAGCAACAGGAATGGATTGAATGCTTCGTCCTGCATCGGGTACAGAATTATAACCGAAATAATGACATTAACAGTAAGCAGTATCATAATAGTAACCGGTTGGCGTTTAACAAGCGGCATGATAAAGAAAATAATGAAAAACACCGATAAACCAAGCAATCTCCATGTCATATCCGAGGTGTGCCCTGGAGAATACAGAAAGGCAAACATCCATGACAAAGCAGTATACAGGAACCATATCCAATATATTTTCATATTCATTTCCCTTCCCTGTTTGTAAATATCGTATCAGATAGCTATTTGGATAACAAATACTATTGGGAAGAAGTTTGTGAGAGTTTTCCGCTATATTCTTACTATATCTGCCTGCTTCCATACTTTCTCCTTTTATCCGGAAGCTTTCATTATTGTCTTTGGCGCTTTTGACCGGTACCAATGCAGACAGATGATATAAATAATTACAACATCAATAATATTTCCACCATAGTACATGAGCATACCGCCAGCCTCAGCTTGTTCACGCGCTACGCCCTCAGGAGGATACGCGTATATGTACTTGGAAAGAATCTGATGACCCGCCAATGCCAGAATGAAGACCACAGACCGGTACAAGTAACTGTACCGATGTGGAATTGGGTCGATATAGATCATTGCCGCTGTAAAAACATATCCGGCAAGAAAAACATGAAAATGGACAAGGAGATACAACCAGGTATATGTATGCATAAGATCAAATAAGCTTGTCGTGTAAAGCAGCCACAATCCGCCTATATTTAAAATAGAAGCTGTCACAGGATGTGTAATAAATTGAATATACCTGCTCCTCATTAACTTTGTTAATTTACGTGCCCCGCTAACAGGGAGCGCTCTAAGCAATAGCCGTATCGGTGATGACAAAACAAGCAGCAATGGAGATAACATTCCCAGCAGCAAATGACCAAACATATGTAAGGTGAAGTTCTTATGAACAGCTTCTGCGAGTGGGCCGATCATCACGATAAGCGCTGACATTATACCTGCAGTCCAAAGCATCGTGCGGAACCAAGGCCAATTACTAAGGTGATCTTTTTTATTGGAGAAAATAACCGCGGTGACATAACCCCCGACTGCAATTACAGATACACTGATAAAGAAAGCATTCCAAAAAGGTGTAATATTTATAGCGTGATGCATGTGTTCCAACAAATCACCCCTTCATCCGCCGATGCGCCCGGCGCATCATGATGAACCCGGTTATTAAAAGCAGCACGGCGGCAACATTCCATACCAAATCATATATCCAGAGATTTTCTACATATCTGATTTGATGTACCCGCAAAACTTTATGTTGAATTAATCCATCATACAGCTGAAAAAGGCCCGCTCCCACCAGTACGGAACCCCACCAATACAACCAGTTTAAAGATTGACGTCTTCTTAAATCCGCAAGCATGAATAAACCGCCAATAGTGGCAAACCAGCTAAAGGCATGGAATAAGCCATCCGATATCAACCCTATTTCCGTTGTAGAGCGATCATAAAAATGATGCCACTGCAGCAATTGATGAAAGACAGTTTCATCGATAAAGGCAATCATACCTAGTCCAAATAAAAACCCGGACCACCAATTCCGCTTTATGTAAAAAACTTCTTCCTTCACCTTCACATTAGCAACCTGTCCATGTTTTGACATTCTTTCCCTCCCACTTTCATACAAGTTATAGTTTATTACCCTTTATCTTTTACATATAAAACGTATATATGAGAAAGAAAATGCTATAGGCTATCCCGCTCCCCAGAAATTAATAAAAAAGCCGTTCTTAAAAAGAACAGCTTCTTTATTATTTACTATTAATGGGAAGTACCATAGCGTCGGTGCCCTACAGGACCATTCCGCATAATATAATGGTGGAAAAAATACTCTCCTACTGCGAGTATTACAGCGGAAGTAAGTGCTGCTCCAGCCATCGTACCCATATCTATACCGGTCAGCATGACTCCCATGATCCAAACGACTACCAGTGTTAAACCGAGGTCAGAAATGGTTGCTATTATATTTCCATTTTTAGGGAGAACTCCAAGATCACCAACAGCATAGGAAATTGCCCCAAGCACCACTGTAGTAATCAGTACGTTTACAAAAGACATTCCAAATCCAAGGCCAAGGACTAAATAAAGCACGACAAGCGTGAGCAAACCTTTAATCAACAATGCTTTTCCGTGTTCCATGATGACTCCCTCCCGTTGTTTAGCCAGAAAAACATCTGACGATTTTTAGTCCACTTAAATTTTTCTTGGACTTATTAGACTATTCCCATAGAATCTTTAGAAATAAACGGGATTTTTCCAATGTAAACAAAACTCTATAAAAGTATTCCTGCTTCATGCGTGTACTTGAGAGTGGTCCTATCATACATAGTCGGAGGGATTAACGACCGAGCGTGTACTTGAGAGTGGCTCTATCATACATGGTCGGAGGAATTAACGACCGAGCGTGTACTTGAGAGTGGCTCTATCATACATCATCGGAGGGATTAACGACCGAGCGTGTACTTGAGAGCGGCTCTATCATACATGGTCGGAGGGATTAACGACCGAGCGTGTACTTGAGAGCGGCTCTATCATACATGGTCGGAGGGATTAACGACCGAGCGTGTACTTGAGAGCTGCCCTATCATACATGGTCGGAGGGATTAACGACCGAGCGTGTACTCGAGAGAGGCTCTATCATACACCATCAGAGGAATTAACGACCGAGCGTGTACTCGAGAGCGGCTCTATCATACACCATCAGAGGAATTAACGACCGAGCGTGTACTTGAGAGCGGCTCTATCATACATGGTCGGAGGGATTAACGACCGAGCGTGTACTTGAGAGCGGCTCTATCATACATGGTCGGAGGGATTAACGACCGAGCGTGTACTTGAGAGCTGCCCTATCATACATGGTCGGAGGGATTAATGGTTGGGCATGGGTTTGATAGCAACTCTATCTAAAATAAAAATCTTATCCACAGATATAACAAAGCCCACATTCGGCATTTCCTTCAAAATCAAATACATTATAATAAAAAAGCCCCCGAACTTTCATGAATGAGAAATCCGGGAGGCTTTCCAACCCTATCTATAAAGCTAGTTATTCCCAATTGGCCAGGAAAACGGTTCTGACCCAACAGGCGCGTACTGAATAATGTCCATAATTGGTATGGTGTAAGCAAATAGAATCAAGGCAATGGTAATAGCAATCCATAACCCCCATCTTTCCAGCCATGCCGGTGTTGGTTCTGCATCTTCTTCCTCCTCGGCAAGCGGATATTCCTGCTCACCTTTAGGTGCAAAGAACGCCAAGTGAACAGCAATATAGACGATGAGAATAATCCCAATAAAGAGGATGCTGCCGCCTACTGCCTGTGCCATCTGATACCAGCCCCATTCAGCAACTTGCTCCCCTCCGGCATATTCCGAATATGCAGAGCGGCGCGGCCCACCAAGCAGACCTTGAATGTGCATGGCACCAGACATAATTGCCATACCTACTACCCAAACGATCGTTTGAACAATACCCAGGTTATTCATTTTTTTCGTCAGCTTACGGCCGGATAAGTGCGGAATAAGCCAGTATCCAATCCCAAAGAACGTTAGAATTACTGTTGTTGCTACTGTTAAATGGAAATGGCCTGTTACCCATATCGTATTATGGACCACTGTATTTAATTGATAGGAAGCATTAATCAGACCACCAATCCCGCCCGGTACAAATGCAAGCATCCCAATAAAAGGTGCTAAAAAGCGTACATCTTTCCAAGGCAAACCTTTTAACCAGGAAAAGAATCCGGTATACCCTTTTTTCCGTCCGGTAATTTCAAAAGTGGCAAACATGGAAAATGCAGTCATCAAACTTGGTATCACAACGGCAAACGTTAAAACAACTTGAATAAACTTCCATGTAGTGTCAATCCCAGGTTCTGTTAACTGGTGATGAAGCCCGACCGGAATAGAGAAAAATATGAATAAAACAAAGGAGAATTTAGCAAGCGCATCACTAAATATTTTTCCGCCAATAATTTTCGGTATAATGGCATACCAGGCCATATATGCAGGCAACAGCCAGAAATAAACCAATGGATGCCCAAAATACCAGAATAACGTTCTGCTTAATAAAACATCAATCGTTGCTGCATATCCTAAAGACCAAGGAATAAATTGCAGCAGTACAGTTGTTGCAACCCCAAGCGTGGCGATAAACCACATAATCATATTGGCTACGACCATAAAGGCCGGTAAAGGTGATTTCTGACCAGGATGTTCCTTTTTCCATACATATAATTGACGAAAGTTAACAAAAACAGCAATCCAGCTTCCTACGACTACCAGCGCGAGTCCCATATAAAAAACGGGGTGAGCCTGGAGCGGTGCATAAAATGTGTAAAGTACAGAAGCCCTGCCCAACAAAATCATCGTGGCCGACATTAATGTTCCGGCCAACATTACCCAAAAGCTGAGCCAACCCAGTTTTCGCTGGGTATCTGACATGCCCACGGATTTACCCATTAAAGAAAATTGAAATCCGATAATAAAAAATGTTGTCATAACGAGACCAAGCATCACACCATGGACAGTCAAAATCTGATAATAATCAAGCCATGCAGGCAAGTTAAAATTTCCGGAACGCTCAAGAACCTGGAGCAGTCCCATTAATCCACCAATAAACAAGGATATAAATGAAAAGCCAATAAAAGCTCTGTATAAATTCTTTTCTTTTTTCGATAATGTCAGCGGCATACTCTTATCTTCATAAAATGTTTCTTTTGCCAGTTCCATTATTCATACACCTCCACAGTCGCATACATCAGGTGATGCCCCGTACCACAGTATTCATTACAGACCAGCGTATAATCACCGGCTTGAGTCATTTCCACTTCCATCGCACTAATATATCCAGGCTCCACCATCATATTCACGTTCGTCCCTGCAATATTAAATCCATGGACGACATCGGGTGAGGTTGCCTGTACTAGCAATTTAGCACCTTTCGGGATGCGGATATGAGAAACAGCATCACCATTTTCGTCGGTTCCTAAGTCATAATTGAATGAAGACGCTATTACATTTAATACATACTCATTTTCCCCAACTTGCGTCAAACCGAGGTTTTCTTCCTGAAACGTTTCCACTGCTTCGATATTATTTGGGTCTATGGTAACCCCATGGCTTTGCGGGTGTGTTCCCAAATAAAATGCTCCATATCCTAAAATAATAAGAAAAATAACCAGCCCGGCAATTCCAAGCCTGAGCCAATGCTTTTCGTATCGATGTAAATGCATATTTATTCCTCCTCTTTTTTCCAATTTTAAATCTTGTTTCATCATTGAAAGAAACAACTTAATCAATGAATGATAAATGCTATTTCTGAATGAGCGTTCTAATAGATGTCTTGGATACTAGTTCCTTTCTCCGATGTGCATCATAAGCTTCTTTCCAACTCGCCACATTAAATAAGTTGTCTATAAACTACGAGACCAGGAAAGTTAATCCTCTTACATTAAATAGAATAAAAGTTCCAACCACCCCGATCACCATTAATATCCCTAATAGCGTTACAAAAAAAGCAGTTCCTCTCAGATCCGGCTCTTTATGCTGATCATGTTTCTTTACTGGTTCCATTTTTTAACCACTCCTTACATATGATTGTTAAATCTTTTTCTAACTCAATTTTACCTAATTAACAAGCAGATTTATCAGGTGTTAGAGCGGTTTCATAAATTAGACAAAAACACGTACAAACTGCCATCTAAGAGTTTTTCTAACTTAAAGGTAAAATAACTTTATGAACAAATTATGTATATAGTGAGAATATTTCTTTGATAACCAGGGTTATTAAGGTGCATATATTTTTTATACAGTTACGTTTACTGTTATAAAATACCTAAAAAAATAATAATCCGCTGATCATTTATTATAAGATCAGCGGATTAATAAGTGCTTATTAGATAGAGAATAATGAGGTCTGTTACTTGATAGCCTCCCATACAGATCTACGGTTTTTTTCGATCACTTCTTCATTGCCAAGCTTCCAGTCAAGATAAGATCACAGTTGCTGTAATGCTTCATCACTAATTTCAAAAAGGGTAGAAGGACAGCTTCTGGATTCAATCCTTTAGGCAAATCGGTTTTCAACGTGTATCTTTTTCTTGTTTCCAAAAAGTTTGATTGCATTATTCCCAATTGAACCCGATGATTTCCATTTGTTCTTTACTTCGTGGCCCGAATTTTTTTATCATGCTCTTTGTAATCACTGTTTTGTTGAGTATTAATTTAGTTTTTTAGGAAAATTTACTCTTGTAAAGAATGGGATTAATGGTAACTTATGTAATTGAAGGGCGGTGAAAAATGCATAAGTGTAGTAAACAATTATTTGCTACATGAATTTATATGACCGTTATACCTCAAAAGAACACCTAATATGTTGGCAGAAGCAGGCCAGCATTGGAAGTATGCGATGGATAACCCGGAACAGACCAGGCCGGCAATGAACGGAAAGTATATTCCTGGTGAGGTTGGTGATAGTACCTTGACACGTATGTATACGAGGCGCCACGAGGAAGAATACAATCGCAATAGGTCAAAAACAAGAAGTACTTGTGACCGGGAATTTGCAGATGAGGATAGGACCGGCAAGGATTGTGACGAGTATCCGTTTGCTTCCACGTGGGAAGGATCTTCGACGAATGGATCAGACAATTTTTCTGTGAGCCTTATCTCTTCAGACTCCAATCAGGCTGCAGGAAGATGGCTGGGTGCCTGGTATGCATATGACCGTATCTTAGACGGAGATCAATTCCATGTTGAAGTGGAAGCTCCTGAGAAAATTGCGACGATCCGTTCTGAAGGTCAGCCGCAAGATGGCCAGCAGAACCGTTCCAGTGATAATTTCTCTATTCAGAACATACCATCCTATGCGACCAAGTTAGCGTGGAAGATCGTTGATGGTCCAACTGATGCCACGTTCGATGTTATGATAGACATCAGTTTCGGCATTGATGAAGCCATCTTCATTGCCCTCCAGGATGGATCAGAAACAGAAATCGAAACCGGAGATGAATTTTATATTGCCAGACCGGAAAATACGAACGGAGAAAGCTTCACTGTCGAAGTTTATGCAATTCCGTAATATAACTTTAAAGGCTGTCCTATAACTCTTAAAGGACAGCCTATTTCTTTATTAGAGAAACGTGATTATCTTATTTGCTAATCAAGAAATACTACGGAGTGATAAAGAGTATATAAACGGATAAGGGACTCTTGAAGAACCATATCTAAAAATATATGTGCTCCACTTAGAAGTGGATTGGTTTTCTGATTATTCCATATTCATTATAATAAGAAGTTGATTTGATTGAAAATAAGTGAATTACCTACGGAAACAGGTGCCAGCTCCCCAACCATCATTCACTATGAGAATACAATTCCCTGCGCTGGAATCTTGGTCTTATTCCTATTTCACAGGAGGGAGTTTATTCAACTTTGATGGAGATTCTCCATTTTTCCCCTGTTTAAATTCTCAGAAAAACTTTCTTACTGCATAAAAGCAACTAAGTTTTCACCTTAAGTCTTGGGAATAACCAAGTTTTCTAATAATAATTATAAGAATGGTAAATAAATCGTTCCTTTTTATCTTTTTTAAAAAAGAACAAATAATCCCTCAGTAACTACAGTATAGATGCGCGCGATGTGTTATAATAAAGTCACAATAGATCGGCTTCGCATGAGGGGTTTGGCAGCACTGTCGCTCGTCCGTTTAGTCTTCCGGTGGGAGGCTTCCCGGGGAGGGAGGTGTATGCCTATGGACATTGTTAGTTCGTTAACGCTTATGATTTCCTTCGGGATGTTAGTAGCGTTTATCGTTTCCGATAATAACCATAAAAAATAATCCCTCATGCACTTTAGCAGGTCCGTGAGGGATTATTTTCTCAAGCTGACTTTCCCCTCTTGACGGGGTTCGGTCTATTGAGGCCGCTCCATGTGTCAGCATGGACGGTCTTTAATATTGTATGCACTTCTTACCTTTCTATGTTAATTATACCACGAAATCAAAGCTTGTACACATTATAAATTTTTTAACTACTATTCCTATATATGATTCGTTTTACCTTGATTAATGATTCTCAGTTGAATCACCTTCAATAACGAAAGGCCACTTGATGCCTGAAACCCCTCCACCAGTAATGTTTATTCCAGCACTATTTATTTTCAACCGGTCTTGAACTCAGATGTTCTATAAAGCGCAGCAGATACCCATCAGGGTCAAGTAAAAGAACTTCTATATCACCCAACATTTCCTCTCCCCTGCGATACCAATTTTCTTCAGGACCTAATTTTATCGGGAAGCTGTGCGCGTGCATCGCTTGGATAATATGATCCAATTTTTCGACTTCTATAGATAAATTCATCCCTCTTCCATACGGGTACTCCAACACAGCTGTATCCCAATATCCATTATACTGTTCTATCATTATTTGGCTGCCTTCGAGGTTTATAAAAGCAAAATGATGTTCCGGTCTTTGATATTGAATTGTGAAACCGAGTACTTTTGTATAAAACCAAAGACTTCGATCAAAATCCGAAACACTTAATTCAGGAATAAGCCGGTTAAAATTCATTATAAATTCCTCTCCCAACGTAACTTATATATTCAGGATCAACCTCTTTACAATCAAGCTCCTTTTTGAGGAAAAGTTTCACCGTCACTAATGCAATTGAAAACGGAATGATTCCCAAAATGGTAAATTATATCTGTCAATCCAAACATGACAAAAATGATGATCCCCAGCAATGCTGGTATAAGTTAGATGAGCCCACCCAGCTTTGCATGAAGTAAGCCTTCATCCATTCCAGGCACGTTTCTCAATAAACTTGCGTGCAAATATAACCACTGGCATTACTAAGCTAAACATGAGTAATGCAGATATTACATGAGCCGTCCAAGTAAAAGTCACAGGTTAATGGGCTTATACGATAAAGCTTTATTTACTACTTCCTCAGGAGTCAAGTTATCATAATAAATATAGTCGGTAATATTAGGATCTATAACCCCATCACAAAGTTTCTGGACCATAAGATCTATCTCATATTCCTGGTAATCCTTAGAATTTATAATTTCTCTAACCAGGTCAATTAACTCATCTTTTGATAAATCACCAGGCTTAACAATTTGATAGTTCATTGCATAATTTGCAATATATTCCGGCCCTTGATCACCATTAAATAATTGTGCTGCATCCGGGTATGGAACTTTTTCCTGGAACCTCCTTAGTAATTCCTTGTAAGGTTCCCCTGAGTCTTGCTTATAATAAATTTCTTCTGCCAACTTAATAATTTGTTTCTTCTCTTCAATTGCGATTTCTCATCCCTCCTTTGATTTCTCCTCAAATAATTATTCTGCACTTTATTAAATTATCCTTCAAATTGCCAGGGATAAATTTTTCTTTTAGTGAACGAACACTGCAACGATTAAAATGGATTCCGTCTAACATAAGGCATTTCAAAAACGTATCATACATAGCAGACCAGTGAACCCAAATTCTAAAGCTGTATTCCGAATATTCGTTAAGAAGATTAAAATAAACTGTAAAGAATTTCAATTACCGTCATCCCAGACATCCTTATTTCTTTTTTGAGAAGCTCTCATACTTGCTTTAATATGTTAAAATAAGGAAGGTTCTAAATAAATTAAAATGGGAGATTTTTCAAATGAGAAAAATATGTTTTATTTTTTTACTTTTTATTACCGCTTCATCCTGTGTCGCGAAAGAAGAAACAGAAGGCTATAACAAGATGTCTATTGAAGAACCTGATGAAAAAATGGACATTATAGAAAAAGCGCTTGCTGCAGAAGAGGAGATCCAAAGCATGAAATCAATAACGATATTATCACAGCACATTTCAGGCGATGCAATCGATGAGGAAACCACAATGCAGGTTGATAATAACATCATGTTTGATCCGCTTTCTTCCATTATACATGTATTGACAACCACATTAGGCCAGGAAGTGGAATTTGCCATGTACTCTAACGAAGATGCTACTTATTTCACAGATAATCCGAACACGGAGAATGAAGCTTGGCAAACACTTCCTGATACAGATCACGAAGAAATCATTACAGATTATAAAAGTCCCCCTTCCTTTATCAATTATGACATTTTACGCGAGAATATAGATGAATTGTCCATGAAGGTGGTAGACGATGATGACATTGCCTATTATGAATTAGCCTTCAATGGAGACTCTAATATTTATCATCAATTACTATCTCAAAATAATATTATTGATGCAGCAGAAGAGCAGGCTTCAGTAGATGATTTTACACTTACTGTAAAGCTTGAGAAAGATACGGGTCACCTCATCGAGTTCGTTACAGAAATGTATGGAACCATGGATTTTGAAGGAGATGATATTAACCTTTTTGAAACCATGACTTACTATGTTGAGGGTATTAATATATTTGAAGACGAAGATGAATTTATTCTGGTTCCAAACGGACTCCAAGAGTATATTGATGGAAATAAGGAATAAAAGTTAATGGTATGATTCGGAAAGAATGAATGAGAAATTGGCTACAAAAATGACAAAGTCACGGAACGCCTCACTTCGATTGAGCGAATCTTGCCGGAAGTAGAATAATACGCTTTATTTCACAGCTTACTTCAGCAAATGAGCGTATATAAAAGCAGACCATCCATTCTATATTGAAGGTCTGCTTTTATTGATATTTACCACTTAACTGTTTGCTCGCCTAAAGCTTAAGGTGGCAAGTAAAATCAGGAGCGCTGTGAATCCCAGTAAGAAGAAAACTTCACCAGTCATGGTTACAGGCTGGCCAAAAAATGTAAGATTGAGACCCATTTCCTCCTGCACCGCCGCATCCAGGCTCTCCACATCAATCATTATATGTTTCATTAGATCAACGCCATAGGTGACCGGGTTCAGTGTCACAAGGAAATCTACCCAACCGGGCATATTATTAAGCGGAAATAAGGCACCCGATAGAAAGATCATCGGCATTACAAGAATGTTTACCGCCAGCTGAAATCCCTGCATGGAATTAAGCAGGCTCGCCACAAGCAGACCTAATGACGAAAAGGCACAAGCAATCATAAACATTACAGGGAGTACTAGAAAAAACGAAACAAGATCAATTCCTATACCGAGCACAGGAAGGAGTATAAACATCATGACACCCTGCAAGAAAGCGACAGAAGCGGAGCCAAGCATTTTGCCAATGGCAATATTTACCCGGGACACCGGTGACACAAGAATTTCTCGCATATAACCAAAATCACGGTCCTGTATAATTGAAAGCGATGAAAAAATTGATGTCATCAGCAAGGTCATTGCGACAATTCCCGGGAAGATAAACTCTGTATAATTAAAGTTCTCTGCATTGGTCCCCGCACTAACCAATGATTCCATCGAACCACCCATCCCAATGCCAAATACTACCAGAAATAAAATAGGCATGGAAAAAGATCCAACCATCCGGGGCCGGTCTCTGAAAAACTTAATGATATCCCGCTGCCAAATGGCGATAATTCCTTCCACCAATCATCCCTCCTCTTAGTCTCTGATGTCACGACCCGTAAATGATAGAAAAACATCGTTTAGTGTAGGCTTTCGAATATCCAGTCCAGTTAACGGTGTTTGCAACGTTTTGATAAAACCGGAAACAAACGCATCGCTGTTTTCCACCTTGCAATAGATGACATCATCTTTAAGCGATAACTCCACCACATTGAAGTTATCCCTGATTTCCTTCATGGCAGCTTCATTGTCGCTTGTGGTAATTTCGATAATATCCCCGCCGAGCTGCTGCTTTAACCGTTTTGGTGTATCAATCGCAATAATTTCCCCATGATCCATAATAGCAATCCGATCGCTGATTTCTGCTTCATCCAGATAGTGGGTTGTCAGGAACATCGTAATATTTTCTTTTTCTTTCAGCCTTAATATATATTCCCAGACATGCGCACGCGTTTGTGGATCCAGCCCCACTGTCGGCTCATCAAGAAAGAGCACCTTTGGATAATGAAGCAGCCCGCGGGCAATTTCCAAGCGGCGCTGCATGCCGCCGGAAAATTTCTCTACCAACGTATTGATACTTTCCTGTAAATCTACAATTTCCAGCACCTCATCGATTCGATGTTTTCGTGAAGCACGGGGCACACCATAGAATTTACAATGCAGCATTAAATTTTCCTTGGCGGTCAATTTTTCATCCAGCGTATTTTGCTGGAAAATGATTCCGATGCTCTCCCGCACCCGGTTCTGCTGTTTTATCACATCATAGCCATTGATGGTGACTGTCCCACTCGTAGGCTGCAACATGGTTGATAAAATATTGATTGTCGTGCTTTTTCCTGCCCCATTCGGTCCAAGAAACCCGAAGATTTCTCCTTGTTCCACATTAAAGCTGCTATTGTTGACAGCCTGAAATGATTTATAACGTTTATTTAAATTACGAACCTCGATCAACGCTGTTCCCCCTTTTTTGCTGCGCTTCCTTATATCAGGCTCACATGCCTTCCTTTATTTTCCAACCAAGGATAAATTAAATCTATTCCTATTAGAGCACCATTCTGAAGAACTAACAATATTAGACAATTTGGCGAACTACAATCTAATGGTTCAATTTACTTATTATATTGACGAACTCTTTTTTAATTTCTTCTCATACCCATCGCTGTACCGGACTTTTGGAATTATATAATTCCTTAAATTAGAATAAGTATAATACTTCAATAGGAAAAGCATTAATGCTTATGTGTCAATATCTACCCATCCTAACCATCAGTAAAAGTGAATTCACTAGTTATTGTAAACTTAAACCCTGACATAGAGGTAATCTAATCAAATATTGTAATCTTCTATTTTTTGTTTTAAAAGTATAGCCACTATCTTTATTTTAAATTTAAAGACACAATTAAAGTCAATATATTTGATTATAAAAAACCGAAAGTTTGCTGATTTGCAACCAGTAAACTTTCGGCTTCAGGACCTATTACAAAAGTACCGGTATTTTTTTTAGTGTAACACCAAAGCTGCTACTGTTACCATAACTTTTGCTTAGTAATCACAACATTTTTCCAGTTACTTTTATTTTTGACAAGTTACTGTTTTTTTGTAACGCAACATGAATTTTCCAAACAAAACTATTGTCACTCCACTGTTACACTTTTCGCCAAATTCCTCGGCTTATCAACATCACACCCGCGGTGCAACGCAGCGTAATAGGACAATAACTGCAGGGGTACGACACTGACAAGCGGCGTCAGTAATTCATGGACTGCCGGGATCACAAAAGCATCTGTATCCCGCTCCAGGCCCTTCATACTAATCATCAGATCATTTGCACCCCTTGCAACCACTTCTTGCACATTGCTTCGGATGGCGTAATTGACATTTTCCTGCGTAGCCAGCGCGATGACCGGTGTGCCTTCTTCAATTAAAGCAATTGTCCCATGCTTCAATTCACCGCCGGCAAACCCTTCTGCCTGGATGTAGGAGATTTCCTTCAGCTTCAATGCGCCTTCGAGGCTGACATGGTAGTCCGTTCCCCGGCCGATGAAAAAAGCATTGCGGGAAGTCGATAAATATTCCTTCACCAGTTCTTCCATGGTGCTCTTCTGGTCTGTCAACACTTCCATGGCATTGGCCACAATCGCCAATTCCTGCATTGGGTCAAAGTCCAGCTTCAGCCCTTTTGCTTTTGCTGTGTCCACTGCGAGCATAGCCAGCACAGCGATTTGTGCTGTATAAGCTTTCGTTGATGCTACCGCAATTTCCGGTCCTGCATATAAATGCAGCGTGTAATCCGCTTCACGGGAAAGGGTGGATCCTGGCACATTGGTGATCGTCAGTGCCGGATATCCCATTTCCTTTATTTTAACCAATACAGAACGACTGTCTGCTGTTTCCCCGCTCTGGGAAATAAAAATAAATAATGGCTTCTCGGACAATAATGGCATATGATAGGAAAATTCACTGGCTATATGCACCTCTGTCGGGATATTTGCCATTTTTTCCAGAAATGCTTTACCGACGAGCCCCGCATGGTAGCTGGTGCCGGCTGCAATAATATAAATACGGTCAGCAGCTTGCATTGCATTTCGAATAGCTGCATTCAGCTTCAGCTCATTGTCCGACTCCTGGTATTCTTTCATAATCCTGCGCATAACAAAAGGCTGTTCATCAATTTCCTTTAACATAAAATGAGAATAGGTACCTTTTTCGGTATCCGCGGCATCGATCTGTGCTGTGAAAGGTTTCCGATCCACAACGGTGCCAGTCAGCTTTTGCACTTCCACAAAATGGCGGCTGACCACCACGATTTCTCCGTCATGGATTTCCAGATATTCATCCGTCCATTTCAACGTGGCCATCGCATCGCTTGTGACTACATTAAATCCTTCTCCCAATCCAACGAGGAGCGGACTTTTATTTTTTGCCACATATACATTTTCATGATCCTGATGGTCTATTAAAGCAATGGCAAAGGAACCTTTCAGCAACCGTATGGTGTCCCGAAAAGCCGCTGCTGTATTTTGCGTACTTTCTGCCATTTTTTCCATGAGTTGAACGATTACTTCTGTATCCGTATCACTTTTCAGGTCTACATCATGCAGATGTTCCTCGCATAATTCCTGATAGTTTTCGATAACACCATTATGAACGAGCGTAAATCTGCCGGATGCACTTTGATGCGGGTGTGCATTTTCTTCGCTCGGCACTCCATGTGTCGCCCAGCGGGTATGACCAATTCCCATGGTTGCCTGAATGAAATGATCGACATGTTCTCTAAGTGCTGCAATTCGCCCTTTTACTTTAAAAAGGTGGACACCCTGATCATTCAGCATAGCGATTCCTGCTGAATCATAACCGCGGTACTCCAGCTTTTCCAGCCCATTTAATAAAATTTCCTTCGTATCGTTTTTTCCGATAAACCCTACAATTCCACACATAACGTTGTGGCCTCCTTTTTCCAGCAAGGGGCAGTCAACGTCATCTTATTTCATTTTAGACAGGAGAAAATCCTGTCCGGGGGCGTTGTACTGCCCCTTTCCCGTGATTGGTCAGCATTCTGCTCCATTCCTTTGGCCAACAAGTTGCCTCGTTGTTTTAAGAATGAGCATCACGATTGGAATGTACAACCGGAAGGCATCCGCCGAAAAACTCGATAACCTTCACCTCGTCAACTATTTTCGTTTACCGGTCAGAAAATAGTTCTGGCGCTTTCGGATAAATCTCTTTTGCTATGCTCCTTTCTGTTTTTGAATGAAATAGCACAATTCATTCTAACTGAAAATAACCATATTGGTCAATCATTACTTATGTGCCAATAGTTATTTTATGACAATTCGCTGTAAAAAGTTCATACCTGGTGGAGCGCTTACCGGCAAAAAAAAGCAGGAATAATCCTGCCAGTTACAAAAACTGCTTATTTGTTTTATACAGCTTTACCACTCCATATGGAGCAAGCAACCAGAAGATCAATCCAACCAGAAATGCACTTACCCAAAATATACTTCCGTCAAACGTTAGTGTTCCACCGGCAATAAATAAAATGAATCCACAAATTATCAGAAACAGCATTGTTGTCATCCATATATATACGGTCATCCCCGTAAAAATATACATCATTCTGATATTGCGCTTAATGACACCATCCCGCACTGGAAAACTGATGATGTCGGCTGCCTTGTTCTCATTGTAAATAATATTCCATCGGTTTCCTTGATATACTGGCAACCAACCCGCTTTTACCAGGTTCAATGGTAGCATAGTCCGCTCCTCTCTACCATATTTCACATGGTATTGAATTACCATTCTCTTTTCCGTTTTTTCAAAGTAAAACAGCCTTGCGGTCGTATTTAACTTTACAAATTTATATCCTTTCATTGCCATCTCGTGCAGCCATTCTTCCGTTTTCCTGATGTCAAAGCTCCAGAAAGGCCTGAACACTTTTTTCAAAGCAAACCTCCCCCTTTTGTTAAATTGTACGTGACAAACCGAAAATCTATGCCTTAAAATAACTAAGCGCATGGGACTCTCCCCATGCGCTTCTGAAAAAATCATTTTATTTCTGATGTTTTTCCAAGAAATCAAGCATCCAGCTGTATACTTTCATCTCATTCTCTTTTTTGGAAAACCCGTGCCCTTCATCCTCAAGTACATGATATTCCACTTCACGACCCTTTTCTTTCAACTTCTCAACAACTTGATCAGAATGTTTTTTCACTACCCTAGGGTCATGCTCACCTTGAATAACAAGCATCGGCTTTATCATACTGTCTAAATAAGTTATAGGCGAATCCCTTGTTAGTTTTTCCTTATCACGTTCCGGATCTCCTACAGCCCGATCCAGGAGTGGTTTCCATTGCTCGGGAGCAGACTCCAAAAACGTAAATAAACTGGATGTTCCAAATATATCCACTACTGCTTTGAAATATTCCGGATACCTGCCATGCAGCAAAAGTGCCATATAGCCGCCATAACTCCCACCAACCAAAAACAGCCTGTCGGAATCAGTTATATTGTTTTCAAATAACCAATTCACACCTGCCATACAGTCTTTTGCAGGTCCTCCTCCCCAATCCCGATTCACCATTTTGACAAATGACGAGCCATATCCCGTGCTCCCGCGGAAATTCGGCGCAAAAATGGTATATCCCCGATGCAGAAAACATTGGAACATAGACCTGTAGGTTTTCCGTTCCGCTGCCTGGGGCCCGCCGTGCGGCCAGAATATAGTATGACCATTATCATTTTCAGGTTTTGGCTTAAATAATAATGCTTCCATGTTTAACCCGTCAAACGAAGAATAAGAAACAGTCTCCGCTGACACCATACCTTCTCTGTCGATACCAAGTACACGATTAGTTGTCAGTTGTCTCCAGGATATGCCGTCCTCAGATTGAAATATATTTTGCGGTACTGTGTCTCCCTCGCCCAGTAAAAAGAGGGTCCCGGATTCGGCTACATGCAATTTACTAATAATATCAGTCGGCATCTCTATTTGTGTGATGTCATTTGTGGCCAAATCATAACGGTAGAGTACATCTTTAACCCCTTTTTCTGTAATAACATAAAATATATTTTGCTCCTTGTGCCATTTTAGTCCGGTTGCACTTTCACCTTCAATTGCTTTAACAGGTGAAAACTCCTTCTTAATTAAATCATATTTTGCTATATAATTATACTCACTTTCATAGTCTGTAAGAAAATACACAGTGTTGTTATCGGTAAATACAGGATTTGCTACAAAATGCTCCTTATCAGGATCAGGTACTAGCGGATATGTCTCTTCGCCGGTTTTCACAAATCCGGTGACATATGTATTTGCAAAATGCCGGACATACGCAAATGCTTTCTCATCATCAGAAACCGCCTTTAATTCTGCCGGTGACACTTCACCCGTATTTATCAATGTATCTGAAGCGTTTTCAAGATTATACAGATGGGTATTTAAGTAGTTCGGATTATTTTCGGACGTAATATAATATACTCGTTTCCCGTCCTCGCTTAAGTGAGACAAGAAATATTTTTCAGAGGCTGCACCGGTTATGAAAGGCTGGGGAAGTCCTCCTTCATAGGGAATAGCATATATCTGGAAGTTTTCATCCCCATCTTTATCAAAGCCGGCTAGTACAAATCTGTATTGAGGATCAATTGAAATAGAATGACAGAACTCATCAAGATGGCTAAATAGATACGGAAAGTTATCCGGCAGGTCCATCGCCCATAAATTCATCTTTCCATTCAAATTGGAACTGAAAATGAGCCGCTTTTCATCTTTGCTTACTGCAAAATCAATAATCTTATACGTATGAAAAAATTGCTCTACGATCGGTTTCGAAAATGTAATCATTTTTCCCCTCCTAAACTATTTCTTATCATATTTTACTGGCTTTTCCATAAAAAAGAAGGGGTCATGAGAAGTATTTCCACTCCATCCTGAGGCTGATTTTTGCCAAGAAAAAAACACAGCGGACTGCTGTGTTTTTTTGAAATATATAATTGTCTATTCCTTCATTCCGAGTACATTTTCGATAACCTTTACCACGCGATCCACATATGTTTCGCATTCTTCTTTCGTTGGAGCTTCCACCATGACACGGACAAGCGACTCGGTGCCGGATGGTCTGACAAGGACGCGCCCCTTCTCACCCAATTCGTTTTCAACTGCGTTTATCTCTTCCTGGATTCGCGTGTTGTTTATTACAGCATGTTTATCAATCACTTTTACATTTTTAAGCACCTGTGGAAAAATTGTCATTTCTCCGGCCAGCTCCGATAATGATTTGCCCGTCTCCTTCATGACATTCACAAGCTGCAACGCTGACAGCATACCATCGCCTGTGGTGTTGTAATCAAGAAAAATGACATGTCCGGATTGTTCTCCACCAAGATTATAGCCGTTTTTAAGCATCTCTTCCAGAACATAACGATCTCCGACTGCCGTCTTATTGCTCGTCATCCCGTTTTCTTCCAATGCTTTATAAAAGCCGATATTGCTCATAACGGTAGAAACTACCGTATTATGGCGGAGATACCCTTTTTCATTCATATGTTTAGCACAAATAAACATAATCTGGTCTCCATCCACGATTTTGCCTTTTTCATCAACTGCAATTAATCTGTCTCCATCCCCATCAAAAGCAAGCCCGATATCTGCATTATTTTCTTTCACCAGTGCCTGGAGCTTTTCCGGATTTGTTGAGCCTACTCCATCATTTATATTCAGTCCATCCGGAGAAGATCCCATGGAAACAATATCGGCTTCAAGGTCAGCAAATAAATGGGTGGCCAGGCTGGAAGTGGAACCATGTGCACAATCCAGGGCAATTTGCATTCCTTCAAAATCATTATCAATGGTATCCTTCAGGAAAGAAAGATATTTCTGCCCTCCTTCGAAGTAATCATTGACAATGCCGATATCTCCTCCGGCAGGGCGAGGAAGTGTATCTTCTTCATCCATTAATTTTTCAATCTCCTGCTCCTGTTCATCGGTTAACTTGAATCCGTCGGCACCAAAAAGCTTGATCCCGTTATCCTCCACCGGATTATGGGACGCGGAGATCATAACCCCTGCCTGGGAGCTTGTAGCTTTTGTTAAATAAGCAACTCCTGGTGTAGTTATAATACCGCTGCGCATGACTTCCACTCCGATGGACAACAGTCCCGCTATTAGCGCACCTTCCAGCATATAACCGGAAATTCTCGGATCTCTGCCAATAATTACTTTCGGGTTTTCTGTATCCTTTGTTAAAACATATCCTCCAACGCGGCCTAAACGAAAGGCTAATTCCGGTGTAAGTTCTTTATTCGCAATTCCTCTTACACCATCAGTGCCAAAATATTTCCCCATTCATATCACTCCTTGGTATACCATTTATTGCCATGTCAAGACGGTTTCATGCATCAGTTATATCTACTGTCGCCTCTTCATAATCTCCATCAATGGTAATATCTTCTGGTCCTTCGATTGTAATTGGCACGGTATGCTCGCCAGATTCCAAATCCTCCAGATTTATGAACAAATCAATATCATCCACATTAAATTCTTCCATGCTGGCTTGATCGCCAACAGCTGTAATTCCCATTTCCGGCTCATCCGGATCAATAAAAATTACTTCTTGTCCATCACTCAGATCTTCCACGTCAATCGGCACCTCTTCCAGCGTTACCGTTTCTTCCAGTTCAATAAGCACTTCCACTGTTTCCATTTCAGGTGCCAGGACACCCTCGGGCAGGGCCAGCGATACTTCCAAAACTCCTGATTCGGTTACCTCCGATAAATCTATCTCCTCTGTGGCTATGCTTTCGATGCTACCCAGCAATTCACTTCTTGCAAAAATTTCAACCTCGTCTACATTAGCAGATATGGAAGTTAATGAAAAGCCCTCAGGCAATTCTCCGGTTGTTTCCACCTCGAGTGGAACCGTGGCACTTGGATTATTTACATCCAGGGATACAGACACATTTTCAGGTTCAATATTTACACTTAATTCATTTCCCTGGGTGTCGTAAACATTTACCGGTACTTCCCTGTTTTCAATTGGACGATCAAGGTTAGCCACATTTACATATACTTTCACGATCCCTATTTGATCGATGACACTTCTTGAGCTTGTAATGAAAACAGAAGGTGGATCTACCTCGTATTCTCCAATCTCGAAACCTTCAGGAAGTTCACTCTCATTCATGAAATCCACTTCCACTGGAAATTCTTCTGTAGCCCGCTCTTCTATCGTTACTTCTATGGAAGATGGTTCAATCTGTACTGATAAATCCGGTGTCACATCATGCTCAAGCTCTACCTGATGTTCCCCCTCTCCCAGTCCTTCCAAATCCACAAACACATCAAAATTCCGCTGTCTGACTGTAGGGGTGAGCACTCCGACAGACCCTTCCAGCGTTACAGTGACATATTCAGGCACCCCGCTGACAACATAGTTTTCATTACCCATTCGTATATCAACAGGTACATCATTTAATGTTTGGGTGTCAGATGGACTTCCCGGGAAAAAGGTTAAATCTGTATTCGCTGTGTCACTCGATTCCACGGATACGAACACATACAGTAGTACTGCAAAGACCAATGATACGGCACGTACAAACCATTTACTTTTAAACCAATTATCCATTATTTTTCACCCCTCCATCTTCTCGGCTTTTTATCGGGGTTTTTTGCATTTAATGACAGGTTTTCCTGAAGAATTTCTCTTAAGCTGTCTTCATTTAATTCTCTATATAACTCACCATTCTTTGCACATGAAATCCCTCCTGTTTCTTCTGATACCACAATTGTCAATGAATCCGTTACTTCACTTATTCCGACAGCAGCCCGATGTCTTGTTCCAAGTTCTTTGGAAATAAACGGACTTTCCGATAACGGAAGATAACATGCTGCCGCTATAACTATATCTCTTTTTAAAATAACCGCACCATCATGCAAAGGTGTGTTTGGCGTAAATATATTCGTCAGCAGCTGGTGGGTCAACTTTCCATTAATCTCTGTTCCGGTTTCGGCATAATCACCCAGCCCTGTTTCACGTTCAATGGAAATAAGTGCACCAATCCGCCGTTTTGCCATATATTTGCAGGATTGAATAATTGCTTCGATGTTTTGCCTGATAATTTCCTCTTCCGAACGGGCACTTCTTCCAAAAATATTACCTCTTCCCAACTGCTCCAATGCTCTTCTTAATTCAGGCTGGAATAAAATAATGATAACGATAAGACCCCAATCAATCGCCTGACTTGTAATCCATTGGATTGTTTGTAAATTAAAAGCAATACTTAATGACCAAACAGCTAACACGACCGCAATCCCCTTCAGCAGCTGAATCGCTTTCGTGCCTCTGATTAACATAATTAATTTATATAGTACGTACCAGACAATGCCTATATCAATGAAGACCCGAAGGATTTGTAAAAGGTCAAAATCCCCACTCATCATGCTGCTTACACACCCTTTTAGGACATATACAGATATGTCAAATGATTTTTTTATGTAAGAAGTTATCAAACTTTACGATTTGCATATATTCAATTGCATTTAAATACATACCCTTATAGCAATAATGTTTTGGACATGTATATAATGCCTGAATTGCAAAGTATAAGACCAGGAGTATGGAGGGAGCATTATATGCTTCATGCATCCCTTTAGCAACCAGCCAAGCTTCGCAATAAATAGTCATGATTTTTATTATAACATATTTTAGTTTGATCCAAGCATTAAAAACTATGTTTGTTCAAGCATTATATTATGTTTATTTTAGAGTGTTTTTTGAATTGATTATAAGGGCTTTCCATAGCAACTTTTTCTTTGATGGGAGTCTCGCTTTAAAAAACAGAAAACCCGGAGATTTCCGGGTTTTCCTTCCTGTATTTTTAGAATGTGAATAGGCTTCTGAAAAAGTCCTTTATTCGGAGCCACATCCATTCGAACGCCTGATCCACCTGTTTTATTTCACCATTTATTTCTCCGACCGACGCCATTAGGGTCTCATTTTCAAATGGATCATCAATGAGCTGGCCGTTAATAATGGTTACGTTTCCTTCTACAGTTCCGCTAATCATTACATCACCATTTCTTACGACCAGATCGCCTTCCACTACCACATCCGGTGGAACAATTACCAAATCCCCATCAATGACGAGGTCTTCCTCCTTTGATACAACCAACTCTGTATTTTGGTTCCACATCGAAAGCATGCCACTGATCATAAAGATAAAAAAGATGGCAGCTGCAGTGACAACTGGATGTTTTTTAAACCAGCGCATGTAACTTACTCGCCTTTTTTCTGCAGGCAGGCTATTCATGACTTTGGCCGTAAAACCTTCCGGAGCAGTGACAGATTCAGCACTTTGGATGAAAGTAATGGTACGATTTAATTCATGAAAGTGCTCCCTACAGACTTGGCAGTCCTCTAAATGAAGACGCAGTTTAGTTTCTTCTTCTGTTGGGAGCAGGCCATCCAAATATTGATGCATGAGCTCTCTTGATTCCTTACAATTCATATGTCACACTCCTTTACACGTGACGCAGCTTTTTCCGTAAAGCTTCTCTTCCCCTGTGAATACGGGTCTTCACGGTGCCTAGCGGGATGTCCATGATTTCACTGATTTCCTTCAGTGAAAAATCTTCTAAATACCTTAAAATAATAATACTTCGGTATTTTGGCGGAAGTTCTGATATCTCCTGATGTATATAGCGCTGCAGTTCCATGTTTTCGACTTCTTCCCCGGGCAATCGCTGTTTATCCGGCAATTGTGAATACATGTTTAGACCTTCTGTTCCTTTGATTTCCTCATCCAGATAGTAATCCGGTTTCCGCTTGCGAATCCGGTCAATTGTCAGATTCGTAGCGATTCGGTATAACCAGGTTGAAAACTTTCTGCGTTCATCAAAGGAATCAATATTCACATAGGCACGAATAAAGGCTTCTTGTGCTATATCCTCCGCCTCTTGCCTGTTGCCCAGCATGCGGAAACAATGTTGGTAAATCTTATTCTGAAACAGGAAGACGACTTCTTCAAAGGCAGATTGATCCCCTTTTTTAACATGCCTTATTTTCTCTTTAATTATTTCATCCATACGGGTACCTCCGCTATCATGCGGTATTTATATTACGAATACTATATATCAAAGGTTTCATAAAATAATTGAATAAACAATGACAGGTTTATAAATTTAAAAATCCGGGTATTTTTTATTAAGTGATTAGATAGGAGGATGTGTATGAAAAACCCCCTGTTGCTTAAAAAAATAGAAGAAAGCCGAAAGAAAATGGTTTTACTGAGTGATTCCCATTCACTGACTTCCGAGAAAGTAATATCATCCAGTAAAGAGCTTGATAAATTAATTAATGAATACCTGGTTAATGATTCCAAAGCATAATAGTGCATTTATTAATAAAAAAATCGTATAGTAAACACGATAAAAAAGACATAAAATTTCTGCTTTCGAAATTCCATGTCTTTTTTATTATACAATAGAATTTATAATTTGTGGAAGAATTCTTATTTTAGTTTTTCCCCAAACAAAGAACCCATTAAAGCAACCGCCACGGTAGCGGTTTTATTTTTTTCATCCAGGATCGGGTTTACCTCTACAAATTCCGCTGAAGACAATATATCAGCTTCGGCAAGCATCTCCATGGCCAAATGACTTTCACGGTAAGTGATCCCGCCTATTACAGGTGTACCGACACCTGGTGCTTCGGACGGGTCAAGACCATCCAAATCCAGGCTGAGATGTACGCCATCTGTGCGTCCTTTTAAGTATTGAATTGTTTCTTCCATTACTTTTGGCATTCCCATGCGGTCGATTTCATGCATCGTATACACTTTTATTCCTTTATCACGGATGAGCTCTCTTTCTCCTGGATCAAGAGAACGCGCACCAACAATGACAATGTTTTCAGGTTTAATTTTTGGTGCGTCTCCGTAAAGATTGGTCAGCTTTTCATGGCCTATCCCCAGGCTGGCAGCCAGCGGCATACCGTGAATATTGCCGGAGGGTGAGGTTTCACTTGAATTTAAGTCGCCATGCGCATCATACCATATGACACCCAGGTTTCCATAATACGTTGAGATGCCCGCCAATGAGCCGATGGCGATACTATGATCTCCCCCCAAAACGAGCGGAAAACGTTTTTTGGCCATCTCACGATCCACCATTTCCGCCAATTTTTCATTTGCTTCTATAACCTGTTCTAAATTCTTGAGGTTTGTACCATCATTTGGATTACTTACTGCCGGACGATTAATTGCTATATCCCCTAAATCATATATGTTGTAATTTAACGCCTGTAGCCGCTCAATGGCCCCAGCATACCTGATTGCACTGGGTCCCATATCCACCCCGCGCCGGCTTTGGCCAAGATCCATTGGCACACCAATAATTGATATATCTTTCATCACAACGCCTCCTTTCTCCCCCTATTTTAGCCAATAAAACACAAATGACTCAACCCCACATTAAAATGAATATATATGCATGGGGTCAGTCCCCCACCACGTTAATGTGTTAAAGTGATGGGAGATATTCCAACCCTACATTAAACAAATAACGGAAGTGTCCCTGTTGAAGATGGATCACTTCCGTTTAGTCACTTTAACGCTTTAGTGCAGCGGGGGTCTGACCCCATATGGTTTTAAGGACAGGGGCTGTATTCCTGCTTGTTGCCACGCTTTCGTTAGTGCCTGGGCTGATTCTTTGGTTGGCATGAAGGCGATGCCGCAGTCGCCGCCGCCTGCTCCGGATGGTTTGCCGGCACCGCCCAATTGTTCTGCCAAATCACATAGTTTGCTTAATAGTGGTGTTTCTATTTCTACGCCAGCATGCTCACCGACTGTTCTCAGTGCAG
The DNA here is from genome assembly GCF_055379185.1 of Virgibacillus kimchii. Classification (NCBI taxonomy): domain Bacteria; kingdom Bacillati; phylum Bacillota; class Bacilli; order Caryophanales; family Bacillaceae; genus Virgibacillus; species Virgibacillus kimchii. Next base: position 3,384,309 of record NZ_AP043951.1, on the reverse strand, counting down.
TTCTGTTCTGTTTGACCCCTTTCATTAAGCGGGGTAAATCTTCCTCTTCCATGCCACCCTGAAAGTTACTAACTGCTTCTTCACTTGCCTCCAAAAACTTTCTGAACTGTTCCGGGTTTGCATCTTTCAATTTTAACACTTCATGCACCAGTTCCCCAGTTGATGCAGGATTCCCTGTCCATCCTATGCAAACATAAACTTTATCAGGCAGCCGGAGCGGCTTTGACGTATAATAAATCCAATCCGTCTCCAGCATTTCAGTTACGGTATCCGATCGATGATAAAGGTCGATGAGCCATTCAGCCTGGAATGAAGTATATTGCATAAATCCCCCAAAGGAAGAAGCTGCTATATCTGCCCCTGATCCATTTCCTTGTACAGTGACATGAGCGATGGAAGCCAGCTTAAACAATGTTTCCTCATCCGTTTCTGCCGGGCCAAACTTATTTAAAATAGCAGAAACAACCGATGTAACCACCGCCGCACTGGATCCAAGCCCATACTTTGCTCCGGACTCATCATCCAATTCACTTTTGATCCCGAGCTTAAAAGACGGTAGTGCGATGGACTGCTCCTGCAAATAAGTAAGGGCAATTTTCATGGCATGCTGAACAAACTTCAGACGCTTATCATCTGAAGCTATTTTCATTTCTTTGTCACTGAATTCCCACGCCATACCCTCCAATTGAAAATCATGTAATGTTAACTCATTTTTATCACTTTTTTCAATGGTTGCATAGACAAAACGATCAACCGCCATAACCACTAATTGATGATGTGGGTGCAGTACGGCAAATTCCCCGGCAACCATCAGTTTACCGGGGACTTTTACGGTGGTGGATGTATCGGACAAAATAATTGCCCCCTTATATATAGCTTATGCCTTGACCGGCTTTGCTTAATCTTACTTCCTGAACCCCCGGAACACCTTGAAGTGTTTCCCGGATCTTCTTTTCATTCTCAGGCAGGTACAGCACCTTTACATTTGGCCCTGCATCAATCGTGAAGTAGGCAGGTATCCCGTTTTCTCTCAATTCCTGTACTGTATGCATCACTGCCAGTGTCGTGTCCATCCAATATGTAAATGGCGGATACGCTCCTAATGTAGTTGCATGCATTTTCAGGCAATTCGACTCCGTAATCTTACCTACTTTTTCAAAATCACGTGCAAGAATACCTGATTTTATTTCCCGCAAATCAAGGGGGATACTGTCCAGCCATCCAGAAAAAAATGGAGATGTTTCGACAGTTCGCCTCATTCCATCACGGCTCGACACTTTTTTCATTTTGGCGTCCAGGACGACAGCAGCCACCCTTAAATCCCAATGTTCGACAGGGGCGACAGGAACCGCATAAGAATCAGAGCCATCTTCCAAGGTTCCCATTTGCCATTCTGCAAATCCGCCATAAATGGAACGACAGGCCGAACCGGACCCCTGCCTTGTCAGCCGTGAAAGTTCCTGATCGTCCAGCTCCAGACCAATCGCTTTTGCACCGGCAGCAGCAAGTGCGGCAAAGCCGGAAGCAGAAGAAGCAAAACCGGCTGCAGTCGGGACTTGATTCTCAGAATGCACAGAAGCAAATACCTTTTTACCGGCCAAATCACGAATTAAGTCAAGAAATTGACTCACACGGTTATACTGTACGTCGGTAACTGGTTTCCCATCCAGGAAAAACTTGTCTTCGGTCAAATTCTCCTCAAATTCCACGGTGGTTTGTGTATAAAAGCCATCCAAAGTAAGCGAAAGGCTATTATTTGTCGGTAAAATAATCGATTCCTTCCGCTTTCCCCAATATTTAATTAAGGCAATATTTGTATGTGCTTTTGCTGTAGCCTTCATGCTGATTCCCCTTTAACTCTCATTATTTTTTCTTTAACACAAATGGCCATACAGCATGTGCACCAATTTTCCTCAGTCTATCTGCAAGCTGTTTGGAATGGACCTCATTCTGCGCAAGTGCAATAATGCAGCCGCCATTCCCGCCTCCTGTTAATTTTGCACCTAAAGCCCCTTCTTGTTTGGCAAAATATATCAGTTTATTAAGACCAGCATCACTTACTCCCAATGCCTCCAGCTCTTTTTGGGCTTCATCCAGCATCTGGCCTAAAATATGCTTCCCTTTTCGCTCCAGAGCATGCTTGGCCTGATGAGTCAGTTGCCCGATTCTTTCCAGTTTGCGCTGAACCCGCTTTGGCGCTGATTTTAATAAACTTGTTACGGATTCTACAGCCAACCGTGTATCCCCGATCCTGCCGGAATCCGCCACTACAAAATGGAATTCATCACTCAAATCGATAAATTCAATCGGCTGGTCTTTTTCATACCATACCGGACACTCGGACGTAATCGTCAGTGTATCAATCCCGCTTGGGGCTCCATGTGCAAATGTCTCTGCAATATTCGCAAGGTTTAATAATTCATTTTCACTATAGTCTCTGTTTGCATAGGCAAATAAAGACCTGACTACTGAAATGGCAACAGAGGCACTTGAACCAAGGCCTTTTCCCGGTGGAATGGAGGAATTAATGCGAATCAGCATATCTTTGCATGGTAAGTCAAGATACTCTGCAGTCCCTTTAATACAATCCACAATGCCATTTAATGATTCCGGCGTATGATTCAATGGACCATGATAAAAGCTACTGTCAATCTGCACGTTCCCCGGCACATGTTCCACTGCGGATTCAACACCAACCAGCGGAAATGGAATAGCAATCGCAGGCTGTCCGTGTACAACTGCGTGCTCTCCAATCAAAATTAATTTACTATGAGCTATACCTATAGCTGTTTTTTCTGTGGTTGTCGCTTTTTCTGCACTCATTTTGTATACTGTGCCACCAATTCTTTAGCTTTTCCGACACGGATCTCTTTTGTTTCAACTAATTTTTCTGCAATGATATCGATCATCTCCCCTGAAGCCCCTGCTGCGATCGCAACAGAGCGAGAATGTAATGCCATATGACCTTTTTGAATACCTTCCGTTGCTAATGCTTTTAACGCCCCAAGATTTTGTGCCAGTCCTACAGCTACGATGACTTGTGCCAGATCATCCGCTGATGAGATATCAAGCATTTTGTAAGCAAGTTTCGCAATAGGGTGAACCCTGATCGAACCGCCAACTGTTCCTACAGCCATCGGCAATTCAAGTTCTCCAACAAGGTTCCCACTTTCATCTGCATACCAGGTGGTCATGGAAGTGTATTGACCGCTTCTGGAAGCGTAGGCATGTGCGCCTGCCTCCACCGCCCGCCAATCATTGCCTGTTGCAATAACCACCGGGTCAATCCCGTTCATAATTCCTTTATTATGCGTGACAGCACGATATGGGTCAGACGCGGCAAATTCATATGCATGGACTACTCCGTCACGCACTTCTTCACCGCTGAAATCACCGGTTTCCAGAAGCTCGGGCGGAATGACACATTTTGCTCTCGCCAGACATTTATCGGCATAATTCGATAAAATTCGCAAGTAAACCTTGCCCTCTGTTAACTCCTCAACTGTTGGTGCCAAAGATTCAAGCATGGTATTAATGATGTTTGCACCCATAGCGTCACATGTATTGATATAAAGATGCAAAATGAGCATCTGACTATAGACTGAAGTTGCTTCTTCATTCAGTATGCGCACTTCCAGATCCTTTGCTCCGCCGCCCCTTGCCACAATACTTGGATATGCGGCATTGGCAGCTTCCAGTAAAGCTTCTTTTTTATGAAGCAAGTTCTCTTTGGCCTTTTGGAAATCATCACAGCCCACCACTTGGATTTGACCAATCATCATTCGTTCGGTTGCCTCTGTTTTAAAACCTCCGGCATCCCTGACTATTTTAGCGATGTGGCTGGCTGAAGCAACGATGGATGGTTCCTCTACAGCCATGGGTACTGCATATTCTTTCCCGTTTATTAAAAAGTTTAATCCTAATCCCAAAGGAAGCGAATAGGTGCCAATAACATTTTCAATCATTTTATCGGCTGTGTCCGTGGATAATGATCCATCAGATTTTAGCGCATCCAATTCCTCTTCCGTAAAGGTATACATGTCAGTCAATATATCCCTTCGCTCTTGAATGCTCATATTGTAAAAGCCCGGGATTCTGGAAGTATTCATACAATATCATCCTTTTGTCCATCAATATTATACTATAAACTACGTATCATTGTGATATTTTAGGTCTTTTGTACTGTAAGAGATAAGAAATTCTTACCTGCATAAGTGCAAGTCTTTAGGAAGCTGCTTTTTTGCTCACGCAGCTGGAGTGCATACCGTTGCTGTGTTAAGGCTTTAGCCAAAGCTCTACCTATTTTCCAGTATTTCTAAAAAAGCAATATACGCTCTAAGGAATCCTTTTAGCGGTATGCTGAATTTTATAATACACTTTATTATAACATGTTTGGCCAGGTTATATTTTATAAATTTTTTCTGTAACTATTATGTTAAAAAACAGGGTAAAATGCAAATAAACAAGGCTGATTTTATGTACGTCTGCCTTGTTTACTGATGTTTACTTCGGTATGTTATTTTATAGGGCATATGGTGAGCCATGGAGGATTCGAACCTCCGACCCTCTGATTAAAAGTCAGATGCTCTACCGACTGAGCTAATGGCTCTCGTTATTTTAAAATTGGGTTTAAGTAAAATTTGCTCTCGTTATTTACAGTTGGGCTCGTCGTGTTGCAAGCTTATCCAGTGATGAAGCACTCCTCGCAGACCTGCACATAGAAGCAATTTCAATGTAGCATGCGGCCTGCTCGACCCCTGCATCTGCAAGCTTATTCTATGATGTAAATGCTTCGGGGTTACTCGATGATTAATCGGAAGATGTAACGCTCGTTGCTCTACCGACTGAGCTAATGGCTCTCGTTATTTTACAACTTAAAGATTGTCAAAGAACTGATATATCTTAAGTGAACCTCACCAACTAAATTACAGACTTTGGAGGTTCTACATCGTTGAATTCTTCTTCAAGTTGATTAATCGCCCAACCTTTATTATGCAATTACCCAAACGGGTGTCTTTCAAACTTATATTTTCAATGATCTTTTATGGAATATCATTAGCATTGCATAAAACCTAAAAATTAAAGTCAAGCAAAGATTTCATAAGTAACATTAATATGATGCAATATTCTGACTGCACCTCATTCCGAACAGTGAAAAAAAGTTAATACAGGAATAAGTGTAGTCCTTGTCAGATAATTTGAATTATATTAAAAAGTAATTAAAATAAAGGATCAAACGTTAAATCGTTTAAATGACTCACCTCCTCAAGTGCAAATTGACGCTCTATGAACTTAAATTCTCTCTCCCAACGATTTGCTCGCCGTCCTTTTGACGTGCGTTCAGGCTTTCTAAAGAGGGAACGAATGAATTTATCCAGTCCTTCAAATAAGTTGGTTTGCAACTTTCGGTGTACGTCTAATAATGATCCTTTATGATGTAAGTTTCGCTGCATTAAAAGTTCTAAACAGTATGTAATGAGCGCAATCCAGATTTGATTGTAAACGGCATTCTCGCTTTTTCCGTAGAATGTTTTCAGGTGTAAATGCTGTTTCATCCATTTGAAAAAGGTCTCTATTTTCCATCGGTAGCGATACAAGTCACCAATCTCATTAGCGGAAAGATGGAAGCAGTTTGTGATAATGATAACCGTATTACCTTCACTATCTTCTGTTTCAATTAACCTTAATGATCTAGTCATTTGGTTTTTTCCTTTTCCTAAGATAACTTTCTGGTCCTTAAATATGAGAGAGTCTGGATTTGCCTCATATTCTTGAAGTACTTTTACTTCAGCGTTCTTTTTCAACCGTGTAATAAAACGAACTTTTTCCATGCAAAGCTTATCAAATTGTTTGTAATCGTTGTAACCCCGATCAAATAGATAGACAGCATCAGGTACGATTTCAATAAGTTCATTCATCTGTGTTCGATCTGCATGCTTGGCTGGTGTAAGTACACCACTATCAGGCAATACCATGTCTTTTGTAACAACTACCTGAAGATGAAGCCGAACGCCGGCTTTTGTTTTACGGAATGTTGCCCATGGATATTGCGTCAGGGACATACTCATCGTTGTCGAATCAATGACATGAAGTCTTGAGATTTGTTGAGAAATAGGCTGCCCTTTCTGCCGAGCATGGATGTTAAAAACAAGATGGTGAAAGACCTTCTCAAAAACTTTTGGTGATAAAGCTCCCAGCTTCCTTGAAAGTTGAGAGGTGCTAATATCAAATCCCATATGGCGGTTTAATTTGTCATCATCTTTCACCTTTTGGGTAAGGTGCGCTAAACTATCAACCTCATTTATGTGGGCTATGATAAGCAACTGTAAAAATTTATGAGCTGTCAGTTTTTTAACGTACTTATCAAGATCGATCACATTGATTAATTTCGTAAAAGTTTGTTCGTTTATTATCTTTAATAATTCATTTATTGTTGTTTTTGTGTTATCCTTGTCCATGTGATGCTCCTTATAATTAGGGATTTGGACAAGAACTACTACCCTAATTATAAGGCTTTTTTTATGCAATTGTAAGTATTATTACCTATATTGGGAATATTTTTTACTAGATGTAATGCTTGACAAAATGGTTGATAAATTAATGCAATGCTAATGATGGAATATAAAATGGAAGTAATGTATGTATGGAGGAAAAAAAGTCCTAAAATCAAAAAAAGTGGCTGGGCTACTAGGATTCGAACCTAGGATACACGGGATCAAAACCCGATGCCTTACCGCTTGGCTATAGCCCAACAATATGGATGGTGGAGGGGGAGAGATTCGAACTCCCGAACCCTGAGGGAGCGGATTTACAGTCCGCCGCGTTTAGCCACTTCGCTACCCCTCCATATTGTTAACCTATAAATTGACTTTTATTCAATTAATTTCAAGTGGTGCCGGCCAGAGGACTTGAACCCCCAACCTACTGATTACAAGTCAGTTGCTCTACCAATTGAGCTAGGCCGGCAAATAAAATGTTTAAGTTAAATTTAATTATTCATGTACTTTCAGTAATGTTCGTCGTGTTGCATGTTGGTTTGGTGATGCGGCACTCCTCGCAAGCCTGCACCTGGATGCATTTCGATGATGTAAGCGGCGGTTACCCCTGCTTCTTCCAGTTATTTCAACGAAGTTAATGCATCGGGGTTACTCTTAGCTTACTCGGCAGAAGATATGCTCGTTGCTCTACCAATTGAGCTAGGCCGGCAAATTAGAATGTGAAGTTATACTTGCACTTTGATCAATATGACGCATCTCCATCGACATGGTGGAGGATGCAGGGCTCGAACCTGCGACCCCTTGCTTGTAAGGCAAGTGCTCTCCCAGCTGAGCTAATCCTCCATGTGATGACCCGTACGGGATTCGAACCCGTGTTACCGCCGTGAAAGGGCGGTGTCTTAACCACTTGACCAACGGGCCGTATGATTGCAGTGTTTTGACTTAATCTGCCTCAAACCGACGAATTTTATTATACCTAGTTCCTATCAATTTGTAAAGGGAAATTTTCATTTTTTATGTCGCAACTGCTAAATTCCTGTCACAAACGGATTAGCAGGATTTTTCTTACTTAAAAAATACCCATTTGATTATACAAATAATCATCTTTATTATAAAAATAGATCCACTTTTAACGAGAGTTTTGTGAAAGCTCATAATAGGTTATAATGAACAAAAGATATAGTTGTAAAGGGGATTGGTACTGATGGAGAATTTATTAAGAGGAAAAAATATTGTAGTGATGGGTGTTGCAAGTGACAGAAGTATCGCATGGGGTATAACTAAATCCTTACATAAGGCAGGTGCCAACCTGATTTTCACCAATAGGCAGGAAAGATCCTATCAAAAATTAACTAAACTGCTGGACAAAAATAATATGGAGGCAAAATTGATTGTATCTTGTGATGTGGCGAGTGATGAGAGCATTCAACATGCTTTTGCCGAAATCAAGGAAAAAGTTGGCACCATTCATGGTGTCGTACACTCCGTCGCATTCGCAAATCGGGAAGAACTGAAGGGCGAATATGCGGATACATCCAGAGAAGGCTTTCTGCTTGCACAGGAAATCAGTGCCTTCTCTCTAGTCGCAGTAACAAAAGCGGCAAAGGAACTCATGACTGAAGGCGGCAGCATCATTACACAAACGTATCTTGGAGCTGAACGGGTCATCCCCAACTACAATGTAATGGGAGTGGCAAAGGCTTCTCTGGAAGCCAGTATGAGATATCTTGCAGAAGATATGGGCAAATACAATATTCGCGTAAATGCTATCTCGGCAGGCCCGATTCGCACCCTATCTGCAAAAGGTGTCTCCGGCTTTAACGAAAAAACAAAAATGATTGAAGAAAAAGCACCGTTGAGACGGAATATTGACCAGGATGAGGTTGGAGATGCGTCATTATTCTTTATTAGTGACCTTTCCCGCGGTGTGACGGGAGAAGTGCTTCATGTCGATTCAGGTTACCATATTATTGGCGGATAGACAGGCAGTGCCATTATAAGAGCAGTACTCTTATAATGGTTTTTTTTATGCGTATTAATATACAACTGTATATTTTCCTTAAACATGAAGAAAATAAGGCATACTTACTATTTAAGGGGAATTTAAGATGCAGGAAGAACAAACTGAGCTGCTCAGAAACATCCGCTCCATAAAAAAACAACTATCAGAACTGGAAATAGACTATTGGCAATCCTATTCAAGTTTGGGTAATTGGCAATTTTGGGTTGTGATTGTAATGGTTTTGGTTCCTTTATTGATTTTATTTTTTTCCATTGATAGAAAAAAGGCGTTGCTTATTGGTTTTTTTGGTTTTAATTATCATACATGGTTCCAATATACGGATTCCACAGGGATAAAACTGGGATTGTGGGAGTATCCGTACCAAATTATACCTTTTCTTCCAAGTTTTGCTTTAGACGCAGCGTTCGTTCCTATTGTTTTTATGCTGCTTTACCAGTGGACGTTGAAACATCATAAAAATGTGTACCTGTATGCCATCCTCCTATCAGCAATCCTGGCATTTATTCTCAAACCCATGCTGGTAGCCTTTAACCTGTTTCAAATGTATGAGTGGGTAAACTATTTTGTTTTATTCGCTTTTTATTATTTATTCTTCCTTATATCAATTGGGATTACAAACATATTTATATGGCTGAAGAAAAAAGCTTAAAATTCATTTCATTCCAAACACCATTTATGATGGTGTTTTTCTGTGCTTCCATGCTACTATAAAAAGAACAGACAAATCAATGCAAAGAGGGGTGACCTGCTTTGGAAAGATGGTTTGGCGGCACAGCAGAAGATCAGTTTGTTTTTTTCAGCACAAGTCACATCTTTATGATTATCCTTTATGTCGTTGCATTAACTGCACTTTTATACAGCTTTAAAAAATTTGCAGTAAAGCCGTATCTTTTAAACATATTCAGATGGTCGTTCGCAGCCTTCCTTATATTATCGGAAACAACCTATCAAGTCTGGATGGCGGTTAATGATATGTGGCATCCCGGGCACAGCCTCCCGCTCCAAATTTGTACGCTGGCAGGCATCATGGCCATCATTGGTTTGATTACGCGTAATAAAAGTATCATGATTTTTACTTTTTTTATAGGTTTTATTCCGGCGGGATTGACCATTATCACCCCGGAACTGTCTTTTGATTATCCACACTTTCGTTACTGGCAATTTTTCTTGTTTCATATCATTTTATCCTGTACCAGCCTTTATTTTATATTGGCACATAAGGTTACAATTACGTTTAAAACTACGCTCAAGGCATTTATGGTTTTACTTGTATACGCCTTCTTTATCGGTGTGTTTATTAATCCAATGTTTGGCGGCAATTATTTATTCCTGTCTGATTCTCCCGCAAATGAAACGTTAATTAACTTTCTTGGGAGCGGCATGATGTATATTACTAATCTGGTTATTGTTGGATTTATCGTGTTTTTAATTTCATTTGCCATTTATAAACTGGTAGGCCAGCGGGAATAAGAAATATTTTATCAAAGCTGAAGATACAGCAGAAGTGATCTTTGTATGGAGAAGCTGACGTCTGCCCATACTTGGAAATTCTTCTGGCATCATTTTAACAAATAAATTCCCAGTACCATTAAATTACTGGGTTTTACAACGCAGATATTCTTTATTTAAAACAAAAAAAGAAGTAATTACTTGTTACCTTGTTTAAAAAGGTGGGTAATTACTTCTTTTCAGGTTGAAAAACACTATTACTTAAATCTCTTTCAAAACATTACACATTTCTACAGCCGCAGCTGCAGCTTCTGCACCTTTATTGCCTGCTTTTGTACCAGCTCGTTCCACTGCCTGCTCAATTGTTTCTGTCGTAAGCACACCAAATATAACCGGTTTGCCACTTTCCAGGGATGCATTCGCAACTCCTTTTGACACCTCACTGCATACATAGTCATAATGTGTTGTAGCACCTCTGATCACCGTACCAAGCGTAATAACAGCATCATATTCTTCCTTCATTGCCAGTGTTTGAGCAGCCAGCGGTATCTCAAATGCACCCGGCACCCAAACAACATCCATCTGCTCCTCTTTTACCCCATGCCGCTTTAATGTGTCCTGCGCACCTGTTAACAGATTTTGCGTAATGAACTCATTAAACCGGCTGACAACTACTCCTATTTGCAGGTCCGTTCCTACCAAACTACCTTGAATTACTTTACCCATGGATGTCTACTCCTTTCACAGAATGTATATCATCAGATTTTCTCTATATACTGCATCTTTTCCCGATGTGCAATTAAATCTTCAATGCTAATTAATTTTAAATTAAAAGCCGCAGCCATTTCTTTTAAGTCGGGAACTCTTGCCATTGTTCCGTCATCTTTAATGATCTCGCATATAACCCCTGAAGGAAACGATCCGGAAAGTACGGCTAAATCGACTGCTGCCTCCGTATGCCCGGGGCGTGCCAGCACCCCACCATCTTTAGCAATTAGCGGAAATACATGGCCAGGCCTTTTAAAATCTTCAGGCTTTGCATCAGCACGTGTTATAGCCTTTATTGTTTCGGCTCTTTCCCATGCACTAATTCCGGTAGTCGTGTTTATGTGGTCCACACTTACCGTAAAAGCTGTACCCAATGGATCTGTATTTTTCTTTTCCATCATAGGAAAATCCATCTTTTCACCTAATGCTTTTGTTATCGGCATACAAACAAGCCCTTTTCCATGAGTTATCATGAAATTAATTAATTCCGGTGTCGCTTTTTCGGATAATGCAAGCAAATCCCCCTCATTTTCTCTGTCTTCATCATCCACCACAATAATCGGTTTTCCTTTTTTCAAATCAGTGATTGCTTCCGGAATCGTATGAAACATTTCTATTAAACTCCTCTCATGCTGGTTGAATTTTACCACTCAATACGAATAACCAGCTTATTTCCCGGGGTGGTGTTTAAGCATATTTTGAACATATTTCCCCAGCATGTCATATTCCAGATTTACAAGATCCCCAACTTCTTTATTTCCCATTATCGTATTATCGAAGGTGTGGGGAATTAATGAGATGGTAAAAATATTATTCTCCACGTTAAATATAGTCAAACTAATACCGTCCACTGTAATCGACCCTTTTTTCAGCAGCAATTCCGAAAAATTTTCCGTCGTTTCAATATCATAATAAACAGCATTTTTCGCTCGTTCTTTTCTTATAATCGTTCCGGCTTCATCTATATGGCCGGAAACAACATGACCGCCAAACCGGTCATTTGCTTTCATAGCGCGTTCCAAGTTTACTCCTGAACCTCTGTCCAGGTTGTTTAAGGAAGTTGAGCTCATCGTTTCCGGCATGACATCAACCTGAAAAACTTCTGTAGAAAAGTCTGTTACCGTCAGACAGATGCCATTCACAGCGATACTGTCTCCCACTTTTACATCTTCCAGTACTTTTGCTGCGCTGATTAATAACTTGACCGAGTTTTCCTCTGTTTTTTCCAATTCTTTTATAGTTCCCTGTTCCTCAACAATTCCTGTGAACACAGTTACCCCTCCCGCAAATGTATATATGCATTCCTTCCTCCTACTTCGTTTTAGCAACAAAAAAACCTCTGAATTCACTTCAGAGGCTGTTAGGTACGAATTTAAGATAATAAGCACAATATATAAAATACATAAAACAGGTACACGGATACACTGAAACAACAAAAGGATACAGAAAAATAACCCTCTTGTAAACGCAACAAGTGTAACTGTCAGCACCAATCCATGCTTACTCATCTAAAATTCCTTCTCCCATCCAGACTTTAACTGTCGGTCCCGGATTTTCACCAGGTCCACCGCTTGGTTATATAACCTCACGGGTCACGGACTTAGAAGCAGCTGATGCTTCATCACCGTCGGTTGGGAATTTCACCCGACCCCGAAGGAATACTTTAAAATATTTAGTTTTCAGTATTAATATAGCATTGTTTTTTTAAAGAAACAAGAGGAGAAATTTTACTGGCAGTATCTATTCTGGAATTGCTCATTAAATGAGGTTCTGGCGCAGATCAGTTTATATACATTACTTATGGATAAGGATGTATCAGCTTTTTTACTTTAGTTGCGAGGTAAAAAGAATTACGAATCAGTAATTATCAACGGCGGAATAATAGGATGTTCGATATTGGAGTGATCTATCATGAGCGGTTTAAAAGTTATGTTTAAACCTTTATCTGTGTTTAAAAAAAGAAAAGGCTGTCCCTATGTTTGAGACAGCCGAATGTATGCCAGCATAAGAATTCCTGGGGTGAAATTCTTTTCACTTTTTATTTAGCACTGCTGTAGGATGGAGCTCCCTCCCTCACAGCAATATATTCAGGACGGGGCTTGCCGCCTGAAAATGGTTCAACCAGCTGATTTTCCACGCTATTGTATACCATAAACAAATTATTACGCGGATATGGTGTCATATTACTCGTCGAACCATGCATCGTATTGGACTCGAATAAAGTGATCGAACCCGCTTTTCCGGTTGGTACCGAAATACCTCCGCCTTGTTCGGCTAGCCAACGCAGGCTGTCATTATCCGGGACACCAAGCTTTTGCTTTTGCAATGATTTTTTATAGTTATCATCCGGCGTTTCTCCTATGCAACTAATATAATAATTTTGGGACCCGGGTATAAGCATCAGCGGTCCGTTATATGTGTAATTATCAGATAGTGCAATAGAAAGGCTGACTGCTCTCATTCGCGGCATACCATCTTCTACATGCCATGTTTCAAAGTCGGAATGCCAGTCAAATTCTTTCCCTTTAAAGCCGGGTTTGTAGTTAATTCGGGATTGATGGATATATACATCACTTCCCAGCAGATGATTTACTATGTCTAATATACGTTGGTCATTTGCTACATCTTTGAAATAATTATCATCTTTATGCACATGGAATATGGAACGGATATCTTCACTTTCCGGCTCGCGGATCACTTTGTCGGAATTCACATCCTCATTTGCATCCTGCAATTCAAAAATAGCTTTCTGCAGATCTGCAACTTCTTCTTCCGGAAAGAAGTTTTCAATTTGCAAAAAACCATTCTTTTCATAGAAGTCTAACTGTGCTGTAGTAATGGGCGCCTGATTATCCTTAGATCTTTCCGTATGAACAACAGGGTCCTTTCTTTCCAAAATTTTTGGTGTATCCCCTTTTCTTGAAGGATAAAGGTCTTTCATAATTTCGAACACTCCCTCGTCGAAAATTTTTCTTGGCAATTTGCCTGCATAAAATAATCCTCTTATACTGACATACCAATTGAAGATACCCCATATAACAATACGTACCCTGTTATTTATTAATTAAACACCTAAAATAGAAAAGTTTTAAAATTATAGGAAATTTTACCGCCTTACCATTACTAAATGTGTTATAGCATTAAATTAAAAAAACGCTCCATCCCTTAAAGGACAAGCGTTTACCTGAGAGCTTCCAGCCGGACTTGAACCGACGACCCCTTCCTTACCATGGAAGTGCTCTACCTGCTGAGCTATGGAAGCATTATATTTAAACATAAAAATGGCTCCACAGGTAGGATTCGAACCTACGACCGATCGGTTAACAGCCGATTGCTCTACCACTGAGCTACTGTGGAATATGGATAAATATAACTATATGATTACTTTATATAGTATTTCCGATATTCCTTAGCTTATTCAATTCAAGCATGTAGTAGAAAATAAATCAATAAAAACTGCCTGGCGGCGTCCTACTCTTGCAGGGGCAAAGCCCCAACTACCATCGGCGCTGGAGAGCTTAACTTCTGTGTTCGGCATGGGAACAGGTGTGACCTCTCCGCTATTGCTACCAGACATACATGTTGTCCCTAAATGGGAGACAAGACATATTATATGCATTTTCCACAAAAAATGCAAGGGTTTTTTTAACTTTATACCCTAAAAACTAAATAAGAGAAGCCAACGACATATTTTAGTTTAGTTAAGTCCTCGATCTATTAGTATCCGTCAGCTCCACGTGTCACCACGCTTCCACCTCGGACCTATCAACCTCATCGCCTCTGAGGGATCTTACTCATTTTAAATGATGGGAAGTATCATCTTGAGGGTGGCTTCATGCTTAGATGCTTTCAGCACTTATCCTTTCCACACGTAGCTACCCAGCTATGCTCCTGGCGGAACAACTGGTACACCAGCGGTGTGTCCATCCCGGTCCTCTCGTACTAAGGACAGCTCCTCTCAAACTTCCAACGCCCACGACGGATAGGGACCGAACTGTCTCACGACGTTCTGAACCCAGCTCGCGTACCGCTTTAATGGGCGAACAGCCCAACCCTTGGGACCGACTACAGCCCCAGGATGCGATGAGCCGACATCGAGGTGCCAAACCTCCCCGTCGATGTGAACTCTTGGGGGAGATAAGCCTGTTATCCCCGGGGTAGCTTTTATCCGTTGAGCGATGGCCCTTCCATGCGGAACCACCGGATCACTAAGCCCGACTTTCGTCCCTGCTCGACTTGTAGGTCTCGCAGTCAAGCTCCCTTCTGCCTTTACACTCTGCGAATGATTTCCAACCATTCTGAGGGAACCTTTGGGCGCCTCCGTTACCTTTTGGGAGGCGACCGCCCCAGTCAAACTGCCTGCCTGACACTGTCTCCGGACCGGATCACGGCCCTGGGTTAGAAGGTCCATACAGCCAGGGTGGTATCCCACGGGTGCCTCCACGTAAGCTGGCGCTCACGCTTCCAAGGCTCCCACCTATCCTGTACAAGCTGTACAGACATTCAATATCAGGCTACAGTAAAGCTCCACGGGGTCTTTCCGTCCTGTCGCGGGTAATGCGCATCTTCACGCATAGTATAATTTCACCGGGTCTCTCGTTGAGACAGTGCCCAAGTCGTTGCACCTTTCGTGCGGGTCGGAACTTACCCGACAAGGAATTTCGCTACCTTAGGACCGTTATAGTTACGGCCGCCGTTTACTGGGGCTTCAGTTCTGTGCTTCGGGTAAAACCCTAACACTTCCCCTTAACCTTCCAGCACCGGGCAGGTGTCAGCCCCTATACTTCGCCTTGCGGCTTCGCAGAGACCTGTGTTTTTGCTAAACAGTCGCTTGGGCCTATTCACTGCGGCTTCTCATGCAAGAAGCACCCCTTCTCCCTAAGTTACGGGGTCATTTTGCCGAGTTCCTTAACGAGAGTTCTCCCGCTCACCTTAGGATTCTCTCCTCGCCTACCTGTGTCGGTTTGCGGTACGGGCACCTATGAACTCACTAGAGGTTTTTCTTGGCAGTGTGAAATCGGGAACTTCGCTACTATATTTCACTCCCCATCACAGCTTGAGATTGCCAGACGGATTTGCCTGCCTGACTCTCTTGCTGCTTGGGCGCACGCTTCCATCCGTGCGCTTTCCCTATCCTTCTGCGTCACCCCGTCGTTCAAACGCTCATGAGGTGGTACAGGAATATCAACCTGTTGTCCATCGCCTACGCCCTTAGGCCTCGGCTTAGGTCCCGACTAACCCTGAGAGGACGAGCCTTCCTCAGGAAACCTTAGGCTTTCGGTGAAAGAGATTCTCACTCTTTTCTCGCTACTCATACCGGCATTCTCACTTCCAATCGCTCCACCAGTCCTCACGGTCTGACTTCTCTGCCATTGGAACGCTCTCCTACCATTGTTCGTAAGAACAATCCGCAGCTTCGGTGATACGTTTAGCCCCGGTACATTTTCGGCGCAGAGTCACTCGACCAGTGAGCTATTACGCACTCTTTAAATGGTGGCTGCTTCTAAGCCAACATCCTGGTTGTCCGGGCAACTCCACATCCTTTTCCACTTAACGTATACTTTGGGACCTTAGCTGGCGGTCTGGGCTGTTTCCCTCTCGACTATGAACCTTATCACCCATAGTCTGACTCCCAAGCAAAAGTATCCGGCATTCGGAGTTTGACTGAATTCGGTAACCCGGTGAGGGCCCCTAGTCCAATCAGTGCTCTACCTCCGGTACTTCACACTTGAGGCTAGCCCTAAAGCTATTTCGGAGAGAACCAGCTATCTCCGTGTTCGATTGGCATTTCACCCCTACCCACACCTCATCCCCGCATTTTTCAACATACGTGGGTTCGGGCCTCCTGTCAGTGTTACCTGACCTTCACCCTGGACATGGGTAGATCACACGGTTTCGGGTCTACGACCGCATACTTACTTCGCCCTGTTCAGACTCGCTTTCGCTGCGGCTCCGTGTCTTCCACTTAACCTTGCATACGATCGTAACTCGCCGGTCCATTCTACAAAAGGTACGCCGTTACGCATTAACGCGCTTCGACTACTTGTAGGCACACGGTTTCAGGTTCTGTTTCACTCCCCTTCCGGGGTGCTTTTCACCTTTCCCTCACGGTACTGGTTCACTATCGGTCACTGGGGAGTATTTAGCCTTGGGAGATGGTCCTCCCGGATTCCGACGGAATTCCTCGTGTTCCGCCGTACTCAGGATCCACTCCGGAGGAAACTCTTTTTCAATTACAGGGCTGTTACCTTCTGTGGCTGGCCTTTCCAGACCGATTCGTTTAAAGAATTTCTTGGTAACTCCAATGGAGTGTCCTACAACCCCGGAAAGTAAACTTTCCGGTTTGGGCTCGTTCCGTTTCGCTCGCCGCTACTTGGAAAATCGCTTTTGCTTTCTCTTCCTCCGGGTACTGAGATGTTTCAGTTCCCCGGGTCTGCCTCATCTATCCTATGTATTCAGATAGATGTACTGCTCCATTACGAACAGTGGGTTCCCCCATTCGGAAATCCCCGGATCGAAGTTTACTTACAACTCCCCGAGGCATATCGGTGTTAGTCCCGTCCTTCATCGGCTCCCAGTGCCAAGGCATTCACCGTGCGCCCTTATTCACTTAACTAAGCTTTACAATGAATAAGCGTCACTAATTTTATTAGCCTTCGCTTAAAATCAATCCAGCTTCAGCTCCTAGCGACTAGCGAACTTCCTTCGCCTCCGTACGATAAGTCAACATCAACTCGCTCTCGCTTGTCGTGTTTCCTTTATCTCCTTCGGTAGAATAATCAGCTAAGTTCGCCTCTTTGCGAGGCTACGCTGATCCACCCTGCTTGGCAGGGCGCAGTTCGTACGTCGCTGAACAGTCGCTTCAGCCTTTTACTTGATGTCGTTGTTACTCTTATTTAGTTTTCAAGGTACAAAAATGGAGCCTAGCGGGATCGAACCGCTGACCTCCTGCGTGCAAGGCAGGCGCTCTCCCAGCTGAGCTAAGGCCCCGTGAATTGGATAGATGGTGGGCCTGAGTGGACTTGAACCACCGACCTCACGCTTATCAGGCGTGCGCTCTAACCAGCTGAGCTACAGGCCCATCTATCAGTATGAGAAATTGCTCTCTCAAAACTGAACCAAACAACACAGTATGTTTTCATCTGACAAAGTCAGATGTTCCGTTATATATCCTTAGAAAGGAGGTGATCCAGCCGCACCTTCCGATACGGCTACCTTGTTACGACTTCACCCCAATCATTGGTCCCACCTTCGGCGGCTGGCTCCAAATGGTTACCTCACCGACTTCGGGTGTTACCAACTCTCGTGGTGTGACGGGCGGTGTGTACAAGGCCCGGGAACGTATTCACCGCGGCATGCTGATCCGCGATTACTAGCGATTCCGGCTTCATGCAGGCGAGTTGCAGCCTGCAATCCGAACTGAGAATGGTTTTGTGGGATTTGCTTGGCCTCGCGGCTTCGCTGCCCTTTGTTCCATCCATTGTAGCACGTGTGTAGCCCAGGTCATAAGGGGCATGATGATTTGACGTCATCCCCACCTTCCCCCGGTTTGTCACCGGCAGTCACCTTAGAGTGCCCAACCTAATGCTGGCAACTAAGATCAAGGGTTGCGCTCGTTACGGGACTTAACCCAACATCTCACGACACGAGCTGACGACAACCATGCACCACCTGTCACTCTGTCCCCGAAGGGAAAACTCTGTCTCCAGAGTGGTCAGAGGATGTCAAGACCTGGTAAGGTTCTTCGCGTTGCTTCGAATTAAACCACATGCTCCACCGCTTGTGCGGGCCCCCGTCAATTCTTTTGAGTTTCAGCCTTGCGGCCGTACTCCCCAGGCGGAGTGCTTATTGCGTTAACTTCAGCACTAAGGGGCGGAAACCCCCTAACACCTAGCACTCATCGTTTACGGCGTGGACTACCAGGGTATCTAATCCTGTTCGCTCCCCACGCTTTCGCACCTCAGCGTCAGTTACAGACCAGAGAGTCGCCTTCGCCACTGGTGTTCCTCCACATCTCTACGCATTTCACCGCTACACGTGGAATTCCACTCTCCTCTTCTGCACTCAAGTCCTCCAGTTTCCAATGACCCTCCACGGTTAAGCCGTGGGCTTTCACATCAGACTTAAAAGACCGCCTGCGCGCGCTTTACGCCCAATAATTCCGGACAACGCTTGCCCCCTACGTATTACCGCGGCTGCTGGCACGTAGTTAGCCGGGGCTTTCTGGTGAGGTACCGTCAAGGTGCCGCCTTATTCAAACGGCACTTGTTCTTCCCTCACAACAGAGCTTTACGATCCGAAAACCTTCATCACTCACGCGGCGTTGCACCGTCAGACTTTCGTCCATTGCGGATGATTCCCTACTGCTGCCTCCCGTAGGAGTCTGGGCCGTGTCTCAGTCCCAGTGTGGCCGATCACCCTCTCAGGTCGGCTACGCATCGTCGCCTTGGTAAGCTTTTACCTCACCAACTAGCTAATGCGCCGCGGGCCCATCTGTGAGCGGCAGCCAAAGGCCGCCTTTCAACTTCCCTTCATGCAAAGAAAAGTATTATCCGGTATTAGCCCCGGTTTCCCGGGGTTATCCCAGTCTCTCAGGCAGGTTGCCCACGTGTTACTCACCCGTCCGCCGCTCGATCCACAAGCGTCACCCCCGAAGGGGATCTGCCTGCTTCACGCGCTCGACTTGCATGTATTAGGCACGCCGCCAGCGTTCGTCCTGAGCCAAGATCAAACTCTCCATAAAAGTTTGAATGTAATGGACACCAATCCACTACCTTCTCTTAGCTTCAAAAATTGATACAGGGTTAACTAGTCTTCCTCAGCCGGACTTACGTCCGACCTCCAACTGCTTTCCTGACATCTGTTTACATACTGGTTGTTTTGTTCAGTTTTCAAAGAGCAATTAAATTGTTTGTCGTTTTTGGCGACAAGATATAATTTATCATGCCATCAATAAATTGTCAACAGGAATTTTAAAAGAAAATAAAGCACAAATAAAAACCTGTTTCACTCATTGACAACAAGAAATATAATAGCATAAACAAACAATAAATTCAACAGATCGACATGATTTTTTATTGTAAAATATATCCTTCTTATATGTGTATAGTTCACTCATCGTAGGTAGGCAGGAAAATCCTCTTTTCCTTATACAAAATGAGTGCTCATCTATTATTGATTATTGCTTCGCTTTGGCATATATTTAATACATTCCTGTTCACTTGCAACTCTTCGAAACAGTTGAAACAGCACTTGATATCGTTCCCGCATGGCTCGCTTAACCATTTGATCAATCCGGTGATCTTCCAGGTCCATTAACAATTCATCCAGTTCCCGTTTTAAAATATACTCAATTTCTTTTTGTTCCATTTCATTTATCAATAAACCTAACATTTCTTCACACCTCAAATTTCTTCTTATAGTAGTAATCATCTTTTACCCGTTATTGTTTTTTACAAACAGCTATATATAGTTATTCGAAAAAATTGTCGGAATTGGCCGGTCCCTTCTGTCATATACGGCATAAACTTACTATACCCCAAATAAGTGGTTTTTCATCCAATTTCAGCTAAAAAATTATTAATATGCATTTATAGATTAACCGTGATAAAGAACCTGTCCCCGCGTCCCCACTTGGATAGCTTGTTCTATTCTCTGTATTCATACATAGAATTTAATATGAAGGACAAGGGGGAATCGTTATGCAGCATTTTTATGTTTGGCGGTTGGAAAAGTGGAAAAGATGGAGCGTTGTCGTTGCTCTGGCATTATTTGCCGCGCTTTTCATCTGGTTTGAACGGGATGGCACTTTTTCTGTTTTTTCCACTGAGGGGCCGACGGCATTGACAAAAGGAAATGAAAATGAATCCAATATTGCATTAACTTTTAATATCAGCTGGGGAGAGGAAAAAGTATTTGATATTCTGGATGAGCTGGAAAAAGAACAAGTGCAGGCTACCTTTTTTCTAAGCGGGGAGTGGGCAGAACGCCACCCGGATATTGTAGAGAAAATTTCAGAGGGAGAACATGAGATAGGTATGCTTGGGTATCGTTATAAAAGCTATCTTGACATGGAAATAGATGAAGTTCGTCAGGATTTACGAATGGCGGAGGAAATATTTGAAAAGCTGGGTTTTGAAGAAACAAAGCTATTGCGGGCACCAAACGGCCATTTTAACGAAGAAATTTTAGATTTGGCAGAGGAGATGGGGTTTCAGGTTATTCATTGGAATGTAAATACGATGGATTGGGAGAACCCGGGCACAGATGTAATTGTGGATAGAGTGATGAACGAAACGGATAATGGAGACATTATTCTCATGCATGCTTCTGATGCGGCAAAACAAACATCAGAGGCACTGAAAACAATGCTCCCTGGCTTACAGAATAAAGGATTTACCTTTGTTACCATAACAGAGCTGATTAACCAGGCACACGCCGAGGCAAAGCTCGTGGAATAATATATAAAAATAAAGTTGGGAAGTGTAATGTAGTATGTAGTTTCCCCGGACTTCCCATACCTCAGCAAAAGTAAGAGTGGGCAAAGTCATCGTTCAACGACCTTGCCCACTGATCTTTAATGCTTATTTCTTCTTCTTTTTATCACTTTTTCCGACAGCAGTTTTTGTACCTTTCACTGACTCAAGGTCTCTGTCCCTGCCTTTACTGTGCTTTGATTTTGGATCTTCCTTCTCATTAATACGGTGTAAAGCGAGCAGCTGATAGGTGTTACAAACAAGCAGTACAATGATCATAATAATCGTGTAATCATAACCTTCCGTGCGCATACCGGGAATCCATTCGATGGTTGTAATGACTACCATGAAGAATAATGCGGGTATAAATGCACTTTTGTTCGTTTCCTTCGCCTTGATTTTTGCAACGATTATACCATAGCCGAGGATGGCACCTGACATTAATATATACCAAAACACTGATACTTCCCCGTCTGTTGCCTGATATGGGAAATACACCAAATCAAATACGACAAAAGCAATCAGCAGTATCTGTACGAGTGGCCAATAGGAGCGAAATAAACCCAGACCAAGCCGATTCAGGAATAAATAAGCAAAGAAACCGGTTTGACTGACGGCAGTAAAAACCAGTCCGACACCAGTTAAAAAGATGACTAACCCAAGCAATTCAAATGCATCAAATGGACTCAAAAACATTCGATATTCATCTGCTTTCACAAAAAAGCTTGTGATTAACCCTGTAAGGCCGCCAAGCAGTAATGTCTTCAAAAAGAAATTCACTAATTTACGGGTATTCAAGTTCTTTATCCTCCCAGTATGTATTCAAAATGTTCTCCTGGCTGAAAGAGAACCATTACATAAGAATTTATTGCGGAAAAACACCAAATAAGCAGAAATTACTTGATTGGGTGTGATTCGTCCCATAGGTATTCTAACACGAAGTTCGACAATTTTCCTTATCTGTGTGCATATTTTTTATTTTTGTCACTCATATTAAATGTGAGTAGCTTTTGTTATTATAGTTAATTTTATAGTATAGAGAATATAAATGAAACATAAGGAAAGGAGTTCCGGAATGGTTCGCTCCCTTTTAATCAGTGTAATATTCCTGTCGTTTTTTGTAATCAGCGGGTGCAATGCCGCAAATCCAGTACAGGAAGAGCAGGACTATGAACAAACGAAAAAGATGGTTGTTGACATATTACAGACAGAAGATGGCAAGAAAGCATTAAAGGAATTATTAGCAGAGGAAGAGTTAAAACAGGAGCTTGTGATGGAGTCGGAAATGGTTAAGGATTCCATCAATGAAGCACTAGCCTCTGAGCAGGCCAAGGAAATGTGGGCGAATTTATTTGAAGACCCTGAGTTCGCGCAAGGCTATGCAGAATCCATAAGCGAAGAACAGGAAAAGTTGATAAAAAATTTAATGAATGATTCGGAATATCAGCAACAAATGCTCGATTTATTGCAAAACCCGGAAATAGAGGACCAAATGTTAAGTGTATTGCGGGGACAGCAATTCCGCTCTCATTTGGAGGAAACGATCCGGCAGACATTGGAAACCCCTGTGTTTCAAGCAAAAATCCAGGAAATCCTGTTAAAAGCTGCGGAAAAACAAGGTGAGCAACAACAGGAGGGTGAAAGCAGTGAAGAAGAGTCCGGAGAGGAAGAAGAAGGTGAATCCGACGGCGGTTCCGGTGGTGAATCCGGTGGCGGATCATAAAAAGTAAAAAGAACAGGAAAAGCGGACCTTAAACAGGTCCGCTTCTATTTTAATCTTCCATTTTCGCGAGAATTTTCGAAGCAATTTTATGGTATTCCTGACCAATCGGATGATCTTCCTGATAAATTCCCGGCGCGAATTCATCTTCATCCTCATATGGCTGTTTCAGCGGCAGCTGTCCAAGCACCTTTGTTTTCAGTACTTCTGCCAGCTTTTTCCCTCCGCCTTGACCAAATACATATTCTTTTTCTCCGGTTTTCTCACTTTCAAAATAAGCCATGTTTTCAACAACACCCAGGATTTCATGGTCTGTTTTTAATGCCATTTGGCCGGCCCGGGCTGCAACAAATGCAGCGGATGGGTGTGGTGTTGTAACAATGACTTCTTTACAGGTAGGGAGCAGTTCATGTACATCCATCGCGATGTCCCCGGTACCCGGAGGCAGATCGAGAATCAGATAGTCCAGGTCTCCCCACTCCACTTCGCTAAAGAAGCTGTTGAGCATTTTCCCAAGCATAGGGCCTCGCCATATGATCGGCGAATTATCCTCTACAAAGAATCCCATGGAGATCACTTTTACACCAAAGCGTTCTACAGGAATAATTTTTTCCGCTCGGACGGCTGGACGGTTTTCAATCCCCATCATATCCGGAACGCTGAACCCGTAAATGTCCGCATCAATAATCCCTACTTTTTTACCGAGGCGCATCAGGGAAACAGCCAAGTTGACGGTTACAGTTGATTTTCCAACACCGCCTTTACCACTCGCTACCGCAATAAACTTGGTACCGGAATTTCCTCCCATCAGTGAGGATTCCTTTTCCTGCTCCACTGCGGGCTGGTATTTTCTTATAACTTCATCCGGAAGCTGCTCAAAGCGTAAACCAACCGTAGTTGCTCCATTTTTCTTCAGAATGCCGACGATTTCCTGCTGCAATTGCATTTGTTCCCCGGTATTCGTTTTGGAGATCGCAATTTTTACACTAACGTGGTTCTTGTCTTCCTTTATGGTTACTTTGCTGATACCACCGGTTTCCTCCAGTGTTTTATGTAAAAATGGATCTTTAACAGGGTTTAGCAACTGTACTACTTCATCTTTTGATAACAACTTGTGACACCATCCCTTTTTAAGCTTTGAATTTATCTTATGCCCAAAAAGGAAACCGTTATTTCCCTCGAAATCGCTTTCCTTTTCTCTTGAACACAACCTTAACATTTCATTCAAGGCTAGTATAACACAAATCAGCGAAAACCTAAGTGATTTGAATCATGGATGGATAATAGGGCTGTCACACTTTACTCATCTTGTTCAGGTTCCTCTGTCACATAGCGCAAAATTCCCTCGTAAATGCTTGCCGCCATTTGTTGCTGATATTCTTCCTGCTTTAGCAGTTCCCGTTCCTGTTCATTGGATAGAAAGCCGATCTCTACGAGTGCGCCGGGTGCCTCAGCATTTTTCAGCAGATAAAGATTGTTGATTGCAAGAGGACTCCGTGTGGTGTTTTCCATATTTCTTATAATTTCCTGCTGTATCATGGTGGCCAAGTGCCTGCTTTCGTCCGATTGGGGATAATAAAACGTCTGAGCTCCATGCCATTTGGTTGATGGCAAGGCGTTTAAATGTATCGTAATAAAAAAGTCGGCTTCTTTTTCACGAATGTATTCCAAGCGGTTTCGAATATCTTCCGCTTTTCTTCTCGAGAGCCCCTGTGTATCTTCCGCTGCCAAATCCGTATCTTCCTCACGTGTTAAATAAACAATAGCACCCGTCTGCAGAAGATAATCACGGATTTTTTCAGAGACATCCAGGGCTATATCTTTTTCCAATGTTTCATCTTTGCCGACGGCTCCTCCATCCGGCCCGCCATGTCCCGGATCAATGACAATCGTTTTTCCGCTGAGCGGCAATGACCATCCCTGGTTCCAGGCAGTATCGCTCTGTATGATAGGAAGTTGTATAAGAAAAATCAGTACGGCTAACCCAATAAACCATAAAAAAACTTTATTGAACTTCGACATCTCCTCGTCCCCTTTTAAGCTATCTCGTTTTATTTTATGGCCTGTCTATGGCAAATATGCCTATACATAATGGAAATGCCGGGAGGAATACTATAATAAAGCAAAGGACGATGCTTTTTTTCTGTTTCATCTGTCGAGAAAAGTGGTATGATGAAAGAAGGATATTTCAGAAAGGGGCTTTTATGTCTATGGATTGGGTTGGAATTGGCATCACGCTTCTTGGTGCAGCATTTTTCGTTTTAGTTATATTATTGATCAAACCTTTGAGAAACCTTTCCGGTACACTGGACAACTTAAAAGAAACTACGGCATCCCTGCCGAATCAAGTGGAGGGTTTAACCGGACAAGCGACGGAAGCCATCCAACAGGGGAATAAAACATTAAACGACGTGAACCGGCAAGTGAAAGAATTAAATCCGCTATTTGAGATAATCGGGAATATCGGACGTACTTTAAAAACTATATCCTCTTATATTCTTGATGTCGTATCAAAGGTAAACACGTCGACCACCCCTTTGATGAGCAAGCTGTTAAAAAGAGAACATATGGAGGCCTTGCTCAGTTTTGCCACTTTGGGCTATATGCTTTTTCAGAAGAAAGATGGGGAAAAATAGAATTATTTTGTTTTTAAATTAGACAAGATTTTTCGGCGGGAGAAGTCGAAATTTGACATGTTTCCGCGTTTAAGTTTTATTCAAATGGAGTAATACTTTATCCAGCATAAAAAAATCCCTTTTCCAGGGATTTTTTTGATGGGTTTATTCTGCTTTTACCGCGTTTTTTATTTTTCCTAATTCTTCCGCTTTCTTTTTGCCGTCTTCATATACTTTTTTTTCCATTCGCTTTAATTCCTGGAAAAGCGGCTTATTCTCCTCACGCTGCAGTCGTTTGGAGGTATAGTCTTTGATCATCCAGCCAAGGGCAGCTCCAGCAAGACTTCCGATGATCATTGACGTTAGATCTTTTTTGTTCTCCATATTACTGCTCACCCTCATTTTTGGCGTTTTTTGCTTCTCGGCGGCGCTGCAGCCAATAATACCCCAGAGCAAAAGAGCCATACAGACCACCAAGCTTATTCTTATCTGTCACATCTTTCGCTTCTCCTGTCTCCTGCTTCAATGATTCAGTCATATTTACCAATGAAGAGGAAAATTTGCGGGATATGTTTCCTGCATCTCCCACTACATAGAATAATGGGCTTAACTGTTTTAATTTATCATTTACATCTGCTAATGTTTTGTTACTTTCATTCATTAATTCACCGGTTTCTTTTACGATGGTATCCATTTGATCCGGCAGCCTGTCCACCGTTTTCTCGACACCTTTTAATACACCTGCCAAATTTTGCAGTGTGTGGGCGATAAAAATAGCAATGATTAAAAATGCAATGCCGATGAGTAAAACCCCTACTCCCGTTAATGTCATCCTTTATCCCTCTTTCCTGGTTTGTTTTATTATTGCCTGTTCCGGCCTTTCAGCGGGCAGATCACTTTTGGGTTCTTTCCATTTTGAATATAAGAGAAATGCTGCCTCACTCCATTTAAGTCCTTCCATGAATGGTTTTGTTTTTTCATTCATTTCTTCATCGGTCATATGTTTTTGATTCGTATCCAGCCAATGATTCACATTATTTACTGACGTTCCCACGTCATCGATCGCTTCAAAAACATCATCGGTTGATTTCAGTTTTTGGCTGACATCTTCAAGGGCAGTATCTGCCTGATGTATCGTTTCCCTGAGTTGCGGAATCATTGCTTCCACTTCTTTCTCGGTTTTAGCAAGTGTTGTTCCTACTGCATTCAGCGTTTTGGATATCCGGAATAAAACGATGGCAATGTAAATAACTACCACAGCAAACGCAATGGCTATAAGTAAAGTGAATAAGTAAAAAATCCCTGCCACGAAAAAACCCCCTTCTGTAAAAGAATTATACCACTGCCCCGCATAATTGAAACACAATTGCATATTGATTCATTAATTTGCAGATCGGGTATAGAGACAAAAGAACAAATCTTTACTGCAGGACAGGCATTTAGCGTCCCGGGTTCCTTGCCCGGCTATTTTGCTTCGTAATATTGAGGTTGGCACATAACTTTAAAGTCTCGAAGAAACCAGAACTAATCAAAGGACTGAGTATCATCAGCCGCACCGGTAATATACTTCGCTTTCACCACGGGCAAAAGTGAGCTGGGTAAGTGTTTTTTTGATTTTTCTCTGATGAGATTAGTTATGTACCAATCCCCTTGCCCCACAACCAACTTTAATGGAGGAAGATGTATGTCGAAAATGATCCGTTTTGGAAAAGCGTTTATGACCAAGTTTCAGGAGGACAATGTTCCTTTATTGGCTGCTGCCCAAGCTTATTATTATCTTTTGTCAATTGTACCATTATTAATCGTAGGTTTCGCTATTATTCCCTATTTAAATATTGAACCTGCCCAGGCCATTCATTTTATGTCGAATGCCCTGCCGGAAGGTCTTGCCGACGTAATGGAAGAAAACATTATCAGTTTGGTTGAAACTCCCCGCGGCGGTTTATTAACTGTTGGTATTATTGGTGCCCTATGGTCAGCTTCCGTGGGAATAAACGCTTTTATTAAATCAACAAATGAAGCATATGACGTTGAAGAAACACGTAATTTTATTGTCGTTCGGCTGATTGCGCTGGGTTTAACCATTGGCATGATTTTTGCCATTATTGTAGCATTCCTGCTGCCTATACTCGGCAATGTTATTGTAAATTTTATAACAAATTTCTTAGGCTTAACCATTGGTATGTCCCTGCTGCTGCAAGTTTTGCGCTGGTCGATAAGTATCGTCGTGCTGACAGGGATACTGCTTTTACTGTACCGGTTTGCACCAAATAAAAAGCTTCCATTTAAACATATCATTCCCGGTGCTATCATTGCCAGTATTTTATGGCAGTTAATTTCACTCGGATTTTCTTTTTATATCAGCAATTTTGGAAACTATGATGAAACCTATGGCAGTCTTGCCGGAATCGTCATATTAATGATGTGGTTTTTCCTTACAGGAATGGTCCTTATGATCGGTGCACTCGTCAATGTGCTGTACCACCGGAGAAACTGAAACAGCAGGACGGTTCGCCTGTTGCACCTGCGTTCAGGAGAACCGTCCTGCTGTTAATTATCGCGCAAGCATACCCGTTACGAAGTACTCCCTCCAATTCGGGTTACCTCCAAGTGTGACTTCCCGCCAGGTAGACCTCGTAAGTTTCAGAGGGGTGATAAAAGCTGCTCCGTCCCGAAATTGGTTCATCCTTTCTTCGGCAATTAATTCTTCAGGCTGAACACCGGTGGTAATCTCGAGCATAGAATCCATAAGTATACCTGTTTCGACAGGCTGTCTCAAAAGACGGCCTGAATCCGTCATTTTCCATACCGCACCTTCCGACAATACATGATCAAAAACGACCGTCGCCCCTATTGATTCATCCAATGTAATGCTGGCCTCGCCTTGATAGCCGGGCAGCAAATCTTCCATCTCCGGCTGCACTTCTTCTTCAAAAGCAATCTGGAAAGCATAAATACTTTCTCCTTCATGGGAGGCGGGTTCCGGATAATCATTCAGATTACTTACCGTTCCATCAATAAATGTTTGCACATTGGTTACTTCCACAACCGCCCGAAAACCTTCCTCCACTTCAGTGCGCTCCACTTCCGTTAATGCACCCTGTGCTTCCAGTGCCATTGACTCAATCGTTACAATAGGGTCACTGAGGTCAGTGGCAATATCTTTTACTTTTCCGGCGTAAGGGCTCTCCACCGTGATCGTATCCCCCGTTGTCTGCAGTTCAGTTAACTGATTTTGCACACTTTGCGATGCGGCCTGCTTTTGCGTTAGCTCATGTTCTTTTTCAATAATAAACTGCTCCTTCATGAGTTGTGCTTCAATCGGGTCCTGCGGAAACTCAATGTTAATTTCCTGCTCCGTCATTTGAAATGATGGGGCAGGACCTGCAGGTGGAATGGATTCAGGAATCTGAAAAGCATTCATTTCCATGATCGCCTGTTCAATGGCAGCTATCTCTCCATTGATTTTCTCCATTTCCTGCATCAGGTCTGCTTCGGCTTCGTAATAATTATCCACCTGGTAGGAGAAAAGGGGATCTCCTGCCGTAATCTCATCTTCTTCCTCTACCAGAAATTCCTGAAAGCTGCCTGCTGATGTGTCAAAGTATATATGCTCCACTTCGTCATAGGCGAAAACGACATCCGTATGAAGCTGTTCACGCACATCTGCCGTAAATGCATCAGACCATTCTTTTATATATGAAATCCGCTCCACCCGAGCCTCCTCATCCGCAAAGACAAGCATAAAATTCACCGCTACAAATACAGCAATAGCTACTTGGATCACTCTTCTTTTTCGCTTCATTCAAACCACCCACTTAGGATACGTGTATCCACCACAGCTGTCGTTGCTGCCAGAGACCACAAAAGAATATGCAGGAGAATGATGATCAGCCATAACGACCTTTTTCTTATGACCTGAAACCCTCCAACGTACCTGATTTGAAACCAAACAATCCATAACTGAAATAAAGAGATGGCTCCAAAAAAGTATACAAACCAATTTATTTCGGTTATATATGAAGCTATAATGCCAAAAGACCAGGGGGACACATACCATTCCAGCCCAATAAAAACAGCCAATGGCACCCATAACATTCTTTCCAACAATAATACTGCCAGCACGATCTGTTGCATCATAACCAGTTTTTGATAAGGTATTCCTGTAAACGCATAAATAATCAGGGAAGGAATAAACAGAATAAATGCTGCAAATAGAAGCGCATAGACGCCGCGTCCCAGTATAAACCAATATTTATACTGCTCATATTCCACTCCCGTGGCCTGCACGGCTGCAGGCGCAAGTGGCGTTGTGCCCAGTCCAAGATAACCCATCCATATGTAAACAACCACACTGGCAAGCACCAGCAGCAGGCTCGTCTTCCAAAGATTGTACACTTTCTCCGCTTTTCGGACCCGAAATAAATGATCTTCCATTGACCTGAAAAACCTAAATAGATTCATATAATATGCCATCTGATCAATTCCTTTTCTGTATCCCGCTTCTGTTTATTCCACCTGTCTGCACAGCCCTGCGGCATACCAGCACTTCATTATGATACGAAAAAAATCTATCAAACATTGGTGGAATTTGACTATTCCAATTGCATTTATTTTAACTTAAAATTCGCTAAAATACTATGGGTTTTACAAGTTTTCATGGAAGAAGAAAGGCTTAGTGCCAAAAAGCGACATAAGCCCCATAAATATTACGCCCATATATCATTGAAACAGGATAAAGGTCCCGGGTAAAATAAGATTAGAAAAAGTCGGCGAAAAATGTCTTTTTCTTTGGAACCAAGCTGTCCAATTCCACAATTGTTTCCCATTCCGTTTGTAATTGTCCTGTCATAAAATAGTCCACCGGTCTTCTGTAGCCCAGCAGCATACCGGTTAAAACTTGAATGGAACAACAAACCTTTTGCATCCCGGAATCATGCTGCAGTTGGTTTACCTTGGTTTCTCCATGTTGAACATGCACGTGATAGCTGCCATTATTTTCAGGAAAGAATGTATCTTCCACCTGAAATACCATTCGGGCATCCTTCTGGAATGGATACTTGGCCAGAAAGGCGGGTACATCCACAATTCTCGCCATAAAATACGGTACCAGCTTTTGCTCAAATCGTGGCTCGTCCACCAATAAAGCAAGCTGATCATCCTCGGGAACGATCATGCTTGCATTTTCCACCATTGAATCATGATTGCCAATGAACTGTAATAATAATTTCCGGCCATTCAAGGTATTAAAGACAATTTCCTGTTCGGTAAATTCCTTGTTTTTCACATCAAAAATTATATACCCTTCCGCTTTATGTTGTTGATTATAGGCTACCGCAATATGGAACTTGTCCTTTAATACACGCTGCTCCCACCAGGCTTCATCTCTTGTAAGCATGCCATTATAGTTCTTGGCATAGGGGGTGTACACCCGGTGCAGCAAAGAGATATCTTTTGAAACCCGCTTTACATAGCCACTTGCTCCCCAATCCTTTTTAAGCTTTTTTACCGGGATGTTATAATGCTGCCGGGTAAATCCATGCTCCCAGCCATATTGGCGGTAAAAGGGAAAAGCAAAGGGATGCAGAAAGGAAAGATGCTGTCCATTTTCCTTCATCTCATGCAATGCATGCTGCAGCAGCTCCTTTACCATTCCTTTCCTGCGGTATTCCGGCCAGGTGGCAACTGAACTGATTCCCCCCATTTTAAAAGGTGCCCCGTCAATATAACAGGAAAGCGGAATGATATGCAGTTTTGCTGCCAGCTCCTCTCCTTCCATCCACCCCCAGATTTGATGCCGTCTTGCCTCAGCCTTCTTTTTCTCCAGTTCTGATGAGGTGAGTTCGTATTGAAACGCGTATTGGGACAAAGCAAAAATCTTGTCGTTGTCTTTTTCGGTTAGTTGTTTAATGTTTCTCATATGTACCTCCAAGTTACTTAGGTCTTTCCATCATTATACCTTAAGTGTTTGGAGAAATTCAGTTCCTTTCTTTTTCTAATCGAAACACCCTTCGGAACACCAAGCCTTTCCCCTGTTAATAGAAAAGGCTCTTCCCTCCAATTAGAGAAAAGAGCACTTGAAAAATTTCTTACAGTACTTTTCGTAAAAATTCCTTTGTACGCTCCGAAGTCGGATTTGAAAAAATCTGTTCCGGATCACCTTCTTCTTCAATCCTTCCATGATCCATAAACAACACACGATCTCCTACCTCTTTTGCAAACCCCATCTCATGGGTCACAACGACCATGGTCATTCCTTCCAATGCGAGCTGTTTCATGACCTCAAGTACTTCCCCGACCAGCTCGGGGTCAAGCGCGGAAGTAGGCTCATCAAAAAGCATTACTTTCGGCTCCATTGCCAGCGCCCGGGCGATGGCCACACGCTGTTGCTGGCCGCCGGACAACTGGCTTGGGTAATTGTCATCCTTGTCCGCAAGTCCTACTTTATCCAATAAAGCTACCGCTCGTTTTTTTGCATCTTCTTTGCTGATTTGCCTAACCTTCTGAGGGGCCAGCATAATATTTTCCATCACCGTTTTATGCGGAAAAAGGTTAAACTGCTGAAACACCATCCCTACTTCTGCACGGATTTCATTAATATTCACCTTTTTATCGTTCAAATGGTCTCCATCGATTATTACATCACCACTTGTCATTTCCTCCAGCATGTTCAGACAACGGAGAAATGTACTTTTCCCTGAACCACTGGGACCGATGACACAGACCACTTCAGATTCATCCACCTTGCAATTAATATCCTTTAATACTTCCAAATCGCCAAATTTTTTATATAGGTTCTTCACTTCAATCATTGTATATCCAACCTTCTTTCCAAGAGACGTAATACTAAGGATAGACTAAGCGTAATAACAAGGTAGAACGCTGCGACGGTTGTGTAAATTTCCACAGCGTTAAAATGATTTGCTGCAACCAGCCTTCCTTGAAAAATCAGCTCCGGAACGAGGATTACGGATAATAGTGACGTATCCTTAATACTAATGATAAATTGGTTGCCCAGAGGGGGTATCATCCGCTTGAACGCCTGGGGCCAAATAATATAACGCATCGTCTGACCATGATCCAATCCGAGGGAGCGCCCCGCCTCCATTTGTCCTTTTTCAATTGATTGAACGGCACCCCGTACAATTTCAGCAATATAGGCACCGGAGTTTATAGCAATAACAATTACACCTGCTGTAATCGATTCGATATTTACCCCTATAATTAAAGGCAGGGCATAGTAAATCCAAATCGCCTGTACCAGCACCGGCGTACCACGAATGATTTCAATATAAACAGTGGATATTCCGTAAATAATCTTATTTTTGGCCACCCGGCCCATGCCAAAAATAGCACCAAGTATAAAACCAATAAAAAGCCCGAGCACGGATATAAGTAATGTATAATACAAGCCTGTCATTAACTGCGGAAGAAAGTCAATCACACCGGCCCAATCAAATCTCCCAAACATTGTTTCACCTCTTCATAAACTTCTCGGTTTGTCTTATGTTGTCCGTAACAAGTGGAAAAGGGTGCAACGAATGTGTTGTTACACCCTTTTCGGTAGAATTGCTATTTTTATTCAGGTGCTTCTCCAAACCATTTTTCATAGATCTCATCGTATGTTCCATCATCTCTTAATGTTGCCAATGCCTCATTAATGGCTTCCACCAATTCTTCCTGTCCTTTGGATATAGCGATACCATAGTTTTCAGCCTGGTAGAGGTCACCTACCATTTTCAGGCTGTCCTCTCCTTCTGTCTGAATATAATAGGCGACGTTTGGAGCATCATAGAGAATGGCATCAACACTTCCATTTTCAACTGCCATATAGGCCTGGTCCAGCTGTTCATACTGGTTGGCTTCCGCTCCTTCAATATTTTGCTCAATGAAATCGGCACTGGTGGAACCAAGTCTGGTTGCAATTGTTTTTCCTTCCAGATCATCAATGTCGTGAATATCATCATTATCAATATGAACACCAATGCTAAGTCCGGACTCGTAATACGGGTCACTGAAATCCACGGACTCTTTGCGGTCTTCTCTAATACTGATCCCAGCAATAGCTATGTCAAAGGAACCTGTCTGAAGTCCGGGAATAATGCCATCGAAATTGGTTGTTTCCAGTTCAATTTCAAACCCGGCTTCATCCGCAACTGCATTAATCAGATCAATATCAAACCCTACATACTCACCGTCTTCGTAAAACTCAAATGGTACAAAGGATGTATCACTTGCCACTACATATGAATCCTGCAATTCGCCGCCGCTCGCCTCATCACCGCCACAGGCAGCAAGAGTCATTATAAGGAACAACGAAACTAACAATACGGTTATTAATTTCTTATTTCTTTTAAACACCCATTTCCTCCCCTTTTCATAAACACTATTTAAAAAATTATGCCTGTTGCATAATATTCATTTATTCTACCAATAATTCCTTATATTTGAAAATTGCCTTTAACTCTATATTTTGGGAGTCTCTATCTTATAGGATAGTATGAACAAGTTTTGCGGCGAAGTACGCAAAATTATTACAAAATACTCATAATTACTACATATAACAGCTGCTTCGCTATTATTTTTACACCTGCCAACGTCTTAATAAATTTGTTGCATATTATGAAAGTGGGTTCACATTTTTCTCGAAACTCCCCAATGTGCATTGCCTGTTATTTTCCCTATTTTAAGGTATAATAATGTGGAGTATATGTTAGAGAGGATTTGAAATGGGTAAAATTCTTTTCTTTATCATCGTTGTTTCATTTTTAGATACATTTATCCAATTGCCGATCATTACACCTTATGCATTGGATTTAGGCGCCTCTCATGTATTGGCAGGCGCTATCGTTGCTGTTTATTCACTGACTAATATGGTTGGTAACATTTTTGGCGGACATTGGATTGACCGATATGGCAGAAAACGGATGTTATTTGCCGGAATGTTTTTCGTTGCAATCATCCTTCTATTTTATCCGCTCGCGCAGTCAGGATGGCAGTTATTCCTCATCCGCTTCTTCCATGGATTGGCCGGCGGGATATTAATCCCGGCTGCATTTGCCTATGTGGGTGACAGGTCTAAATCGCAGACACGCGGTCGGTCGATGGCATTTACTGGTGCCGGCATCGGCATTGCAGCAATTGCGGGTCCGGCAATCGGTGGGGCGATGGCCGCAAGAGCACAGGTGGAATACGTATTTATTTTTGTAGCCATTCTGTTTTTCCTCAGTGCTTTGTTAATCCACAAATTTATTGAGGAATCTTTCATATCCACGGAAAAGGGGAAATTTTCCCCGAAAGAATTTATGCCACTGCTGAAGCATCCATTGGTTCTCAAGGCTTCCCTGGCTGCTTTTGCATTAATGATCAGCAATGGTACGCTGGCATTTGCTCTGCCTTTAAAAGTGGAAGATATGGGGCTTACTTCTGAAACGACCGGGATGATGCTGAGTACGTATGGGATTGTTGCATTAATTATCTTTTTGACACCGTTAAATCGGATATTCGATCGGGTGTCCTCTGTAAAACTGGTTATTTCCGGAGTCATGATTATTGGGTCTGTCCATATACTGCTTAATATAGTGGCTATCTACTGGTTAAGCCTGGTATTAATGGTTATTTACGGTATTGGATTTGCGTTTGTGTTCCCATCGATGAACCGGATTGTGGCTGAGGCTACTTCCAGGGTGGATCGCGGGAAAGCGTACGGCATCTTTTATGCCTTCTTTTCACTGGGGTCTGTGGCAGGATCATTCGTTTCCGGTGCCACGTCGGAAACGCTCGGGCTTCCGTTTTTATCCAGTGCCATTACGATGATGACGATTGCCTTTATCATGATTTTTATCGCAAGAAAATATGTCGGAGATCAAAAGTAAAAAAAACATCAGCTGGGAGCGCAGTCTCTCCAGGTTGATGTTTTTTGCTTTATTATTGCTGTGCTGCCCTCTCCTTGTATAACCTTTCATTTCCTTCAGCGAGAAGGTGAGCAGTTTCTTCCCAGTTTGCTGTACTCAGCCGGCTCACTTCTTCTTTTGTTAACCGCAATGTATAGCCAAAGGGAATTGTCTTGCCGTTAATGCCGATACGCACTGCGTGTTCCGCCGATTCACTTGATATTTCTTCAAAGTAACTTCCTTTAAGTTTATGCTTGAAATAATCCCTTGCCGCATCACTTTTAAAAACCAATATGAATTTATCCTGGAGAAAATCCGGCTGATGTCGAATATAGAATTGCAATTTCGACATAAAATCACCTCCCTACATATTATATCAAAAGAGAAATGACTTCTCATTGTTTCATCCTAAGATGGAACGGGAATCGTTTTTTAAAACAGAATGGAGGGATACGATGAGTGGATATAAAGATAAAATGGAAGGTGCCGCCGACAAAGCAAAGGGGAAGGCTAAAGATGCGTATGGCGGATTGACTAATGACAAATCCAAACAGACAGAAGGTAAATTTAAAAGTTGAAAGGGTCCTTTAAGGACAAGGCTGGTGAAGAGAAAAATAATGAGGAAAGGTAAATTTACAAAAGAGCATAGACTGGATACTATGCTCTTTTGCCATGTATGAATAGTAAAAAATCCATAGCCTGCAATCATTGTCTTTCAACGAATTTTTCAATAAAATTCTGCAACCCTTAAATCCTCACTTACTGCACCCCGTCTTATCTCCCTCACTTGCCGGAAACCTTCAGCTCGCCATCTGCACTTTGTGCATTCTCTGCGGCATGTATTTTTGCGTCTTTCTTTGCCCAAAGTGTGGCAAGAATAGGCCCGGTAATATTATGCCATACTGCGCCCGCAGCACTTGGAAGTGCTGCTAACGGCTCGAAATGCACAGTAGCCAGGGAGACTCCCAAGCCGGAGTTTTGCATACCGACTTCAAGGGAAATGGCCCTTTGTTTGGACACATCCAATTTCATGAAATAGGCTGTAAGGTAACCAAGCGCCAGACCAAATCCATTATGCAGCATGACTGCAGCAAAAACCAACAAGCCGGATGTCGCTATATTGTCTACATTGGCTGACACTACAGCGGCCACAATAATAATGATAGCTGTTACGGATATTAATGGAATAGCCGATATACTCCGTTCCACCGCCAACGGGAAAAATCGTTTTACCAAAAGACCCAATACGATTGGAACAATAATTACTTGAACGATGGATAAGAGCATGGAAATAGGATCCACCGGAAGCCATTGACCTGCCAGTAAAAGTAAAATAAACGGCGTGGCAATAGGTGCAAGCAATGTAGAGAGCGAAGTCATTGTAATAGAAAGCGCCACGTCTCCCCTTGCCAGATACACCATCACATTGGAAGCCGTTCCACCCGGCACGGATCCAAGCAGGACAAGGCCAGCCGCTATTGCCGGCGGCAGATTTAAGAGATATGCGATAACAAATGCAATTAATGGCATAATGACAAACTGGGCCGCTACCCCAACGAATACGGGCAATGGCTTGGTAAGAATCAGTTTAAAATCTACAGCTTTTAAAGTTAACCCCATGCCAAACATAACGATACCCAAAAGAATTGTTACATAGGAGTTGAGCCATAGAAATTGATTTGGTGTGATAAAAGCGATTACTGCTATAATAATTACCAATACTGCAAAATATTTACCTGCCAGGCCGCTGATTGTGTTTAATATTTTCATTCTTCCCGTTTCCCCTTCCTGATGACTGATTAATTGAGTCAGTATTCTGTCATTTCGCCGTTTTAAAATTCCTTACAACTTATTAATTGCGATCATCTTACATCTTTTTTCTTTCTTTTTTTATATTTGCTTATTGTAACATATCTTCGACAAATAATGTGAATTTTTTTCAATTTATTAAAGACTCCCTTCATACGAACCAAAATTTCACCTTATATTTTCACCTTTTCTGCTCATACTAAAAAGACAAACACTGAAAGGATTTGAGCGGATGGATAGTCTTATGACTCATTTAAAAGCAATAGGTATAAAATTCATTGTCATTTCGGTGATTGTTCTGTCATTTTTTTCGATTTTTAATTTTGCTGTATTCGACAATTTAATTTTGATTAGCATCATAACAACGGTTGTTACTTATCTTTTAGGTGATATGCTCATATTGAAAAATCTTGGTAATGTAACAGCCACACTTTCTGATTTTGCATTATCATTCCTGCTGTATTGGATGCTGGGCAGTATTTTCTTTGGAATGAGTGGAGCCATCGCACTGACAGCACTGTCTGCTGCTTTTTTCACGGCAATAGCCGAACCATTTATTCATCAATACATTCAAAATCAGCTATTTTCAGACGAGCCTAAAGCAAAACCCAAAACATTCAGGCAAGCACAAACTGAGTTCGCGGATGAAATGGAGCTGGGCCGCCGAAATAAGAAAGATTATGAGGCAAAGAAAAAGCGTGATTAGAATGAATTTCAAGTCCACAGCAAAAACCACCCAATTGCTGTTTACTGCTAAAGCAATGTGGGTGGTTTCTAATTCAGACAACTATAAATACATTTCTATTGTAATTGGATCTCCAGCCGGATTATCTTCTTTCCTGTGGAATTTTCTTCCACACCTCCCCCCGTTAGATTTTCTCCTTCCTCTCCATAATGTTCTTCAACCGCTTTCCATTGGGAGATGCTCGGGTCAAAGTCAATTCTCAGAAACATCTCATCTTCATCATCAATGGAGTCCGGATAATTAACTTCCAATTCTAAGGTCCCATCCGGTGCAACACGGCCAGTATCCTGAAATCCGGTTGAAATATAATCCGGCAGATGCATAAAGCCCCTTACCCGGGCCCCTTCAAGCAAATTTGTTTGAAGTGATACATCATAATATTCATCATTTTTTTCTACTTCCGCTTCCATCCAAACTTCAAGCTCCCCTTGGTCTTCCATTGTTTCCCACTCAGGAGTTTCCGTTTGCGCCGTAACAAGTTCATCTTCTGTTAATTGAAATGATGCTTCTGCTTTTGCAAATGATTCAATTTCATCGTCCGAATTCTCGTCTTTATAGATGAACGGACCTTCTAAATTCTCACCCAGCTCTCCGTAAAATTCCTGAATTTCCGGTTCCTGCTCTGCCGGTTCAAATGTCACTGTTACATAAAGCTCACTATCGTAAACCTCCGGGTGGTTAAAATCCACCTCAAAGCTGCCATCTAATTTGGCCTCAACTCTGGATGAGCGAGCAAAAATAGCATCCGAATTCAAAGAAACCCGCACCTCAGATCCCGGCAATAGATTACTTTCTCCGTAAACCATAATTTCATTTTCCTGTTCCACTACTTCCGCTTGGATATGTACTTCGTGGTCTCCTTCATTTTCTTCCATTTCACTTTCAGGATCAGATGTGGACTCTTCTTCTGATTCTGTTGTCCCTACTATTGTTTCTTCCGTTTCCTGCGTTTCTTCTGTTTCTTGAGATTCTTGTTCTGCTGCCGCTTCTTCACTTAAATCCGGGCTTTTTGCTTCTTCCCCATCGCTGCATGCACTCAAGATAATGAGTAAGCCAGCCCCCAGCAACCATAATTTTCGTTTCATGTTCCGTCTCTCCTCTTCATTACATTTTTCCAAAGCAAAAACACCTCACGATCAAGATAAGAGAGGTGTTTTAGGGAATACCCTTTAGCCATAAAACAGCTTAAACTATTCCAAAAAGAAAGTCAAAGTCATTTTTAATTTTCAAGTATGAACAACTGCATTATTAAGTTAGAATGAAGGTGAATATCAGTTAATACAAAGAATAGAACGCCTACAGTAAGTTTCTTGTTTAATGTATTGGTGCTTTTTTGCTCCATTTGAAATTCGAAAAAATAAATGACAGTATTGTAGCTCCAATAACACTTGGCAGTAAAATAAATGCAACAAATTGGAGTGTGAAAATTCCACTCACATCAAAGTGTCCATGGATAGGTCCTAAAATTTGTGTTGCTGTCATAATTGCAACATGAAATCCGATTGCTATCCATACACTTCCAGATATTGCCCTGATTACACCTAGAATAATGGCGAAACCGGGAATAAATTGAAGTTGTTCCACAGAATACATGGCCCCTATAAAATAAGCAAATAGCGAAAATAACAATGCTTGTAAAATGATTGTGCCCCAGTGTGGAAATAAGACATTTAAGTAACGATATATATACCCTCTAAAGATAAGTTCTTCTGGTAATGCTTCAATAAAGAATACAGTTACGAATAAAATCAATATACTCAACAAAAAGTGATTCAAATTTGTATTTACTGTTATTTCAACCCATCCAAACAGTAAACAAATAAATAGTCCAATAGTTGCAGGTATTGTCCAGAGAAAGAAACCAAGAAGAAAGGAGAAGATATTTGTTTTAAAAGTAGATTGTCCCAGATCTTTCCACGAAATTTTGTCTGTTTTTAATAGCACATGTATGAGAATAATAATGAAAACAGTTGTGATAAGAGCAATTGTGAAGTGGCTTAGAGGATTATATTCTTGCCCTATAAATGTATCACTAAGGTAAGCTATAAAATTCCAAATGATGATGCCTGATACTAAAACTGTAACAATTCTTATCATTATGTCTTTCACTTTACCATACTTCACCAAACATACACTCCGATCTCACCGCTAATATTTTCACTTCCAAACTCTTTTTTTACAATTCAGCCCAGTTTGTTGATCAAGCTTTAAGAACTTCATCGTACAAAGATACCTTAATATGTAATGATTCATAGTTCAATATTTTATATGATACAGTAACTCTCATCATTCCTACTACCAAAACCCACAGCAAATTATATATATCTGAAAAGAAAAAAGAGAGTCAGTTCTTCCTTTTCATTATAACCCCTTTTTTTCAGACTAAGCGAGCAAGAGCTTCGGATACTTAGCAGCTTTCCAGCTTTGTCTAATATCTTTGATGGTGTTATGCCGTCTTTTGGGTGCTGATGTTCAACTATTACACTTGCTGCATTATCAAGTTTGCTGAGTTAATCATCTCTCTAGAATGTACAATCCGGGAATTTAACGAACCCACATGACTACGATGAACGCTAATAAATTATTTGTAAACACGTAAAAAGACTCCCATCCAAACTGGATGAGAGCCTTCCAAAGACAAGTGTATTAACGTTTTGAGAACTGAGGTGCACGACGAGCAGATTTAAGACCGTATTTATAACGCTCTTTCATACGCGCGTCACGTGTCAGGTATCCTTCCGCCTTTAAGGTGGAACGATATTCCGGATCTGCTTCGAGAAGCGCGCGGGCAACTCCGTGACGGATTGCACCTGCCTGTCCGGTAAATCCTCCGCCATGAACGTTAACGAGTACGTCATACGTTCCTTGGGTTTCCGTAGCCGCAAGCGGCTGATTCAGAATTAAAAGCTGCGTCTCATATGGAAAATAGTCTTTTGCATCACGACCATTGATAATCACTTTTCCTGTGCCTGGTACTAAACGTACACGGGCTGTAGATTTTTTACGGCGACCTGTGCCATAGTATTGTACTTGAGCCAATTCCTTTACCTCCCTTTAATTACCCGCGAAGTTCGTAAACTTCCGGTTTTTGTGCTTCATGTTTGTGCTCTGAACCTCTGTATACGTGCAATTTTTTACCCATTTTGCGCCCCAATGGACCTTTTGGCAACATACCTTTTACTGCAAGTTCCAGCATTTGTTCCGGGTATTTGGTACGCATTTCTTCTGCGTTGCGCTCTTTAATTCCACCGGTATAGCCAGTGTGACGGTAATATTTTTTATCCGTCATTTTATTTCCTGTCAGTTCAATTTTGTCAGCGTTAATAATGATGACATGGTCACCAGTGTCAGCATGTGGTGTGTATGTCGGCTTATGCTTTCCGCGAAGGATTGCAGCAACCTCACTGGACAGGCGTCCTAAACGTTGGCCTGCAGCGTCCACAACAAACCATTTGCGTTCAATGTTGGCTTCATTCGCCATGAAAGTTGTGCGCATGATTGTTTCCCTCCAAATAATTTCGTTCGTTATTCCTATATTCAACACAATTAGATTCCGGGGCTAATCGTGGTTTTAGAAATAAAATGCCATAGATCATAATATACCAAACCGGGGCCAAATGTCAAGCTCTGGTTTCATTTTTTTAAGAAGGTAAAAGATTAAATTTGGACATGGTCCAATGTTTTCCACAATTTATGATGAAGCAACGCTTATCGGCGATCGTTCTTTTCTCCTGTTGGCTGATGGTCTCTGATCTGCATGGTTCAATTGCATTGCCGGTAAATTTATAAGGAGCCATCTCATTCGCTGGAGATGGCTCCTATTATTTACCACCGGGAATAGTAGGCTAAATCATCAATCATATATTCAATTTCCTCAAGCATGCCGGCAAACATCGATTCTCCCAAAACATAGAAAATAACACTGATTAAAACTAATACAGCAAGACTTAAGTAAATTTTTTGGCCCTGGCTGTTTATTTTGGACACTTTCTCATATACAAAGAGAACCGGTATATAAAGAATGACAATTGTAAGTGAAATAACCAAGGGCACCATGGTTAATTGAACCGAAGTAGACAGACCTCCGATGACAGCAACAAGATGCAGTGCTATAAATGGGACAATTAATCCACCATACTGAGATATGATTAACTTAAATGATTCCTGGTTTTTTGCTAATTTCGTGATGGCCAGGGCACTGCCAAATGCAACGAGAAAGAGGAGTAACGCAACAAGTACCAGCCTGAAATTCACTGCAAAGAACGGCAAGCGAACACTCTCCCCTAACAAACCTCCGCTAAATTGATTTGCAAGCGAATTAATTAGAAAATATATACTTAATGAAAAAGTTATTACATATAAAGCGATAGAAATAATTCCATTTACTAAATGATTCTCGTTTAATTGGAAAGCATGAGCAGGATTTTTCAGTAAGCCTGTAGCATAAGCCCAATATTGTGATAGTCCGCTTTTCACTGCTTCCGTTGTTTCCTGAAGTTGCGGCTGTGCAGCTGCAGCCTGATCAGCACCGGTCTGACTTACAATGGGCTCCGCCTCAATTGGCTGGCTTGCTTCTGCTTTGTTTTGCACAGCCTCTAATTCTGCTCCGCATACGCCGCAGAATTTCCCCGATTCCTGTTCATTATTACATTTTGAACATACTAACATAGCGTATATTCCCCCTTGAATTAATAATCTCTATTTGTTTCCACGTAATCTATCCTGGTTATTTTATATCCATCCTCTTCCTGCACCATGGTATAGACTTTCTCTCTGTCATAATCAATTTGCTCATCCACATGATTAGTGAAAATAAACAGTTCTTCTGTTGCTACTTCAATCAAATCTTCACTAATTTCCTCAACATCCAGAATTTCATTGGAAATAAAATTATATTGATAAGCTGTATCTTCCAAGTCTCCAATATAGGTTCTCAGCTCTTCGTCCACTTCACTATCTTCCTTTAAAAAGGATTCGATTAAACTAAAATCTTTCGTATTCAAGGCTGTTTCGTAGTTAGCGCGGAAATCCAATACCACTTGTTCCGCATCTTCCATATTTATTTCTTCCGTTTCTGCCGAAGCCACGTCAGGCTCATCCATCATTGCCGTTTCATCAAATTGGAAGGGTAAGCTTCCCCAGCTGACATCATTTACTGTGACATCGTCTGACTTGAAAACTTCTCCATCCGGTCTCTCCCATTCTGCATGCATCACCGCATTATTATCGGGAGGGAATGGGCCTAAACTTTCAATACTTCCCAATACTTCTCCAGTATCCTTACCGTCAATAAACAGGGTCGCATCCATCATATTTGATGAAACGCCGTATGAACTCCCCGGGAACTCAATACTTACATTCTTTTCTTCCCCTGCCCGTACTTCAAAGTCTTCTTCATGGGTAAAGGTGCCAAATTCATTATGAGCGCTCGCCTCCAAAGAATAAGATCCGGCATAGAGTGAAGCCAGTTCAGCAGGTTCAAGAGCATCAACAAATATTGACATATCACCCAGTGTAACTTCCGTATTTTCCAGATTTGTGTCCACCATAAGTTTCACAGGTACAGCTTCAAGCTTATAAGTATGATAAAGTCCAAAAAGGATTGGTTCCTGTGTAACGGCAAGTAAATTCCCGCCGTAAATACTCTCAACATAGGGCGTAAAATCTGAAGTATTTGTTCGCCTGTCATCCATCAATTGAATTAACTGTTCTTTTACAGTCGGCCATTCATTATCCTTTATGTACTGAAAGTAAGCCACTTCATCCAATAATGCTGATTCATCAAACTGAATAAAATTTAAAAATTCTTCCGGATTACTATGTAATATTGCTTGATCCATCGCCTCCAGATCTTTCCCCGGGTCAAAATAAGAGGATAAAAATTGGTGTGTGCCAAACAGCATTAAAAGAAAAACTGCAGTAATCCCAAGTACTATTTTTTGGCGTTTCGATAGAACCTTTTTCTGATGGTTTGGATCAGGTGAGTTTTGTTGCTCCTGTGTTACTGTTACATTTGAGTTTTCCTCGG
Source organism: Virgibacillus kimchii (assembly GCF_055379185.1). NCBI lineage: Bacteria > Bacillati > Bacillota > Bacilli > Caryophanales > Bacillaceae > Virgibacillus > Virgibacillus kimchii. Next base: position 3,340,287 of record NZ_AP043951.1, on the reverse strand, counting down.
CAGAAGCTTGTTTAACTGACTCACCTGAAGTTGGTTCCGGATTTATTAGTACACGCTTATCCTGTGCTGCCCGATTTGATTTTAATTGTGCCCCGCAAGACGTACAAAATGTATAATTCTTTTCTAACGGCGAACCACAATGTGTACAATAATTCAAACATATCCCTCCTTTCATTACATCTGTGACTTTTTACCCACAAAGTATATATTATAACAATAGCAATAATTTTAAAAGTTTTAAATGACATTTCACTAGTAAAAATGTCATTCATCACTTCAGGTGAATAGGTATATTTAATTATACTTTTTAAAGTTAATAGGTATAAAGACTTAACAAAATATCCGGAATACACTATACTATTTCTAGCTATGCCAGTCTTTTCTATCAATTATCAACAGGAGGAACCGTAGGATGGATCATTATTGCAGGGAATGCGGAAAACCAATAAAAGCTTCACAGAATTACTGTAATCATTGCGGAGCAAAAACTGTTACACAAAAAAATCCTGATGGCAGGCGAACTGCAACGGAGAACTCAGCAAGAAAGCCATTTACAAAAAAACAGAAGGTATTTATAAGTACTAGTGCAATTTTCTTTATTCTTCTAATCGGATTTTACATGTGGGGAAATAGTTATACATCTCCGGAAAAGACAATTGAAAGGTTTGTTCAGGCGTTAAAGAATGAGGACTATAACAGCATACAGGAAACAGCCTTTTTGCATAATGGCGACTCTCTCTCAGAAGCGGAAGCAAAAGCATTTACAACCCTTGCCAACGATGGAAATGGCTACATTGATCTGACGATGAACCATCCCAGGGAATTTCTTGCAAATAATGAACTGATCAACATATTTGAAGATGGTAAATGGATGGGGATTTTCGACCGCTACAGCTTATCACTTCAGCCGCAGTACATAGAACTATATTTACCTTTCCCCGAAGTGAAAAGTACGTTTAACGGAGAAAGTGTGCAGGCATACGAAAAGGAAGACCTCCAAGTCGTTTATGGACCTATTTCGCCGGGAATTTACAATTTGGAAAGTAGTTATAGCGGAGAATTTACCGAAGTGGAAACGGACCAAACCGTTTTACTTGCCAATCCTTACAGTGATTGGGTTACCTATGACGTTGATTTAACAGCCGACTATGTTACGCTGGAGCTTTATGATTCATATGGTGTTCCGATTAAAGAGGCTTATATTGAGATAAATGACCAAAAAATCTTGTTTGATGAAAATTTAACCATTGCAGAGCTTGGTCCCCTGGAACTGGACGGTTCCGTTTCGGTCACCCCCACCGCAGAGACGGCTTGGGGTAAGATTGAAGCTGCAAATCTGGATTTAACAGAGAGGTATCACGAGGTCCGGATCGATACATTAAATGATGTTTTAACAGATGAGATATCTGAGCAAGTTCTATTATATGGCGAAGCGTACGCGGAAGCGAATGCCAAATATGATGAAAGCTTATTTACTAACGTAACAGATGACATGAGGGATTTATTTAAAGATAATTTTCAGCAATATATAAATTGGGATGAATATTTTTCAGGGCAATTCGATTATGTAGAAATAGACTTTGACCAGCTTATATTTTATAACGATACGGAAGTATCTGTTCCCGCAAAATTTTATTTTACTTCTTCCATTCATCGGGCAGATGAGGAAGGTATTCCTGATGAAAGAATTGATCATTGTGAATTGGAGTTAATCCTTGATACGGAAGATAACCGCTGGCTCATAGATGCATGTTATCCAATCAACAGCTGGTATGAGGACAGTTTTACTCCTACAAGAACTTTGGAAGGGTCTCAGGAGTTTTATGATGCTATGATAGATTTATCTCATGAAGCTGACATGGACGGTATAGTGGAAGAACTGACAATCAATTATGTTTACCATTTAGTAGAAGCCGTTAATACAAATGATTACGGAAAGGTAGAACCGTATATTAAGGATGGCAGTGATTTACACACCATGCAAAGTGATTTAGTTGAACGCTTAAGCGATGCGGGGATGACCCAACAAGTTCTAAGTGCCTCTGTAACCAGCGTGGAGCAAGCCGATGGCAAATGGTTTGTATCTACGGAGGAGGAGATTAAGCTCATTTATGAAAGTGGGGAAGAAGAAATAGTAGACTACGTTTGGGTCTATACGGCAGAAGAAGCTGGCGATAATATTGTTTTAACCGATATAGCGGATTAAGTTTGAAGGTGATGAATATACTATTATATTCATCACCTCCTTTTTACCTGGCCACAATCAATGGAACATGCCGGGCAAAGCTTTACTCGCCGTAATTTACCCGCCACAAATACAATCCCTGTGGCGGGACTGTTTCTCCCACCAGCCTGCGGTCCCTGGCCGCCAGCAGTCCCGGAATGTCATCAGGATGCTTCCTTCCCTGACCGATATCCAGTAATACGCCTACAATAATCCTTACCATATTATATAAAAAGCCGCTTCCCCGAAGAATAAACTCTACTTCTTCTCCCCGTTTTTTGCAGCTCACCTGATAGAGGGTGCGTTCCCTGGATCCTTTGGCTGACGCCTTCGCAGATGAAAAAGTCGTAAAATCATGTGTCCCTTCCAGGTGGCGGCACCCTTCCTTGATGGCTTCCATATTAAGCTGATAAGGGAATTGGTAATAGTAGTTCCGCTTGAATACATCCCTTTCTTTTTGATGCCAAACATAATAGCGATATTCTTTTTCCACCACATCATACCTGGCATGAAAGCCTTCCGGAACAATTTCCGCCTGCTTTACATATAAATCATCGGGCAAAAGTGTATTTAATGCGGTTTTCCAATTATTTTCCGGGATGTGAAAAGGGGAGTCGAAATGAATGGTTTGGCCAAAGGAATGAACACCTGTATCGGTCCTCCCTGAAGCCTGTATTCGTATATCTTCCCCTTTATGCATCTTCTTTAATGCACGCTCCAGCACACCCTGAACGGTACGTTTCTTAGGTTGAATCTGGAACCCGGAAAATTGGGAACCATCATAATGAATGGTGCATTTTAATCGTACCATTGACTGTCTAACCTTTCTTTTTTCTTTTTCCAAGTTGCTGTATGATGCCTTAATCCTCTTCCCTGTCAGGTAAAAAGCCTAATAGGCTCTCGTGATAAATAAAGCTGCTACAACCGCAGCAAATAATAAATAAATCCAAATATCCCGCTTTTCTATTTGTAATTCTCTCAGTTTTGTACGACCTTCCCCGCCCTGATAACCACGTGCTTCCATGGCCATGGCCAATTCCTCCGCTCTTTTGAAGGCACTGACAAACAATGGAACAAGGAGCGGAACGACGGCTTTAATACGTTCCTTAACAGGACCTGTTCGAAAATCGACGCCACGGGAGGCCTGAGCTTTTGATATTTTGTCCGTTTCCTGCATAAGTGTGGGGATAAACCTTAGTGAAATGGACATCATGAGAGCCAATTCGTGAACCGGGAATTTTACCCGCTTTAAAGGATGCAGCATATCCTCTATCGCATCTGTTATTTCAATCGGTGTCGTTGTTAAAGTAAGCATGGACGTCACCAGAATGAGCAAAAAGAAGCGCATGGAAATAGCAAACCCCTGGATTACACCGCCGGAATAAATTTGAAAATTAAAGATTTCGATAAGTACGGTTCCTTCATTCGTTACAATTAAATGAAGGATAAAAGTAAAGATAATTAAAAACCAGACGGGAGTCAATCCTTTCATAATAAACCGGACCGGCACCCGGGATGTGAACATTGCCGTTAATGCAAAAACAGTAATAATCGTATAGCTCGGCAAATTATTAGCGAAAAAAACAATGAATACAAATACAAAAATGATCGTGATTTTCGTTCTCGGGTCAAGCCTGTGTACGATCGAGTTGCCCGGGACGTATTGTCCGATAATAAGCGCGTTATTCATGGCTTTCCGCCCCCTTTAATCTTTCATACATGGAGGCTGCCATATCATCAACTGTTTGCCTCTTAAAAGGGATGGCGTGACCAAATCTTTCCTCAAATTGGTTTAGAAATTGGACCATTTCCGGAACATCGAGCTGGACCTTATTCAGTGCTTCTTTCTGGATAAATACTTCTTCAGGTACACCTTCCATATATTTCTTGCCCTTATTTAAAATAATGACATGGTCGGCATATTTCACAGCATCCTCCATGCTGTGTGTTACGAGGATGGTGGTCAGATTCTGTTCTTTATGCATCCGGTAAAACATTTCCATCATTTCTTTCTGGCCCCGTGGATCAAGTCCTGCCGTCGGCTCGTCCAGCACCAGCACCTCCGGCTTAATCGCAAGTACACCTGCGATCGCAACCCTTCTCATTTGCCCGCCGCTCAAGTCAAATGGAGAGCGTTCGAGAAATTCGTCCGACAAACCGACAATTGGCAGTATTTCTTTCGTTCTGCGCTTCGTCTCTTCTGCCGATACGCCAAAATTTTCCGGGCCAAAGGCAATATCCTTTTCCACATTTTCTTCAAAAAGCTGATGTTCGGGATATTGGAAGACCACGCCAACCCTGCTCCGGAGTTCTTTCATGTTTTCCGGCTTTTTATCAGGGGTAAGCCGGTAATCACCAATAGTCACTTCCCCTTCACTCGGAACAGCCAGGCCATTCAAATGCTGGATCAACGTGGATTTCCCGGAACCGGTATGCCCAATGATTGCAACAAAAGAACCGGATGCAATATGTAAATCCAAATGATCGATTGCCTTGTGTGCAAAAGGTGATTTACGCTGATATATATAGCTTACGTCTTTGAATGTAATGTCCATAAGTCCTCCAGCAATTCTTCATGGTTTAATGGTTCCTTTGTAAGAGGAATTCCCTTTTCTTTCAGTGCTTCTGCCAGTTTTGCCACGAAAGGAACATCCAAACCGATTTGAGTAAGTTCATTTTTTTGCGAGAAAATATCCCTTGGGGCTGCTTCCTCCCAGATCTCTCCTTCATTCATCACGATGACTCGTTCTGCCTGCACTACTTCCTGCAGGTCATGGGTAATGGTAATTAAAGATAGATCATTCTGTTTTTGAACATCCGCAACTGTCCGCATAATCTCTGCCCGGCCCCGGGGATCAAGCATGGCTGTGGCTTCATCCAAAATCAGTACATTCGGAGAGATTGCCAGTACACTTGCAATCGCTACACGCTGCTTCTGTCCTCCAGATAACCGGTGCGGTTCGGTTAAGAGATAATCCTGCATTCCTACTGCACCTAAAGTAGCATCAATGCGTTTTACCATCTCATCTCGGGAAAAACCCCTGTTTTCCATGCCAAACGCGACATCATCCTGGACAGTAGTCCCAACAAACTGGTTGTCCGGATTCTGAAAAACCATCCCCACTTCTTTTCTGATATCCCAGATCGTCTCTTCGTTGACCTCCATGCCACCGATGAGGATTTCTCCTTCCTGGGGGAACAAGAGGCCATTCAACAGTTTGGCGATGGTAGACTTCCCGGAGCCATTATGGCCAATAATGGCAATCCATTCTTTTTCATAGATTTCAAACGAAACATTCTTTAATACCCAGGGCTGCTCATCTCCATACCGGAAAGATACATTTCTGAACTCAACCATTCTCTCTCTCATAGACGCTTCCTCCTCCCGGGATTTTCTTTTGTATGTAAAGGGAAGTTCATCCTGCACATAAAGTTATTACTATATATTTTTCGACATAATTCGGGGAGTGACAGGCACCTCTGTGCTATACAAAAAAAGGGCTTGGATAGACCTCATGAAAGAGATTTAGTCCTGCCCTTGATGTGATAGCACTTTAGTAAACCCGGGTGGCTTATCACCTGCGATAGTCGCTCCTCAGCGCTTCTTATTTGCTTATACAGACAAGAAAGTATAGTACTTTCTTATCTGTCAAGTTAAACAAGTTCAATGATAGCCATTTTCGCTCCATCACCTTGACGGGCACCAAGTTTAAGCACTCGTGTATATCCACCCTGACGGTCTTCATAGCGTGCGGCAACATCATCAAATAATTTTTGAATGACATTTTCATTTTCATTTGCTTCCTGGTCGAACAGAAAAGATGCAGCCTGGCGGCGTGCATGAAGATCCCCGCGTTTCCCAAGGGTAATCATTTTCTCTACTACCGATTTCAATTCTTTCGCTTTCGCTTCAGTCGTTTCAATCCGTTCATGAATAATTAAATCAGACGCAAGATTACGAAGAAGAGCCATACGCTGATCTGTTGTACGGCCTAATTTTCTAGCCATGGACTATCCCTCCCTTTCTGAGCTTTAGTAAAAAATCTGTCGAGAGAAAAACTCAGCTGTAGCCTCGTCTTTCCAGAGGTTGAAGTTTGAAGTCAGAAGCCGGACTGGTGGAAATCAGTGATAAGTACCGATTTCATTAACTAAACTTCTATACCCGATGAAGAAGAATGATATGCTTTTTCAAGACATCTCGCTTCTTATCATTTATTTCATCCACTTTAAGTTGACTTAATCATCATCACGCAGACCTAGTCCTAAGTCCGAGAGCTTTGTTTTTACTTCTTCCAAAGATTTCCGTCCCAAGTTTCGAACTTTCATCATATCTTCTTCGGATTTATTCGCAAGCTCCTGTACCGTGTTGATTCCGGCCCGCTTCAAGCAGTTATAGGATCTTACGGAAAGATCCAGTTCTTCAATTGTCATTTCCATGACTTTTTCTTTTTGATCTTCCTCTTTTTCCACCATAATTTCGGCTTGCTGCGCTTCATCCGTTAAGCCTACAAATATATTCAGGTGTTCGGTAAAGACCTTTGCTCCCAGTGACACTGCTTCTTCCGGACGAATACTTCCGTCAGTAGTCACATCCATCGTTAGCTTATCAAAGTTTGCAACCTGACCAACGCGAGTATTTTCCACTTGATATACGACACGGGATACCGGGGTGAAAATGGAATCGACCGGGATCACGCCAATTGGTTGATCATCACTTTTGTTTTCTTCTGCAGGACGATATCCACGGCCGCGTTCTGCCGTGATTTTCATATGCAAATGCCCTTTTTTGTTTAATGTTGCAATGGGAAGTTCAGGGTTAAGTACTTCCACATCACTGTCAAATGTGAGATCTCTGGCTGTTACTTCCCCTTCTCCCTGCACATCGATTTCTAATGTCTTTTCCTCATCAGAATAAATTTTCAGAGCCAGCTTTTTCAGATTCAAAATTATTGTTGTTACGTCTTCCACAACCCCTTCGATTGTTGAAAACTCATGCAGTACACCATCAATTTGAACTGATGTTACAGCAGCACCTGGAAGTGAGGATAAAAGGATACGACGCAAGGAGTTTCCTAGAGTGGTACCATATCCACGTTCAAGCGGTTCGACTACAAATTTTCCAAACGTAGCATCTTCGCTGATTTCTACCGTTTCTATTTTTGGCTTTTCAATTTCGATCATCCAATAAAACCCTCCTTAAAAACGTCGAAACCCCGGTTAGACCTTATGATCTAACCGAAATTCCCCAAATAGGCAGTTGTTTTACGCTTATCTACCTGTATTCATCTCGTACTATCCTGTCTTTCGAACTGAGTTATGAAAGACCTCCGTACCTTCAGGCATTTTAGCCATCATAACCCATTATAGACAAGGTGACAAATTCTCATACAGTATACTTATACACGACGACGTTTTGGCGGGCGGCAGCCATTGTGAGGGACTGGAGTCACATCGACAATTGCCGTAACTTCCAGGCCTGCTGCCTGAAGTGAACGAATTGCGGCTTCACGGCCGGCTCCCGGTCCTTTTACAGTTACTTCCAAAGATTTCATGCCACTTTCCACAGCTGATTTTGCTGCAGTTTCTGCTGCCATTTGAGCGGCAAATGGTGTTGATTTTTTAGAACCTTTAAATCCTAATGCACCCGCAGAGCTCCATCCCACTGCATTTCCCTGAGGATCCGTAATTGTTACAATTGTGTTATTAAAAGTAGAACGGATATGGGCAACACCGGATTCTATATTCTTTTTCACACGGCGCTTACGTGTGTTTTGGTTACGTGCCATTACTGCTAACCTCCTTTTACGTTACTTCTTTCCTGCAACTGCACGGCGTGGTCCTTTACGTGTGCGTGAGTTGTTTTTTGTTTTTTGTCCGCGTACCGGTAATCCGCGACGATGGCGAACTCCTCTATAAGATCCGATTTCGATTAATCGTTTAATATTAAGTGATGTTTCACGACGAAGGTCGCCCTCGATGGTATGCGTGTTTACCGCTTTACGGATTCGGCTTAATTCATCTTCTGTCAGATCACGTACTCGTGTATCTTCTGAAACGCCTGCTTCTTCCAGCACTTGCTGGGCAGTACTCTTTCCTACTCCATAAATATAGGTTAATGAAATTACTACACGTTTATCACGTGGAATATCTATACCTGCAATACGTGCCATTCGTTTGATGCACCTCCTGATTTTTAGCTTATTAGCTCATCGGATGAGCTTCTGGTATTACATGTTTCTTGTACAAGCTTATGCTAGCCTTGTTTTTGTTTATGCTTCGGGTTCTCGCAAATGACCATTACTTTTCCTTTACGTTTGATCACTTTGCATTTTTCACATATTGGTTTAACAGATGCCCTTACTTTCATCAATACTACCTCCTTTTACATAGGAGCACTTATTTATATCGGTACGTTATTCTTCCTCTTGTTAAATCGTAAGGTGAAAGCTCTACCGTTACTTTATCACCAGGCAGAATACGGATGAAATGCATACGGATTTTACCGGATACGTGCGCCAGGACCGTATGGCCATTTTCAAGCTCTACATTAAACATCGCATTCGGCAAGGTTTCCGTTACAGTTCCTTCCACTTCAATTACATCGTCTTTCGCCATCGTGTTGATCTCCCTTCTTTTAATCAGTCACAATCTCATTCGTAAATTTAGCTATGGCAAATCTTATTTTGCCATTTGTGACACGACCAGTTTCTAGAAGGCTGTTTTGGACTTCCGGAGAAATATAATCCATTTTCTCAATATGATGCAGATTCTTTTTCTTTGGTCGATCATATTTACGTTTTTCCCCATCTGCAAGCAGAACATACCGATCATCCACAACTTGAATGATAACAGCAAATTGTCCTGCCTCACGTCCTTGCTTAATACGAACAACTTGACCTATCAGCGGAATCGAATCATCTTCGTTCAACAACGATCACCTTCACTTAGGCTATAGAATATATTGATCTCCTTTTAAAAAAGACGGTTTCACTCAGTGTAGCGGATAATTGCTATCCCAACGTTCATTATAACTTTTCAACCACTGAATTGCATCCTTTTTACTGCTGTTTCACATCAGAAGAACACTACTTTTCAATCTTTGTTCGGATATCTTCAAATACCTGGTCGATTTCCTGATCACCATTTACGCTTACAAGGTATCCTTTATCCTCATAGAAGTCGAGTAAAGGCTTTGTTTGCTCGATATTAACAGCCAGACGGTTCTTTACGGTTTCCGCTTTATCGTCATCCCGCTGAATCAGTTCTGACCCATCATGATCACATTTGCCTTCTGTTTTCGGAGGATTATATTTAACATGATATGTCGCCCCGCATGTTGGACAAATTCTGCGGCCGGTTAAGCGCTCCACCAATTTTTCTTCAGGTACATCTACGTGAATGACATAATCGAGTGATGCATTCATATCGGCGAGCAGCTCTTGCAATGCTTCCGCCTGGGCAATGGTTCTTGGAAATCCGTCCAGTAAGAAACCATTGCTGCAATCATCTTTACTGAGACGTTCTCTAACGATTCCAATTGTTACTTCATCCGGAACAAGGTTCCCTTCATCCATAAATGCTTTCGCCTTGTTACCCAGTTCTGTTCCCTCTTTAATAGCCAAACGGAACATATCTCCCGTTGAAATATGAGGGATATTAAATTTTTCATTTATTTTCTCAGCCTGTGTTCCTTTTCCGGCACCAGGCAATCCCATTAAAATCAAATTCAAATCTTTTCCCCTCGTTTCTCTTGGCAGCAAATCTTACCGGATAAATCCTTTGTAGTGGCGTTTTACCAACTGGCTTTCCAGTTGTTTCATCGTTTGCAGTGCAACACCAACTACGATGAGTAAACTTGTGCCGCCGATTTGTACTGCTTGAGGCAGATTGGCAATGCCACCCAATACGATTGGTAGTACAGAAACAGCAGCCAAAAAGAGTGCACCGACAAATGTCAGTCGATTAATGACGCGGGTAAGATAAGTTTCTGTATTATGACCAGGGCGAATCCCTGGAATATATCCGCCTTGCTTTTGCAGATTTTCAGCCATATTTTCAGGGTTTACTTGCACGAACGTATAGAAGTAAGTGAATGCAATGATTAACGCAACATACAAGACCATACCGATTGGCTCAGTATAATCAAATATCATTGAAATTGTCTGTGCAACAGGACTTCCTTCAAAGAAACCTGCAACCGTACTTGGTGCAATCATAAAAGCAATCGCAAAGATAACCGGAATTACCCCTGCAGCATTAACTTTTAACGGTAAATGTGTGGATTGTCCGCCTACTGGAGAACGGTTTACAAGTTTTTTCGCATATTGAATTGGTATTTTACGAAGTGCCTGCTGAATAAATACCACACCTACAATAACAGCCACAACAACCAGGGCAATCAAGGCCACAATAATTATATTGATGAACAGGTCATCCCCCGGATTGACAAAGTACTGGCTGTATAATTGCTGAATTCCATTTGGCACAGCTGCAACAATCCCGGCAAATATAATGATGGAGATTCCGTTACCCACACCATTCGCCGTTATCTGTTCCCCAAGCCACATAAGAAATGCAGTACCGCTCGTCAGCACAATCGCAATAATCAGGAATGTTAAGGCGTTTGGGTTTTGTATCAGCATTCCCCCCGCCATCACATTAAATCCGATGGACATGGCAATAGCTTGAATAAACGCAAGCACTATCGTTCCGTAACGTGTTACTTGTGCAAGCTTTTTACGCCCCATATCCCCTTGCTTTTTCCATTCGGCAAACTTTGGTACTACATCCATCTGCAACAGTTGCATAATAATGGAAGCGGTAATGTACGGCATAATACCCATGGCAAAAATGGAGAAATTTTGCAGGGCGCCTCCGCCGAAGATATTCAGAAAACCGAATACGTTCTGCTGACTCATGAAATCTATTGCTTCCCTGTCTGTATACGGAACAGGGATAAACGTTCCGAGCCGGAAAACAACAAGCATGAGCAGTGTGAATATTATTTTTCGTCTGATGTCACCAACGCGCATAAAATTGGAGATTGTCCGAAACATTAATTAAATCACCTCTGTATTCCCGCCCGCTTCCTCAATTGCTTCAACGGCTGAAGCTGAGAATTTGTGAGCTTTTACTTTTAATTTTTTCTCGATAGAACCACCGCCGAGTACTTTTATACCGGCTTTCAGATTACTAACGACACCTTCTTCAAGTAATAGCTCAGGTGTAACTTCCGTGCCGTCTTCAAAACGATTTAAAGCATCCAGGTTTACAATCGCAAACTCTTTCCGGTGGATATTGGTGAATCCGCGTTTTGGCAAGCGCTGGAATAATGGTAATTGACCACCTTCGAATCCTGGACGTACACCGCCGCCTGAACGTGCTTTTTGTCCTTTATGTCCCCGGCCGGAAGTTTTTCCGTTTCCGGATGACATACCGCGGCCTACGCGATTCCGTTTTTTGCGACTACCTTCCGATGCCTTTAATTCATGAAGTTTCATATGTGCACCTCCTCTTTACGCTCTAGACTTTTAAACTTCTTTAACCGCAAGCAGATGGGATACTCTATTGATCATTCCGCGTACACTTGGTGTATCTTCCCGAACAACGGATTGACGGATTTTTTTGAGCCCCAATGCTTCCACAGTTTTACGCTGAACCTCATTTGTACCAATGACACTACGTGTGAGGGTGATTTCCAACTTTTTAGACATAGCTTTTCCCTCCTTATCCTAACAGTTCTTCTACAGACTTTCCACGCAGTTTTGCTACGTCTTCTGCACGTTTTAAGTTTGTTAGTCCGCTCAATGTTGCACGAATGACGTTAATTGGCGTATTGGAACCCAATGATTTTGTCAGTACGTCACCAACACCGCCAAGTTCCATAATGGCACGAACCGGTCCGCCGGAGATTACTCCCGTACCTTCTGCAGCAGGCTTCATCAGCACATTGCCTGAACCGTATACACCATGAATTTCATGAGGTATTGTTGTACCAACAATCGGAATAGTTATCAGGTTTTTCTTTGCATCATCTACTGCTTTTTTAATAGCTTCCGGCACTTCCTTTGATTTCCCTGTACCAAAGCCTACATGACCATTTTTATCCCCTACTACAACCAGTGCGGCAAAACGGAAATTCCGTCCGCCTTTTACCACTTTTGCAACACGGTTAACCGTAACAACACGTTCTTCAAGATCTAATTTGTTCGGATCAATGTTTGTGTTCATGTAATGGTTCCCTCCTTTATCCTTTAAAATTCAAGACCTGCATCTCTTGCAGCGTCTGCCAAGGCTTTTACACGTCCATGATAAAGATAACCCCCACGGTCAAATACTACTGATTTATATCCTTTATCCTGGGCACGTTTGGCAATTGCTTCTCCTACTTGTTTTGCTGCTTCCACGTTTCCTGTTGATGCTGCTTCAAGATCTTTATCCTGAGTAGAAGCACTAACGATGGTAGTTCCATTTTGATCATCAATCAACTGTACGTACATGTGTTTATTTGAACGATACACATTTAAACGGGGACGTTCCTGTGTACCGGTAATGTGTCTGCGCACGCGTGCGTGTCTTCTTTTGCGCGTAACATTTTTGTCCGGCTTTTTGATCATCAAGCTCACTCCTTTCTGGCTTAACTAACCTTACTTCGCAGTTTTACCTTCTTTTTGTCGCACATATTCGCCTGCGTAGCGGATACCTTTACCTTTGTATGGTTCCGGTGGTCTGATGGCACGAATGTTTGAGGCAACTGCTCCTACAAGCTCTTTATCGATACCCTTTACGATTAGCTGTGTATTTTTTGGGACATCAACTTCAATGCCATCTATGGGGTCAAGCTCTACCGGATGAGAGTAGCCGGCATTAATGACTACTTTATTTCCTTGCTTTTGGGCTCTATATCCCACCCCGATAATTTCAAGTGATTTCTCAAAACCTTTGCTCACGCCTTCTACCATATTGCTGATCAGACTGCGTGTTGTTCCGTGCAAGCCCCGGTGTTCTTTGTTATCACTCGGACGCTCGACGGTAATTACGTTATCTTCTATATTAACTTTCATTTCGCTGCTTATTGTTCTGGATAATTCCCCTTTAGGGCCTTTGACCGAAACAGTGTTATTATCCAACTTCACTTCTACACCCTCAGGGATGTTAATAGGCTTCAGTCCTATACGTGACATTACTGCACCTCCTCATTAAGAAATCCTATTTACCAAACATACGCCAGCACTTCGCCGCCAACAGCCTGTGAGCGTGCTTCCTTATCAGAAAGAACTCCTCTGGATGTGGATACGATCGCTATTCCCAAGCCGTTGAGAACGCGTGGCACTTCATTTGCTTTTGCATAGACACGAAGTCCCGGCTTGCTGATACGCTTAATTCCGGTTATTACACGGTCATCGTTTGTACCGTATTTAAGAAAAATACGCAGGATACCCTGTTTGTTATCCTCAACGAATTCATAATCGGAAACATAGCCTTCGCGCTTTAAAATATCAGCTATTTCTTTTTTCATTTTAGAAGCTGGAAGCTCCAGTTTTTCATGTTTTACCATATTGGCGTTACGAATACGAGTCAGCATATCTGCAATTGGATCTGTCATAACCATTAATCATTACCTCCTTCCCAAATCGGGGATTACCAGCTTGCTTTTCTGACACCGGGAATTTGACCTTTGTAGGCAAGTTCACGGAAACAAATTCGGCAAAGTTTAAATTTACGAATTACGGAATGTGGACGTCCACAGCGTTCACAGCGTGTATATTCACGCACTTTATATTTTTGCGGGCGTTTTTGCTTTGCAATCATTGATTTTTTAGCCACAATTTTCCCTCCTTACAGTAGCTGTAAAAGCTTATTTTTGGAAAGGCATGCCGAGCTGTGACAAGAGTTCACGAGCCTCTTCATCCGTGTCGGAAGTTGTTACAATCACAATATCCATACCGCGGACTTTATTTACTTTATCGTAGTTTATTTCCGGGAAAATCAATTGTTCTTTTACGCCTAGTGTATAATTACCGCGTCCATCAAAAGCTTTTTTCGAAATACCGCGAAAATCACGTACACGCGGCAATGAAACAGCGATCAGTTTTTGCAGAAATTCATACATTCTCTCGCCGCGAAGGGTTACTTTTGCTCCGATCGGCATTCCTTCACGAAGACGAAAGCCTGCAATGGATTTCTTAGCACGGGTTACCACAGGTTTTTGACCGGAAATTAATGATAGCTCTTCAATCGCATTGTCCAATGCTTTAGCATTTTGTACAGCATCACCAACACCCATGTTGATTACGATTTTTTCAATCGATGGTACTTGCATTACAGATTTATATTCAAATTTATTCATTAAGGATGGTAGTACTTCATCCTGATATCTTTGTTTCAATTCATTCATCTCGAGCGCCCTCCTTTCGTGACTGACAAATTATTTATCTAATGCTTCACCGGATTTCTTAGCGATGCGCACTTTCTTTCCATCTTTCTCTTCATAGCCAATCCGGGTCGGTTCTCCTGTTTTTGGATCAATCGGCATTACGTTGGAAACATGTATGGAAGCTTCCAGTTCCAAAATACCGCCTTGCGGGTTTTCCTGGGAAGGCTTCGCGTGTTTTTTAACCATGTTGATTCCTTCTACAAGTACTCGATCCTTTTTCGGAAATGCTTCCAGGATGGTTCCTTCTTTTCCACGGTCTTTTCCGGATATGACCTTTACTTTATCACCTTTTTTAACGTGCATGCTTGACGCACCTCCTTGCTGTGGTCTTTTCCGTTTATCAACGTTATTCAAAAGCAGTTGATCAGGATACTTCGAATGAGGCTGCACAACTCTGGTTACCAGAAACGTTGGCTGTTGTCCATATTATTCGATGCATCCCGGAAACACAGTTTTGAATACCAAATTATAATACTTCCGGAGCCAGAGATACGATTTTCATGAATTTGGCATCACGTAATTCACGTGCGACCGGCCCAAAAATACGTGTGCCTCTTGGACTCTTATCATCACGGACAATTACTGCCGCGTTTTCATCAAAACGAATGTAAGAACCGTCTTTGCGGCGTGCACCTGATTTCGAACGTACAATAACCGCTTTTACCACTTCGCCTTTTTTGACAACGCCTCCTGGTGTTGCGTGTTTCACAGTACAAACTACTACATCACCGATATTGGCTGTCTTACGGCCGGAACCGCCCAATACTTTTATCGCTTGAACTTCACGGGCTCCTGAGTTATCTGCCACCTTTAATCTTGTTTCCTGCTGAATCATTCGCTTGAGACCTCCCTTCGGTTACCTGCATTACCGAATCATTCTTATATAATTACCGCTTCTTCGACAACCTCGACTAAACGGAAGCGTTTTGTAGCTGATAATGGTCGAGTTTCCATAATCCGCACAATATCGCCTGTTTTCGCCTGATTATTTTCGTCATGCGTTTTGAATTTCTTGGAATACTTAACACGTTTCCCATATAACGGATGAAATTTATAAGTTTCAACCATTACGGAAATCGTCTTATCCATTTTATCCGATACAACACGTCCTGTGTATACCTTACGATTATTACGGTCAGTCATATTGAGGCAATCCTCCTCTTCTTATATTCTAGTTACTTACTCCGAGTTCCCGTTCACGTACAACGGTTTTCATACGAGCAATGGATTTTCTCACTTCACGGATACGAGCCGTGTTTTCCAATTGTCCTGTTGCAAGCTGGAAACGCAAGTTAAATAACTCTTCTTTTAATGATTTTATTTTTTGTTCAATTTCGGTAGTGGTAAGTTCTTTAATTTCATTAGCCTTCATTGCTTTCACCACCAATTTCTTCGCGTTTTACAAATTTCGATTTGATCGGCAGTTTGTGAGCTGCAAGACGCAACGCTTCACGCGCAACTTCTTCTGGTACTCCAGCGATTTCAAACATTATTTTTCCAGGTTTAACTACAGCTACCCAGCCTTCCGGAGCACCTTTACCGGAACCCATTCGAACCTCGAGGGGCTTTGCAGTATATGGTTTATCCGGGAAAATCTTAATCCATACTTTTCCGCCACGTTTCATGTAACGTGTCATTGCAATACGGGCAGCTTCAATTTGTCGGCTTGTAATCCATGATGGTTCCAGCGCCTGCAAACCATACTCACCAAAAGATACCGTTGTGCCGCCTTTTGCACGGCCATTCATTTTACCACGATGTTGTCTGCGATATTTCACACGTTTAGGCATTAACATAGAAAGTGCCCCCTTCCTTATTTATCTGATTTTGTTGGAAGAACTTCCCCACGATAAATCCACACTTTTACACCCAGTTTACCATAGGTAGTATCCGCTTCTGCTGTACCATAGTCGATATCAGCTCTTAGTGTGTGCAGTGGTACTGTTCCTTCACTGTAACTCTCCGCCCGGGCAATATCCGCTCCGCCCAATCGGCCGGACACCTGTGTTCTTACACCTTTAGCTCCAGCACGCATGGATCGCTGAATGGATTGTTTTTGCGCACGGCGGAATGAAATACGGTTTTCCAGTTGACGAGCAATATTTTCAGCTACTAAGTTAGCGTCCAAGTCAACCTTTTTAATTTCCACAATATTTATATGAACCCGCTTGCCTGTTAAGCTGTTCAAAGATTTACGAAGTGCTTCTACTTCAGAACCGCCTTTACCGATGACCATTCCGGGTTTGCCGGTGTGGATCGTAATGTTCACCCGGTTGGCAGCACGTTCAATATCTATTGATGAAACGGCAGCAGTGCTTAACCGATTTTCAAGATATTCTCTAATTTTAATATCCTCGTGTAGTAAGTCTGAATATTCTTTGTCTGCATACCATTTGGACTCCCAATCTTTAATGACGCCTATGCGAAGACCTGTAGGATTTACTTTTTGACCCACTAACTATCCCTCCTTCTTTTCTGTTAAAACCACTGTAATGTGGCTTGTGCGTTTATTGATTTTACTTGCACGTCCTTGAGCACGTGGACGGAAACGTTTCAATGTGACACCTTCATTTACATATGCTTCGGATATAACAAGGTTATCTGTGTCCATTTCATAATTATGTTCTGCATTGGCGATTGCAGAGTTTAATACTTTTTCTACAACCGGAGAAGCACCGCGTTCTTTGTGACGTAAAATCGCAACTGCTTCACCTACATCTTTTCCTCGAATTAAATCAACGACTAAACGTACTTTACGAGGAGCAATACGAACCGATTTTGCCGTGGCTTTCGCTTGCATGCTTAGTGCCTCCTCTCTTTAGCGTTTTGTTTTCTTATCATCGCCGGCATGCCCTTTAAACGTACGGGATGGCGCGAATTCACCCAATTTATGTCCAACCATATCTTCCGTAACGTAAACAGGAACATGCTTGCGCCCGTCATATACAGCGATGGTGTGTCCGACAAATGATGGGAAAATTGTAGAACGGCGTGACCAGGTTTTAATAACTTGTTTTTTGTCTGATTCGTTTAACGTATCAACTTTTTTAAGCAGATGATCATCTGCAAAAGGTCCCTTCTTTAAACTGCGACCCATGAAAAAGCCTCCTTTCAGAGTTAACAGACGGGTCTCCCCCGTCTATATTTCATTTATTTTTTACGTGGACGAACAATATATTTATCTGATGGTTTGTTGCGCTTCCGTGTTTTATATCCAAGTGTCTTTTTACCCCAAGGTGACATTGGTGATTTAAGACCGATAGGTGCACGTCCTTCACCACCACCATGCGGGTGATCGTTCGGGTTCATCACGGAACCGCGGACTGTCGGACGAATACCTTTCCAGCGGGAACGTCCTGCTTTCCCTACGCGGATCAGTTCATTCTCAATGTTTCCAACCTGGCCGATGGTTGCACGGCATGTGGTCAAAATGAGACGGACTTCACCGGATGCAAGGCGTACCAGGGTGTATTTTCCTTCACGTCCAAGAATTTGGGCTTCAGCGCCTGCAGAACGAGCCAACTGACCGCCGCGTCCTGGTTTCAGTTCAATGTTATGCACAATGGTACCAATCGGAATGTTTCCAAGTGGAAGTGCATTTCCCAGTTTAATATCTGCATTTTCTCCTGACTCCACTTTTTGGTCTACTTGCAGACCTTTTGGTGCCAGAATATATCTTTTTTCTCCGTCAGCGTAGTGAATCAATGCGATGTTTGCTGTACGGTTTGGATCATACTCAATTGTAGCAACGCGTCCTGGTACCCCATCTTTATCGCGCTTAAAGTCGATGATGCGGTATTGGCGTTTGTGACCACCGCCCTGATGACGCACAGTCAACTTACCCTGACTGTTTCGGCCTCCACGTTTATGCAACGGGCTTAACAAGGACTTTTCAGGTGTATCTGTTGTAATCTCAGCAAAATCGGAAGCAGTCATGTTACGTCTTCCGTTTGATGTTGGTTTAAACTTTTTAATCGCCATCTTCGTTTCCCTCCTTCACTAATTCGGTTTTCTTATCCTTCAAAGAAGTCGATTTCTTTACTGTCTTCGGAAAGCTGCACGATTGCTTTTTTGCGGTCCGGACGATAGCCTCCGTAACGTCCCATCCGCTTGAACTTTCCTTTCATATTCAAGGTGTTTACTTTATCCACTGTAACGCCGAACACTAATTCAACGGCATTTTTTATTTCTGTTTTATTTGCTTTCTTATCCACTTCAAACGTATATTTTTTCTCTGCCAATAAATCAGAGGAATGCTCTGTAATGACAGGGCGCTTAATAATATCTCGAAGATCTTTCATTATGCAAGCACCTCCCCTGCTTTTTCAGCTGCATCTTTTGTAATGATCAGCTTGTCATGCGAAAGCAAGTCCAGAACACTGATTTCATCGACAGTTAATACATTTGCTTTTTGCAGATTGTTTACTGAACGAATAACTGTATCTTCTTTGTCAGCTGTTACAATCAATGCCTTTTCGTTTACATTCAGTGCTTCAAGCATTTTTACTATTTCTTTTGTTTTTGGTTCTTCCATAGCTATAGCATCCAGTACGACAAGGTTTCCTTCTTTTACTTTGGAAGACAATGCAGATACTAATGCCAGACGGCGAACCTTTTTCGGCATTTTGTAGCCATAGTTTCTTGGTGTTGGACCAAACGCCGTTCCTCCGCCTACCCAGATTGGTGAACGGATGGATCCATGACGTGCACGTCCTGTCCCTTTTTGGCGCCATGGCTTGCGTCCGCCGCCACGTACTTCCGAGCGGTTTTTCACAGCATGGGTGCCCTGTCTTAGTGATGCACGCTGCATCACGACAGCTTCGTGTAATACATGTGTGTTTGGCTCAATTCCAAAGACGGCTTCGTTTAATTCCACGTCTCCGGCCTGAGAACCATCCTGTTTAAATAGTGCTACTGTAGGCATGACAAATCCTCCCTTCATCTGTATAATTATTTAGCCTTTACCGCACTCGTTACTTTGACGAATGATTTTTTTGCTCCAGGTACATTTCCTTTTACCAGTAGAAGATTGCGTTCTGTATCAACACTTACAATTTCAAGGTTCTGGATTGTTACTTGGTTTCCACCCATTTGTCCGGGAAGCGGTCTTCCTTTGAAAACGCGCATTGGATCAACAGCACCCAGTGAACCTGGTCCTCTGTGATAGTGGGAACCGTGTGTCATTGGTCCGCGGGCCTGGTTATGCCGTTTAATGGAACCCTGGAATCCTTTCCCTTTCGTCGTTCCGGTTACATCAATCTTATCTCCGGCTTCAAACACATCAACGCCTATTTCCTGACCTACTTCATACTCATCAAGATTGGCGTCACGGATTTCACGAACGTAGCGCTTAGGTGTGGTGTTTGCTTTTTCAGCATGACCTTTTTCCGCTTTGTTTGAACGTGATTCCTTAACATCGTAAAACCCTAGTTGAATTGCTTCATATCCATCATTTTCTTTTGTTCTTTTCTGCAAGACTACATTTGGCTCAGCTTGAATAACAGTGACCGGTACAAGTTCGCCGGTTTCTGAGAACAACTGAGTCATGCCGATTTTACGTCCTAAGATTCCTTTCGTCATCCGTTTGCACCTCCTATATTTCTTTCAGTTTATAATTTGATTTCAATATCTACACCAGATGGCAAGTCAAGACGCATCAGTGAATCGACTGTCTGTGGTGTAGGGTTCACAATATCGATCAGACGTTTATGTGTACGCATTTCGAATTGTTCACGAGCATCCTTATATTTGTGCACCGCACGCAAAATAGTGTACACCGATTTTTCTGTAGGCAACGGAATCGGTCCGGACACATTTGATCCTGCCCGCTTAGCCGTGTCTACGATTTTCTCGGCGGATTGATCCAAAATGCGGTGATCATACGCCTTTAAACGGATTCTGATTTTTTCTTTTGCCATTATTTTCCCTCCTTTTCGCCCATATTATAAATAGACTTCTCCGCGGAAATTTCTTGACAGCCAGCCATGGCAAAGGGGCCGGGTGTGCCAACAACCTTCCGCATCATCGCCTCTTGTGACCAACATTCATATTATATAGAAGAAATGCGGTCAATGCAACCTTTTTTAAATAAATCCTTTGATTGCACATCTACATATTATACGTACTTTTTTCGGTGATTGCAAGGGGATAAAGGACTTTTTTTGTAATGGGATTAATTTTTTTAGAGTCCATTTGGCAAATGACTCTATAGTTTCACCAATTACAGTATCCATGCGGGTTTATTAAACGTATAAAATTTCTGTTTCCAGGAGTAAGTTACATTATATAAATATCTATTAACCTGGGTTGGTAAAATAAAAGCTTTTCCAAAAGGACTTGATATATGGTAAACACACCGCTGCAACTTTAAAGATTATCAAACAAAAAAAAACAGGCAATGCTTAGTGAGCATTGCCTGTTTTACCTATTGTTACTCTTTAATTTTTGTTACTACGCCTGATCCTACAGTACGTCCGCCTTCACGGATGGAAAAACGTGTACCGTCTTCAATAGCGATCGGGGAGATCAATTCAACATCCATTTCAATGTTGTCTCCAGGCATTACCATTTCTGTACCTTCAGGCAACTGAATAACTCCAGTTACGTCTGTTGTACGAAAATAGAACTGCGGGCGATAGTTTTCAAAGAATGGAGTGTGACGTCCACCTTCTTCTTTGGACAATACATAAACTTCTGCACTAAACTTTGTGTGTGGAGTAATGGAACCAGGCTTTGCAAGCACCTGTCCGCGGTTAATATCTTCACGTGCTACACCACGCAATAGTGCACCAATGTTGTCTCCTGCTTCTGCATAGTCAAGAAGCTTACGGAACATCTCAACACCGGTAACAGTTGTTTTGGTGGATTCTTCAGCAAGGCCGATGATTTCCACTTCGTCCCCAACTTTAACTTCTCCACGCTCAACACGACCAGTCGCAACAGTACCACGGCCAGTGATGGAGAATACGTCCTCAACAGGCATCATGAATGGCTTGTCTTTGTCACGGTCCGGAGTTGGAATATACTCATCAACTGCGTTCATTAGTTCAACAATTTTTTCTTCGTATTCAGGGTCTCCTTCAATTGCTTTCAATGCAGAACCTTTAACTACTGGTACATCATCACCTGGGAAGTCATACTCAGTTAACAGGTCGCGAACTTCCATTTCTACTAGTTCAAGCAATTCTTCGTCGTCCACCATGTCAGTTTTGTTTAGGAATACGACGAAAGCAGGTACGCCAACGTTACGGGATAATAGAATGTGCTCACGAGTCTGTGGCATTGGGCCGTCTGCAGCGGAAACAACCAGGATAGCTCCATCCATTTGAGCAGCACCTGTGATCATGTTTTTAACATAGTCAGCGTGTCCCGGGCAGTCAACGTGTGCATAGTGACGCGTTTCTGTTTCATACTCCACGTGGGATGTTGCAATTGTAATTCCACGTTCTTTTTCTTCTGGTGCGTTGTCAATTTGGTCATATGCCATTTGATCCCCTGCACCGGATTTCTTTGCCATTACAATTGTAATTGCAGCAGTCAGCGTAGTTTTACCATGGTCAACGTGTCCTAATGTCCCTACGTTAACGTGACTTTTCGAGCGATCGAATTTTTCTTTAGCCATTTATAGTTCCTCCTTTAAATAAATAAAAGTTGTTATTATTTATATTTCAACAAGAAACAACAGTTAGCGTTATTTCTCGGCCTTCACTAAAAGTTATACTTCAGATTGAGTAAAAAATCAATTATTCACCTGAATTTTTCTTAATAATTTCTTCGGAAATGCTTTTCGGCACTTCTTCATAGTGATCGAAATACATGGTGAATACGCCGCGGCCTTGTGTGTTTGAACGTAATGCTGTAGCATAACCGAACATTTCCGCAAGTGGTACAAACCCTTTAACTACTTGAGCTGGCCCTCTTGCTTCCATACCTTCCACACGGCCTCTGCGGGATGTGACATCCCCCATAATATCTCCCATATATTCTTCCGGAATCACTATTTCCACTCTCATCATCGGCTCGAGAAGCACTGGGTTACATTTATTCTTTGCTTCTTTCAGAGACATGGATGCAGCGATTTTAAATGCCATCTCATTGGAGTCTACATCATGGTAGCTTCCATCAAATAGTGATGCTTTCACATCAATCAGCGGGTAACCGGCTAACACTCCATTTTCCATTGCTTCTTTAATTCCTTGTTCAACGGAAGGAATATATTCACGCGGTACGACACCACCGACGATTTTATTTTCAAATTCAAAACCTGCGCCTTCTTCGTTCGGCTCAAATTTCACCCAAACATGACCGTATTGGCCGCGTCCACCGGATTGACGGATAAATTTGCCTTCCACTTCCGCGGATTGACGGAATGTCTCACGGTAGGCTACTTGTGGTGCTCCTACATTTGCCTCCACTTTAAATTCGCGTTTCAAGCGGTCAACAATTACATCCAGGTGTAATTCACCCATACCGGAAATGATTGTTTGGCCAGTTTCCACGTTTGTTTCGGTTTTGAACGTCGGATCCTCTTCAGCCAGTTTGCCAAGTGCGATGGCCATTTTATCCTGGTCAGCTTTTGTCTTCGGTTCAATAGCAACACTGATGACGGGTTCAGGGAAGTCCATGGACTCAAGAATCACTTCGTCTTTTTCGTCACAAAGAGTATCCCCGGTGGAAGTATCCTTTAAGCCGACTGCAGCTGCAATTTCACCGGAATATACCGTGGAGATTTCCTCACGGGAGTTAGCGTGCATCTGTAAAATACGACCTACACGTTCACGTTTATCCTTCACTGAATTTTTTACATAGGAACCTGAATCCAGTTTTCCTGAATAGACGCGGAAGAAAGTCAGCTTTCCAACGTAAGGGTCTGTCATTACTTTAAATGCCAACGCAGAGAATGGACCATTATCGTCTGCGGGACGGGTAACTTTTTCATCTTCATCTTCTTTTCCAGGAAGAATACCTTCGATTGCCGCAACATCTGTTGGAGCTGGAAGATAGTCGATAACCCCGTCGATTACAAGCTGAACACCTTTGTTTTTAAATGCAGATCCGCAAAATACCGGATAGAATTCTACATCCAAAGTTGCCTTACGGATAGCAGTTTTCAATTCCTCGTTGGAGATTTCCTCCCCTTCAAGAAACTTCATCATTAAATCTTCATCAATTTCTGATACTGCTTCAACAAGGCCTGCACGCAATTCTTCCGCCTTTTCTTTATACTCGGCCGGAATCTCGCGTGATTCTGCTTTTGTTCCCAGGTCATCCAAATAGAAATGAGCTTCCATGTTGACCAGATCAATAATGCCTTCAAAATTATCCTCAGCACCAATTGGCATTTGTACCGGATGTGCGTTTGCACCAAGGCGCTCTTTTAACGTTCCTGTAGAATACAGAAAGTCAGCACCTACTTTATCCATTTTGTTAATAAACACAATACGCGGCACACCATACGTTGTAGCCTGGCGCCATACTGTTTCTGTCTGTGGTTCAACACCTGATTGTGCATCCAAAACGGTTACCGCACCATCAAGGACCCTTAGTGAACGTTCTACCTCTACAGTAAAGTCCACGTGTCCCGGTGTATCAATAATATTAATACGGTGATCTTTCCACTGAGCTGTTGTAGCAGCAGAAGTAATGGTTATTCCACGCTCCTGCTCCTGCTCCATCCAGTCCATCTGAGAAGCACCTTCATGAGTTTCACCGATTTTATGAATACGTCCTGTGTAGAAAAGAATACGCTCTGTAGTAGTGGTTTTTCCTGCATCAATATGTGCCATAATACCAATATTACGCGTCTTTTCTAAGGAGAACTCTCTTGCCATGTATTCTTCTCCTTTCTCTTAAAAAGCTTTTATTCCAGGTTTAGAAATCGTTAAACTATTTAACTGCATCCCTTTCAAGCTCGAGCTTGCGGCATAATGACTTTGCAATAACAAAGTCACCGGCAGGGTCTTACCAGCGGTAGTGAGCAAATGCTTTGTTCGCTTCCGCCATCTTATGCAATTCTTCACGTTTCTTCACGGCTGCTCCTGTATTGTTGGATGCATCCAGAATTTCATTTGCCAGACGTTCTTCCATTGTTTTTTCACCGCGCAGACGCGAATAATTTACGATATAACGCAAACCTAGTGCCTGACGTCGTTCCGGACGAACCTCCATTGGAACCTGATAGTTGGATCCACCAACACGGCGGGCACGCACTTCAAGAACGGGCATAACATTTTTCATCGCCTGTTCAAAAACTTCCATGGCGTTTTGACCGCTTCTTTCTGAAACAAGTTCAAAAGCATTATAGAGAATTTTTTGTGCTTTTCCGCGTTTTCCATCAATCATGATTTGGTTGATCAAACGGGTTACTAATTTTGAGTTATATAACGGATCCGGCAAGACATCGCGTTTAGGTACTGGTCCTTTACGTGGCATATGTCCCCCCTCCTTTCTTCCTTGGTGTATTTGAGAAAGCCGGGGCACTTCCCCGCTTCTCCCGCTACCGGTATGTTGAAGTTCAGTTAATCTTCCCTTTCATTTCCGGCAGTTTATTTTGTTACATTCTCTGTCTAATAGCTTTCAGTGCTAAGACTATTCACTATTTACTTCTTCTTCGGTTTCTTCGTACCATATTTGGAACGTCCTTGTGCACGTCCTTCAACTCCTGCAGTATCAAGCGCACCACGGACAATGTGATAACGAACCCCAGGCAAGTCTTTTACCCGGCCACCGCGAAGCAATACTACGCTGTGCTCCTGCAAATTGTGTCCAATTCCAGGGATATATGCTGTTACTTCCATGTTGTTTGACAAACGAACACGGGCATATTTACGAAGCGCAGAGTTCGGCTTCTTCGGTGTCAGTGTGCCTACACGTGTACAAACACCACGCTTTTGCGGAGAATTTTGGTTTGTCAGCTGCTTTTTGAAGCTGTTATAACCTTTATTCAGCGCAGGTGAGTCAGATGTCTTAGGCTTATTCACACGGCCTTTTCTTACAAGCTGGTTAATTGTTGGCATGTTGTTGTCCTCCTTTCTTCCCCTATCTCAGGTGATTTGTAAAGTAAGCTGATTTACAATGCGTAAATGGCTTCCTGTGACAGCTTCCTCTAATCCCACACACCCAGGTGGTTCATTCTTTGCCAGAAAAACCCGCATTCACATACGTTGTAGTAAATGCGTTTACTTTTCCTATACTTAGGCTGCAAAATTTTAGCTGCATTAAATCAGCTGAAATTTCATCCTTTCCTGACGTGTAAAAACAAAGCTTCAACAGATTTCCCATTAAAACTACTGTTCTCTTATAGCTACTGTCGATGCTCCAACTTCAATACCACATGCAATCCCCAATTTTTTCATCGAATCCACATGCTGACATGGAATGTCAAGCTCCTGTGCTAAATCGACTACTTTTTGTGTGATGGATTGATCTGCATCATCAGCAATAACCACTTCACTTATTTCCCCATTTTTCATGGCTTTTAGTGTTTGTTTGGTACCGATGATTATACGTGATTTCACTTGAGCCACTTTTTCATAAGACATTTCGCATCCTCCAAAGTGATTAGAAAACTTGGTGTTTGCCGCGCATATGGACAAACGCCTCTGCAATTTATACAGACAGGAAAGTTTTATGCTTTTCCATCTGTCAAGTATTATTCGGAAGCACCTTGAATATTCTATCACCATGGGTGGTTGATGTCAATAATATTTATAAATTTGGTGCTCCCGAATTTTTAATTACAATGCGTTCATTATTGAACCGTTTCTGTTTCTTCCACCACTTCTTCTTCCGGTTCATCAGTGGCACCTTTTATTCTGCGGTACCGCTGCATACCGGTTCCGGCTGGAACGAGTTTACCTATAATCACGTTCTCTTTCAGTCCAAGCAGTTCATCCCGTTTTCCTTTAATGGCTGCATCTGTCAGGACACGCGTGGTCTCCTGGAAGGATGCTGCCGATAAGAAGGAATCCGTCTCAAGAGATGCTTTTGTAATTCCAAGCAGAACCGGTTTTCCGGTAGCCGGCTGGCCGGCTTTCTGCAGTACGTCATGGTTGGCATCCCTGAATTGATGAAGATCCAGGAGTGAACCAGGAAGCACATCAGTATCACCTGAGTCAACAACACGAATTTTGCGAAGCATCTGGCGAACCATTACTTCTACGTGTTTATCGCCAATTTCAACCCCTTGCATCCTATATACCCGCTGTACTTCACGCAGAAGATAATTTTGTACACCTTCTACGCCCTGCACACGCAAGAGTTCTTTCGGATCAATAGAGCCCTCTGTAAGTTCCTGGCCGGCAATGACTTCATCCCCAACGCTTACTTTCATGCGGGCGTTAAACGGAACCGTATAGCTGCGCTGTTCCACTTCGCCTTGCACAATTACTTCCTGACCATCCTTCGTTTCTTTCATTTCTTCTACCGTACCGTGAACTTCGGTAATGACAGACTGACCTTTCGGATTACGTGCCTCAAACAATTCCTGAATTCTCGGAAGACCTTGGGTTATATCGTCTCCGGCGACTCCTCCGGTATGGAAGGTCCGCATAGTCAACTGTGTACCAGGTTCACCAATGGATTGAGCTGCAATAATTCCTACTGCTTCTCCAACCTCTACGTCTGAACCTGTTGCAAGGTTACGGCCGTAACATTTTTGGCAAACACCGTATTTTGTATTACATGTGAATGCACTGCGAATCGTTACATTTTCAATTCCTGCTTCCACAATTTGCTTTGCCGTATCTTCAGTAATTAAATCTTTTTTTTCTACGAGTAATTCATTTGTTTCCGGATGACGTACTTCATGGAAAGCAGTACGCCCTACCAACCGGTCAAACAACGGTTCGATTAACTCGGTTCCATCCATCAATGCAGAGACGGGCAGACCCCGATCCGTGCCGCAATCCGCTTCACGGATAATGACATCCTGAGCAACATCCACCAGACGGCGTGTCAGATAACCTGAGTCGGCAGTTTTCAGTGCAGTATCCGCAAGACCTTTACGGGCACCGTGTGTGGAAATAAAGTACTCGAGTACTGTTAAACCTTCCCTGAAGCTTGATCTGATTGGAAGTTCAATAATTTTTCCGGCAGGGTTTGCCATCAGACCACGCATACCGGCCAATTGTGTAAAGTTGGAAGCATTACCTCTTGCGCCGGAATCACTCATCATAAATATTGGGTTCCGCTCACTTAACGACTCCATCAATTTATCCTGAATGGTATCTTTTGCCTGGGACCAGATGGAAATGACCCGGTCGTACCTCTCGTCATCTGTAATAAGACCCCGACGGAACTGTTTCAGTACATTATCCACTTTTCCTTGGGCTTCATCCAGTATTTTTTCTTTTTCCGCCAAAACAACAATATCTGAAATACCGACTGTCATACCTGCTTTTGTAGAATAACTGAAACCAAGATCTTTCATACGGTCAAGCATTTTAGAAGTCTCACTGATTTTAAACCGTTTAAACACTTCTGCGATCACATCGCCAAGGAAACCTTTTTTAAATGGTTTAATCAGTTCGCGGGATTGTATTTCCTCTTTTACATCCGTTCCTTTTTCTACAAAATAAGCATTCGGTGTGTGATCCTCCAGGTTAACCCTGGTCGGTTCATTAATATACGGGAAGGAATCCGGTAATATTTCGTTAAAGATTAATTTCCCGATCGTTGTCAACAGCAATTGACTCTGCTGTTTTTCATTAAATGTTCTGTTGTTCAGGCCGGATGCCTGTATGGCAACACGGGTGTGCAGGTGCACATAGCCGTTTTGGTAAGAAAGCAGTGCCTCACTGACATCCTTGAATACTTTTCCTTCCCCGATGGCATTTTCCCTTTCCATGGTGAGATAATAGTTACCCAACACCATATCCTGGGAAGGTGTTACAACCGGTTTACCATCCTTCGGGTTAAGGATATTCTGTGCTGCAAGCATCAGTATGCGCGCTTCCGCCTGAGCTTCTGCCGATAGAGGAACGTGAACTGCCATCTGGTCCCCATCAAAGTCCGCATTATAAGCTGTACATACAAGCGGGTGAAGACGTATAGCACGGCCTTCCACCAACGTGGGTTCAAACGCCTGAATACCGAGTCTGTGCAAAGTCGGTGCCCGGTTTAACAATACCGGATGTTCTTTAATGACTTCTTCCAGCACATCCCAAACTTCCGGATGGACGCGTTCAATTTTCCGTTTTGCCGATTTAATATTATGGGCAATCCCTTTTTCCACGAGCTCTTTCATAATAAATGGTTTAAACAATTCCAGCGCCATTTCTTTCGGCAGTCCGCACTGATACATTTTCAAGTTCGGTCCGACAACAATAACGGAACGTCCGGAGTAATCCACTCGCTTCCCGAGCAGGTTTTGACGGAAACGTCCCTGTTTCCCTTTCAGCATATGGGATAAAGATTTTAACGGACGATTTCCCGGTCCGGTTACAGGACGGCCGCGACGGCCATTATCGATCAACGCATCCACTGCTTCCTGCAGCATCCGCTTCTCATTTTGGACGATAATACTTGGTGCACCGAGGTCCAGCAAGCGTTTTAGCCGGTTATTTCTGTTAATTACACGGCGATACAAGTCGTTTAAGTCCGAAGTGGCAAAACGACCACCATCGAGTTGAACCATCGGGCGAATTTCCGGCGGAATGACCGGTAATACATCAAGAACCATCCAGGAAGTTTCATTTTTTGAATGCCGAAAAGCTTCCAGTACTTCCAATCGTTTAATTGCTCTTGTACGTCGCTGGCCCTGAGCTGTTTTCAGCTCTTCTTTCAACGTATCCACTTCTTTTTCCAGGTCGATATCATGAAGCAGTTTTCGGATTGCTTCTGCTCCCATTTGTGCTTTAAATGACTTGCCGTACTTGTCATAATAAGTCCTATATTCTTTTTCGGAGAGAAGCTGCTTCTTCTCCAGTGGAGTGTCTCCGGGTTCTGTTACGATATATGCGGCAAAATAGATTACTTCCTCCAATGCACGCGGTGACATATCAAGCACAAGACCCATTCTGCTTGGTATTCCTTTAAAATACCAGATATGGGATACAGGCGCGGCCAGTTCAATGTGACCCATTCGTTCCCTGCGGACTTTTGCCTTTGTTACTTCCACTCCACAGCGGTCACACACAACACCTTTATAGCGAACCCGTTTATATTTTCCGCAATGACATTCCCAGTCTTTTTGCGGGCCAAAGATACGTTCACAAAACAGTCCGTCTTTCTCCGGTTTTAATGTACGGTAATTAATTGTTTCCGGCTTTTTCACCTCACCGTAAGACCATGAACGAATTTTTTCCGGTGACGCCAAACCAATTTTCATATACTCAAAATTATTTACATCCAGCAAGGGTCTACCTCCCTTTTTGTGTCCGTTTTATAGCAAACTTGGCTTATCGCCAGCCCTTGGTGCGCAAGCCTGAGTTTCACTTATACAGGTGGAAAGGCTAATTCTTTCCTGCCTGCCGAAAAACGTTTGTGATCTGCTATCCGACACTCGTCGGATAGCAGAATCATCATTGCTTCAACAGGATGGACTTCACATCTTATCCCGATCAACATCTCTATTTATCCTGAAGGAATGTAATGGTTCCAGCTGCTTCCTCCAGTCTTTGCACCACTTCTCCAGCTGTTTAAGAACCTTCTACTTCTAAGTTAAGTCTGCTGGTTTGCTGTGTTTCTTCTTCCTCCAATTCGCGCATGTCAATTTCCTCTTCTTCGCCGGAGAGCATCTTGACATCCATACCAAGGCTTTGAAGTTCTTTGATTAGTACTTTGAAGGATTCCGGAACACCTGCTTCAGGAACATTGTCGCCCTTCACGATGGATTCATAGGTTTTCACACGGCCTACGACATCATCTGATTTCACGGTTAAAATTTCCTGCAGTGTATACGCCGCACCATAAGCTTCCAGCGCCCATACTTCCATTTCCCCGAAACGCTGACCGCCAAATTGGGCTTTACCACCGAGTGGCTGCTGTGTAACAAGGGAATACGGACCGGTGGAACGCGCATGCAGTTTGTCATCCACCATGTGCGCAAGTTTAATCATGTACATGACTCCGACAGATACCCGGTTGTCAAATGGTTCCCCTGTACGTCCATCATACAGCACCGTTTTTGCATCTCGGGGCATGCCCGCTTCCTCCAGGGTCTCCCATACATCCTCTTCCGTTGCACCATCAAATACCGGTGATGCTACATGAATACCGAGCTGTTTCGCAGCCATTCCAAGGTGCAGTTCAAACACCTGTCCAATATTCATTCGCGATGGTACACCGAGTGGGTTAAGCATGACATCAATCGGGGTTCCATCAGGTAAAAATGGCATATCTTCTTCAGGCAGTATTTTGGAAATAACCCCTTTATTTCCGTGACGGCCTGCCATTTTATCCCCTTCATTAATTTTACGTTTCTGGACAATATATACACGTACCAGTTGATTTACACCAGGAGGCAGTTCGTCCCCGTCTTCCCGGTTGAAAATTTTCACCTCAAGTACAATTCCGCCGGCACCGTGAGGCACCCTGAGGGATGTATCACGCACTTCACGTGCTTTCTCACCGAAAATAGCGTGCAGAAGCCGTTCCTCTGCAGAAAGCTCAGTTACTCCTTTAGGTGTAACTTTTCCTACGAGAATATCCCCGTCTGTCACCTCGGCACCAACCCGGATGATCCCGTGCTCGTTCAGATTCTTGAGGGCATCTTCACCGACATTCGGAATATCTCTTGTGATTTCCTCAGGCCCCAGTTTGGTATCACGGGCTTCAGATTCATACTCTTCAATATGAATGGACGTATACACGTCATCCTTAACAAGTCTTTCACTCATTATAATAGCATCTTCATAGTTGTAACCTTCCCAGGTCATGAACCCTACGAGGACGTTACGTCCCAATGCCAATTCTCCATCTTCCATGGAAGGACCGTCTGCAAGGATTTCACCTTTGGTTACACGGTCGCCTTCCTTAACAATTGGACGTTGGTTATAGCAAGTTCCCTGGTTGGAACGGATGAATTTTTCCAATCTGTAAACATCCATATCGCCCTGCACTTCTTTTCCATCAACCTCGGAGATGCGGCGAATATGAATCTCTTTTGCTTCCACTCTTTCAACGATTCCTTCATTCCTGCAAATAATTGCAGCCCCGGAATCTTTTCCGTTAACATATTCCATCCCCGTACCGACAATTGGTGCTTCCGGGTTCATCAAAGGAACTGCCTGGCGTTGCATATTCGCACCCATCAGCGCACGGTTGGAGTCGTCATTTTCCAAGAACGGAATACAGGCGGTTGCAGCAGATACCACCTGTTTTGGTGATACGTCCATATAATCAATTTCATCTCTGGAGACAACCACGTTCTCTTCACGAAAACGGGCAACGACTTCTTCATTTTGAAAACTGCCGTCTTCATTCAAAATGGAGTTGGCCTGCGCTACAACATAATTATCCTGCTCATCTGCAGTCAAATAATCTATTTGGGCAGTAACCTTCCCTGTTTCCGGATCTACCCGGCGGTAAGGCGTTTCAATGAACCCGAATTTATTCACTTTTGCATAGCTTGACAGTGAATTAATTAGTCCGATGTTCGGCCCTTCCGGTGTTTCAATCGGGCACATTCGTCCGTAGTGGGAATAATGCACGTCACGCACTTCAAAACCTGCACGTTCACGGGTCAGCCCGCCCGGCCCCAATGCTGACAAACGCCGTTTATGCGTAAGCTCTGCCAGTGGGTTGGTCTGGTCCATAAATTGAGAAAGCTGTGAGCTGCCGAAGAATTCTTTAATGGACGCAA
The DNA here is from genome assembly GCF_055379185.1 of Virgibacillus kimchii. Classification (NCBI taxonomy): domain Bacteria; kingdom Bacillati; phylum Bacillota; class Bacilli; order Caryophanales; family Bacillaceae; genus Virgibacillus; species Virgibacillus kimchii. The sequence goes on along the minus strand of NZ_AP043951.1, from coordinate 3,307,824 downwards.
TTACCGGCCGTATATTAATCAACTGCTGCGGTGTTATGCTGGATGTATCCTGAATGGACATACGTTCACGAACGACACGTTCCATACGGGATAACCCGATACGAAATTGATTTTGCATCAATTCCCCAACCGAACGAAGCCGGCGATTCCCCAGATGGTCAATATCATCCGTGTCTCCAACCTGGTGAAGCAGGTTAAAGAAATAGCTGATGGAAGCCAAAATATCAGCAGGTGTGATGTTTTTAATCCCTCTGTCCACCGCTCCGTTACCGATGACGGTTAACTCCCTTTCACCTTCCGGGTCAGTCGGGTCAATGATTTTGACGGACTGAAGCGGGATTTCCTCATCCATAACCCCTTCTTGTGGTTCCAATACTTTTTCTCCAAGCTTTTCTTCTTCACTTTCAATAAATGGCATCAGCTGATCCAACAGCTTGCGATCTATTTTATCGCCTCTTTGTGCCAGTACTTCTCCTGTTTCCGGATCTACTACCGTTTCTGCCAACACCTGGTTAAACAGACGGTTTTTTATATGCAGTTTTTTATTCATTTTATAGCGGCCCACGTGAGCCAGGTCATATCTTTTCGGGTCAAAAAAGCGTGAAACCAATAAGCTTCTCGCATTTTCAACTGTCGGTGGTTCCCCGGGACGCAAACGTTCATAAATTTCCAGAAGTGCTTTTTCCGTTGATTCTGTATTATCTTTTTCAAGTGTGTTCCGCAAATATTCATTTTCGCCTAAGAGGTCCACAATTTCCTGGTCATCACTAAACCCAAGCGCTCTGAGCAACACTGTTATTGGAAGTTTACGGGTCCGATCAATTCGGACATAAACAATATCCTTGGCATCTGTTTCGAATTCCAGCCATGCTCCCCGGTTTGGGATCACCGTTGCAGTAAATCCTCTTTTCCCGTTTTTATCAATTTTTTCATTATAATAAACACTTGGAGAGCGTACCAGCTGTGAAACAATAACACGCTCAGCTCCATTAATAATGAAGGTACCGGTGTCGGTCATGAGTGGAAAATCACCCATAAATACTTCCTGTTCCTTTACTTCGCCGGTCTCATTATTGATTAATCGGACCTTTACTCGAAGTGGAGCATTATATGTGACATCCCTTTCCTTCGACTCTTCCACGGGATATTTTGGCTCACCCAAACTATAATCGACAAATTCCAGTGATAGATTGCCCGTAAAGTCCTCTATCGGGGAAATATCCTGAAACATTTCGCGCAATCCTTCTTCCAGAAACCAATCATAGGAAGCGGTTTGAATTTCGATTAAATTCGGCAGCTCCAACACTTCACTAATGCGCGCATAACTCCTGCGCTGTCGGTGCCGTCCATATTGAACAAGTTGACCTGTCAACTGCTTCACCCCTTAAATGATACTTATTATGGTAGATGAACTACTATATTAGAAAACCTGGCTTGTCGCCAACCTTTAATAACGAAAGCCCTGGTTCGAAAATTTCTCTCATGTCCCGAACCTGCAATCCATGTATCTATACAGGTAAAAAAGCCTCCAGCTTTCCCACCTGAAAAAACAAGAAAACGAAACCAAAGATAATGCTTCAGTTTGTTTTTCGAACTCAAGTCATAGACATGCATATTGCCGGAAACACACTGTATTGCATTAACCCGCAATATGAGAAGATGAAGGCTGTGAGTCCGGTTTGTCAGATACCTTTTTTTCGAGGCCAAATACGTTAATACCCCAAAAACAGCGATAGGTATCCAGCTTAGCCAATTTTACCATTGTTCCCAAATACCGACGATCTATACATTACATTTTTATGAAGATATCTCTTGACAAGGATATCCCCATGTTAGCATTTATCTATCTTACCATAGTGCGCAGTACAAATCAATCATTAACAGCTTTCAAAATATAATATCCGTTTTTACGTGCTACAGTTTGCACTTCATGAAATAAATCCTGCAGCTTTTTCTTAGCAGAAGGGGCACCTTGCTTTTTCTGGATAACAATCCATAATTCTCCGCCTGTCACCAGGGCTTTTTGAGACTCTTCAAACATCTTGTGCACTACTTTTTTCCCTGCGCGAATCGGTGGATTGGAGACGATACCCGCAAAATTTCTTCCCTGAAGGTGTTGCAGGCTGTCACTTTTCACAAACTCCACATTTTTTACCTTATTTGCATGTGCATTTTTTTCCGCAAGCTCCAATGCCCTTTCATTCACATCTGCCATTACAACATTCCTGTCCGGACAGGAGTCGGCCAGGGTAATTCCTATTGGGCCGTAACCACAGCCAAGATCCAATAAGTCGCCGGCAGCATCCGGTGGGTGAAATTTGTCAATAAGAAGATGTGATCCGGGGTCGACTTCATTTCTTGAAAATACGCCCGCATCACTCGTGAATGTATATTTTTTTCCCTTTAATGAAAAATCCCATGTCTTTGGTGAACTTTTTGATTGAGGTTGTTGAGAAAAGTAATGCTCTGTCATTTGGCACCTACTTTTTATAAAAACCCGCATTCGCTTGCCTTTCAGGGGAATGCGCTAGTTTTTCTTATACTTAGGACTTAAAAATTTTATATGCCTCGATTCCACCTCTCAGCTAAAATTTTATGCTTTCCTAACGTGCAAGAAAATTCGGCTGCCTTATCTAGTTTCCGGAGGTATGAGGCTTATGGCCGGATTGGGTAAAATTTTTTCGGTGGAAACTTATATTTCAATACCGTAATCAACTGATTCTTATTCCCATTATATGGACCTCCTGCACACTGTAAATGTGAATCAAGAGATTTTCAACAGCTGACATGGCATCTTGTCCCTGTAGATATAATAAGCGGGAGTTTCCTGCCCGTGCTGAATAGATGGAAAAGCCCGCCGTTATTTACGACGAGCTTATATTTGCTAAAACTACTTCACTTCTACTTCTGCACCTGCTTCTTCAAGCTTTGTTTTTAATTCTTCGGCTTCTTCTTTTGCGATGCCTTCTTTAACCGCTTTTGGTGCATTATCAACCAGGTCTTTCGCATCTTTCAATCCAAGACCGGTAACTTCACGTACCGCTTTAACTACTTTAATTTTTGAATCCCCAGCAGCGTTAAGCATTACATCGAATTCAGTCTGTTCTTCAGCAGCTTCTCCGCCGCCACCGCCGCCTGCTACCGCTACCGGTGCTGCAGCTGTTACACCAAACTCTTCTTCGATTGCTTTTACTAAATCATTTAATTCCAACACGGACATTTCTTTAATCGCATCTATAATTTGCTCTTTTTCCATGATTTGTTCCTCCTGTATTTTTAATGTGATAAATTTACCTGACCAAATGGATGGCCCGGATTTGTTATTCCTGAACTGCAACGGATGCGCTTAAGCGCCTTCCTCTTCCTTTTGATCAGCCACTGATTTTGCAGCATAAGCAAAGTTGCGCATCGGTGCTTGAAGCACGCTAAGCAACATGGAAACCATACCTTCGTAATTTGGCAGGTTAGCCAGCTCTTTCAACTGTTCCATCGTGGCTACTTTTCCTTCAATGACGCCACCTTTTATTTCCAGCGCCTCATGATCTTTGGCGAAGTCATTTAAAATTCTTGCCGGTGCCACTACATCTTCATTGCTGAATGCTAAGGCAGTCGGTCCAACCAATGTATCATTTAAGTCGCTTAATTCCGCGGCTTCAGCAGCCCGGCGCGTCATAGTATTTTTGTAGACTTTAAAATCAATTCCTGCTTCGCGCAGTTGTTTTCGCAGTTCGGTTACTTCAGCAACATTAAGACCACGATAGTCAACAACAACGGAAGTTTGGCTTTCACGGAATTTTTCAGTAATCTCATCTACCAGCTTTTTCTTTGCTTCAATATTTGCAGACATTCTTCCACCTCCTGTTTGGCAACTCTTATCATACCGTATAAGAAAAGCTCCCACTGCAGACAGAGGGGGCTTTAGGAAACAATGGTAACCATCATTGGTTTAACCAATCTGTTTATAAAACACCTCGGCAGGATATTAAGCAAATTCAGCCCCTGCTGTCTACGGTACAACGTATTCATATTATAACGTCACTCAGTATAACGAATGAGCACCGAAAAGTCAATACCAATAATTAACGGTATTGAGAAACATCCACTTTGACTCCTGGACCCATAGTAGATGATACAGAAACGTTCTTCATATACGTTCCTTTTGAGGATTGCGGCTTCACCTTTACAATCTGTTCGGCAAGTGCTGCAAAGTTTTCCTTTAACTTTTCATCTTCAAAGGAAATTTTTCCAATCGGAACGTGGATGTTGGCAGATTTATCCACCCGGTATTCTACTTTACCGGCTTTAATATCTTTGACCGCTTTTTCTACTTCAAACGTAACTGTGCCGGTTTTCGGGTTTGGCATTAACCCTTTTGGTCCAAGCACACGGCCAAGCTTACCAACTTCAGCCATCATATCAGGCGTCGCCACGATCACATCAAATTCAAACCATCCCTGGTTAATTTGGTTAATGTAATCAGATTCGCCGACATAATCCGCTCCCGCTTCTTCCGCTTCTTTTGCTTTATCGCCTTTAGCAAATACAAGAACGCGCTGTGTTTTACCGGTTCCGTGCGGCAACACCATAGCTCCGCGGATTTGCTGGTCCGCTTTCTTCGGGTCCACCCCAAGACGGAATGCCGCCTCCACGGTTTCATCAAAGTTTGCTTTGGCTGTTTCTTTTACCAATTTAATTGCTTCTTCAATATCATATGATTTAGAACGATCAACAAGCTTTAATGCTTCCTGATGTCTCTTTCCTCTTTTAGCCATTTTATTTCCTCCTCATATTGTGGTTATAACGGTAGAACCTCCCACTTGGAAAAACAGCGAATTGTTTTTCCAGATGACAAAGGCGAACATTTTTAGATAATCACTAAAACGCCCCCGTGAAAGCCACGAGAACAATGTAGTGCCCGGAAGGCTTTCACGAAAAAGGCTGCGATGAAAATACCGTCGCAACCCGGTTATTTACCTATAATAAATTAATCTTCAATCGAAATTCCCATGCTTCTTGCAGTTCCTTCTACCATGCGCATTGCTGCTTCCACATTGGCAGCATTCAGGTCCTGCATTTTTGTTTCGGCAATTTCTTTTACTTTATCGCGTTTTACTGTAGCGACTTTATTACGGTTTGGTTCACCTGATGCCGTATCGATGCCAGCCGCATCTTTCAATAGAACAGCTGCAGGTGGAGTTTTTGTAATAAATGTAAATGAACGGTCTTCAAACACCGTAATCTCAACCGGAATAATCATACCGGCCTGATCCTGTGTACGTGCGTTGAATTCCTTACAAAATCCCATGATATTCACGCCCGCCTGACCTAATGCAGGTCCTACCGGTGGTGCAGGGTTTGCTTTACCTGCCGGAATTTGCAGTTTTACCAGTTTAATTACTTTTTTAGCCACGAGACACACCTCCTTAAAGTCCGTGATGTGGTCACAGGGTCTTCCCCTCCCACTCATGCTTTCAAACTCTCCTTCAAACGGGAGTATGAATAACAAAAGAATTTTAGCATGAATCGCTATTTTATGCAAGACATGTTGCCAAAATTAATCCAGTTTTTCAATTTGGGTAAAATCAAGTTCCACCGGCGTTTCCCTGCCAAACATATTGACATGCACTTTCACTTTTTGCTTATCCGCATCAATTTGCTCGATCGTTCCGGAAAATTCGGCGAACGGGCCATCTTTCACACGGATGTTATCTTTCACTTCAAAATCATACTGAACAGCCGTCTCACTAACACCCATTCGTTTAAGGACACTTTCCACTTCCTCCGGCAATAAGGGGGTAGGTTTTGTTCCTCCGCCACTTGAGCCGATAAACCCTGTCACACCGGGTGTATTCCGAACTACATACCACGAGTCATCGGTCATAATCATTTCGGTTAACACGTAGCCGGGGAAAAACTTCTTCTTCGTCACTTTCTTTTTACCGTCTTTCATTTCAGTTTCTTCATCTTCGGGGACGATCACACGGAAAATCTTATCCTCCATGCCCATCGTTTCCACCCTTTTTTCCAAATTCATTTTTACTTTGTTTTCATAGCCGGAATACGTGTGAACAACATACCAATTTTTCTCCATTATAACAGGACAAACAAGCTGTCCTTCCCTCCCTTGGTGGATTTGTAATCTATGTGTAAGATAATTGCCCTATTGCTCTGGCATTATTTTAACCGTTGAAAAAAGGCAATCTCTCTTATTTATGGGCACTATATAAACAGTTTAAACCTTTTGGCCAGGATTAATTCCCTCGAAAATTTCATTTAGAAAAACATTTTCTGACCAATTTAAAAAACCCGTCACTGCGGGTTTTTATGAAATCAATTATATTATAGCATATAATCTTTCTATTTATTAGCAAAAAAGCAAAAACCTTTATGATCGGCTGTTTTTATCTGGTTTGCAGCAATCTGTTGAACACAGCCATGATGATATATTTATAAGTTCACGAATTGCCTTTATTAAAGCAGATTCAAAAGCTGTGAGATTACCAGGTCAATGATAAAGAAAAACAATGCCACAAATGCTACTGTAGCGATAACAGTAATCGTGTAATTTGTTAATTCTTTTCCTTTTGGCCAAGTAACCTTCTTCATTTCTCTGGAAACGTTCTTTAAGAACTTAAACATGGCTGTACCCCCAAACTTTGCCTGATTCTCTATTCTCGTATGCATTCGACACACAATATCTATTTTGTTTCACGGTGCAATGTATGCTCACCGCATGTTTTGCAAAACTTTTTTACTTCCATCCGCTCGGGATTGGCTAATCTATTTTTCCTTGTTGTATAATTTCTGCTTGCACAAATTGAACAGGCCAGAACAATTTTTTCACTCATGTTTTCACTCCACATGGTTTTTCAACTATTTTCTGCAATCTTTTTTAATGTAGCATGCCTGTCTACCCCATGTCAATGTCAGTGGAGGAGAATTCATTTGTATCCAGCAGCTGTTCCAGTTTTCTTTTCACACGCTGAAGGGCATTGTCGATTGACTTTTCATGTCGGTTTAATTCCTCGGAAATTTCCTGATAAGTACACCCTTCCAAATAAAGCTGGAGTACTTGCTTTTCCAGTCTGCTCAAGAGTTCCGATAATTTAAGCTGCATATCACCGAGGTTTTCCCGGTTGACGAGCAGCTCCTGTGGATCGATATCATTGGAACCAACAAGGACATCCATTAAAGTCCGGTCCTTATCCTCATCACGAAGCGGCTTGTCCAGCGAAACATAGGAATTGAGCGGCATATGCTTAAATCTCGTCGCTGTTTTAATGGCAGTAATAATCTGCCTTGTTACACACAGCTCTGCAAACGCTTTAAAAGAAGAAAGCTTTTCCCCGTCATAATCACGGATTGCTTTATATAAACCTATCATCCCTTCCTGAATGATATCCTCTTTATCTGCACCGATTAAAAAATATGTGCGTGCTTTCGCGCGTACAAAGTTTATGTATTTATGCATGATCACGTCAAGTGCATGACTGCTTCCTTGATGAATTCTGCGGAGAAGCTCTTCATCATCAAGCATATGCAAATTGGTCTGGTCTGTTTCTACTTGCTTGACATTCACTAGGATGGACCCCCCAAAGTAACACAGTCAATTTCAAAGGCGCTGGAGCGGGCTGGGCTAACTTGCCTTGCCGATATAAACACACTTCATATCAAAAAAATAGTAACTTAGATACATAGAATAGAACTCTCGACCGATCCTATATCCAATTACCTGCAACCGGATTAAAAGAAGCTCGAATAATGACAGTCCCTAAAAAAGATCGTTCTTAATAATGTTCAGTGTAGAGTTATTATACAGTAAGCGCTTAAAGCTAGTCAATACGGCAAAAGGAGAGAATGCGGGAAATGATTCCTTTTTCCTACATATCTCCCCTCCGCCATTTCTCGAATTTGTCCAATATTTTCTCATCCAGCACGATTTTAGACCGGATAGGCTCTTTTCTTCGGATTTCGATATCTTCTTTAATTTTTTTCTGCACATTTCTTACTTCAATCAATAATTCCCTGGCGGATATTCTTAATGCACCCTGTCCAAAGATTGTCCGCTGCTCCGCATAATCTGATGTGGCTACATAAACACGGGTTTCAATATTCTTCAGCTGTTTTACCAGCTTTTCGATCCGTTCATCTGCTGTTTCCTTTTCTTTCGTATAAATTACTTCCACTTTAAAGGCTTTTGTCTTTTTCATTGTTCCTTTCACTTCATAGGCATCAAAAACAATGATAACGCGGTCGCCGGAAAAAGCCTGATACTCGGCCATCATTTCAATCAGCCGGTCTCTTGCCTGGCCAATATCTTTATCCTTCAGTTCCTTGAGTTCGTCCCATGCTCCGATCATATTGTAGCCGTCTACAAGCAATACATCCATATCACTCACCAACCGGGTGTCTTTTCCGGTATATTTCATAAAGCAGTAAACCACATGCTACAGATGCATTAAGCGAGGATACCTTCCCTTTCATCGGCAGGTTTACCGTCCAATCACATTTCTGCCGCACTAAACGACTGATACCCTTTCCTTCATTTCCAATGACAACAGCGATTGGCAGGGTTCCATCCAGCTTCCTGTAATCCTCTGCAGCCTCCGCCTCTGTACCAACAACCCAAACGTTTCTTTCTTTTAATTCATCAATGGTATTGGCAATGTTTGTGACTCTTGCTACAGGAACGTATTCAATTGCCCCTGCAGCTGTTTTGGCGACTGCCTGGGTCAGACCAACAGAACGGCGTTTCGGAACGATAACCCCATGTGCTCCTGCAGCATCTGCAGTTCTTAATATGGAACCCAGATTATGGGGGTCCTCCAGCTCGTCCAAAATTATAAAAAAGGGAGCTTCTCCTGTTTGATCTGCCGCTTTAAACAAATCATCAAGATTTGCGTAAGTATAGGAAGCAACATAAGCGATGACGCCCTGATGGTTTTTAGCAGAAATCTGGTCCAATTTGCTTTTTGGGACTTTCTGCACGATGGTGCCCGCCTCTTTCCCCAGCTGCATAAGTTTTCCCTGCATGGAATTGTTCAGCTGTTTGCTGAGGAGCACTTTATTGATCGATCTACCTGATTTTAATGCTTCGATGACCGCATTTTTACCTATGATTATTTCCTCGCTCATGCTGCTCTCTCCCTTCTTCGATCCACGAAACAGCTTCCTGGAGTAATTCGGACAGCCGTCCTTTATTTTCACTCAAGTAATGATAACCGATTAATGCTTCAAATCCTGTACTGTAGCGGTAAGTCTGAACAGAGATGTTTTTCGGAATGGTGCCGGACTTCGCGTTTCTTCCTCTTGCCGCCACACGTTCTTCTTCCTCTGTTAAAAAGTCGGTTTCCAGCCAATGCAACAGGATATCCGCCTGGTTTTTCCCGGAAACGAACTGAACCGCCCGATTGTGAAGGTGCTGGGGCTTCACCTGCCCCTTTTTCAGCAAATGTTCCCTGATATGCACCTCATATACAGCATCCCCCATATAGGCAAGCGCCAGGCTTTTCATCTGTTTTACATCATGTGCCATAATTAGCCTCTCTTCCAGCGGACGCCCTGTGGTGTATCTTCCAAAATAATGTTTTTCTCCTTCAGAAGATCCCTGATTTCATCTGCTCTGGCAAAGTTCCGGCTTTTCCGGGCTTCATTCCGTTCTTCAATAAGTGCTTCAATTTCTGTATCCAACAGCTCTTCCTCTTCGCCCACTTCCAGTCCCAATACGCGGAGAAAGGTTTCTATCGCCGCCTGAAATGCATCAATCACTTTTGTCTCAGTCTGATCCCGCTGCACATACTGGTTCGCTTCCTTCGCCACATCAAATATGATGGATATGGCATTCGCCGTATTAAAGTCATCATCCATAGCAGCTTCAAACTGTTGTTTAAAGTCATTGATTTTCTCTATCCAGCTGTCTGCATCATCCACCAGATTCATGCTGGATTGTTTCCGGTGTTCCAGATTGTGGTAAGCTGTTTTAATTCTCTCCAGGCTGTTTTTGGCACTCTCCAGTAATTCCTCTGTAAAGTTAATCGGATTGCGATAGTGCACACTAAGCATAAAGAATCGAATCACTTCGGGATCATGAGCATTGATCAAGTCCCGGGTAAGAACAAAGTTATTCAGCGACTTGGACATTTTCTCATTATTAATATTAATGTAGCCATTATGCATCCAGTATTTCGCAAATGGTTCTCCTGTTAATGCTTCAGATTGGGCAATTTCATTTTCATGGTGCGGAAAGGTCAGGTCCTGTCCCCCGGCATGTATATCAATCGTTTCTCCCAAATGTTTTTTCACCATTGCCGAGCACTCAATATGCCATCCGGGACGGCCTTTTCCCCAAGGAGAATCCCAGGAAATTTCCTCATCCTTTGCCTTTTTCCAAAGGGCAAAATCAAGAGGGTCCTCTTTTTTCTCCCCCACCTGGATTCGCGCGCCGACACGTAATTCATCAATGGATTGATGGGAAAGCTTTCCATAATTTTCAAATTTACGCGGTTTATAATACACATCCCCATCCACTTCATACGCAAAGCCTTTATCAATCAGCCCCTGAATAAAGGAAACAATATCATCCATCGTATCCATTACTCTAGGATTATGGGTAGCCTTTTTCACACCTAAAGCACCAACATCTTCCAAATAAGCTTTAATATATTTATCCGCTATTTCAGGAACGGTTTTTCCTTCTTTTTTTGCTGCATTAATAATTTTGTCATCCACATCGGTAAAATTCAGCACATAGTCCACTTCAAAGCCTTTGTACTCCAAGTACCTGCGAACGGTATCAAAAACAATAGCGGGTCTCGCATTCCCAATATGAATATAATTATATACGGTTGGACCGCAAACATACATACTCACTTTGCCCGCCTGCAGCGGTACGAATGTTTCTTTTTTTTGGTTTAATGTATTATAAATTTGAATCGACATGCTGTTCCCCTTCTTTCCATTTTGCCATTTCTGCTTTTAGTTCATCAATTTCCTGCTGCAGCTGCCTGCACCGCTCTTCCACCGGATCGGGAATCTTGTGATGGTCCAGATCCCTTCTCACCCGCTTGCCATGCTGTTTTACCACTCTGCCAGGGATTCCCACCACTGTGCTATGTGCCGGAACATCCTTTAGCACCACGGAGCCTCCACCAACCTTGGCACTTTCACCAATCACTATATTTCCCAGGATTTTCGCCCCGGTGGAGATCAGAGCATTATCCTCTACTGTCGGATGCCGCTTCCCTTTTTCATTCCCGGTACCACCCAGGGTAACGCCTTGGAATATTGTTACATTATCCCCTATTTCACATGTTTCCCCAATGACAACACCCATCCCATGGTCAATAAATAAACGTCTGCCTATCTTTGCGCCGGGATGAATTTCAATCCCTGTAAAAAATCTGCTGATCTGGGAAATGGCCCGCGCAATAAAAAACAGTCTTTTTTTATAAAACCAATGGGCGATTCGATGATTCCAGACCGCATGCAAGCCGGAATAGGTTAAAAACACCTCTATATTCGTCCGCGCTGCCGGATCTTGTTCAAACACCACAGCCATATCTTCCCTCATTCTTTTAAAGATCCCCACCAGGTTAACCTCCCTTTGTTAATTTTATTTTTACAATAGCTTACTTCTCGACGACTTAATTAGGTTTTTTTGCAATGAAATGTCCGATAGAGCGCTCCTCTGTGACCTAATTAGGTTTTTTGATCCGTAACGTACGATAGAACACCTCTCTGTGACCTAATTTAGTTTTTTTTGATCCGTAATGTACGATAGAAAGCCTCTCTTTGACCTAATTTAGGTTTTTTTGATCCGTAACGTACGATAGAACACCTCTCTGTGACCTAATTAGGTTTTTTTTTGATCCGTAACGTACGATAGAACACCTCTCTGTGACCTAATTAGGTTTTTTTTGATCCGTAACGTACGATAGAAAGCCTCTCTGTGACCTAATCTAGGTTTTTTTGATCCGTAACGTACGATACAACGCTCCTCTGTGACCTAATTTAGTTTTTTTTGATCCGTAACGTACGATAGAAAGCCTCTCTGTGACCTAATCTAGGTATTTTTGCTCCGTAACGTACGATAGAACACCTCTCTGTGACCTAATCTAGGTTTTTTTGATCCGTAACGTACGATAGAAAGCCTCTCTGTGACCTAATCTAGGTATTTTTGCTCCGTAACGTACGATAGAACACCTCTCTGTGACCTAATTAGGTTTTTTTTGCTCCGTAACGTACGATAGAACACCTCTCAGTGACCTAATTAGGTTTTTTTTGCTCCGTAACGTACGATAGAACACCTCTCTGTGACCTAATAAGCGCAACCCGGAAGATTGCGTTTTACATCAGCGTACAGGTCATAAAAAAACCTATATATTTATTCGCACAAAATAAAAACGCCCCTGTGTACAATGACACAGAGACGCTAAGGGCGCGGTCCCACTCTGCTTGAAGAAAAAACTTCCTCCTCATGCTCTCATAACGGGAGAGTTCCGCTGTTATGTACTAGTTTTTCCATAACAGACTCCGAGGGGCACTTCAAAGGGAAGGCTTAAAATCACTTTCAGCCAGGGTGATTCTCTCTGTGTAAACCGTTCCGCTTCTACTTTCCCTCATCCACGTTCATATATATTACTTGCGGCTGGATGACTAATCCCGCCGAAAACATTTTTCATACGCCGGCAGGTTACAAAACCCGCCTGTATCTTTGAAGCATAACCTCTATGTCATATCAGTATATTACATTCTCTCTTGAATGTGAATAATTAAGCTCCCAATTGTTTCAGCACTTTATCCAAACGGTTTAGAATCCGTTCCTTTCCAAGCAATTCTATGGCCAGCGGAAGTTCCGGACCATGCGTTTGGCCGGTGGCAGCTACCCTGATCGGCATAAATAATCTTTTACCCCGATGCCCAGTTTCCTTTTGGGTCGCTTTAAACTGCGCCTTAATGGAATCCTTTGTAAAGTCATCCAGATGAATCAGTTTATCCGTAAACACTTGCAGCACTTCCGGCACCTGCTCTTCCTGAAGAACATCCATTGCTCCTTCATCCAGGACAGGTTCATCGTGGAAAAACATCTCCGTTAATTCGACAATTTCCGCCCCGTAGCGTAACTGTTCACGATACAGTCCGATTACTTTTTCCGCCCACTCGCGCTGCTCCTCATTCATGTCTTCCGGCAGCTTTCCTGCTTCAATCAGATGCGGCATGGCCAGGGAAATGACATCGTCCAGCTCGGCTGCTTTAATATACTCATTATTCATCCACTTTAGTTTATGGCGGTCAAAAATAGCGGCGGATGTGGAAAGTCTTTCCGGGTCGAAAATGTCAATTAGTGTATCCTTATCGAAAATCTCTTCCTCACCGACCGGGGACCAGCCAAGAAGCGTGATAAAATTAAACAGGGCTTGTGGGAGATACCCTAAGTTATGGTATTGTTCAATAAATTGCAGAATATGCTGGTCACGCTTGCTTAACTTTTTCCGCTCTTCATTTAGAATCAGTGTCATATGGCCAAATGCCGGAGCTTCCCAATCAAAAGCATCATAGACCATCATTTGTTTTGGCGTATTGGAAATATGCTCTTCCCCACGCAATACATGGGAAATCTCCATAAGATGATCATCTATGGCCACCGCAAAGTTATATGTCGGAATCCCGTTTTTCTTCACAATCACCCAGTCCCCAAAGTCACTGGATTCAAAGGTAATATTCCCTCTGACAATATCGTGAAATGTATATGTTTTATTGGCAGGCACCCGCATTCGGATACTCGGTTTGCGTCCCTCACGCTCAAAATGTTCCATTTGTTCTTCCGTTAGATCGCGATGGGCTCCGGAGTATTTTGGAACCTCCCCGCGGGCACGTTGTTCTTCCCGCTCTTTTTCCAATTCTTCCTCCGTCATATAACATTTATAAGCCAGACCTCTATTCATCAGGTCATCGACATATTTTTGATAAATATCCAGGCGCTCGGTTTGCCTGTAAGGACCATAATCTCCGCCAATATCAGCGCCCTCGTCCCACTCAATCCCGAGCCATTTCAAGAACTTCAGCTGGCTTTCCTCGCCGCCTTCCACATTCCTTTTATCATCTGTATCTTCAATCCGAATGATAAATTTTCCATTAAAGTGCTTGGCATACAAGTAATTAAATAATGCTGTACGCGCATTTCCAATATGCAAATGACCAGTAGGACTGGGCGCATAGCGAACCCGAACTTGATTTGACATGACAGTGCCCCTTTCTATTTTTCCTGCTTGTACATAACGATTGATTATTGCTAGTTTAACCTGCAGCCATTACTAATCAAATGTAAATCACACAGGCTGGCAGGCCTCTTTACTCCCTTAACAACTCGACACCTTACATTTTCAACATGAATCAATTTCATAATAGAGAAGTTAGTATAGAAATCCGAACAAAGTTGATTTCCGCTCCAGACGGACGCTTTCACCACTGGCACAAGTGCAACATCGACTCAAACTCGTTTTCGTCGTGTTTTCTTTGCCGCGGGCTCTGCCTCAGCCTCCTCGCTACGCTGCGGGGTCTTCGGCTATCGCTGTTCCCGCTGGAGTCGCCGTCTTCCACTCCAATCAACAGGCTGGCGTTCTGTTTTAACAAACTATAAAATGCTTTTATTAATTATTGTTCGGATACTTAGTAAAAATAAGCAATTATGCAATTAACTCACATGAAGAAAAAAAGTGATAACTATTTCTCATGTTATCACTTTTTGTTATACCCTTTTTACAGTGCTTTTTCAAGTAATTTCGGTTTTGCAAATATCATTCGGCCTGCAGATGTTTGAAGAACACTGGTGATAAGTACTTCTATTGTTTTTCCAATATAGTTTCTGCCTTCTTCAACCACAATCATCGTCCCATCATCCAAATAAGCGATTCCCTGATTATGCTCCTTGCCGTCCTTGATTACCTGAACCACGAGTTCCTCCCCAGGCAGTACGACCGGCTTCACAGCATTGGCCAGGTCATTAATATTTAAGACCTGCACACCCTGCAAATCGGATACTTTGTTTAAGTTAAAGTCATTTGTCACCACAATACCGTCAATGACTTTCGCCAATTTGATCAGTTTGCTGTCCACTTCAGGGATATCCTCAAAATCTCCCTCATAGATTTCCACATCCACCGGAAGTTCCTTTTGGATACGGTTAAGCACATCAAGTCCACGCCGTCCCCTGTTTCGTTTTAATACATCGGATGAATCCGCGATATGCTGCAATTCCCCAAGGACAAATTGTGGAATGACAATCGTCCCCTCCAAAAAGTTCGTCTGGCAAATATCAGCAATACGACCATCAATAATTACACTTGTATCAAGTATTTTTGGTTTTGGTTTTTTCAGATCTTTCCCTTCCTCGATATCTGCACCTTTTCTTTTCTCCCGTTCTTTTCTATTTTTATTCATTAAATTAACAAACTCATCCCTGCGTCTAAAACCAACCTGAAATCCTAAATAACCAAGTATAATCATAATGAATAACGGTATAACCTGTGATATGATTTCAATATTAATATCCTGCAGCGGCATATTAATAAAGTAAGCAATCACCAGCCCCAGGAGTAACCCGATACTCCCGAAAAACAAGTCAACTGCCGGCACTTTAATAAGCGCTTCTTCCACCCATTTAAGAAAATGAACAATATAGCCTGCCACCACGTAAGAAATAAGAAAAAAAATAATTGCCCCCAAAATAGTTCCCAACCATGGTGATGCCAGCCACCCGACTTCCGTGAAATCCAATAGGTTTACGATCGCCGGTATATACAGGTAACCTATCGTACCACCCAAAATAATAAAGAATAAATGTACAATCTTCCTCAGCACATATGTCACCTCCTCTTTAAAAGATCAACAAATCCCTTCGTTATGAAGACTTTCCCGAATAACATGGCAGTCAGCCAAGTTTACTAATATTATTGCCCTATAATAAAAAAATAATCCAAAAAAAGTAAGAATCACCTATTATACCAATTAAATAATAGCATAATACCGTAGAACATTCAATTTTAATAAACTTATCATATTAACATACCCCAAAATAAAAGGCAACATAATAAACTTCAATTTTTTCCAGGATTCGACAGAAATCGGTGTGTTTTTTTAACGGGAAACCCCAACGTGAAGTGCCTCCTGTACGGTATTTACACCGATCACTTCTATCTGCTCCGGCACCGTCCAGCCATCAAGATTGTTTGCAGGGCATATCACCCTTTTAAACCCAAGTTTTGCTGCTTCCTGTACACGTTGTTCAATCCGCGACACCCGTCTGATTTCACCGGTTAACCCTACTTCTCCAATAAAGATATCGTCCGGCCTTGTCGGCTGATCCCGGAAACTGGAAGCAATACTGCAGGCAATTGCCAGATCAATGGCAGGTTCATCAAGCTTTACGCCGCCGGCTACTTTAATATACGCATCCTGGTTTTGCAGCATTAAGCCAACCCGCTTTTCCAGCACTGCCATTAATAATGGCACCCGGTTCTGATCTGTTCCCGTTGCCATTCTCCGGGGGTTTCCAAAAGCAGATGGGGATATTAATGCCTGGATTTCCACAAGTACCGGTCTCGTACCTTCCATGGATGCGACAACAGTAGAACCGGAAGCTCCCTCTGATCGTTCCTCCAGGAAAATTTCAGAAGGATTCATTACTTCCCGCAAACCTTCTTCCTTCATTTCAAAAATTCCCATCTCATTCGTGCTGCCGAACCGATTTTTAACCCCTCTCAGTATACGGTATGTATGATGCCGTTCCCCTTCAAAATATAAAACAGCATCCACCATATGTTCGAGAAGTCTCGGACCTGCAATCGAACCTTCTTTTGTCACATGACCAACGATAAAAATGGGTATACCATTCGTTTTTGCGATTTTCATCAATTCTGACGTACATTCACGAACCTGGGAAACACTGCCGGGCGCACTGGTAATTTCTTCTTTGTACATGGTCTGTATGGAATCAATTACGACAAAGGAAGGTTTAATTTCTTCCACCTGCTTGGCAATATCAAATAAATTGGTTTCCGCCAATACATATAATGTGTCTGATTTTATATCCAGCCGATCTGCCCTCAGTTTTGTCTGACGGATGGACTCCTCTCCCGATACATACAAAACCGGTAATTGTTTATCAGCCAGTTGAGCAGAGATCTGTAACAGCAAGGTAGACTTTCCGATACCCGGGTCTCCGCCGATTAAAACAAGTGAACCGGGAACGACACCGCCGCCCAGTACCCTGTTAAACTCTTTCATTTTCGTGGTAACCCGCGGCTCTTCCTGTGTTTCAATCGCAGAGATTTTTTCCGGCTTATGCACCACTGTAGTGCCCACATTAAATGTATGTTTATTCCGTCCGCCGGATGCCTCCATTTCTTCCACAAATGAATTCCAGCTGCTGCAGCCGGGACATTTACCCATCCATTTTGCCGATTCATAACCACAATGCTGACAAACAAATTTCGTTTTCCGTTTAGCCAAATTCCTCGATCCCTTCTATTTCTATTATAAACAAATCATAGAGCTATAACGTTACATGTTCCTTTCAATTTAGTTAAAAATTCCATAGTAGTGCCACAATTAGGTAAAATAAAAGAAAAGTAAACCCTGCCGGACGGTGGTGAAGCAGATTCATCTGTTCAATATGATACTGACTCTATGTTTTCCGTCTACTTCTTTTTCTTGTACTTTCCAATTGGGAGAAAGCATTTGTCGGATGCGGTATAATGTATTATCATCCACATATAAGTTGGCAATGCCTTGCTCAGTCAGCTCATACACCTCTTCGGTAATGTCAAATTTCAATTTTAACAGGTTCTTTAATCCATTGATCGTAATAAATTTGATCTGATAGCCATCATGTATTATAGAATGAAAGGCACGGGCATCTTTCTCATAAAGATCAATCAGTATATGAAAATCAAATTTCAGGTGCGCCTGCCTCCAGGACGCAATGTCTTTTTTTGAAACTGACTCCACCAGTTCTTCGTTTGTAATACCACTTTTTCTGACTGATTCAATTATATATGCTTCCATTAATGATATCGAATCTACTTTCATCATACTCCCCCCTTATTTTTGGGCTATATATGTATTTATGCAATTCCATTAGCATGATGAAAAAGCTGGAAGGCAGGTTGCTTCCAGCTTTTTCACACGTTAAGAAGGTTTAAATTTTTTACTGAGAAGTTGATTCAAGAAAGTTAAAATTTTTAAGTCTTAAGTACAAGAAAAACCAACGCATTCACTCAAAAACGGTAAATGCGAGTTTTTCTAAACTTCACCATGAAAAGGTTGGCGATAACCGGATTTCTAACAGGAGACTCAGGATTTTGCCACGCTGTTAGGCAAAATAATAAATTCTCCTTTATTATTCAAACCAATTTTCACTTTTTCTCCCTTGGAGATGTTTTCCTTTAGCAATTCTTCGGATAACAAATCCTCAATGTTTTTCTGAATGGACCTACGCAGTGGGCGGGCACCATATTCAGGCTCAAATCCTTCATTAGCAATTTTTTCCACCGCTTTATCCGTAAGTGTAAATTCAACCTCCTGTTCTTTTAATCTGCGCTTCAGCTGATTAATCATCAATGTTACGATATCTTTCATATGCTCTTTTTCCAGTGAGTGGAAGACAATTGTTTCATCTATGCGGTTCAGAAACTCGGGACGAAAAGCTTTCTTCAATTCAGCCAGGACTTTATTCTTCATATCTTCGTGCTCCTGACCTTCATCTCCCACATTGAACCCGACATATTTATTTCGCTTCAGTTCACTCGCACCCACATTGGAAGTCATAATGAGCACGGTGTTGCGGAAATCAACAACACGGCCTTTAGAGTCCGTGAGACGGCCATCTTCCAATACTTGAAGCAGAATGTTGAATACCTCCGGATGTGCTTTTTCCACTTCATCAAGCAATACGACAGAATACGGTTTAGTCCGAACTTTCTCCGTCAGCTGTCCGCCTTCTTCATAGCCGACATATCCCGGCGGGGAACCTACCAGACGGGAAGTTGCATGTTTTTCCATATACTCGGACATATCAATCCGGATCATCGCGTCCTCATCTTCAAACATTGCTTCTGCCAGCGCCCGGGCAAGTTCTGTTTTCCCTACGCCCGTAGGTCCCAGGAAAATAAACGAACCGATCGGACGCTTTGGATCCTTCAATCCTGCCCTTGCCCTGCGGATCGCCTTTGCCACGGCATTAACTGCTTCCGACTGCCCAATGACGCGGTCATGGAGGATTCCTTCCATATTCAGGAGGCGATCACTTTCATCCTTCGTTAATTTGGAAACAGGCACCCCGGTCCAGATGGACACGACACTTGCAATGTCTTCCATTGTTACTTCAGAGTCTGTCTGTCCCTGCTTTTCCTTCCACTCATTTTTTGTTTTATCCAATTCCTCACGGAGGCGCTGTTCGGAGTCACGCAAAGAAGCTGCTTTTTCAAACTCCTGGCTTTGTACGGCTGCATCTTTTTCTTTACGGACTTCTTCCAGTTTTTGTTCCAATTCCTTTAAATTCGGCGGCACCGTATAGGAGCTCAGTCGTACTTTGGAGCCAGCCTCATCAATTAAGTCAATCGCTTTATCCGGCAGAAATCTGTCGGTAATATAACGGTCGGATAACTGTGCGGCTGCTTCGATTGCTTCATCCGTAATCGTCACACGGTGATGCGCTTCATAACGGTCACGGAGTCCATTCAGGATTTGCACCGTTTCCTCCAGTGTCGGTTCGTCTACTTGAATTGGCTGAAACCTGCGCTCGAGTGCGGCATCTTTTTCAATATATTTCCGGTATTCATCAAGTGTCGTTGCTCCAATACATTGCAGCTCTCCACGGGCCAGTGACGGCTTCAAAATATTCGATGCATCAATCGCACCTTCTGCTCCACCTGCCCCGATCAACGTGTGCAATTCATCGATGAACAAAATAATGTTGTTGGCCTGACGAATCTCTTCCATCACCTTTTTCAGTCTATCTTCAAATTCACCACGGTATTTTGTACCCGCAACAACGGTTCCCATATCGAGGGTCATAACACGTTTATCACGGAGCGTTTCCGGTATTTCATTATTAATAATCTGCTGTGCGAGCCCTTCTGCAACGGCTGTTTTTCCCACACCCGGTTCCCCGATTAAGACGGGGTTATTTTTCGTCCGGCGGCTCAGCACTTGAATGACCCGTTCAATTTCCTTGCTGCGTCCAATAACAGGGTCAATATTCCCTTCTTTGGCGCTTTCCGTTAAATCCCTGGCAAGGGAATCCAAAGTTGGTGTATTGGCACTTGTCTGTTGATTGCGCCCCTGTCTTCCTGCCTGAGATTCATTGCTGCCAAGAAGCTGAAGCACCTGCTGTCTTGCTTTATTTAAGCTGACACCGAGATTATTTAAAACACGGGCAGCCACACCTTCCCCTTCCCGGATAAGACCGAGAAGAATATGCTCAGTTCCCACATAGGAATGGCCCAGCTTTCTTGCTTCATCCTGGGATAATTCCACTACTTTTTTGGCACGTGGTGTATAGTGGATCGATTGCATCGGCTGTTTCCCTGTTCCGATTAAATTTTCCACTTCCTCCTGGATTTTTGCTACTTCCAGACCTAGGGACTGAAGGGCTTTGGCCGCAATGCCTTCACCTTCTCTTACCAGTCCCAGCAAAATATGCTCTGTTCCAATATTATTATGACAGAGCCGGACTGCCTCTTCCTGGGATAGTGCCAATACTTTTTGTGCCCGTTCGGTAAAACGTCCAAACATCATATAACCATTTCCTCCTATCATTTCTCCAATTGTAATCTTTCACGTATAAGTGTTGCCCGCAGCACATCCCGCTGATTCGCCGTCAATGATTGTTTTTGATAATGCTGCAGGAATCCCGGCTGCGTCAATATCATCAGTTCATTTAATATATTGCGTGAAACCTGTTCAATCAATCCCAAATCAATGCCGAGACGGACATTGGATAGACATTGTGCTGCTTCTTTGGATTCGATAATTCTGGCGTTTTCCAACACTCCATATGAACGATAGATGCGATCTTCCAATTTCATTCCGGACTGCTCCTGAATCCGGCTTCTTGCATTTCTTTCATGGGTAATTAATTGCCGGACTACACTTTCCAGATCTTCCACTATATCCTGTTCCGATTTCCCCAGGGTAATCTGGTTGGAAATTTGAAAAATATTCCCCTGTGCTTCACTGCCTTCTCCATAAATCCCTCTCACAACCAGACCCAGCTGGTTGATTGCCGGAATCATCCGATTGATTTGTTTTGTCATTGTAAGTGCCGGCAGATGCATCATGACTGAGGCACGCATGCCCGTGCCTACATTGGTCGGACAGCTTGTTAAGTAACCCCTTGATTCATCAAATGCATAATTAATTTTCTCTTCCAGCCAGTCATCAAATTCAAATACCCTTTCCAGCGCTTCCGTCAATTGAAAACCGGGGAAATAAAGCTGTATTCGTATATGGTCCTCTTCATTGATCATCACGGATACCTGTTCATTTTCTGATATAAGTACAGCCGAGGTTTCGGCGTTTTTGACAAGATGCGGGCTGATCAAGTGTTTTTCAACTAATACTTTTTGTTCAATGGAGGATAAATCTTTGATGGCAATAAAAGCAAGATCCTCGTAATTTTGAAATGATTGATTCTCATAATTCGTTTTAAAATAGTCACGGATCTCCTCAAGCTTATCCGGATCGGCAAGCAGGGGATAGGGTTCATTGGCAAAATTTCTGGCAAGACGAATCCTGCTGCTCAATACAATATCACTATCCGGACCTTCTTCCTTCATCCAGGGACTGATTGCTTCATTCATAAAATTCTGCAGCGTCATGAATGATCACCTTCTTTCCCCTGTTCATTTTCCAATGCTTTAATTTTATCGCGGATTTCAGCTGCTTTTTCAAATTCTTCATTGTTTATTAAGTCTTTTAATTCCAATTTATAGCTTTCAATTTGTCTCCGTTTATGCAAATCTCCTCCCTGTCGTTTGGGAATTTTTCCATGATGCTTTGTATTACCGGAGTGCACCCTGCGGAATATAGGGTCCAATCGCTCGGAAAAGGTATCGTAACAAACAGCACATCCGAATTTTCCGATGCGCTTAAATTCAGAGAAGGTCATTTCGCATTTCGGGCACTGAAGCTCTTTCACCTGCTGAAATGGTCCTCCCTGTGGATTGCCCATTGCCTGGGATTCAAAATTAATCAGTCCGGAGATCAGATCATGCAGGGAATAGCCTTCCTCCGGATGTGTCTTGTAGCCTTTTTCCCTTGCACATACCTCACAAACATGCACTTCAGTTTTATTCCCGTTAACTACCTGGGTAAAATGAAGTGTGGCAGGTCGTTTCTGGCATTCCTGACATTCCAATTCCATTCCCTCCTTATCTATGCAAATACTTTAATTCCGACAGCATGGTTGTCAATAAGCGCGAACGAATTTCATCTCTGAGCGGCAATTGAAAAGCGAGCACATTTCGATCCATGACACTTGCCATAATCTTCATTTCGCGTTCGGTAATCAGTTCTTCTTCCACCATCCGGCTCAGCACATCCACTGCTACCTGCTGTGTTACTTTTGGCTGAACCATCGCTATAATTTCATCTATAAGCTCGGATTTATCCTGATGAATCACCTTAATAATACGTATATACCCTCCGCCGCCGCGTTTACTCTCCACTATATACCCTTTTTCCACAGTAAACCTTGTGTTAATCACATAATTTATTTGGGAGGGGACACATTGAAATTGGTCAGCTATTTCACTTCGCTTAATTTCAATCACATTTTTCCCTTGTGCTTTTAAAATTTGTTTTAAATATTGTTCTATAACATCGGAAATATTGCTCATCATGCCCACCTCCTTTTGACTTTGACTATCTTTGACTTAATTATTATTATACGCGATATTTCATCAGATGCAACTACAACCCTATAGTTTATTTTCGTCAAAAAGAGGAAAAGCAAAACATTTTTTGGGGATGGATTTTTGGTGAAGAAAAAGTTTTCTTTAGTTATGAGGAAACCTGATCTATTACCCTTATGTTGCTTTATAATACATTTTCCTATCTGCTTCATCATCATTTTCATGTTTCCGACAGCGCTGACTGGAAAAATGCGTCTTCACTCCGAATACGCTTTGAAGATGACATAGAACCGGTACGCGGGGACACAGCTGAAGGGTTTTAACATCCCACCTGTACTGGGACATCTCTCTCTTGCATATAAATAGCAAGAGGAGGTTTTAAATGAAGCATATCGATTGGCAAATGCTTTTCTTTGTTGGAGGACCCCTGATCCAGGAATTTTGGATTTATTATGGGCTTCCGCGAGTGTATTACTTTAGTGCACCTCAGGATAAAATTCATGAGAAGAATAAAGATGCAGCCTGAAGAGTTCATCTTCAGGCTAACCAGCATATCTTTGCAGAATCCGGTCCACCGATGGCCCGTAGGATTCACCAAACATATTTAAATGGATAAGCAGATAATAAAGCTGATATAGCGGTTTTTTATCCTCATATGTATCAGACAATGGGTAAACAGATGTATATGCATCATAAAAGCGATGAGAAAACCCTCCGAAAAGCTCCGTAAAGGCAATTTCAAATTCATGATCTCCATATAAGACAGAAGGGTCAATTAAATAAGGATTTCCCTTTTTTCCAACCATCCAATTTCCTCCCCACAGGTCTCCGTGCAATAAACTGGGGAGTGGGTTTTTCGGAATCCACCGATCAATATTTTCCATTAATGCCATAAGCATTTCTTTTCTTCTGCCAGTGATTGTCTTATGGTTCATACCGATCTCCAACTGCCCGGCCAAACGATAGTCACGGTAATAGTAAGCCCAGTTATCCATCATTTGATTATCCTGTTCCAACTTTCCAATGAAGCTTTTCTCATCTAAACCAAAAGCTTTTCCTTCTTTTAGGTGCATATCCGCCAATCTTTCTCCTAACCAATCATCAGTAAGCGTGCTTTTTTCTCCTGTTATCCATTCCATCCACAGCATAGGTATGTTCTTCTCTTCATCCGTATAAATTCCATATACGTCTGGCACATGTATAGTATCTGTCTGATTGATCCTCTCCAGACCCTTTTTTTCGAATTCAAAAAAGGCCTTATCAACTGACCGATTCAGTTTTACAAAGAATTCCCTGTTTAGTGAGCGAACATAATAGGCTTCGTTAATATCTCCGCCGGTTACTGCCCGAACAGAATGAACAGCGTCATTTGCATCCATCTGCTGTATGGTGCTTGCAAATAACTGTTGCAATATACTTCACCCTTTCCTTTTTTTACTCCAGGAGCTATATCCGATTTTGATGCAGAATCATTTTTGCTGACAAAGTGAAAACCGGATCAGAGACATTATCTCTAACCCAGTATTTCAATTTTTTCTCAAACTTGCTTCACAAACCATTGCAATCGGCAAATACAATGCTCCTTATTTTACATCCGAGATTGTCTTCACGGCATTCATATCCGAAATCTCCTCAAAAACAGCAATGCGTTCCGCTTCGGAAATCTCCTCCACCTTCACGAATATCTGTTTTTGATCGTCTTCCGCTTTCGTTATTTTAATGTTGTTAATGATGATGTCTCTCTTTTCAAAGCTCTTTGCAATAACTTCAACTTTCAAATTAGAAAGTCCTATAATTTCAATGTCCACTACTTCCGTACTTTTTCTCTTTTTATGAATAAATAGATTTTCGAAGTTATTAAGAAAGATAAGACTGATTAAAATAACCATGGTAGTAAATACCGCTGCAGCATACATTCCAGCACCGACCACAAGACCTATGCCCGCCACCGCCCAAATAGAAGCAGCCGTCGTCAGTCCCCGAATGGTCCCACCGTACACGATAATCGTTCCGGCTCCCAAAAACCCAATTCCGCTGATTACATATGATGGGATACGGGCAGGATCAAATCTCACATTATCATACGTTACTATGAATGCTTCAAAACCAAACAGCGATAAGAGCATCATCAGACAAGCACCGACCCCAACAAGAATATGCGTGCGAAAACCAGCAAAATGTCTCTTTACTTCCCGTTCAAAACCAATAAGTCCGGATAACACAAGGGCGATTAATATCCGGATGATCATTGTGTTAAAATCCTCAGTAAATACCTGTTCAATAATTTCTACTGAACCCACCCCCTCAGAAAAGAATTGCTTCATTTATTTTACCGCAAAATTGCTTTTAGTGAAAATAGTTACCCGTACGGCGTTTTTTTTTCCGTCTAAATAGGATAGTTACCATATATCTGATAAAATAAAACAAATAAATCACCAAAGAAAAGGCTGATGAACTTGTATTCGATTTTTAAAGATAGCTTACACGATTTTACATCTTCATATAAGAAATATTTATCCTTTGAAGTTATTCATACGATGCTGGCAAGCTTTCTATTCGTGCCGTTTCTTACGTATATTTTTAATCGCCTTTTAAGTATAATGGGTGTCGGATCTCTTCTAAATGCAGAGGTTTATCGTTTGGGCATGAGTTTCCCTATTATGCTCAGTGTTTTTATTGTCACTTTTTTGGCTGTGGCCATTTTATTTGTCGAATTTGGCGTATTAATAACAATAAGTCAAAAGAAATATTTTAAAAAACCCGTTCTTGTCACACAAGCATTGGCGTCCACCTTAAAAAAACTGCCTAGATTAGTTGGATTCGGTATATTTCAGCTGATGTTTTTACTTGTGCTTATCTTTCCATTTATTGATTCATCAACACTACCACCAATGTTGGATATCAATTTAACTATTTTTCTTACAAGCATTCTTTATGAATCTCCGTTATTCATAGCCATTTATGGTGGAATCATGCTCTTGGTTGGATATATAGTGCTGCGGTGGATGTTTACCCTTCATTTTATTTTTATAGAAGATACTTCCATATGGAAAGCAATGAAAGAAAGCTGGAAGATTACAAGGAAAAACCAATTTAAGTTAGTGTTTTATGTTTTTTTGGCAAACTTTATTATCTTTAGTGCGGGATTTTTATTTATGCGAATCATTTCCTATATCGTGGTTATTATTGATTCTCAAACGATAGGCCACTTTATCAGCGAATATTTGCTTACCCTTACCAGTTATACGGCGATGATTGGTTCCTTATTTTTAATCCCGATTAATATTATTATTCTTACCCATCTGTTCTATCGATTTCAGTCTGTTCAGGGAAAGCCGGTAATAGATCGGTTACCTATTCGACCAAACCGGCGTTTAAGTGCTATTGAACTGAAAACAATGCGTTTTTTCAAGAAACATAAAAAGGCAGTTATCTCCTTTGGCGCTATTGTTGTAACGGGAATATTTTTCATCAATTACTATGTAAGTGATGCTATTGTTTATTTGAAATGGGATGTAGCAGTTGCCAGTCACCGGGGGGATACCACGAATGCACCGGAAAACTCAATGAGCAGTATCCAATCGGCTCTTAACAAGGGAGTAGACGCTATCGAAGTGGATATCATGATGACCAAAGACGATGTAATTGTACTTAACCATGATGATAACCTGGAGCGTACAGCAGGAGTTGACCAAAGGGTTGGAGATATGACTTATGAAGAAGTCGCAGCGGTGGATATTGGACGGCTCTATGATGAATCATTTGCCGGAGAGCGTATCCCTACCTTGGATCAAGTACTGGATGAAGTTGCAGACAAAGATACTCTTTTAATTCTTGATTTAAAATCCTATGAAAGGAAGGAGACTTTCACGGGAGAAATAGTCCGCTTGATTGAGCAACACAATGCCGCCGATCAAGTATATGTCCAATCTTTTAACTATGATTTACTGCAGGAAATACGTAATAAGAATGAAGAAATCAAGATTGGTCAAATTTTATTTTTATCCATGGGAAATTTAGCAAATCTTGATGTAGACTTTTATACGATCAGGGAAAATATGCTGACGGAGCGATTTATTGAAAATGCCCACCAATTAAACCGGGAAGTCTGGGTCTGGACCGTGAACATCGAACGCAACATACACGAAGTATTAACGTATAACATTGATGGAATAATCACAGGTTACCCCGAAAGAGTCCAGCATATTTTGGAGTTTGATCAGTAGTAGTAACATTAAAGCAAACCGTTTTGCTGTTTATATATGAAAAAAGACCAGATTACGATATAACTCGTAATCTGGTCTTTTGTTTGCCTGGCGGCGTCCTACTCTTGCAGGGGCAAAGCCCCAACTACCATCGGCGCTGGAGAGCTTAACTTCTGTGTTCGGCATGGGAACAGGTGTGACCTCTCCGCTATTGCTACCAGGCCTACAGGATGTAGGTCGTTCGGTGTTGTTCACAAAGGTTTTCGGTGGGTCGAGCATTTACGCGCAGACCCAGGACGTGAACGGTTTTAACCAAACTTCCTTTATGTTGTCCCTAAATGGGAGACAAGACATATTATATGCATTTTCCACAAAAAATGCAAGGGTTTTTTTAACTTTATACCCTAAAAACTAAATAAGAGAAGCCAACGACATATATTAGTTTAGTTAAGTCCTCGATCTATTAGTATCCGTCAGCTCCACGTGTCACCACGCTTCCACCTCGGACCTATCAACCTCATCGTCTCTGAGGGATCTTACTCATTTAAAATGATGGGAAGTATCATCTTGAGGGTGGCTTCATGCTTAGATGCTTTCAGCACTTATCCTTTCCACACGTAGCTACCCAGCTATGCTCCTGGCGGAACAACTGGTACACCAGCGGTGTGTCCATCCCGGTCCTCTCGTACTAAGGACAGCTCCTCTC
>NZ_AP043951.1:3272500-3275000 GCF_055379185.1 Virgibacillus kimchii | reverse complement strand
GGTTAAATGCGGGTGGAGGGAGTTGAACCCCCACGTCCGAAGACACTAGATCCTAAGTCTAGCGCGTCTGCCAATTCCGCCACACCCGCATGTTACAAAAAATGGTGAGCCATGGAGGATTCGAACCTCCGACCCTCTGATTAAAAGTCAGATGCTCTACCGACTGAGCTAATGGCTCGTTATATATATATTTTCTTATTCCAAAAATAGTATACGTCCTGGTTAAACTTTGTAGCTGCAGAACTATTTGGGGATAATGTTGCTCTGCTACTTAAATTAAAACTAAATAATATTATTTCATTTAGAATAATCTCTTATATATAATGGTGCCGGCCAGAGGACTTGAACCCCCAACCTACTGATTACAAGTCAGTTGCTCTACCAATTGAGCTAGGCCGGCAGATGGTGGAGGATGCAGGGCTCGAACCTGCGACCCCTTGCTTGTAAGGCAAGTGCTCTCCCAGCTGAGCTAATCCTCCCACACGATCTTAAACCAATCAGGTAAGATCGATGATATTTATTCGCCTGGCGGCGTCCTACTCTTGCAGGGGCAAAGCCCCAACTACCATCGGCGCTGGAGAGCTTAACTTCTGTGTTCGGCATGGGAACAGGTGTGACCTCTCCGCTATTGCTACCAGACATACATGTTGTCCCTAAATGGGAGACAAGACATATTATATGCATTTTCCACAAAAAATGCAAGGGTTTTTTTAACTTTATACCCTAAAAACTAAATAAGAGAAGCCAACGACATATATTAGTTTAGTTAAGTCCTCGATCTATTAGTATCCGTCAGCTCCACGTGTCACCACGCTTCCACCTCGGACCTATCAACCTCATCGTCTCTGAGGGATCTTACTCATTTAAAATGATGGGAAGTATCATCTTGAGGGTGGCTTCATGCTTAGATGCTTTCAGCACTTATCCTTTCCACACGTAGCTACCCAGCTATGCTCCTGGCGGAACAACTGGTACACCAGCGGTGTGTCCATCCCGGTCCTCTCGTACTAAGGACAGCTCCTCTCAAACTTCCAACGCCCACGACGGATAGGGACCGAACTGTCTCACGACGTTCTGAACCCAGCTCGCGTACCGCTTTAATGGGCGAACAGCCCAACCCTTGGGACCGACTACAGCCCCAGGATGCGATGAGCCGACATCGAGGTGCCAAACCTCCCCGTCGATGTGAACTCTTGGGGGAGATAAGCCTGTTATCCCCGGGGTAGCTTTTATCCGTTGAGCGATGGCCCTTCCATGCGGAACCACCGGATCACTAAGCCCGACTTTCGTCCCTGCTCGACTTGTAGGTCTCGCAGTCAAGCTCCCTTCTGCCTTTACACTCTGCGAATGATTTCCAACCATTCTGAGGGAACCTTTGGGCGCCTCCGTTACCTTTTGGGAGGCGACCGCCCCAGTCAAACTGCCTGCCTGACACTGTCTCCGGACCGGATCACGGCCCTGGGTTAGAAGGTCCATACAGCCAGGGTGGTATCCCACGGGTGCCTCCACGTAAGCTGGCGCTCACGCTTCCAAGGCTCCCACCTATCCTGTACAAGCTGTACAGACATTCAATATCAGGCTACAGTAAAGCTCCACGGGGTCTTTCCGTCCTGTCGCGGGTAATGCGCATCTTCACGCATAGTATAATTTCACCGGGTCTCTCGTTGAGACAGTGCCCAAGTCGTTGCACCTTTCGTGCGGGTCGGAACTTACCCGACAAGGAATTTCGCTACCTTAGGACCGTTATAGTTACGGCCGCCGTTTACTGGGGCTTCAGTTCTGTGCTTCGGGTAAAACCCTAACACTTCCCCTTAACCTTCCAGCACCGGGCAGGTGTCAGCCCCTATACTTCGCCTTGCGGCTTCGCAGAGACCTGTGTTTTTGCTAAACAGTCGCTTGGGCCTATTCACTGCGGCTTCTCATGCAAGAAGCACCCCTTCTCCCTAAGTTACGGGGTCATTTTGCCGAGTTCCTTAACGAGAGTTCTCCCGCTCACCTTAGGATTCTCTCCTCGCCTACCTGTGTCGGTTTGCGGTACGGGCACCTATGAACTCACTAGAGGTTTTTCTTGGCAGTGTGAAATCGGGAACTTCGCTACTATATTTCACTCCCCATCACAGCTTGAGATTGCCAGACGGATTTGCCTGCCTGACTCTCTTGCTGCTTGGGCGCACGCTTCCATCCGTGCGCTTTCCCTATCCTTCTGCGTCACCCCGTCGTTCAAACGCTCATGAGGTGGTACAGGAATATCAACCTGTTGTCCATCGCCTACGCCCTTAGGCCTCGGCTTAGGTCCCGACTAACCCTGAGAGGACGAGCCTTCCTCAGGAAACCTTAGGCTTTCGGTGAAAGAGATTCTCACTCTTTTCTCGCTACTCATACCGGCATTCTCACTTCCAATCGCTCCACCAGTCCTCACGGTCTGACTTCTCTGCCATTGGAACGCTCTCCTACCATTGTTCGTAAGAACAATCCGCAGCTTCGGTGATACGTTTAGCCC